>JBHAEG010000021.1:0-92866 GCA_041855445.1 Moraxellaceae bacterium
AAAAAGGCGGTAAGTTCTACCGTGTCAGCCTATGGAGTTGATGTAAGTCTTAAGTCAAATGACAAGAGCAAACAACGGTGAAGTAGGAAGAAAACATTAAATTTGCTCTTGAGTAGATTTAGATAGGTTTTTTGGAACGGAGTAGGTCAAGCTCGGGGGTGATGTTGTTGATGAATTTGTTGTAATCGGGCGGTCGCCACATGGGTATAAATTTGGGTCGTTGATAAATCCTGATGACCAAGTAACAACTGCACACTGCGTAAATCCGCCCCATGATTAATTAAATGTGTGGCAAAAGCATGTCTTAGAGTATGTGGCGAAATGTCCATCATAATCCCTGCTTGAGTTGCATAACGTTTCAGAATATACCAAAAATTTTGTCGAGTCATATAACCGCCTTGTTGTGTCAAAAAAACCGCTTGACAACGATTAGGGCGATTATCTTTACTGATGGCAAGTTCGGGTCGGGCTGTGTGTAAATAATCGTTTAATACATTTACCGCTACTTCTCCAAGCGGAATTAAACGATTTTTTTCGCCTTTACCTGTGAGTTGTAACCAGCCAGAATTTAGATTAACTTCATTTAATGATAAATGAATTAACTCAGATACGCGTAACCCACAGGCATATAACACCTCTAACATGGCTTGGTCACGTTTGCCAATGATAGTTGTCGTATCAGGGCTGTTGAGTAGTTTTTCAACATCTTGTTCTGATAAATCTTTGGGCAAAGGTCGCCCAAGTTTTGGCGATTTAATATCTTCACAAGGATTATCATGGCGTTGTTCACGACTGATTTGCCAAAGAAAAAATTGTTTTAAGGCGGATAAAGCTCGTGCTTGACTACGAGCATTTTTACCTTGCTGGCTAAATGTTGCCAAACAAGCTAATACATCATGAGCTTGCCAGTTTATCAACGGATTGACATTGGTCGTCTGGCAAGCGATTAAATCTCGCAAATACGCATTGCGTGTATTGACAGATAAGCCACGAACTAGCAAATCTTGTCGAAACTGTTGCAAATACCACGGCTCATCAATAATTTTTACTGCTTTGATTTGACGTGGTAAATTGGCTCGAATTTGGCTCATCTGATAGCTTCTTGCAAAAATTACATTAAAAAGAAATAAGCCCAGACAGCGACTAACACGATAGATACTGCATTTAATACCGCCCCAATTTTGAGCATTTCCCCTTGTTTAATCAAACCTGTACCAAAGACAATCGCATTTGGTGGTGTGGCAACAGGTAACATGAATGCACATGATGCACCAATACCAATCACCATGACCATGACGATTTCAGGCATACCCATCTTAACTGCAATGCCTGCAAATACGGGTACTAGTAAAGCGGCTGATGCTGTATTTGATGTAAATTCAGTTAAAATAATGATAAACGCTGCGACCACTAAAATTACTAAAAACGTTGGAGCAGAAGATAAAGAAGTAGCAATCAAATCACCTAACGCTGCCGAAGCTCCAGACTCTTTCATTACATTACTTAAGGCGATACCACCACCAAACAATAACAACACACCCCAGTCAGTATTATCACTTACTTGTTTCCAAGTGACTAAACCTAAACCAACCACTGCAACGGCAGCCATCAAAGCAACAACAGTATCTGGCTGTGTAAAACCAAATTTTTCACCGATTTGTTTACCAAAAATCCATGATAACGCTGTCACAATAAAAATGATAATCGTAAGAACACGAGATAATGTCCAAGGAATAGTAACATTAGCAACTTCAATTTTGCGATTTAACTGTGGTCTTAGCACTAAATACATTGAACCCAATAATAATGGCATCATTACCAACATCATTGGTAAACCATATTTCATCCAGCCTGCAAAGTCTAAATCTAATGCTTTAGCTGCGATAGCGTTTGGTGGTGAACCAACCAACGTTCCTAAACCACCAATACTAGAAGCATACGCAATGCCCAATAATACAAATACAAACGTATTGCGGTCTTTTTCTTTATCAACTTGGGTCAAAATACCTAATGCTAAGGGTAACATCATTGCGGTAGTTGCCGTGTTTGAAATCCACATTGATAAAAATGCTGTTACACCAAACATTAATAACACAGCAGTACCTAGATGCCCACGAGATAACGAAATTAACCATAAAGCAATTTTTTTATCTAACTGCTGAACGTGTAATGCCGTTGCCAACGCAAAGCCACCAAAGAAAATATAAATAATTGGGTCAGAAAAACTTGTTAAAGCAGCTTTAGTATCAAATTTGGGAATACCAATTAACACCGCTAAAATGGGGGCTAATAACGCAGTGATGGTAATGTGTAATGCTTCTGTCAGCCACAATGTACCCACAAACAAAAGCAATGCTAATCCTTTATTGACATTTACATCAAATGGTAACACATTGTAAGCTAACAATGAAACAATACCAGCAATCACTGTAATTAATAAACCACGTTTTGTTTGCTTACTCATTGTTAAAACAGATTCGGAATATTCATCAGCGGTATGAGGCTGATTGGACTTTGGATTTGTCATAATTAAGTTCCTTTTACCTCTATTAAAATTAAAATTTAAAAGAAATCTGACTATCGTAAACTTTTATTAATAAATAGTTACGTTACAGATAGCTAATTATAAGAAAAATAAACAAAAAACACAAAGTCTAATCAAAATAAACATCAATTAATTTTGATAAATTAATTTTTTTTAATCCAATAATGATAAATATTCAAGCAAGAGTCGGTTTTATCCGATAATTGTTGGTTGTCTATTTCTTGATGCTGTAATAATTCATGACCAAGATGTCGGCAAAAATTTGGAATATCACGAGTTGTTGCAGGGTCGGTCGCAATCACATGAATAATATCACCAATTTGACTTTTGCGAATTGTTCGATGAAGCAACATGATTGGCTCAGGGCAAGTCAATCCTTGTGTATCAAGTTCATGTTTAGCAATAATCGTAGTTAAAGACATAATTTGTTCCAAAAACTAATTTACATTTTGATTTTCATCAATAAACTTAAAAAATCTTTTTAGATTAGCCTTAAATAAAAAAGCAATACCAATCCACGAGGCAAACGCCACATAGCTACTTAAGGTAAACAAACCAAAACCCACCGCTAAGCATAAACCAATCATACTTGGTTGGCTTAATCGATAACGAAACAAGATAAACGCCACATACAAAGTCAAAGGCATCGATAAACCAATTAATCCATAAGGTAAATAATGAAAACAATAATAAATAATCGTGCTATCTTTGAATTGTGGTAAGCTTTTTAATGTACCAAAAATTAAAAAGGCAACAATCGCTAAATAAATCAAATAAATACTAAATTTATTGATATTTTGGGCTTGACGAATTAAGCCAATGATAACAGGTGAAAACCCTGCTATTGTTGATAGATGAGAATTTGTTTGTGATTTTGTCATGTTAAAATTTCCCCAACGCCATCACGTAACCAGCTACTTAATAAAACAGTCGCAGAAATACTGTCAATTGGTTCATTTTCATGACGAATTAGTCCATATTCCCAAGCTAATTGTCGAGCTTCACGGCTAGTTAAACGTTCATCAACTAAAATAACTTGACAATCAATATGTTGTGATTGTAATTGATGATTAAGACGGCGGGCAAATTTGCTCGCTCGTAAACTTAATTCTGATGGTGTGCCATTCATATTGATAGGCAAGCCAACAATGACTTGTTTTACTTGCCATTCTGTTATGATAGCTAATAATTTATTCCAGTCAGGCTTACCATTTATCATGGGAAATTGCATGAGCGGGCGAGCGGTTTGGGTCAGCGTATTACCCAATGCAATACCCATTTTACTAACGCCAAAATCTAAGCCCATCACGGTATGAGGCATGGTTGTCGTATGATTTGTTATATTATCAGGCATGACCAATATCCATGCTAAATTTATCTAAATTGACACCTAAAATATTCATTGCTTGTTGCCAACGTTCTGAATAATCAACTTTAAATAATAAATCCAACTGGGCAGGTATCACAAACCAATCGCCACGTTCAATTTCATTTTCTAATTGTCCTCGTATCCAGCTAGAATGTCCAAGACATAATTCAAAATATTCTACACCTTGTCCTGAACCAATACTTTGTAAAATATCTTTGCTGGTGGTAACACAAACATTTTCTGCCACAGCAAACGATGAAGACCAATTTGGCTGTCCTGTATGTAAAATAAAACCAACCGCAGAGTTTAACGGCCCTGCATTTAATGGGGTTCGATGTTGTAGTAAAGAATGACTAGTAACAGGCAACTGTAGTTCATCAAATAATTTTACCAAACTGGTTGATAAAGGCTTATTGATAATTAATCCTAAAGCTCCTTGTTTATCCTGATGGCAAATATACACCAATGATTGATGAAAAATCCCTGTATCAATATTAGGCGTAGCAATTAAAAAATGATGTTGTAAATGATAGTTTGTTGTTTTCATAACATAATTTTCACTATTTTATATTGTCTAATAAACTTTTAGCGTGATTAAGCGTTTCTTGGGTAATATGTACCCCGCCTGACATTCTGGCTAATTCTTGAATTTGTTGCTGTTGTTGTAAAATACTAAAATGACTTTGGGCTTGGTCTTGTTGCGTTTTATAAACTAAAATATGCTGATGAGCCATCGAAGCGACTTGAGCCTGATGGGTAATCGCTAAAATTTGCTGTTGTTGTCCTAACTCTCGCAATAATTCGCCAACAACTTGAGCTGTACCGCCACTAATACCCACATCAACTTCATCAAAGACTAATAATTGTTTCATAGAATGGGGCGTTTGATAAGTATTATTTTGCATTTTTCTACAGATACCCTGTGCATCAATGACCTGCATCACTAATGCTAAACGGGATAATTCACCGCCTGATGCAATTTTATGTAATGGTTGCATTGGCATACCAACGTTAGCACTAAATAATAACTCAACATGTGAAATACCAATACTTTGGGGCGATTTTAACGCAGAAAAATGAAATTTTGCTTGAACATTGGGTAATGCTAACGTGCGTAACCGTTCTAATAACTTATCAATTAAGGGCTTTGCCAGCTGTTGTCGCTGTTTGTCTAATGCGATTGCCTGCTGTAAAAAATCTTGATAAGCCTGTTCGATGTGTTCTGCCAAAGCTTCAGGCGACATCATATTGAATAACTCATCAAGTTGCTGTTGCCAGTGCTTACCATTGTTTAATAATTCATGTGGGGTTGTCTGATATTTACGAGCCAATCGATGAAAAATAGATAATTGTTCATCAAGTACGGCTAGACGTTCAGGGTCAAGGCTTTGCCCATCGGCATAGTTAGTGAGTGTATGAGCAACATCTTTAATTAAACTGTGAGCTTGTGATAACTGCTCCACACACTCAGCATAAGTTTGGCTAATGCTGGATTGTTGTTCACAAAGTTTGATAGCTCGTCCCAATAAGCCAATCGCATCAGGTTCATCATTATCATTGTCTAGTAAATTTACCAAGATAGATGCCTGCGTCATTAAATTTTCTAAATTGGATAATTCGTCATACTCTGCTTCAATTTGTTGATAATCCAATGTTAAAATTGGCTCAATATCCGCTAACTGATTTGTCAAAAGTTGAATTTGTTGTTGGCGTAATTGTTCATCTTTATTTTGTTGTTCTGCTTGTTGTTTAAGCGTTTCATAATGAATAAATGCCTGTCGAACTGCCATCGCTTCTGTTGTCAATCCTGTGGCACTGTCTAGCCATTCTAGGACAAACTGCGGACGTAATAAACTTTGCTGGGCGTGCTGGCTATGAATATTCACCAAAATACTACCCAAGGCTTTTAGTTCAGTTAAACTAATCGGTGAGCCATTTAACCAAGCTTTACTACGCACAGAGCCATCAGATTGTAAAGATAATTGACGGCGGATTAATAAATTATCTTCGATTTCTCGAGCTTGTTCAGTTAGCCAATGTTTTGCTTCTGATAATTGTTGAATATCAAATTCGGCAAAAACTTCCGCATACGTTTGACCGTGGCGAATTAAACTTGCATCTGTGCGTCCACCAATACATAATTGCAACGCATCAAGTAATAAGGATTTTCCAGCCCCTGTTTCGCCAGTTATCACATTAAAGCCTGAATTGAGTTCAAGCTCTGCCTGTTCAATCAATGCAAAATGCTGTAAAGTGAGTTGTGTTAGCATAAAAACCCTTATTGTGTATCAGATAGCCACACCTGAACAACAAACATGATTTATAAAAAGAAATTGTCTGAAAACTGCTTTAGAAACAAATTTGGGAAATTCCCAATTTAAATTTAGTAGGTAAATTTATTACTATTATAACAAGACATAAACCTGTCTGTTATAGTTTAAGATAGCCGTTAAAAAAATACAACTGTTTCAAATCCCATCTGACCTTAAAGGCAGATGGGACGTTATATTTGGTCATAATCATAACATCAATTAGTCATGATGGCGATGATGGGTAACTTTTGGTTCTTCATGTGCCATTGAACGGGCGGCTTGACGCAATTCAAATTTTTGTACTTTACCCGTTGATGTTTTTGGAATTTCGGCAAAAATAATGTGTTTTGGGACTTGAAAGCCTGCCAAATGTCGGCGACAATGAGCCATGACATCTTCACGGTCGAGCGTACAGCCGTTTTTAATTTCGATAAAGGCAACAGGCACTTCACCCCATTTATCATGTGGTGCTGCAACCACTGCACAACTTTCGATTTCTGGCATACGATATAAAATGTTTTCCACCTCGATACTTGAAATATTTTCTCCACCAGAAATGATAATATCTTTGAGTCTATCCATAATTTTGATATAGCCATCAGGATATTTTACGCCCAAATCACCCGTTTTAAACCAACCACCGTCAAACACTTCAGCAGTGGCTTTTGGATTTTTTAGATAGCCTTTCATGACCATGTTGCCACGAAATGCCAGCTCCCCCATTTCTTCACCATCTGCATTTACAGGCTCAGTGGTGCCTTGTTTAAAGACATCAAATCCCGTAAATAAATGAGATTTCATGCCTTGACGAGACTTTTTTTGAGCACGCTCTGTGACAGATAATTCTTCCCATTCTGAATGTTCCACACAAATAGAGGCAGGACCATATACTTCTGTTAAACCATAAACATGGGTAATTTTAAAACCCATTTTTTCCATTTTTTCTAACAATGCCTCAGGGGGCGGTGCTCCTGCAATATTGGCACGCACTTCATGTTTAATTGCTTGTTTTAATTCGTCACTACCATTGGCAATCATGTTATGTACCACAGGGGCAGAGCTATAATGTGTTACCTTTAAATCTGCAATTAGTTTTAAAATTAAATCAGCATCAATTTTGCGTAAACAGACATTCACACCTGCTCGCTCAGCGATTGTCCAAGGAAAGCACCAACCATTACAATGAAATAGTGGTAATGTCCATAAATAAACAGGGTGTTTTAACATATCCCAATCTAATACATTTGACACTGCGTTGAGAGCTGCTCCACGATGATGATAAACAACACCTTTTGGAATGCCTGTAGTGCCAGATGTATAATTTAATGTAATTGCGTCCCACTCATCATCAGGGCGTTGCCAATTGTTTAAATCAGTGCCAGAAGCGATAAACTGTTCATAAGTCATTTGACCAAATTCACGTTTGGCAGGATAGGCAAGGTCAGTTGAATGAACAATGATGAGATTTGGAAAAGCTTCTTCAATCAGTTCAACATGGGGTTCAAATTCGCTATCAATAATCAGTAGTTTTGCTTCGCTATGTTGTAAGCAAAACACAAGGGCGTTAATGTCTAGACGAGTATTTAATGTACACAATACAGCACCTGACATCGGTACACCAAAAGCTACTTCAACCATGGCTGGCGTGTTTGGTAATAATACAGCAACTGTGTCATTTTTACCAATGCCAAGCTTATGTAACGCATCAGCCATTTGTCTACAGCGGGTAAATGTTTCACCCCAAGTTTGACTAAAGTCATTTTGTTTATAATCTTTATAAATAATGGCGGGATAATCTGTGTAAATACTGGCACTACGTTCGATAAAGTCAATTGGCGTTAAGGCGGTGTAGTTGGCAGGCGTTTTTTCTAATCCTTTATTAAAATCAGGCATAGTGAAATTCCTTAGAGGGTAAATATTTGTCTGGTAAAGCCGTTGTAAAAATCCATCTTTTACAACGGCAACATCATAGCTTATCTTGAAGATTTTGCCTAGAGTTTATAAAAAACGATATTGATGAATTTTTGCTAAATATAAAAATGACTGCTGGGTTTATTGAAAGATTTTGTTTGACTTGATAATCTTTTAGCACTTTAACCAGCAAAAAAGGAAGTAATATGCTACCTACTAGCCAAAATAATGTAAATAATAACATTCAATTACGAACCGTTGAATATCCAAATATATTTGAGCCATTAAGTTTGGGTTTTACTGCCTTAAAAAATCGTATTGTTATGGGGTCAATGCATACTGGATTGGAAGACCGTTTTTATAATTATAGTAAACTGGCAAGTTATTTTGCTGAACGTGCCAAAGGTGGTGTTGCTATGATTATCACTGGGGGTATTGCTCCTAATCGTGAAGGCTGGCTGACACCAATGGCAGGTACACTTAATCAAAAAGCTGATGTTTTTAATCATCGCCGTTTGACAAAGGCAGTGCATAAATATCATTGTAAAATTATTATGCAGATTTTACATAGTGGGCGATATGGCTATCACCCGTTTGTTGTATCAGCAAGCCCAATTAAATCGCCAATTTCTCCATTTAAACCTCGACAAATGAGTGAAAGAAACATTTTACAAACGATAGAAGATTATGCTCATTGTGCCAAACTTGCTCAAAAAGCAGGTTATGATGGTGTCGAAGTGATGGGTTCAGAAGGTTATTTACTTAATCAATTTTTGAGTAATCGTGTCAATCGGCGAACTGATAAATGGGGTGGCAGTTTGGAAAATCGTATGCGGTTTGCCATTGAAGTGGTAAAAGCGATACGTCAGGCTGTGGGTGAACATTTTATTATTACTTTTCGTTTATCGATGATTGACTTAGTACCTGAAGGTAACACGATGGACGAAGTGATTAGCGTAGCAAAAGCATTGGAGCAGGCGGGTGTGACAATTATTAATACAGGTATTGGCTGGCATGAGTCCAGAGTGCCAACCATTGTAACATCTGTACCACAGGCAGGTTTTGCTGATATTGTCGCTGAGGTGAAAAAGCACGTTAATATTCCTGTGATGGTGGCAAATCGAATTAATATGCCTGACACTGCCGAAACGCTTTTAGCCAGCGGGCAGGCTGATTTAGTACAAATGGCTCGTCCATTTTTGGCAGACCCATATTGGGTAAAAAAAGCAGAAACAGGACAGACACATTTAATTAATACTTGTATTGCCTGTAATCAAGCATGTCTTGACCATATTTTTGAAAATAAACGTTCAACTTGTTTGGTCAATCCGCAAGCTTGTTATGAAACTGAACTTATTTATGCACCTGCTAAAAAAGCTAAAAATATTGCAGTTGTAGGTGCTGGTATGGCGGGTTTATCAGTGGCGACCGTGTGTGCAGAGCGAGGGCATCGAGTCACATTATTTGAAGCCCAAGATAAAATTGGTGGTCAGTTTAATTATGCTAAAGTGATTGCAGGTAAAGAGGAATTTTATCAAACCATTCGTTATTTTGAAAATCGCATTCAACAATTAGGTATTACGTTAAAACTAAATCACAAAGTCACAAAAGAAGAATTAAATCATGGTAAATTTGATGATGTTGTCGTTGCGACAGGTGTTGTACCTCGCCAATTAGACATTGAAGGTGCAGATTTGCCTCATGTGATTAGTTATGCTGATTTATTATCGGGCAAAAAAATTGCGGGTAAAAAAGTCGCTGTTATTGGAGCAGGTGGCATTGGCTTTGATGTCAGCGAATTTTTAACCTCACATCATGCCAGTGAATTTGTAGACATTGATGGCAACATACAGCCATCAGCAAGACCGCAGTCAATTGCTTCATGGCGTGCCGATTGGGGCGTGAGCAGTCAAGCCCATTACACAACAGAAGGCGGATTAGTTGAAGCAACACCAATTACCCCTGTACGCGATGTATACTTATTACAACGTAAAAAAGGTAGTTTGGGTAAAGGACTAAATAAAACTTCAGGTTGGGTACATCGTACAGCCATTAAACAACATGGGGTAAAACAGCTATCTGGTATTTCCTATGAAAAAATCACGAATGAGGGGCTTTGGATAAAAAATGCAGAAGGACATAGCCAATTATTACGAGTTGATAGTATTGTGGTTTGTGCAGGACAAGAAGCAGTTAATGACTTGATGCCAAACATTGGCGATAGTCCATCTGCTCAATATCATTTAATTGGTGGAGCAAAACTTGCGTCAGAACTTGATGCTAAACGAGCTATTCGAGAGGGAGCAGAAGTGGGTGCGATGCTATAGTTTTTATAGTTAAAATTTATTTTTTAACGAGCTAATTGTGATAATTAGCTCTGTTTTTTCATGTTTATATGTATCAAAGTAAACATATTGATTTTGTTATAAAAATTTGCCATGACCTAACTTTTGTTGTATGATAAATAGAAACAATTGTTGTTAAAGAAATATAATACGAGGAGAAAGAAAAATGAACGAGAAAAAAGAAGTATTGACTAATCGTCGAAATTTATTGATTGGTGTTGGCGGTACATTATTATTATCGGCTTGCGGGCGAAACGTGTCAATGCTTTCACGACAAATTACGACTCGTTGGGAGTTCTTGGATAGACTGCCAGCCCCACGCAAAGTCGTTGGTTTTATCACAGATGTTATGGAAGGTGTTTTGGTGACGAATAGCTTGATAGAGTGTTTGCAGGACGATTGCTTGAAGCCTACGCAACATGCTCTCTCAGATTTGCTGGACGTAGCGTATAAACACGATTTTGATGGCTATAAATCAAGCATCGTAACCTTGGGGCTGGCTGACTATCAACGCTCAAACCAAAAAAATGAAATTTTGTTGAAAAGTCATGAACACGGACAAAAGTTTAATAATTTGATTCACTATTTACGAGAGAACAAAATTTCGGTGAAGACTGTAAATTCAGAAGTCTCAAAAAAAGTCGGTATAGATATGACGCCAGACGACTTATTAAATGTTGAGTATTTTGTTGCCCAAAATAATGTTTCTATGATCGAGCATTATGCTGAAATAGAGAAGATATTGGGTATAACGGTATTTGAACAGTTAGTTGCGTAAATGTCAAGTCATTTATTGTATATTGTATTGTAGGTAGTTTTATGATGATGCAACAGATTGGCAAAACAATTATACCCATGTTATTCATGTTTATTTCTGGCTGTTCCTACTTTTCCGATGAATATGACATTCGGAAAAAACGCCCAGAAAGCAGTCTTGCTGAAATTGATGTGGTGGCATCGTTACCTCAAGAAGATTTATTGACAATAGATGACATAAATATTATGCGTCAAATGGGCGTAAAAGTTGCTTTTGAAGGCGATAGTAACAGTTATCAAATTCCCAAGAATATAACCCCACAAAAACTAAAAACCGCTACTATTTTAAATTTTAATGGTCAAGAACTTCACGAATTGCCTGTTTGGTTAAATAAATTTACTAATCTTAAAAAACTTGATTTAGCAAATGCTCAAATAACGTTTGACAGTCTTGATAATATTCCAAATGCTCCTTTAGAAATTGTAAATTTATCAAATAATCGGCTATTTATTGAAGATGACTATCAAGAAAGTCAAGAAAACTTTATGAAATGGTTTAATTTTTTAAAGAAAATTCAAGGTGTTAGGGTTTTAGATTTAAGCGTAGTACGTTCTGAAAAATCGCAATTTGTGCCAGCAAACTTACATTTTTTACCACATTTACAAAGTTTAAATTTATCGGGCAATGATATTGGCTCGGACATTACAGAATTGGGTTTAGAGCAATTAACTCAATTAAAATATCTAAATTTATCAAATACATCATTATCTGATAAAGATATCATGCTATATATTCCAGCCAATATTATGGAGTTAGATTTAAGTGATAATCAGTTAAAAAAAATGAATTATCATGGCAGTTTACCCATGTTAAAAGTTTGGCATTTAAATGGTAATCATGATTTGAAAATAGCTGAGGAGTTTGCAGGGGGTTTTATTACTAAAAATTTAGAATATTTACAAGTTGATGAAACAATACAAGTACCACAAGGATTAGTCGATAGATTAATGGATAACAAACGTAAGGCAAAAGAACAGGCATTAAGCCAATCTAATGAGTCAGCTACAAATGAAGAACGTTATTCTGAACCAGTAGTGTCTGTTCATCGTACACAATGGATGCGGTGTAGTATTGGGCAGGAGTTTGTTGATAATCAATGTCAAGGTGAGCCACAAGCTTATACTTATGCAGAGGTAAAGCGTATTATCAACAATGTAAACAAAAAAGGCTATGCAGGTTATTATAATTGGCGATTACCTAGCAACACAGAAATGTTATATATTGTTCAATGTAGTAAAACATATGATGTTAGTAATCAACGTTGTTATGATAATAGTACAAAACCAACCATTGATTTAAAAAAATTTCCCAATACGCCAGCTCATGATAAAAGTGGCTATTGGACATCAAGCTCTAGTCAAAAAGGATATTATCGGGTCATTTATTTTGATACAGGACATGGCTATAATACTAAAGCAGAAAATAATTATAAATTCTTTGTTAGATTAGCCAGAACACCATAATTTTATGGTCTTGACATCTTTAGCAGAATTACTGAATTTTTTCACTCATGACATAAAATGCTTTTTCTTGTTCATGATATAACAACGCATTAATTGCCTGTGAGATAGTTTCTGCGGGTTGGTCTTTTTCTATGACGCTTGATAAAGTATCAAACAACTGCGAAAAAATAGAAAAATTACTTTGTAATAAATAAGATAGCACTTGTTGGTTTAATCCAGTGACTTCAATGTCTATTGAGGTTTTAAATCGTAATTCGCCATCTTGTAAATCCATTTCTAAATTGCCCAATATCAAATCATAATTAATATGTGTAATCACAGCTATCATATCACTGCGGTGACTTTCTGGTACATGAAATGGAAAAATACTATATACTACCAATAATTGTTTATTATCAAGAAAACGTATTAAACACGCCCAATCCCTGTCTTTATCCGACATTTGCATCGTAATATGATGCACGAAATTTTCTTTAGTTTCTGTTGGGTGATGATATACAAAACGATAATCATTTTGTTCTAATAAATGTTTTAACTTTCGTACCATTGTTGGTGTCGATTGATTTTCAGCATCATTGACATGGTCGGTTAAAACTGTGTCTTGGTCTGTCGATACATTTGTTTGTTGTGACCTTGTATCTTTTAATAAAATTTGTTTGATTTTGCGAAAAATTTTAAAAATTGTTTTTGCCATATTATTTTAATCTGTGTTAATGCTTTACTTGGGTAATTTTTTATCTTAACAAATTTTTGGATTGATAGCTACTGGTTTACTACTAATCGTTTATAATAGGTAAATTTTATTATTGATAGTATCGTACAATGTCAGTTAGTCATTCTGTTTCTCAAAATTTTGTGCTTCAGTGCCAAGCGGTTGATGTTCAACGTGGTGATTTTGTGTTGTGTGCTGATGTGAATTTTTCGCTAAAACAAGGAGATATTTGCCATTTGATTGGGGAGAATGGCACAGGTAAAACCACGTTTTTGATGCAGTTAGCAGGATTATTGCCGATTATTAATGGCAAGGTTGTTTGGCAAGGGCAGGCAGGTTTACCTATACAACCAATTTATATCGCTCATCAAGTGGGTATTCATTTACAACTGACCGTTGCTCAAAATTTACGTTTTTTATTAGCGTTATATGGTATGTCACCGAGTGCAGAAAGTTTAGCTGAGGCATTGGCTTGGGTGGGTTTATCAGGTTATGAAGATATTGCGTGTTATCAGTTGTCAGCAGGACAAACAAGGCGAGTAGGTTTGGCTCGATTATGGTTTTCTAAAGCTGTGCCATTTTGGCTATTAGATGAGCCTTTAACGGCATTAGATGTTAATATGGTAAAAAAAATTGAAATCATGTTGGCTGACTATGCAAGTCAAGGTGGTACGGTATTAATGACTAGTCATCAGCCTGTTGCGGTGGCAAATATGACTTTAGATTTGACAGATTTTATGTTGTAGGGGCATATATGCAAAAAGTTAAAGATGAGTTAAACCTACAAACCATTGGATTTTTGGCATTGTGGCAGAGGGAATGGCTGATTAAACAACAAAATAAAGTTCAATGGCTATACCCATTGGTATTGTTTTTGATTATTATTACCTTATTCCCATTGGCAATAGGGACAGAGCCAAAATTATTGCATCAGCTGGGTGTGCCTGCGGTATGGATTGCAGGGTTATTGTCATTGGTGATTGGTATCGATGGGCTGTTTCGTCCTGCGTTGGATAATGGGACGCTGGCTCAGTTAGTGGTTGCAAGAGCATCTTTACCATTATGGGTGTTGGTGCGGTTGATGGTGCATTGGCTAACTAGTGCAGGATTAGTGGCAGTGTTGTCGTTTTTGGCAGTGCCATTGTTTGGGTTGTCTTGGTTTGAGGCAGGGATTTTGGCGGTGTCGATTGTGGTTGGCAGTCCATTGTTGTTGATGTTGTCAGCGATTGCAAGTAGTTTGACATTGTCGTTAAAAAATGGGGCGGTATTAGTGCCATTGATTGCATTGCCAATGCAGTTGCCTGTATTAATTTTTGCAACAGGTGCAGTGGATTTGTTTGCGACAGGTATGAATGGATTACCCGTATTGGCGTTGCTATTTGCAGGTAGTATTTTTGCGGTAATAGTGACACCATGGCTTATTGGTTTTTCACTAAAATTGGCATGGTTAAGTTAAACTGTGCATATATTTGTTTAAACATCATAAGAAAAATCGTCTGATAAATGATAATAAGGCGATTTTTTCGTGAAACCATAATCATCACCCCTAGTCAAATTTGCTAAGATTTGTTATTGTAACATTTTTATCAATAATGCCAATGAGTAAAAGGACAATGAACGAGCCAATGAATACAATTCCACAATATCACGCTGTCACCGAAACCCCAAATCAAACCATACAACCTTCATACGTCCATTGGTTTCGTAACTCTGCCCCATACATTAATACGCATCGAGGTAAAACGTTTGTCATCATGTTTAGTGGGGAAGCTGTCAAACATGAAAACTTTAGCCATTTAATTCATGATTTTGCTTTATTGCACAGTTTAGGTATTAAATTAGTATTAGTTCATGGAGCAAGACCGCAAATCGATGATAATCTTGCCGAAAATCATATAGAAACCCCTATTCATGATAATGTGCGTATCACGCCAAAATCTGCTTTACCTTATATTTTAGAGGCGGTTGGTTCAATTCGTTTACAAATTGAAGCCCAACTATCTATGGGGCTTGCTAACTCGCCCATGTATGGTTCACGCATTGACGCAATTTCGGGTAACTTTGTTACTGCTCGCCCATATGGCATTCGTAATGGCGTTGATTATCAATTTACTGGCGAAGTACGAGCCATTGATGCTGAAGCCATTCGTAACAATCTTATTCATGACCATGTGGTCATTTTAGGGTCGATGGGCTATTCTGCAACAGGTGAGGTATTTAATTTATTGGCAGAAGAAGTCGCTTTACAAACGGCGATTGCATTAAAAGCAGATAAATTGATTTTCTTAGGGGAGCAGTCAGGCATTAATAATGATAATGACCATTTATTAAAAGAAATGATACCGCATGAAGTTGATAGATTTTTACGGGATAAGCCTCAAGATAAAGAGGTGTTACGTTTCTTAAAAGCAGCCAGCGAAGCTTGTCGCAATGGTATTCACCGCACCCATATTATTTCTTATGCAAAAGATGGTGCATTATTAGAAGAATTATTTACTCGTGATGGCTCAGGTACATTAATTAGTCATGACCCTTATGAGGAAATTCGCCGTGCTGATATAGATGATATTGTTGGCTTGATTGAATTATTGACACCACTTGAAGAACAAGGGATTTTAGTTCGCCGTTCTCGTGAACGTTTAGAAAATGAAATAGAACTATTTAGTGTTATTGAACGTGACGGTATGATTTTAGGCTGTGCTGCACTTTATCCATTGACTGAAAAATCAGCAGAAGTCGCTTGCGTAGCAGTTCACCCAAATTATCGTAAAGGCAATCGCGGAGCAGATTTGATTGCATTTTTAGAGCAACAAGCCCGTAGTCATGGTATTCAAACATTGTTTGTTTTAACCACTCGTACTGCTCATTGGTTTATTGAACAAGGCTTTCAAGAAGTACCTGCTGAAGAGTTACCAAAAGAACGATTTGCGAACTATGATAGCAGTCGTAATTCTAAAGTTTTAACAAAAACATTATAATCATAATATCATCAGTGGGCTAAGCTAACTTAGCTCACTGTTTTTTTATCTATCATTCATAAATTTTTATTTTTTCTGCGTTTGCCTCGTTGGTTTATTTTACTTTTATTGACTTGGGCAACAAAGTCAAAATCGATTTGTTGTGTATCCATGTTTACCCCAGCGACTTTAACTTTTAATGTATCGCCCAAACCAAATAGCTCACCAGAGTTTTCACCAACTAATTGTTGAGCTTCATCATTGTATGTATAATAATCAAAGCCAAGATTAGAAATGTGAATTAAGCCATCAATAAATAAATCAGTCAAAGTCACAAATAGTCCAAAATTGGTGACGGTGGTGACGGTAGCAAGAAACTGTTCACCAATATGATGTTGCATATAATGACACTTAAGCCACTGTTCAACAAAGCGAGAGGCTTCATCGGCTCGGCGTTCAGTCATTGACGTTTGTTCGCCTGCCTGTTCTAAATTCCAATCCATGACGGGCAATTTTTGATGAGTGACTTTAGCCTTGATTGCTCGATGTAGCATTAAATCAGGATAACGGCGAATTGGCGAAGTAAAATGACTATATTCTTCATATGCTAAGCCAAAATGTCCGATATTTGTTGGTGAATAGTTTGCTTGCATCATTGAACGTAACAACATGCTATGAATACTTAATACATCGGGACGGTCACGAGTCGCCTCAATAATTCGTTGATAATCGGCTTGCGTTGGGTTTTCTTGTGGAAAATCTAAACCTAAATGTTTAACAAACTCGCTAACTTTAGTCGTACGTTCAGCATCAGGGGCATCATGATTGCGATACAGTACAGGTAAATCATGTTTTAAGGCAAAATTTGCTGTACAAGTATTGGCTAATAACATACATTCTTCGATTAATTTGTGAGAAATTCCCCGAGTTCTTGGGATAATCTCGCTAATGTTGCCTGTTTCATCAAATTTAATATAGGTTTCTGTGGTTTCAAATTCCATTGCATAGCGTTCTTCTCGTTTTTTTGCCATCAGCTGATATAAGTCATACAACACATCAATAGATTTTTTAACAGCTTTGTTTTGACTGAGGCTATCTGGAATTGGATTTTTTGGGGTTTCGCCTTGTTGTTGTGCAAAATAGTCATTGACTTGATTATAAGTTAAACGGGCTTGTGAGTGCATCACACTTGGATAAAATTCATAACTTGTCACCCTGCCTGCCCGAGAAATTAGCATATCTGCCACCATACACAAACGGTCAATATGTGGATTGAGTGAACATAATCCGTTTGATAACACTTCAGGTAACATGGGTACCACAAAATGCGGAAAATAAACCGAAGTACCTCGTTGATAGGCCTCTTGGTCTAAAGGAGAATTAGCAGTCACATAATGGCTAACATCGGCAATTGCGACAACTAATCGATAACCGCCACCCCGCCGTTTTTCGGCATACACTGCATCATCGAAATCTCGAGAGTCTTCACCGTCAATTGTTACTAATGGCAATTCTCGTAAGTCAATTCTTCCTTGAAAATCTTTAGCAGTTGGCTCTTGATAGCGATTGGCTTGTTCTAAGGCTGATTGGCTAAATTCATGTGGAATATCATAATTTAGCAATGTGGTTTTAATAATTAATTCTCGGTCATTGTCGTTAGTTAAACTTTCAACGATTTTTCCTGTAGCAAATTCATGTTGATTGGGGTAATCAATGATATCAACTTTGACAGGGTCGCCCAGTTTAATTTGCATATCATTGACATTATCATCAGTGACCGTGATAGGTTGATGAGCATTTGGGCTGGTTAATTCTACAAAGTAGCCTTCATCATCTTTGTTAAGTTTACCAATATATTGCGGGTGGGCATGTTGAATAACTTGTAAAATTCGCCCGTTCATACGTCCACGTTGGTCAGTGGTGGTGGCAGTGGCTTTGACTGTATCACCATGAAATACCCAACGCATTTCGGTATCTGGTAAATATAAATCGGGCATATCTTCAAGTATAACAAATCCATAGCCTTTGGCATGAGCAGAAATAGTGCCAATCACTTCTGGATTTTTTGGGACAGGTTGATAAACTTTTGGCGTGCCAAAGCGTAAAATTTCACCATCTCGAACCATTGCTTTTAAACGATGTCCTAATGCGTCAAATTGTTGTTCATCTGTAATATTAAAAATTTCAGCAAGTTGTTTTTGAGTAATTTTGGGCTGAGAGGTCAAAGTTTGTAAAATTAAGGTACGACTAGGAATAGGATTGTCGTATTTTTGGGCTTCTTCAATTGCGTTTGGGTCTTGCCATTGCTTCATAGTTATCGTCTTTTGCGTAAAAAATTCATTTAGAAAAATAAAACTAACCAAGTATATTGATTAGTTTTAACACATCATAACAGATTGTCAAAGTAGTTTATTGTATCAAATCTTAACTTCACCTAGTGTTTTTTGCTCAATACTCAAATTTTTTGACATTTCTAATGCAGTTTTTTGGTTCGCTTTATCTAAATAGAGTTGAGCCTTATCAACTTCTTGGGTCAAAATATTCACCGTTTGTTTCATATTATCCAAGGCTTTGACCTTAAAGTTATCAATCGTATCCATCGTTTCATAAATGTTATTAAATGCTTTTTGTAATTTTTCTAATTCAATTGTGCTATTACTGGCTTGTTCATGGATTTCGATAGATTGGCGTTTTAACATGGCTGAAGTCGCTTCAATCAAACTGCCTGTGGTTTTATTTAATGCGTTGATTTGGTCAAGTACTAACTTTTGATTGTTCAACGCCTGAGCGACCATAACTGCGGTGCGTAACGCTGAAACAGTGGTAGTTGTGGCTCTATCAACGCCTTTAATGAGTTCAAGATTATTTTTGCGTATCATATCCAAAGCAAGATAACCTTGAATATTTACTGCTAATTGGGTTAAAAAGTCTGTATTTTTTTGTCGAACATAAAATAACATTTCTTCTTTGATAATACGGGCTTTTTCTGGGTCGGTTGCCTCAAGTTCATAAATTTTTGCCTCAAGACTTTCATCGATTTTTTTACCAACGTAGATATATTGACGCAATGACTGCATTAATGCCCACATATTGACTTTTTCTTGCTCAATGACGGCATTGTCTTTTAATAATTCATCTTTGCCATTGTATAAGCTTTCAATAATGGCATTAATATGACTTTGTGATGACTCATAACGGCGAAAATAGTCTTGTGTCTTTTTGCCCATTGGAATGATGCCAAATAGTTTACGAGGGCTGGACATCATTCCTTGCTTACTTGGGTCAAGGTCTTCTATCACACCTCGCAATTCTGTCAAAGATTTAGCAATCGGTGAGCCATCAAATAAAGTTCTATCGACACTTTTGGCAGGACGCTCAAGCATTCGATTTGACATTTGGGCAGATGCTCGAATTTCTGCATTACCAAGCTGATGGATTTTATTGACTTTTTCATCAAATAAAGGGGTATTCACAGGATTACTTAGCACTGATAATATAAACTCATTAACTTTTGCATCAAGTTCTGGTACTTTAGTTTGGTCAAGTCGAACCATTTTATCAGCTTCGTCTTGAGGCACAGCTGTAACGGGCGCAGGCGGTTCTAATGTAATAGCTGGTGTCGTTGGTTGTGGTGGAGTAAGTTCTTGCATATATTATCCTTAAAACGTCATCGTCATTATCAAAGTAATCATAAACTAAATTTTTAGTTAGTATTTATGGGTTTGTGTAAAAATTAACGTATCTTTATAATGAGTGTTTTTTTGTAGAATTCAAGAGCGGGTTATGCTTGATAGTACAGATTAATGAATAAATGTCTAACACAGCCCACGCAAAAATTAACATAAAAACACGTTATAATACAACTTTTAGTAAAAGTTTGATGACCATGACCCCAACCGCTTTATTAGATATTCAATATATTGACCAACAACAACCGCCTTTTATTTTGGTTGATGGTTCTTATTATTTATTTCGTACATTTCATGCTTTACCCACCATGACCACCACTAAAGGTTTGCATACTAATGCAATACGAGGCACACTCAATGCGTTAAAAAAACTAATAAATCGCTATCAGCCTACCCATATGGTCGTTGCATTTGATACCAAAGAACCAACGTTTCGCCATGAATTATCTGAGTTTTATAAAGCCAATCGTCCTGAAATGCCAAATGAACTGGCTCAACAAATTCCCTATATTCATCAATTAATCAAAGTGTTAGGTATTCCACTGATAATGATTGATGGTTGGGAAGCTGATGATATTATTGGCACATTGGCTCATAAAGCCTGCCTTGCAGGACATCATGTTGTCATCTCGACAGGTGATAAAGATATGTGTCAGCTGGTGAATAAGGCAATTATTTTAGAAGACAGCTTTACTGGAAAAATCACTGATGTGGCAGGTGTGCAGGAAAAATTTGGTATTGAGCCTCGGCAAATGATTGATTTTTTGACTTTAATGGGTGATAGCTCCGATGGGATTAAAGGTATTACTGGTATTGGTAAAGTCAAAGCTAAACAACTATTAAATGAATTTGATAGTATTGATAATTTATTACAAAATTTAGATAAACTAAAAGGTAAGCTTAAACAAAACCTTGAAGAAAATCAACATGAAATCCCATTAAATCGTAAGCTGGCAACCATCGTTACAGATGTAGATATTGTGACGAATTGGCAAGATTTTCAAATCAATACCGACCCGACTGCATTTTTTACTGAACAAAAAGCATTATTTAGTGAATTGGAGTTTAAAGCTGAATTAGCATCGCTCTCTCACCCAAATCACCCTGCAAATGTTAAATTATTTTCTAAAAATTTTTCTGAAGTACAGAATAAGCCAGCAACGCTTAATCACACTTTTGATGATAAAAATATCAATAATCACACTCAAGCTAATCAGCAAAACGATAACCAAACCGTTAAAACGCCTTTAGTAAAGCAATGGCGAACCATTCAAGAAATAGCAGAGTTTGACCAGCTAATTTTACAATTGCAAAACGCTCGTTATTTTGTGATTGATACTGAAACGACTTCGTTAAATTGGCAAAGAGCAAGTTTAGTTGGATTGGCATTTGCATTGCAGGCAGAGCAGGCGTTTTATATTCCGCTGGCTCATGTTGATGATTTTGGACAATTGTTACCTAATCAATTGCCATTAGAGATGGTGTTGCAAAAATTAAAACCCATTTTGGAAAATCAACACATTGGAAAAATTGGACAACATTTAAAGTATGATGCCCATATTCTAAAAAAATATGATATAAATTTAAATATTTCTGCGAAGAACTGGGCGATGGATACCATGTTAGCAAGCTATGTCTGGAATACAGTTGCTACCTCACATAGTATGGATAGTTTAGCTCAATATTATTTAAATAAATCAACGATTACTTTTGAAACAGTAGCTGGCAAAGGGGCAAAACAAATTAGTTTTGATAAAGTATCAATAAATATTGCCAGTGATTATGCCTGTGAAGATGCAGATATTACCTTTCAATTATTTGATTATTTTAAAGATAAACTGAATGAAAATGATAAAAAATTATTACATGAATTAGAAATTCCTATTGCTCAAATTTTAACTCAAATGGAGAATGATGGCATATTAATTCAACGTGAATTTTTAACGGAATTATCTGTACAATTTGATGAACAAATTCAACAATTAGAACAACTTGCTCACCAGCAGGCAGGCGAGGTGTTTAATCTTGCCAGCCCAAAACAGCTTGGCGAAATTTTATTTGAAAAATTAAAATTAGATGGTGGTAAAAAAACCAAAACTGGGCAGTATTCGACCAGTGAAATGGTTTTAGCGAAAATTAATCATGAAATTATTGATACTATTTTAGAATATCGTAGTTTATCAAAACTAAAAAGTACTTATACTGATGCATTAAATCAAGTCGCTGATGTGAATAATCGGGTACATACCAGTTATCATCAGGCTTTGACCAGTACAGGTAGGCTATCTTCTGTTGAGCCAAATTTACAAAATATTCCTATTCGTAGTAAAACAGGTCGATTAATTCGTCAGGCATTTATTGCACCAGCAGGGCGAGTGATTATGTCAGCAGATTATTCACAAATTGAGTTACGCTTGATGGCTCATTTTGCTAAAGACCCAATATTAATTGAGGCGTTTAATCAAGGGCATGATATTCATCGAGCGACTGCCAGCGAGGTGTTAGCAAAGCCTTTTGACCAAGTGACTACTGAAGAGCGTAGACGGGCAAAAGCAATTAATTTTGGTTTGTTATATGGTATGAGTGAGTTTGGCTTGGCAAAACAATTACAACTGTCTAAGGAAGAAGCTCAACAATATATTCAACAATATTTTTCTAAATATCCGAATGTAAAAAATTATATGCAAAATATTCGGAAAGTTGCTTATGAACAAGGTTATGTTGAAACGATTTTGGGACGAAAACTGCATACTCCAGATTTGCATAATAGTAATCGAATGATTAGGCAGGCAAGTGAGCGGGCAGCCATCAATGCACCATTACAAGGCAGTGCATCCGATATTATCAAACTTGCGATGATTGCTGTTGATGAGATTTTACCTAAACAGTCGGCAAAAATGTTGTTACAAGTCCATGATGAGCTAGTGTTTGAGGTAGATAGTGAACAAGTCGAGCCAATCGCTCAGCTGATTAAAACAGCGATGCAACAAGTTTTAACACATACTGCCAAACAAAAAGGCTGGCAGGTAGATTTTGCAGTGCCATTGGTGGTTGATGTTGGTATTGGTGAAAATTGGGATAAAGCCCATTGATAAATAGGCATTGTGAAAAAACTACATAATCAACACAAGTTGTTAATGTCTGTGAAAATGAAGTTTGCTATTCTAAGCAATTTTACGGAGTATCTTCTGATGACAAATCTTTTCACTGGAAAAATTGCACAAGCAAGTTTATTGATGTTCGCAGTTACAGGTAGTGCAGTTGCGGTACTGCCAGCGGTTGATGTGAGTCAAGCTATCAACGCCACTGCGACTGTTGATGAAAAAATTCGTAGTCAAATTACGGCATCTATTGTAGCAAAAAATGCTCAAGGTCAAGAAGTTTTACAGCCAGTCAATGCACAAACCAAGCTTGAAACAGGTAATATTCTTGAATATCATGGCTATATTACCAATAATAGCCCTGAACGCATTCGTAATATGAAAGTTACTTTTAGCATTCCAGACAATATGGAATTGCTGAATTTAGTGGATATTTCACCAATACACCCACAAGGTAGCATCGATGGCAAAGCGTTTCATTATATGCCAATTCGTGTGCAAATTGGCGGTGTTTCCCAAGAGTTGCCATTAAAATATTACAAAGCTATTCAATGGGAGGTAAAAGGTCTGGGCTTGAACGAAGTTGCACTGGTGAAATATCGTGTCAAAGTGAAATAACTGTGCCTGAATTATCTATCATTTAGTTGATGACGTTGGCAAAGATTGTGTTTTTTGAAAATCAATAATTTTTTGTTTAATTTCCGCAATTTTTGCTGACGTTGCCTTTTCTCCCATTTCAATAGTTTCTTCTCGATGCACCATGTTAGTTGTACCAATATGCCCAACTTCAGGCTTGATTATCACATCGGCTAACTTCAGTTCTGCTTGTTGGTTTTTTGGGAAGGCATTAAAATTTTTATCTAATAACGCCCAAAAATCTAAATTTGTTTGATTTTTTGCAGGTGACGAAACATCAACGGCAATGACAATATCCGCTCCCATATTTTTTGCTGTTTGTACAGGTACAAGGCTGGTTAGTCCACCATCTGCATATCGCCGATTGTTAATTCGTGGAGGAATAAAGATGTTGCGAATACTGCTAGATGCCTGAACCGCAAGTCCCGTATCGCCTTTATCAAATACGACCTTTTCATTGTTTGTTAAATCAGTGGCAACACAGGCGAATTTTATCGGTAGTTGTTCAATTTTTTTCCCATTGACTTGACTGTTTATCCAATTTCTTAATTTAATACCTTCGATAAACCCTTGTTTACTAATAGTAACATCTAATAACTCGTCATTTGTGACTGATGTTGCAATGAGTTCTAATTGTTCAGGGGTTTTTCCGCTGGCATATAAGCTCCCAACTAAACTCCCAGAGCTTGTACCAGTGATGATATGAGGCTTAATACCATTTGCTTCCAACGCCTTGATAACGCCAACATGAGCAAAACCTTTTGCACCGCCACCGCCTAAGACTAGAGCAATTTGTGGTCGTGGGGTTGGTTGAGTATTTTGGATAGTAGAAGATTGAGAAGTTGCTGTTGTGCTACAGCCTGTTATCACGATACTACTCATCATCACTGTAAAATATGATATAAAACGCATGACTTATTCCATCAAATAATGAATAAATGAATTTTAGCATTTATTTTTAGTAAAAAATGGCATAATATCAATAAAATCAACTAACTTATTAAAGTGTTACATTCATGATGATAAATGCAACAAATTTGCCAGATGTTTTTAATTATCCAGTGACAGCTTTGTCGGGTGTCGGTAGTAAAATTGCAGAACAGCTTCAACAATTGGAAATAGAGCGGTTATTTGATTTATTGTTACATTTACCCAAAGATTATCAAGACCGTAGTCGAATTGTGCCAATGAATATGGTAGCACATGGGCAATCGTGTTTATTGCAAGGGGTGATTAGCTATGTTGATAATAAAAAATCAGGCATGAGTGTCATTGTCAAAGACCATACAGGGCAAATTATTTTACGATTTTTCAATGTGTATCGTGGCTTAGTACAAACGATGCAAGTAGGAACAATGTTGCGAATTTTTGGTGAAGTGATTATCAACCAATATGGCACTCAGATTGCTCACCCTGAATATGAAATCGTCACAGCAAATCAGCCTTTTTCTAATCCTGCACTCATTCCGATTTATCCAAGTGTTAAAGGATTGCATCAAAATAAAATTCGTAGCTTAATCAAACAAGCAATTAGTGTAGTTACTCAGCATCAAACCTCTTTAGTCAATATTGTGACGGATAATGACTGGCAAAATGCTATCACAACCATCAGTAAACAATTTCCACAGCTTAAAGCTGTTAAAAATCCATTTGCAGAATTTGGCTTTATTGAAGCGATTAGTTTTATTCATCAACCGCCAATTTACACTAATATCCAACAACAGCAAGCGTTATTAGATGCACTAAAAAATCGTAGTCATACGACTTGTCAGCGATTAATCATTGAAGAAATGACCGCCAATCAGCTGAGTTTATTATATCGTAAACAACAATTACACCAGCACAAAGCCCCACGTTGTGACTCACAAAGCCCTTTAGCTGAACAGTTATTAAGAAATTTACCATTTTCTCCGACCAATGCCCAACAACGAGTTGTTCATGAAATTGTTAAAGATTTATCAAGCTCTGTGCCAATGTTGCGGTTAATACAAGGTGATGTTGGTTCTGGAAAAACGTTAGTTGCTGGATTATCAGCGTGTTATGCGTTAGATAGTGGCTGGCAAGTGGCAATTATGGCACCGACCGAAATTTTAGCAGAGCAACATTATATTAATTTTCAACAGTGGTTTAAGCCGTTAAACATTGGTGTGGGTTGGCTCGTTGGTAAACAGACCGCAAAAGAACGAGAAAAAGCATTAATTGCTATTCAAGAAAATCAAGTACAAATCATTGTTGGTACTCATGCGTTATTTCAAGAAAATGTCAATTTTGCTAAATTAGGTTTAGTCATTATTGATGAGCAACATCGATTTGGCGTAGAACAACGTATGGCATTGGTAGATAAAGGCTTAGCACATACCACGCCTCATCAATTAATTATGACAGCAACGCCAATCCCTCGTACCCTTGCCATGAGTGTCTTTGGTGACATGGATACGTCAATTATTGATGAACTTCCGCCCAATCGTACCCCTATTACGACAGTTGCGATTAGTCGTGACCGCCGAGATGCCGTCATAGAACGTATCGCTGTCAATTGCCAACAAGGAAAGCAAGCGTATTGGGTCTGTCCTTTGGTTGAAGAAACGACAACCCTTGATGTTCAGTCCGCTGAAGAAACATTTAATGATTTATCCAGTCGATTAACCATTCAAATTGGACTCGTTCATGGTAAAATGAAGCCTTCACAAAAACAACAAATGATGCAAGATTTTAAGGCAGGAAAAATATCATTATTAATCGCTACAACGGTGATAGAAGTAGGCGTTGATGTGCCTAATGCCTCATTGATGGTGATTGAAAATGCTGAACGGCTAGGATTATCTCAACTACATCAATTGCGTGGGCGAGTTGGGCGAGGTTCAGAAAAAAGTTTTTGTGTTTTACTTTATCAAACGCCATTATCAGATATTGGCATTGAACGATTAAACGTATTAGAAAATAGTACTGACGGATTTGTCATTGCTCAAAAAGACCTTGAGTTACGAGGGGCAGGAGAATTACTTGGAAAACGCCAAACAGGGAATATAGGCTACTATATAGGAGATTTACAACGAGATGAAACATTATTAATGATTGCTCAAAAGCTTGCACGTCATTTAATCACTCAGCCTAGCCATCAGGCACACATTCAACAGCTAATTAACCGATGGACACCTGAAGCGATTAAATACATAAACGTATAAAATATATAATATGTATAAATTAATTATCATTTAGATAAACTGCGATTTTATCAGATGAACTCACTTTTCATTGCTGTATTATTATGAAAAATATTCACTTACTAAAATTAGCTAAACTAAAGGAAAATAGCCATGCCACAAACGAAATACGATATTCAAATCATTAATCAAGAAGTTGCTCGAGAGTTGATTAAGAAAATAGAAACAGTGAAAGGCGTAAAATTTGTCAATATTAATATGGAAGATGGGTCGGTGGTTGTCACACATAGTCAAGATTATGATGAAACCACCTTTAAACAAATTGTTGGGCTTTAATATATTAATAAATAACATACACATAAAATAACTAAATAAAAAACAGGTAGTAAATGCTTTACTACCTGCTTCAATTTAATGTTTTATGGTTTACAAAACAATTTAGTTTACACGTGATAAATATTCGCCTGTGCGTGTATCAACTTTGATTTTTTCGCCAGTTTGTACAAATAATGGTACACGTACTACCGCTCCTGTTTCTAAAGTTGCAGGTTTACCACCACCACCAGATGTATCACCACGCAAGCCAGGGTCAGTTTCGGTAATAACTAATTCAACAAAGTTTGGAGCAGAAACGCTTAATGGTACACCATTAAATAATGTCAATGTACATAATTCATTACTGTTATCTTTTAGCCATTTTGGAGCATCACCCATCGCTGATTTATCTGCTTGTAATTGTTCAAAACTTTCTGGGTGCATAAAATGCCAAAATTCACCATCATTATATAAATAATTCATTTCAGTATCGACAACGTCCGCACCTTCTAAGCTATCGCCTGATTTGAACGTTTGCTCAAGCACTTTACCAGTTTTTAAATTGCGTAATTTAACACGATTAAATGCTTGGCCTTTACCTGGTTTTACATATTCATTTTCTAAAATTGAGCAAGGATTGCCATCAAGCATTACTTTTAAGCCTGCCTTAAACTCGTTAGTAGAATAACTTGCCATAAAATATCCTTTATGTATCTTACAAAAAACAATCTAGTTAAGATTATCAAAAATTTTCGCTATAATAGCACTTTTCCCATTTTTGGGCAAAATAAACATCAGCAAAATATTTTTCTTCATTGACAGGTTGATTAAAACAATTCATGACGCAACATTTGGCAACGCAAAAATCTTGGCAAACCGCTTTTTCTGATATTATTAGTAATTTTGAGGCGTTAGCTCTTGCCTTAGATTTACCATTATCAACTTTTTCTCAACAAACGGGACAATTTCCATTAAAAGTACCTCGGCGTTTTATTGCCAAAATGCAACAAAAAAATCCACAAGACCCATTATTACTACAAGTTTTACCAACGTTTGCTGAAACTATCGAAGTGACAGGTTTTGTGACAGACCCATTAGAAGAAAAAAACACCAATCCACAAAAAGGAATTATTCATAAATATCGCTCAAGGGTATTAATCCCTGTAACAGGAGCGTGTATGGTACATTGTCGTTATTGTTTTCGTCAGCATTTTGACTATCAAGACAATATGCCAAATCGTGATGATTGGCAAAAAATTCAAGATTATATTATGATGAATGCAGATGTTCATGAAGTTATTTTAAGTGGGGGCGACCCATTATCGCTTAGTGAACGGCGTTTATTTGATATTTTAGATAAGATTGAAAATATTCCACAAATCCACACCATTCGTTTACATACCCGTGTCCCTGTGGTGATACCTGAACGCCTTGATACAGCATTGTTAGAGCGGTTACAGGCGAGCCGTTGTCATATTGTGATGGTCATACATACTAATCACCCAAATGAAATTGATAATGAAACGGCATATTATTTACAAAGAGCAAGGCAGGCAGGTATTACTTTGTTAAATCAAACAGTATTATTAAAAAATATTAATGATGATGCGGATATATTAGCTCAACTTAGCGAAAAACTTTGGTCTGCTCAAGTGTTGCCGTATTATTTGCACGTTTTAGATAAAGTGGCAGGCTCGGCTCATTTTTATATTGAGGATAGTCAAGCGGTGGCGTTGTATTGGCAGTTAATGGAAAAATGTTCAGGATATTTAGTGCCAAAATTAGTTCGAGAATTACCAAATCAGCCATTTAAAACGCCTATTAATCTGTTCGCTCCATGAATTATTGAGTTTTCTTACTAAAACAAATTTCATCTACTTAATGAAACATCTTGTACATATTGTATTAGAATTCGTAACATACTTATGATATGTTAATTGCAGATTTATTTTTTAACTTGACTTATATCATTTCAAATTGATGTTTTAGGTTTTCTATGATTAGTGATCAGCAACTTTATCAATATTTACAAGAAGATACAATAATTCAGACAAGCCCTATCAATTTAAATTTGATTGGCAATAATGGTGAATATTTAACGACTTGGCGTTTACAGTTTGCCCAGTTATCCGAAGATGATATGTATCATGAATTAAAATATATTATCAATCAATTAATGATAGCTGAAATGTCTGAGGAAAGACGTTTAGAATTAATGCAAGAAGTATTAAGTGTTGGACAACATTTAGTCAGTTTATTACATGTTTCCTATTGGAATCAAGCAGGGTTTTTGAATGAAACTCAGCAACGTTCGTTAGATAAAGTATTATCTATTTGTTATTTAAGTATTATTTTTTATCATAGTGTTTGGAAACGTCTTTCAGAACAGATACAAACCAATTCAGGTAGTCAGTTTACTTTGTCGGGATTATTTCGCCGTTTTGGTAAATTTTCTGCTTCGCCAAATGATATTGTAAAACGTTGTTTACACAGTATTGTGTCATTGTTAAAACAGGCTTTGACTGAAAAACAAATTGGTTATCGTCAAGATACGCATGTTGTTTGGCATTATTTAAATATCTATTATAACTTTGCTTATCATTGTGATTGGCATGAGTTTTCTTATCGTGACCCAAATCCGTCAGTAAAACGCCATTTTACTATTCAATCGTTATATTTACAGTGTTTGTTGTCAGAGATTGTTAATCCTTATACTTATCGCCGTCATGATTTGCTTGCTCTTAGTCAGATTAATGCTGAATGGATAAAATTTTTAAAAATTTCTCGTGAGCCATTAGATGCTCCATTTTTATATGTGAATTTGCAAGGTAGCGAACCGCCTCGATTGTTACATGCTAAAGTGACGTTTAATCCATTTGACCCAAATAATCAAAGTTTATTTATTAGTATTCAGCCATTAGTGCATAAATTAACGCAACTCATTCAGGCACCGATTACTGAAAAAACCAATATGACAAAAGTTCGATTGGCAAATTTTACATTAAAAAATTTACAGCAAGTGTTAGAACCGCCAATTGAATTTGAGGATATGAATGAAGATTGTCAGGTAGTATTTGGTTTTCATCATATTCATTATTTATTATCAGGAAGAAGTAGTTTATCAAATTTAATTCAAAGTCATTTGTTGCCTGAACGTTTGCGTCCAATTATTCACACCGAAACTAACTTTAAAAAGCCAATGAATGCCAATTTATTGGGACATTTTGGGCGTTATCGTAAGTTGATTTGGCAATTTGTGTATGATAGTGATAATACAGAAATTGGTAATAGTCGTATTGCCAGTTATAGTCCTGTTAATCAGTTTCAAAATAATTCGATGATTGCAATTTCTTTAAAAAATAATCAAACAAAAACGGGCTGGCAATTGGGTCAAGTGCAGTCGTTAAAACAACGCCCAATGGCGGACGAATTACAATCACACACCCAAAATTTATTAGAAGATAATTCAATTCATTGCCATTTAGATATTGAAGTGACGGTGTCTTTGGTTGGTAAAGGTATTGTGCCTTGTGGGGTGAGAATTTTAAATCATGACACCCGTTTACCTCGGTTTATGCCAGCATTAATTATTCCACATTCAGCAGAAACGGGCAAACAACAAACGACATTAATGATGGCTCGTTTTGGCTATCGTGTTGAAGATAAATTGATTATTCGGATTGATAATAAAGAAGTAAAAGTGATTTTAAATGAATTGGTATCGATGACTGATGATATTGAAGAATATACGTTTTCTCGTATTCAATAAAGATATAAATAATAGTTAGTCTAATGATATTGATTAGGCTAACTAATGTTATCTAATAAATTAAGCTATCGATTGCCACGCATTAATAAAAGGTGATACTAAATTTTCTAATAAATCAATGTGTTCACTGTCAGCATTTAAAGCAGGAATATAATGATAACTTTGACCACCTGCTTGTAAAAAGTTTTCTCGATTTTCTACGGCTAACTCTTCTAAAGTTTCTAAACAATCCGCCGAAAAGGCAGGACTTAACACTTGAACAGATTTAATGCCTTGTTTTGCCCAACAGATTAAAGTTTCATCAGTATAAGGTTTTACCCACTCTTGCTTGCCAAATCGAGATTGAAAACTACAAATCCATTCATCGTCATGTAATCCTAAGTGCGTTGCGACTAATTTTGCAGTATGACGACAACGCTCAGCGTATGGGTCGCCTTTATCAGCGTATGGGCGGGGGATACCATGAAAACTAAACATTAGTTTTTCGGGGCGACCATATTGTGCTTGAAATTCACGAATTTTATTTGCCAATGCTTGAATATATAATTCATGAGAAAAATAGTCTTTAATAAAATTAATACTTGGTAAGTTTCGTTGTTGCATTCCCCATTTGGCTACGACATCAAAAACTGCACCTGTGGTTGTGGCGGAATATTGTGGATATAGTGGTAAAATAATGAATGTTTCAACACCATCATTATTTAATTTATTTAATATATTAATCAATGATGGATTTCCATATGTCATGCCTGAATGAACGCTAACTTTGCCTTGTAATCCTTGAAAATTCAGTCGTGATTGTAAAGCCTCTACTTGTTCAAATGTAATTTGTCGAATGGGAGAGTCATCTTGCCAAATACTTTGATAAGCATGGGCAACTCGTTTTGGGCGAGTGGTCAAAACAAATAGATTAAGAATGATAGCCCAAATGAATTTAGGAATTTCAATAACTCGAGGGTCAGATAAAAATTGGCGAAGATATTGGCGAACGGCGGTAGATGTTGGAGCGTCAGGCGTGCCAAGATTGACCAGAATAATTGCAATATGAGAGTTTTTTGGCATAGACATTGTTATCATCAAACATTTTCAAAATAAAACTGTCAGTTTAGATGATAATGGTTATCAAGACAAGCAATTCACCATACCAGTATTTAACATTTTTGCTAAATACTGGTTTTAACTAAAAAATCTTAGTAAGTGTTATAGATTTTTTTCGTAAACTGGGAATTTGGCACAGATAGTTTTAACTTTTTCACGCACTTCACGAATGACGTTTTCATCGCCTCGACTGTCTAATACATCACAAATCCAGCCTGCTAATTCTTTAACTTCTGCTTCTTTAAAGCCACGAGTTGTAACGGCAGGTGTACCAATACGAATGCCTGAAGTCACAAATGGCGATTTTGGGTCATTTGGTACGGCATTTTTATTAACTGTGATATAAGCATCACCTAGCCATTTATCAGCTTCTTTACCTGTTAGACCTTGTTTGATTAAGCTAATAAGCATTAAATGATTTTCTGTGCCACCTGATACAATGTCATAGCCACGAGAGATAATCACTTCTGCCATTGCTTTGGCATTTTTGACGACTTGTTGTTGATATACTTTAAAATCATCGCTTAAAGCTTCTTTAAAACAAATAGCTTTACCAGCGATTGCGTGCATTAATGGTCCGCCTTGGTTACCAGGAAATACAGCGGAGTTAAGTTTTTTCTCAATATCTGGATTGGCTTTGGCTAAGATTAATCCTGAACGTGGACCTCGTAAAGTTTTGTGGGTTGTCGTTGTGGTGACATCGGCAATTTGCACAGGGTTTGGATAGACACCAGCTGCGACTAGCCCTGCAACATGTGCCATATCAACCATGAAATAGGCACCAACGCTATCAGCGATATCACGGAAACGTTGCCAATCTACGATTTGGCTATAGGCAGAAAAACCTGCAATAATCATTTTTGGTTGATGTTCTTTGGCTAAACGTTCAACTTCATCATAATCAATAATACCAGTTTCTTTATTTAGTCCGTATTGAACAGCTTTGTAATTAATGCCAGAAAAATTGACATGAGCACCATGGGTCAAATGCCCACCATCAGCAAGGCTCATGCCTAACACAGTATCGCCAGCTTGTAATAATGCCAAAAATACTGCACTATTTGCCTGACTGCCTGCATGAGGCTGTACATTGGCATAATCTGCACCAAATAATTGTTTAGCACGGTCAATTGCTAACTGTTCCACCACATCAACAAATTCACAACCGCCATAATAACGCTTATTTGGGTAGCCTTCGGCATATTTATTGGTTAAATCTGAACCTTGAGCTTCCATAACAGCAGGGGAACAGTAGTTCTCTGAAGCGATTAATTCAATATGGCTTTCTTGACGGGCAGATTCATTGTCCATTGCTTTGGCAAGCTCTGGGTCATATTGATGAATGGATAGATTTTTAAACATGGGCTTTCCTATGAAAAACTAACTGAAAACTTTCAAGTGGTTAGTTTAGCATGGAATGCAGATAATTTTAACCAAAGAAAAATAATGCTAAGATGAATTTTAATATGTTTGATTAACAATTTGCATAAATTTATTTATTATATACAATATAATGATTATTTTTATCATTTTTTTAGATAATTTGGAATATTTATGATTAAAAATTAATGATTAACAACAAAACCAAACCAAAACAAAACCATAAACAAAGTGTGTTAAAATTCTCTCAATTCATTATCTTAGGTAACGTTATGAGTCTTCATGGCATTTTAGGGCAAACAACCAGTTATCCCAAAACCTATAGCCCACAAATTTTATATCCAATTTCACGACAATTGGGACGTAGTCAGCTTGCCTTACCTGAACATCAGCTAAGTTTAGGGGTTGATTGGTGGCAAGCTTTTGAAATTTCTTGGTTAAATCTGCAAGGTGTGTCACAAGTAGCAATGGCTCGTTTGACAATACCTGCACACTCACCATTTATTATTGAGTCAAAATCATTAAAGCTTTATTTAAATAGTTTAAATTTTACTGAATTTTATCATTCACAAGATTTAATAAAAACCATTGAGAAAGATTTATCTGATTGTTTACAAACCCAAGTTGGCGTTGAAATTTTTTCTGTTACTGATGCTCAGTCCCTGCCTTTACAAAACGTTGAGGGTGAATATCTGGACAATGTTTTAGAAAATAGTAAACAAAAGATTGCTTTAACAACAGATGTAGACAATCAGTTTTTACAGCTTGATATGAGCAATCATCAAGTAAAATTGCAAACTTATTATTCACATTTATTACGTTCTAATTGTCCAGTAACTAATCAACCAGATTGGGCAACATTACAAATTCAAATAGATTGTCCATTGTTAGATAAATTAGGGTTACTTCAATATATCTTAAGTTTTCGTCAGCATAATGGTTTTCATGAACAATGTGTTGAGCAAATTTTTAATGATTTAATATTAGCATTTTCACCAAATCGTTTAATGGTTCGGGCTTGGTATACACGGCGAGGCGGTATCGATATTAATCCTTGTCGAGTCAGTGATTTAGCATTATTGCCATCACCAAGCCGAGTTAATCGACAATAGTTTTTATTTGGTTATTTTAAAGGTATTTTTATGAGTTATTTAAATAATATTCAGCATCGTATTGGTGGGTTAATGCTTGATGTTGCAGGCACAGAATTGACCCATGATGATGAACAATTACTTGCCCAGTCTGAAGTTGGTGGCGTAATTTTATTTGCTAGAAATGTGGCAACACCAAATCAAGTGCGAGAATTAACCGATAGTATTCGGACAATTAATCCGCAATTATTAATTGCGGTTGATCAAGAGGGCGGGCGAGTCGCTCGTTTGCGTCAAGGATTTTCGCCGTTACCTGCCATGGGGCGATTGGGTGATGTGTTTGATAATCAGCCAGAATTAGCGACAGATTTGGCGTTTGCTTGTGGTTATTTGATGGCGACAGAAGTTTTAGCAGTGGGCATTGATTTTAGTTTTGCACCTGTGTTAGATGTCAATGGCATTAGTCAAGTGATTGGCGATAGGGCATTTCATCAACAACCATCAGTGATTATTAGTTTATCATCAGCGTTTATGCGAGGTATGAAACAGGCAGGCATGGCAACAACGGGGAAACATTTTCCAGGACATGGGTCGGTCGCCCCTGATTCGCATATTGCTGATGCCGTTGATGATAGAGATTTTGACACGATTTTTAACTATGATATGCAACCGTTTATTAAAAATTTATCCTTACTTGATGCGTTAATGCCAGCTCATGTCATTTTTAGTCAAGTTGATGATAAGCCAGCAGGTTTTTCTAAAATTTGGCTACAGGATATTATTCGTCAAAAGTTAGGATTTAATGGGGTATTATTTTCTGATGATTTATCAATGCAAGCGGCTCATGTCGCAGGTGATGCAGGTAAACGTATTGAGTTTGCATTATCGGCGGGCTGTGATATGGGATTAGTGTGTAATGATAGAAATTCAGCATTGATAGCATTGAATTTTTTACAAAATCACCCTGAGTTAATGTCGTTAGATAGTCAATCTCGTCTAATAAATATGAAAGGTAATATTAAACAATGGCAAGGCTCACTCACAGACAGTTGTGCTAATGTGCCAGATTGGGCAACCAGTTTAGAAAAAGTACAAAATCAATTTTTTCACTGTTAATTTTTTTTAAGATGTTTTTTAGGAATGATGTCATGCCATTATCAAATCAACAATCTTTACATAAATTACATTTAGTTGAGTTTCATCAACTTGCGATTGAACGTTTAAAAACCACTTTTGATGATGCTCTTGCAAATGGGCAAGCATTTTTAGATATGCTAAACGATGAACCATCTGTAAAAACTAGTCAGCAGGCAATTAATGATATTATTGCTTTTGACCATGTTAATCAATCGTTAGATAGAGCTTGGGGCTTATTGTCTCATCTAAACAGTGTTAATAGTACCGAAAATATTCGAGAATTACATCATCAATTATTGCCATTATTGTCAGCATATGGCACTCAAGTTGGGCAACACCCGATTTTATTTAGTCGTTATCAGCAAGTTGTTCAGGATAAAGAATTTTTTGATAAACTCGAACCTGCCCGCCAGCGTGCCTTAACTTTAGCATTACAAAGTTTTGAACTGTCAGGCATTGCCTTAGCTGATGACAAAAAACAACAATTTGCCCAATTGGTTAGCGAGTTGGCAAGCTTATCAGCAAAATTTTCTGATAACGTATTAGATGCTACACAAAGTTATTTTTTACCATTAACTGAACAACAGTTATCAGGATTACCAGAAACGGCTTTAGCAATGTTGGCAGAAGCGGGTAAACATTATCAAGATAAACTGGAAAAATCAAACATGGATAACACATTGCCAACACCATATGTGGCAACGTTAGACATTCCTGTTTATCTTGCGATAATGACATATGCCGAAGACCGTAACTTGCGTGAAACCTTATATCGTGCCTATGTGACGAGGGCATCAGAATGTAGCGAACAGCCACAATTTAATAATGCTGATATTATGGCAAATATTTTATATAAACGCCAACAAAAGGCAGAATTATTAAGTTTTGCTAATTTTGCTGAATTATCTTTAGCCACTAAAATGGCAGATAATGTCGCAACGGTTGAGAAGTTTTTACGCAATTTGGCAGAAAAAGCCCGTCCTTTTGCCAAACAGGATTTACGTCAATTACAAACCGAAGGTTTGGCATTTGATATAGATGAGATTAAACCTTGGGATACAGCGTTTTTAGCAGAAAAAGTGAAACAGCGTAAATTTAGTTTATCACAAGAGGAAATTCGTCCATATTTTCCACTGCCAAAAGTGATTGAAGGTTTATTTTCAATTGTTCAGCGTTTATATGGGGTAAAAGTGGTCGATTGTACTCAAAAAACTCAACGCTGGCATGAAGATGTTCATTTTTATCAGATATTTAATGAAGATAATCAGTTAATCGGTGGTTTTTATTTTGATTTATATGCTCGTCAAGGTAAACGAGGCGGTGCTTGGATGAGTGGCTTTCAGGCACGTTATCATCATGCTCCAAGTGGTCATGAACAGTTACCTGTCTGTTTTATGGTGGCAAATTTTAGTCCAGCTTTAAATGGTAAACCAAGTTTATTGACGCATGATGAAGTGCTAACATTATTTCATGAATTTGGTCATGGATTACATCATTTATTAACAGAAATTAATATTAGTGATGTGGCTGGTGTAAATGGGGTAGAATGGGACGCCGTTGAATTACCTAGTCAATTTATGGAAAACTGGGCATGGCACGCTGAAGGCATTGCATTAATCAGTTCACATGTAGAAACAGGAAAAAGTTTGCCCAATGATAAATTACAAGCCTTATTAAATGCAAAAAATTTTCAAAATGGTATGCAGACATTACGTCAAATAGAATTTGCCTTGTTTGATTTATTGTTGCACGCCAAAGTTCCTGCCCCAGATTATCAAGGTATTTTACAATTATTAGACCAAGTACGAGCCGACATCGCTATTTTACCAAGTACCGATTATAATCGTTTTGCCAATGGTTTTAGTCATATTTTTGCAGGTGGATATGCAGCTGGTTATTATTCATATAAATGGGCAGAGTTGTTGTCAGCCGATGCGTTTAGTAAATTTGAAGAAGAAGGTATTTTTAATCCCGAAACAGGTCGGACATTTCGTGAACAAATTTTAGCCAAAGGCGGTAGCCAACCTGCCAAAGTAAGTTTTGAAGCGTTTCGAGGTCGTGAAGCCAATATTGATGCGTTATTACGTCATAGCGGTTTTTATAAAGAATTGTTAAGCGATGATAGCGATAATCAAAATACCCAATCATGGTAAAACTTTTAACATAATACAACTTTGTAAGCTAAGATTAGCTTAGCTTACAAAATCATTAGTTAATATACAATAATAGGAATGAATTATTATGCGTTACCAATCTAATCGTCCAAAGCGTCAATTTTTGGCAGGTGTAAAATGTCCAAAATGTGAAAATGTGGATAAAATCGTGCATATTCAAATTTTTGAACCCATCGCTGATGAATATATCGAATGTATTATTTGTGGGCATACAGAACGCCGTCCTACGCCAAATGACTTACCTAAAACCAATAATGCTATGATTGACGAAATTCAGCCAGTCGTATTTAAATAAACTCGATAATTGTATATATTTCATCAGTAAAATATTCTTAAAAATAATCTTTTTGCATTCTAACCCATAATTATTTGACTTAATCCTAAAAAAATTTATTTTTTATCTGCTTTACGCTACTATTGGACTGAATATTGCAAATGATTACTAAACATTTCTAGGTCAAATTCTCACAAACTTTTGAAATGAGTAAAATTACATGATGAAGCCATTAGACAATCAAACTGCTAATTTAGACACGAATACTCAAAATTTTTCCGTGCCTTCACAAAACACAGATAACCATGCTATCAATACTTCATTTCTGGATAAAGAACTTGAAACTTTAGATTTTGACTTTGATATTGATAGTAAAAATCTTGATATGTCAAAAGATTTGGAAAATTTTAACTTTGCTAGTGAGGCAGTTGAATTACAATTAGATACCAGTAAAGACGTTGTCTTGCCAACACAAGCTTTGCCAGATTTTACCAATCATTCAGACAACAGCTTATCTGCAACAAATTTTGAAACCGCTCAAACATTCAATGATACGTTTGATAAAGATACTAATAATGCTGACTTTTTTTTACATTTAGCGAAAACACCAATTGCAGTGGAGCCTGAAACTTCGACATCTATTCCAGATAATCTGAGTCAATCAACATCAATCAACAATGACACAGATGATATTCCTGTACTAGATGATATCGCATTAACAACAGCGACTGTAGCAACAGGTTTGGCAAGTGCAGGCATTGCAACAACCGCCTCGACATCAACACCCAAACAAAAACCTGCTAAGAAAAAAGGTTTATTTGATTTTAGTTTTGGCAAAGCAAAAGTAAAAAAACCAGCGAATAATGCAACGGGCAGTTCAACATCACCTGCCCAAGCTAAAGCCAAAAAAAGTTTATTTAGTTTGTTTAAAAAAGCGGATAAAAAAACTGCTGAAAAAACCAGCTTATCTGAGAAGCAGTCAAAAGATTTATTGACATCATCAACTAAAAAGCCTGCAAAAAAATTGAGTGATTTTTTCAAAAAAGCTGATAAAAGTTCAGATAAACAATCATCTGTACAAACGCAAACTGAAGCGGAGAAAGCAGGTGTTGAGCCAATCATTACCAATCAAGCATCAAATACAAAATTGACTGATTTATTAACTGGCTCTAAATCCCAAAAAGATAAACCAAGTCTAACAAAATCATCACAGGCAACGACAGGTAAAAAATTTACAGATTTTTTCACCAGTAAAAAAACAAAACCAACCAATCAGGGTAATCCATCGTCATCAATCTTTGCAAAATCATCTAATGCAAATGCTGGACAAAATAGTAAAAAACTATCGTTTGCAAAAAATAATAAAATGCTGATACCAGCTTTAGCCGTATTAATTGTTGGTGCTGTTTTAGCATTTTGGTTTTTATCGCAGGAAAGTACGCCTGAGCCTACCCCATCAGCTCCGATTGCGACTGCACCAGCTCCACAACCTACCCCGACATCTGCTCCAGCCCCTGTGCCACCTGCACCAGATAATGCAAGTGCAACGACTGTACCTGCTGAACCCACCCCAACAACACCAAGTGTTGCACCAGATAATGCAAGTGCAACTAATAACACGATTAAACCAGAGGAAATTTTGACCACAGAATTACCACAAAATGACACAATTGCCAAAGAAGAAATGGATAAGTTAATAGAGCAAAGCAAACAACTTGCCGAGCAAGAGGCATTGATGGAACAACAGCTAAAAATGATGAATGAATTAAGTAGTAAAAAAGAAGAACGTATAGCATTGCTTGAAAAACAAATTGCTCAGCTTGAAGCTCAACAAAAACAGTCTCAATAGTAGGTAAAAAATGTTGCAATTGGCAGATAAAAAAACACTTTTTCAAGACCGTTATCAAGGGCTAATTCTACCTGTTGCAACATCAGGAATTCATCGTCATCGGTTGTTACTAAAAGCTCAGACACTGTTTCCAGACCATCATTCTAATTATCAAGATGCTTGCCGTTCTGCTCAATTTCATACTGGCGATATCATGTTGTTTCAGCCTCAACGTGATTTAGCAGGTATTGGCGTTGGAGGTTCATTGTTTAAACCTAAATATATTGTTGATATGGCGGTGACGAATTATGCAGAATATGCACCCAAGTTAAGTTATATTGAAGATACATTGCGAAAGTTGCAACCATTGTTACTAAATTGGGGGCGTTATCAGGGTATTCGGCGAGTAGCTTTATTAGCCGTTGATGAGTTATTTTTACCTGATAATAGTGATTTTTCATCAGATATTTTACCATTGCTAGAAGAATATTTAACGCCAGTTCATGCCTTGACGGTGCATATTTATCGTTAATTTATCTATTAAATTTGCTATCATATATTTGTACGTTATAATAATGAAGGTTTTTTAGTAAAATTTTATTAGAATTAAGGAGTTGTCATGCCTGCATTACGCACAGATATTGACCCTGATGGGTTATTAGAATATTCGGTTGTTTATACTGACCGTGCCTTAAATCATATGTCACAAAAGTTTCAACAGGTAATGCGTGATTTATCAGCTAGCCTAAAAGCGGTTTATCATGCAGATGCAGTAGCAATTGTGTCAGGTTCGGGTACATTTGCGATGGAGGCAGTTGCTCGTCAATTGGCGACTAATCAAAAAGTGCTGGTTATTCGTAATGGTTGGTTTAGTTATCGTTGGACGCAAATTTTGGAAAAAGGCAATATTAGCCAAGATGTAACCGTTTTGACCGCACAATCGAACGGTGATAAACAGCCATTTGCTCCTATTGCGATTGAAACGGCTGTTGCTACTATTTTGGCGGAAAAGCCAGCGATTGTATTTGCTCCACACGTTGAAACAGCTTCAGGTATGATTTTACCAAATGACTATATTAAACAATTAAGCGAGGCGGTGCATCAAGTTGGTGGTTTATTGGTAATTGACTGTATTGCATCAGGTTGTGTATGGTTAGATATGCAGGCATTGGGTATTGATGTGTTGATTTCTGCACCACAAAAAGGCTGGAGTAGTACGCCATGTGCTGGATTGGTGATGATGAGTGAGAACGCTGTTAAACGTGTTGAAACCACCGAAGCCACAAGTTTTAGTTGTGATTTAAAACAATGGCTAACCATCATGAGAGCCTATGAAAACGGTGGTCATGCCTATCATGCTACCATGCCAACAGATAGTTTGCTGGCATTTCGTGATACATTAAAAGAGGCAGAAGCGATTGGTTTAGAAAATTTACGCCAAGCCCAATGGCAATTGGGTGAAAAAATTCGCAAGCTTTTGACGGATAAAGGTTTTGTTAGTGTGTCAGCAGAAGGTTATCAAGCACCTGCTGTGGTGGTGTGTTATACCGAACGTGATGATATTCATAAAGGCAGTGCATTTATTGCAGAAGGTTTACAAATCGCTGCTGGTGTACCATTAAAATGTGGTGAGCCTGAGAGTTTTAAAACATTTCGTTTAGGATTGTTTGGTTTAGATAAATTGGCTGATATTGACGGTACAGTTAGCCGTTTTGAAAAGGCGTTAAATGCTATATTAAGTAAATAATCATTAAAATAGATAAATTAGCATATATGATAAGCTAGAGTTTATAAATTCTAGCTTATTTTTTTATCAAACAAATCTCAATAAGATGAGATTTGTTTGCTTAATCAACGTTTGCCAGTTTAATAAAGTTTAGTTTGCTTTTTTGTCGGCGTTCGCTTTATCAGTGTTTGTATCAACTTCAATAATAAATACCTCAACACGGCGACCTTCTTGGTTTTTACCTTTTGCACCAACGCTATCTTGTGGTTTTACTAATTGTAATTGAGCTTCAGGTACGCCATTTTGTACCAAGAAAGCTTTCACCGCTTCTGCACGAGCTCTTGATAATTTTTCATTCGCTGCTTTGTTACCTGTGCTATCAGTAAAACCACTGATACCTAAGGTTTTGCCTTGTTGAGCGGCGGCTAAAATTTCTTTAGCTTTTTCTAATGCGTCAGGTGCAACTTCTGATTTTGCAGTTGCAAAGTAGAATTTTAATTTACCATTTTCAAAATGAACGGTTGGTTCAGTGACTAGAACGACTTTTTCAGGCTCTTTGTTGTCTGTTGCTGGGGTTGCACCATTAGCGTTAGCATTAGTACCATCAGTAGCACCCGCTCCATTTGCTCCATCAGTGGTGTTAGCATTAGCATTGGTACCGTCAGTGGTTGCTCCTGTTGCTGGTGTTGTACCATTAGCATTAGCATTCGTGGCATTGGTGCCGTCAGTAGCACCTGTGGCATTAGCTGGGTCGGTAGCTGGTGTGCCTGTTGCTCCTGTACCGTCAGTGGTTGAGGTAGGTTGTTCAGCATTTGGATTAGCTGTCAAATTAATAGTGAAATCTGGGAATAATGCTTGTAAATCTTTGGCTAATTTTTCACCATCGGCAGGATTTGCTGTAGTAACGTTGATGTTTTTACCTGATAGATTAACTTCTGCATTTGGGGTTTCTTTGACTAATGCCAATATTTTATTAAGTTGGTCATCATTAATCGCTAATTCTTTACCATAGCTGGTATCAACATTAACATTACAGCTTTTTTCTGTGCCAAAAATACGGCTAATTAATGAAGAGATTTTGCCTTTTAATGTATCGTCACCAACTGTTGCAGTACAGTCAGCTAATTTTTTATCAGCATCAGTTTTTAATGTTAATGTAGGAGCGGTTAAATTTGCGTTTTGTGTTGGTTCACTGCTGGTTTGTTGTTGTGTTTGTGCACTTGGTGGGGTAGCAACAGGTTCAGTTGGGGTGTTTTGGCAGGCTCGCAACATTGCCCATGCTAATGCACCTAAGATGATTAAACCAATAATTGGTAAAAAGGATTTTTTTGCTTGGCTATCTGTTTCACGTTGCATGGTTGGGGCGGTTGATGATGGCGTGCCAATGACATCAGTTTCTTTTTTCATGGTAGAAACTTTGCCATTTAAACCACCAATATTTAAATTAATCGCTTCTAATATCGCAACAGGGATAAAACCTAATGCCCAGTTTGGAATAAAACCTACTAACGAAGATAGATGATTTTTTAAAAATACAGGTAATGAGCTTGTACCAGCTAGACTGCGTAATTCATTTAATATTAATGGTGCCCCACGTGTTGCTAATGAGCCTGCTTGTTGCTCTGTGGTATTAAAATTGGTGGCAAGTTCTTTAATCAAACTCTCTCGTTGTTCTATTTTGGGAAATAGACGTTCAAAAAAGCTAGGGTCATCATTAGCAACGCTAACATTTTCAAAGTCTTTATAGACTTTTTCGTCAGCGAGTCGGGCAGTCGTTAATGCGTAAAACTTTTCTAATAAATTCACTTGATTATTTTCTTGGGAATTACTGCCCAATAAAATAGGGGTGATGGTACGATTGAGATGCTCGATAATGTTCATTGAGTTTGCCTCCTAAATAGCAATACTGTAGTTATTTTGTGTGGCAATAAAAAAATAGGTATTATCAATTTTGCTATTACTACCCACTTCTATTTATCACAATTAGTTAAAACTTTCTTTACACAATCCTATTATAGTAACTCTTGCGTAATTATTCTGTTACATTTTATGACATATTCGTATTTCGTTCAATAATATCTATAAATGATAGAAAAATTCCAGATTTTTATGAAATTTTAGGTTATAGTGAAGGTTTATTTTGGCAAGATAAGAATTGAATATGTTGTTATTATCCAATCATACTTTGTTGATTATTTTGATTACAGTTGCAATAAGCTTTTGGGCATGGCAGTCGCCTAAAGTAATGCAACGTTTAATCTTTTATCCGCCTGCAGTGCAACGTGGTCAAGTGGATAGATTTTTTGCACATGGGTTTATTCATGCTGATGGTATGCACTTGTTTTTTAATATGTTTACTTTGTATTCGTTTGGGCAGGCTATCCAAAAGTTGTATATTGCTAATTTAGGTACATTAGGATTTATTTTGTTTTATCTTGCTAGTATTGTGGTGGCAATTATTCCAAGTTATTTAAAAAATAAAAATAATGCCAATTATGCAGGATTAGGGGCATCAGGTGGGGTGTCTGCGGTAATTTTTGCCTTTATTTTGTTAGACCCTTGGAGTACGTTATTATTTTTCTTTATTCCCATTTCTGCGATTATTTTTGCGGTGTTATATGTTGCCTACAGTGTTTACGCTGACAGACGTGGCGGAAGTAATATTAATCATTCTGCCCATTTAGTCGGTGGAGCATTTGGGGTGGTGGCAACATTGATAATGGAACCACGGATTGTGCCACATTTTTTTCAAGCACTATTACAACCTAAGTTTTTAAGTTTTTAAATCTGGGAGTATGTTATGATTTATGATGTGATTGGTGATGTGCATGGGCAAGCTGATAAATTAATAGGTTTATTGACAAAGCTTGGTTATCAACATAATGGCGAGTTTTTTCAGCCTCCTAAAAATCATTGTGCGATATTTGTTGGGGATTTGATTGACCGTGGACATCAAGAGTTACAGACGTTACAAATCGTGTTTGCAATGTTAGATGCAGGTGTGGCATATGCAGTCATGGGAAATCATGAATATAATGCACTGGCTTATGCAACATTAAATGAGAAAAATCCAAATGAGTATTTACGCTCACATAAACATCATCATTATCAACAACATAAAGCCTTTTTATTAGAGGCTCCTTTTGGGTCAGATGAGCATTTATTTTGGTTACAACGATTTTATGAATTGCCTTTATGGTTAGAGTTAGACGATTTGTGTGTGGTTCACGCCTGTTGGGATAGTCAATCAATGTCTGTGCTTCAGCCATTATTAACAGATAAACAGTGTTTAACTCCCAATGCGTTACAGCTAACAGGGCAAAAAGGTACGCTTGAATATGATGCTCTTGAACGTGTATTAAAAGGTGTCGAAGCACCATTGCCTGATGGTATGTTTATGTTAGATAAAGATGGGGCAAAACGCCGTGCCATTCGGATTGCATGGTGGCAAGATAATTTATCTAATCAACCAATTCATGAAGTTGCTAAAGCCCCCAGCGATAGCTTAGCACAAATTCCTTATGGTACATTATCAGGCGACATTGATTTTAGTTTAACAACACAAAAGCCTATTTTCATTGGGCATTACTGGTTTAGTGGTACACCAAAACCGTTAAGTTCACAAGTAGTTTGTACCGATTATTCTGCAGCGATTGATGTTGGATTTTTAACAGCATATCAATTTGATAGCAACAATCCAAGTTTATCCGCTGATAATTTTGTGCAATATTTTCATCGGTAACATTTTTGTTTGCTTGTATTTTTTATTATAATAACTTTTTGATAATTTGAGGAAAAAGCCATGTCAGCAACTATTCCACCGCCAATTTTATCTCCTGAAGGTTCGCCAAAGGTTGGGATTATTATGGGGTCGCAATCTGATTGGGAAACGATGCAACACGCCGTTCAAGTTTTAGCTGATTTTGAAGTTGCCTTTGAATGTGAAGTCGTTTCTGCTCATCGCACGCCAGACCGTTTATTTGAATACGCCAAAACCGCTAAACAACGTGGATTAAAAGTGATTATTGCAGGGGCGGGCGGTGCAGCTCATTTACCAGGAATGTGTGCCTCACAGACAGATTTACCTGTACTGGGTGTACCCGTCAAATCATCAATGTTAAGTGGCTGGGATAGTCTACTATCTATCGTGCAGATGCCCAAAGGTGTTGCTGTTGGAACACTTGCCATCGGTACAGCTGGAGCATATAACGCAGGATTATTAGCAGTACAAATTTTAGCGACAGCTAACGAAACATTGGCGGAAAAAGTCAGCGAATTTCGAGCTAAACAAACTCAAAGTGTTTTAGCCAACCCAATCCCTGGTATTATCCACTAAATTTTATAATATTTTTTAAGTCCATGTAAGTGGCATAAACATTGATTGTTTTATCATGTTTACATGGATTAAATTTTTTAATCGAGTTATCAATATTAACTGAGTTATTACAATGTCACTACAACCAACCAAGCAAAATTTTTCTAACTATGCTGTCAAAACCATCGGTATTTTTGGCGGTGGACAACTTGGCATGATGCTAGCAGAAGCAGCACTACCATTAGGCATTCATTGTACATTTTTAGAGGACAGCCCAAATTGTCCTGCCAGCTTATATGGTAAAGTTTTTACTAATGAACAGTTTAGTGAATTTTTACAATCAGCCGATGTTTATAGTTTAGAGTTTGAAAATACTCCCTTAAATTTAGCACAACAACTAGAAAGCCAACAATCATTATTTCCATCATCAAATACACTATATATTGCCCAAGACCGTTTAAACGAAAAAAATCTATTTAATCAATTAGATATTAAAACTGTACCATTCATGCCTGTGCATAATAAAGCAGATATTCACATTGCCAGTGAAAAATTAGGTTTACCATTAGTATTAAAAACCAGTCGTGGTGGCTACGATGGTAAAGGACAATTTGTGTTAAAAACTACTGAACAAATTGACCAAGCTTGGGCAGAACTGGGAGATGCGACCAATATCGCTCCATTAATTGCCGAAGGTTTTATCAATTTTAGTCGGGAAGTGTCGATTATCGCTGTACGAGGACAACAAGGCGACATTCGTTATTATCCATTGGTAGAAAATAAACATCATCAAGGTATTTTGGCAAAAACTATTGCCCCAGCAATAAATGTTGATAACCTAATTGAACAAGCTCAAGAAAATATTCGTAAATTATTAGAGCATTTTAATTATGTGGGTGTTTTGACGCTTGAATTATTTGTGACTGAGAATGGATTATTAGCCAATGAAATCGCCCCACGAGTGCATAACTCTGGACATTGGTCGATTGAAGGGGCGGTAACAAGCCAGTTTGAAAATCATATTCGAGCGGTGGCAGGTTTGCCATTAGGCGATACTTCAATTGTCAAACCTTCTGTCATGCTTAATGTGATTGGTGAATATCCAAATTTGACCGATATGTTAAATATTGAAGGTGTGCATGTTCATGTTTATAATAAATCTGAACGGGCAGGACGCAAAATCGCTCATATTACCATTATGCCAACTGACAGCGAAACTTTAGAAGAAACTGTACAAAAAGTGGTTAATTTATTACCTAATTCATTAGGATTAAATGATAAATAATCTAAATAAACTTAACAATCGATGTTGCATTTAGCTGGACGGGGCAACATCGATTGTTAATTTTGAAGCGTTAAATATCTGTTTCATCTGCACAAAATTTCAGTTCTTGCCATGAGCCTCGATATTTACTTTTTGGCGTGACAGTCACATAGTAAGTACCTTTTTTAGGAATGCTACTGACGACATATATATCATCATCTGCATAGCCTTTGATAGTTTTACCAGCTGAATTTTTTACCCGAACATTCACCTCTTGTGAGTCAAAATGAATGTTTAAATAATTATTTTTTAATAAAAACAAACTAAACGTTTTGTTGTTATATATATTTCCAGAGTAACCGGCACAATAACTACCTTTTGGAAAAATAACAGGTGTAGCGTTCGGAGCGGTATAGCCTATAGTGGCTAGTGAACATAATGCCATACAAGATAATAGTTTCATTGCATTATTCATAAGTTTCTCCTTTTCTTATCATACCGTTGATTTTCATGATACTATGAAAATTTATTATTTTCAATGGTTATATTTCATATATTTATATATATAATAAATTGTTTTTTGCTAAAGTAAAAAGTCGGCTTATAATTAAACCGACTTTTATGACTGTTAAAACTTAACTTCACACTAATTAAAGAATAAAGCTTATTTTTGATTTTGTTGGAATTCTTGAGCAAATTGGTCTTCAAAGCTCATTTCAGTCGTCACAAAATTTTCGCTAAATAACGCATCTAGGCTATCAGTGCTAATTTCGGCTTTTTCACGTTCAAACTCTGCTTTTTCTTGGCGTTGTTGATGATAAGCTAACCCTGTACCCGATGGCACTAAGCGTCCAACAACAACGTTTTCTTTTAAGCCTCGTAAATCATCAACTTTGCCAGTGACCGCCGCTGCAGTTAAGACACGAGTCGTTTCTTGGAAAGATGCCGCTGAGATAAAGCTTTCCGTTGCTAATGATGCTTTGGTGATACCTAATAATAAACGTTCAAATTTGACTGGGAATTTGTTTTCCGCATCAAGTTTTTTGTTTAATGCCACAATATCTGCATATTCTGCTTGGTCACCTTTGAAATAGCTTGAGTCGCCACCGTCAGTAATTTCTACTTTACGTAACATTTGACGGATAATAACTTCGATATGCTTATCGTTAATTTTTACCCCTTGTAAACGGTAAACGTCTTGCACTTCATTAACGATGTAGTTTGCAAGTTCAGTTTCACCTTGTAAACGTAAAATATCATGTGGATTTTGTGGACCATCAGCGATGACTTCACCACGTTCAACATGTTCACCTTCAAAGACGTTAATTTGTCGCCATTTTGGGATTAACTCTTCATAAGTTTCGCCGTCTTCATTGGTGATGATAAAACGGTTTTTGCCTTTGGTGTCTTTACCAAAACTTACCTTACCGCTCATTTCAGCCATGATAGCATGGTCTTTTGGTCGGCGTGCCTCAAATAAGTCAGCAACTCGAGGTAAGCCCCCTGTAATATCTTTAGTACCAGAGGTTTCTTGTGGAACACGACCTAATACTGAACCTGCAGTGATTTCTTCGCCTTCGCGTACACGGATAATCGTTTGTTGTGGTAAGAAATAGACAACTTCTTTACCATCTTTGGTTTGTAGGATAATAGCTGGGCGTAAGTCTTTACCACTTGATGGGCGGTCTTTTGAGGCTAACACTTCGTACGACCCCATACCTGTACTTTCATCAATTTTCATTGATGCTGTAACGCCATCAGTGATGTCATTAAAACGAGCTGTACCTGCCACCTCGGTGATAATTGGGTGGGTATGTGGGTCCCATTTAGCGATGGTTTGTCCTGCCAATACAGTATCACCATCATTTACACTCACTGATGAGCCGTAAGGCACTTTATAGCGTTCACGTTCACGCCCTAATTCATCAGTAATGCTGATGACCGCAGAGCGAGAAACAACAACTAAATGTCCATCTTTGTGTTCAACAGATTTTAGTTTTTGGAAACGTACAATACCGCCTTTATTAACTTGTATGCTGTTTTCCACTGAAGTAGAGCTTGCTGTTCCACCAACGTGGAATGTACGCATCGTTAGCTGTGTACCAGGTTCACCAATTGACTGTGCTGCCATGACACCAACAGATTCGCCAATATTGACTTTGTGACCACGAGCTAGGTCACGTCCATAACATTTTGCACATACGCCATAAGGAACATCACAGGTAATAACAGAACGTACATAGACTTCGTCAATACCTTCTTTTTCAATAACATTGACCCAATGTTCATCAATTAATGTGCCTTGTGGAATAACGACATCACCTGAAGCATTAGACACTACGTCTTTAGCAGTCACACGACCAAGAACACGGTCACCTAGTTTTTCAATGATTTCACCACCTTCGATTTGTGGTTTCATTAAAATACCTTTTTCTGTTCCGCAGTCTTCTTGAGTGATAACTAAGTCTTGGGCAACATCAACTAAACGGCGAGTTAAATAACCAGAGTTTGCTGTTTTTAATGCAGTATCTGCCAAACCTTTACGGGCACCGTGTGTTGAAATAAAGTATTGTAAAACGCTTAAGCCTTCACGGAAGTTTGCTTTAATTGGTGTTTCAATAATTGAGCCATCAGGTTTTGCCATCAAACCACGCATACCTGCAAGCTGACGAATTTGGGCAGCACTACCACGAGCTCCCGAATCTGACATGATATAGATAGAGTTAAATGACTTTTCTGTTTCCTCTTGTCCATCACGGTTGATAACGGTATCTGTTGATAAGTTTTCCATCATCGCTTTGGCAACTTTATCGTTTGTACGAGACCAGATATCAATAACTTTGTTGTAGCGTTCACCTGGGGTGACGACACCTTGTTCAAATTGTACATCAATTTCACGCACTTCAGCATCAGCAGCTTCAATGATAGCGTTTTTGCTTGGTGGAATAACCATGTCTTCCATACCAATTGAAACCCCTGATAAGGTCGCTTGTGCAAAACCTAAATACATTAATTGGTCTGCAAACATAACACTATGTTTTACGCCCATTTTACGATAACATGAGTTAATAAGTTTTGAGATATTCTTTTTGGTCATCTCTTTATTAACTTCATCAAAGCTCATGCCTTTTGGAGTAATATTCCAAATTAAGCAACGCCCTGCTACAGTGTCAATCATACGACTGCTAACACTTGCTTGACCGTTTTCATCATAGCTGGTTTCAACCACACGTACTTGAATTTTAGCATTGACACTTAAATCGCCTGTACCTAATGCACGGTAAACTTCTTCAACGTTGGCAAAGACCATGCCTTCACCATTGGCATTAATATGTGAACGGCTGATGTAGTATAATCCCAATACAACGTCTTGTGACGGAACAATAATTGGGTCGCCGTTTGCAGGGGATAAAATGTTGTTCGTAGACATCATTAACGCACGGGCTTCTAATTGTGCCTCGATAGTTAATGGAACGTGAACCGCCATTTGGTCACCGTCAAAGTCAGCGTTAAATGCTGTACAAACCAATGGATGTAACTGAATGGCTTTACCTTCAATTAGCACAGGTTCAAACGCTTGTAAACCAAGACGGTGTAATGTTGGGGCGCGGTTTAATAGTACAGGGTGTTCACGGATAACGCTGGCTAACATATCCCAAACGACAGGGTCTTCACGTTCAACCATTTTTTTTGCAGCTTTAATGGTAGTTGCGATACCTTGTGATAATAGTTTAGCATAAGTAAATGGCTTAAATAATTCTAATGCCATTTTCTTTGGTAAACCACACTGATGTAGGCGTAAGTATGGACCAACGGTGATAACTGAACGTCCAGAGTAATCAACCCGTTTTCCTAATAAATTTTGACGGAAACGCCCTTGTTTACCTTTAATCATGTCTGCTAAAGATTTTAATGGACGTTTGTTACTACCTGTAATTGCACGACCACGGCGACCATTGTCCAATAACGCATCAACAGATTCTTGTAACATACGTTTTTCATTACGCACGATAATATCAGGAGCGTTTAATTCTAATAAACGTTTTAAACGATTATTACGGTTAATCACTCGGCGATATAAATCGTTTAAATCTGATGTAGCAAAACGTCCGCCCTCTAAGGGTACTAATGGACGTAAATCTGGTGGTAATACAGGTAAAACATTCATTACCATCCATTCAGGTTTGTTATTAGAGTCACGGAAAGATTCTAATAATTTCAAACGTTTTGACATTTTTTTCAGTTTAGTTTCTGAACCAGTATTTGGAATTTCTTCTCTTAACTGATTAATTTCTTCATCAATATCAATGTCACGTAACAAATCTTGTACCGCTTCTGCCCCCATTTTTGCGGTAAATTCATCACCAAATTCTTCTAACGCTTTAAAGTAATCTTCATCATCTAATAACTGATATTTTTCAAGGCTGGTTAAACCCGGCTCAGTAACAACATAGCTTTCAAAATATAACACCCGCTCAATATCACGCAATGTCATATCCAATAGTAAACCAATACGGCTTGGTAGTGATTTTAAAAACCAAATGTGAGCGACAGGACTGGCTAACTCAATATGTCCCATACGTTCACGGCGTACTTTAGCAGTTGTTACCTCTACGCCACATTTTTCACAGATAACACCTTGAAATTTACGGCGTTTGTATTTACCACAAAGGCATTCATAATCTTTTACAGGTCCAAAAATTTTGGCACAAAATAAACCGTCACGTTCTGGTTTAAAGGTACGATAATTGATGGTCTCAGGCTTTTTAACTTCACCATGTGACCATGAACGAATGGTATCTGGTGAGGCTAAAGAAATTTGAATACTGTCAAACTCTTGATTGCTTGAGTCTGCAGGGCTTTTCATAATATCGAGTAAGTCTTTCAAACTGCTTCTCCATCGTTGATGCTTGCTAAGATGGCTGTTTCTTAGCAAGTCATAGGGTTATTTGGTCAATGTTTTGTGTAATTAAATTTAGTGTTTGCTTTTACTATGGTCTTTTAATTCAATATTAATCGCTAAAGATTTGATTTCTTTAGTTAATACATTAAATGACTCTGGCATACCTGGTGCCATATGTTGCTCACCATCAACGATGTTTTTATACATACGAGTACGTCCATCGACATCGTCCGATTTGACAGTTAGCATTTCTTGTAAAGTATAAGCAGCTCCATAAGCTTCTAATGCCCAAACTTCCATTTCACCAAAACGCTGACCACCAAATTGGGCTTTACCACCTAATGGTTGTTGGGTTACTAATGAATAAGAGCCTGTTGAACGGGCGTGCATCTTATCATCAACTAAGTGATTTAGTTTTAACATATACATATAGCCGACAGTGACAGGGCGGTCAAATTTTTGTCCTGTACGCCCATCATATAACACTTCTTGTCCTGATGTTGGTAATTCAGCAAGTTCAAGTAAAGCTTTGATTTGAGTTTCTTTTGCTCCATCAAATACCGCCGTTCCCATAGGGACACCACCTCGCAAGTTTTTCGACATGGCAATAATCTCATCATCAGTCAAGCTGTCTAAATCAACTTGCTCGCCACCGATTTGATTATAAATTTTATCTAAAAACTCTCTTAAATCTTGTACCGCTGATTGGGCTTTAATCATTTGGTCAATTTTATCGCCCAGACCTTTTGCTGCCCAGCCTAGATGGGTTTCCAAAATTTGTCCAACGTTCATACGAGATGGAACACCTAATGGATTTAATACCACATCAACAGGATTACCATTTTCATCGTAAGGCATATCTTCAACAGGCATAATGCGTGACACAACCCCTTTATTTCCATGACGACCTGCCATTTTGTCACCAGGTTGAATACGGCGTTTTACAGCAAGATATACTTTAACGATTTTTTGTACGCCATGCGTTAAGTCATCGCCTGCGGTTAGTTTACGTTTTTTCTCGGTAAACTTATCATCGATTTCTTTTTGTTTACCTGCTAAGAATTCCGCAATTTGTTCTAAACGTTCAGCGATTTCTTCTTGAGTTGGTTGAATATCTAGCAATGTATCTAATGACATATCTGCCATTGATGCTTCACTTAATACAGTACCAGATTTTAAACCTGCACCGCCACTAACTGTTTGCCCATCAAGTAATGCTACGATACGACCACGAGTTGCATTTTCAAAAATGCGTAACTCTTCTTTTAAGTCTTTGCGATAGTTATTTAGTTGAGCTTTTTCAATAGCTTGAGCTCGGCTGTCTTTTTCTACGCCATCACGAGTAAATACTTGTACATCAATAACTGTACCTTTCGTACCTGATGGCACTCGCAAAGATGTATCTTTAACATCAGCAGCTTTCTCACCAAAAATTGCCCGTAATAATTTTTCTTCAGGGGTTAATTGGGTTTCACCTTTTGGTGTCACTTTTCCAACTAAGATATCCCCACCAGATACTTCTGCACCAATATACACAATGCCAGCTTCATCAAGATTTGCCAATGCAGCTTCGCCAACGTTTGGAATATCAGCGGTAATTTCTTCTGTGCCTAGTTTGGTATCACGAGCAACGCAGGTCAATTCTTGAATGTGAATTGTTGTAAAGCGGTCTTCTTTTACTACACGTTCAGATAATAAAATTGAGTCTTCAAAGTTATAACCATTCCAAGGCATAAAGGCAACACGCATATTTTGACCTAATGCTAATTCGCCTAAATCCGTTGAAGGCCCATCTGCTAAAATGTCACCACTGGCGATGACATCGCCTTGATTAACAATAATACGTTGATTAATACAGGTATTTTGATTTGAACGAGTGTATTTAATTAGGTTGTAAATATCAATACCTGCTTCGCCTGCCTGCATTTCGTCTTCATTGACTTTTACCACAATACGGCTAGCATCGACATCTGCAATCACGCCACCACGTCTTGCAATCACACACACCCCAGAGTCACGGGCAACGTGACGCTCCATGCCTGTACCAACTAACGGTTTATCAGTACGAAGGGTAGGTACAGCTTGACGTTGCATGTTTGACCCCATCAACGCACGGTTTGCATCGTCATGCTCTAAGAAAGGGATTAAGCTTGCGGCTACTGACACAACTTGACGAGGAGATACGTCCATATGTGTTACTTTTTCAGGTGGCATACGCACAAACTCGCCATAATTACGCACACTCACATAACGTTCGGTTAAACGTCCATCAGCATCTATTGGCGAATCTGCCTGAGCGATAACTGTTCCAACTTCTTCAATCGCTGATAAATAGTCAAATTCGTTAGTAACTTGACCATTGATAACTTTACGATAAGGTGTTTCTAAAAAGCCAAATTCGTTAGTTCTTGCGTACACTGCCAATGAGTTAATCAAACCAATGTTTGGACCTTCAGGCGTTTCAATTGGACAAACACGACCGTAATGGGTTTGATGAACGTCACGCACCTCAAAACCTGCCCGCTCACGAGTCAAACCACCTGGACCTAACGCAGACACACGGCGTTTATGCGTAATTTCTGACAATGGGTTGTTTTGGTCCATAAATTGTGATAACTGGCTAGAACCAAAGAATTCTTTAATTGCAGCTGCCACAGGTTTAGAATTAATTAAATCTTGTGGTGATAAATTGTCAGATTCGGCCGAGCCTAAACGCTCTTTTACTGCACGCTCAACACGCACTAAACCAACACGGAATTGATTTTCCGTCATTTCACCAACAGAACGCACACGGCGATTTCCTAAATGGTCAATATCATCAACTTCACCACGACCATTGCGGATTTCTACTAACATTTTTAACACATCAATGATATCATCATGCGTTAAAACGCCACGTTCACGCTGTACATCAGGGTCATTGGTTGGCTCAAAAGCTCGACCCAAACGGCGGTTGAATTTCATACGACCAACATTAGATAAATCATATCTATCAGCGTTAAAGAACATCGTCTCAAACAATTTTTCAGCAGTTTCTAATGTTGGTGGCTCGCCTGGACGCATGACTTTATAAATTTCAATTAATGCTTCTTCACGGCTTTGAGTGGTATCAGCTCGCAACGTATCAGCAATGTATGAACCATGGTCAATATCATTTGTAAATAAAATGTCAAACTCTTTAATACCTTTATTAGTAATTTTTACCAATGTTTCATGGTCAATTAACTGATTAGCTCGAGCAATTACTTCATCATCAACCACAATATCATGAGCTAAAATACGTTCATATAAATAATCATCAGGCACAGGTAAGTTAGTAATCTTCGCTAACTCAATTTGACGCACAGTACGAGCATTAATCCGCTTACCTTGTTCAATTAATACCTTGCCTTCAGGTGACACAATATCAAACTGAGCCATCTCACCGCGTAAACGCTCGGCAACAAGCTCAATCTCAAATTGTTCTTCACCCTTTCGAACACGAATTTTTTCATAAAATGTATCTAAAATTTGTTGCGTATCCATACCAATCGCACGCAAAATAATAGATGCTAACAGCTTACGGCGACGGTCAATACGAGCAAATACTAAATCTTTAACATCAAACTCAAAATCTAACCATGAGCCACGATAAGGAATAATTCGAGCGTTATATAACACTTTACCGCTAGAATGTGACTTACCTTTATCATGGTCAAAAAACACACCGGGTGAACGGTGCAACTGTGACACGATAACCCGCTCAGTGCCATTAATAACAAACGTACCATTTTCCGTCATTAATGGGATTTCGCCCATATAAACATTTTGTTCGCGAATATCTTTAATTGTTGCCTTAGCGTCTTTATCTTTGCTATCTTTATCCTTGATAACTAAACGAATTTTTACCCGTAATGGAGCAGCATAAGTTGAACCACGCAAAATACACTCACGCACATCAAATTCAGGTGTTCCTAAATAATATTCAACAAACTGTAATTCAGCATTACCCGTATGGCTCTCAATTGGAAAAATGGAATTAAAAGCCGCTTGTAACCCTTTATTTTCTCGACCTTTTGGCTTAGTATCTTTTTGTAAAAACTCTTGATATGAATCCACCTGAATTGCCAATAAATACGGCACCTCCATGACAGTGGGTAACTTAGCAAAACTTTTACGAATGCGTTTTTTTTCAGTATATGAATATGCCATTAAAAGTCCTTAAACATTCTAAAGCGTGGAGACCAACCCATACACATACCTTTTGCTTATTTCATCTTAAAAGCATAACAGGCATGTGATGGCGTTTCATTTTCTTAAAGATAAAATTATAGCTAATTTTATAGCCTAACTATCATAATGACGACAAAAAGCCAAATATCTAAAATGATATTTAGCTTAAATTAATTAATAATTAATCACCAAGAGTACTACTTGCATGGAAAAAAAGCGTCCTTTTTGTATGTATCAGTTTTTTATCAAAACTTGTATTTTAATACTGGCAATCTACGAAAATACAAACTTTCATCAAAAACTAACACGAAAGGTCAAGTTTTTAATTATATAAAAAAAAGGTCAATACTGCAAGATAGTATTGACCTTTTTTACTAAAATTTCGTAAGACGTGTAACGAAAGATGAATTATTTTAATTCAACAGTCGCACCAGCTTCTTCTAATTTTTTCTTCAACTCTTCAGCTTCAGCTTTAGACACACCTTCTTTCAATGGTGCTGGTACGCCTTCAACTAAGTCTTTAGCTTCTTTTAAGCCTAAGCCAGTAGCTTCACGAACGGCTTTAATAACGCCAACTTTCTTGTCACCAAAGCTAGTTAAGATAACATCAAATTCATCTTTTTCTTCTACTGCAGGAGCAGCATCACCAGATACAACAGCAACAGCAGCAGCAGCTGATACGCCAAATTTTTCTTCCATTGCAGAGATAAGCTCTACGATTTCCATTACTGATTTTTCAGCAATTGCATCAATAATTTCTTGGTTAGTTAATGCCATGATAATTTTTCCTAAAATAAGTGATTAAATGTTAAGCAACTTGTAAATTTATCCAAAAGTAGGGATTTAAGCTGCTTGTTCCATTTTGTCGCGTAATGCTGCCAAAGTGCGTACAAGTTTGCCTGCGGCGGCTTCTTTCATTGTACTCATTAAGCGAGCAATCGCTTCGTCGTAAGTTGGTAATGTTGCTAAACGGTCAATATTTGCCGCTGCAATGAATTCACCTTCAAAGGCTGCACCTTTAATTTCAAACTTATCATTAGTTTTTGCAAACTCTTTAAACAAACGAGCAGCCGCACCAGGGTGTTCATTTGAAAAAGCGATAAGTGTTGGACCTACAAATACATCATTCAAGCACGCATAGTCAGTGTCTTGTAATGCACGGCGTAATAATGTATTACGCACAATACGCATATCAACACCAGCTTCACGAGCTTGTTTACGTAAAGCGGTCATTTTTCCTACTGTTACGCCACGAGCATCAACGACAACAGCAGAAAGGGCACCTTTGGCAACTTCACTTACTTCAGCAACAATTGCTTGTTTATCTTGAAGATTTAATGCCATGGGTTGTCTCCATATTATTAACAAATGGGTGTAAATACCCTTTGATAATAAACCAGTGAAATAATAGAAATTTAAATATTCCTATCGTTACTAATTACGGCGTTATAGTTTATAACATTCCGTCTGCGTAGGCTGTATGAACATTTAGATTAAGTAAATTTCTATATACTTAATACCTACGGTCTTAGACAGCACAACCCGTGTGCTGAACTAATTAAAATATAAACTTATTTAATACAAAATTTACTATTATGCTAAGCGGTAAGGTACTGGGTCTAATGTTAAACCAGGGCCCATTGTGCTAGATAATGTGATTTTTTTAATATAAATACCTTTTGAGGTCGCAGGTTTTGCACGCTTTAAGTCATTAATCAATGCACGAGCATTTTGTTCGATTTGCTCTGGAGTAAAACCAATTTGACCAATGGTTGCATGGATAATACCAGCTTTATCAACACGATATTGAGCTTGGCCTGCTTTAGTATTTTTAACAGCTTCTGCAACGTTTGGCGTTACTGTACCAACTTTAGGGTTTGGCATTAAACCACGAGGACCTAAAATTGTACCTAATTGACCAACAACACGCATTGCATCAGGAGCTGCAATAACTACATCAAAGTCTAAATTACCTGCTTTGATACTGTCTGCTAAATCTTCAAAACCAACAACATCTGCTCCAGCTTCTTTGGCAGCTTCAGCAGCTGCACCTTGAGCAAATACAGCAACACGTTTAGTTTTTCCTGTGCCTGCTGGTAAATTGGTTGCCCCACGCACTACTTGGTCTGATTTACGAGGGTCTACACCTAAATTTACAGAAATATCAATTGATTCTTTAAATTTTGCTGGTGGTAAATCGTTTAAAACTTGTACAGCTTCTTCGATAGTATATTGTTTGTTACGGTCGATACGCTCAGCAATTAATTTTTGACGTTTGGTTAATTTAGCCATTATACACCCTCCACGTCGATACCCATTGAGCGAGCTGTACCTGCGATTGTACGTACTGCTGCTTCTAAATCGGCAGCGGTTAAATCTGCTTGTTTAGTTTTTACGATTTCTTCTAATTGTTCACGGTTTACTTTACCAATTTTTGCTTTATTTGGTGTACCTGAACCTTTTGATGCACCAGCTGCTTTGCGTAATAAAAACGATGCAGGTGGTGATTTCATGATAAATGTAAATGATTTATCATTGTATACAGTGATTTCTACAGGTACTGGTAAGCCTGGTTCCATACCTGACGTTGCAGCGTTAAATTCTTTACAGAACGCCATAATGTTTACACCTTTTTGACCTAATGCAGGACCAATAGGTGGTGACGGATTTGCTTTACCAGCAGCTACTTGTAGCTTAATGTAGCTATCAATTTTCTTTGCCATAAAATGACTCCTTGTTGTGGGTGATAACGCTAAAAATTAGCTCCCCCATGATGATATTTTAATTAATTTTTTCAACTTGTCTAAATTCTAACTCGACAGGTGTTGGACGATTAAATACATTAACGGTTAATTGTAATCGTGATTTTTCATAATCGACTTTCTCTACTAACCCTTTAAATTCGGTAAATGGTCCGTCAATTACTAATACTTCTTCACCTGGTTCAAATAATGTTTTAGGACGAGGTTTATTTTCTCGTTGATTTAAGCGATTTAAAATAGTATCAGCTTCTTTTTGAGTAATTGGTGCTGGATTTTCAGGTGTGCCACCAATAAAGCCCATCACTCGTGGACAATCTTTGACTAAGTGCCAAGTATTATCATTCATGTCCATTTCAATAAGAACATAGCCAGGAAAGAATTTACGTTCACTTTTGCGTTTTTTTCCATCACGCACTTCGATGACTTCTTCGGTTGGTACGAGTACCTGTCCAAAAGAGTCCTTATATTCACTACGATTGATACGTTCAATCAGTGAGCGTTGTACTTGTTTTTCAAAACCTGAAAATGCTTGTACGATATACCAACGCATGAAGGGTGTTCCTATTATATCTATATCATTGTAATTTGTTAGGTAAACTAAAAGTTTTTTAAACGATATATAAAAACCCACAAGTGTGGGTCTCTTATCAGATTATTACGATTTTAGTTACCGATAATAATTTTTATGAGTTGGTTAAAGAGCATATCAAGTAACCAAACCAATACCCCCATAATTCCTGTCACTACCAATACTTGCCATGTGTATTGTATGGTTTCTTGTTTTGATGGCCAAGTGACACGGCGTAATTCAATGCCAGAATCGGATAGTAGGGTTTTAAATGCACTACCTTGATTTGTCAGGGCTAATGCGATAAGGGCTGATATTACTAATCCTGTAATAATAGCAATACGTACCCAGATATTATTTGCTTCTTGCCAATAAGCTGGTAAATATTGATTTACTAAGGTTGCGGATATTAGGGCAACAATAGCAAATAACCATAATATTAAGTCCGCTTTAGAGTGTTTTTTAGCAACTTCAATTGTGCTAGTTTCTCGGATAATGACTTTTTCACTAGACACCCTTTCACCAGAAAGTTGTGCTAGCTTTTTCTCTAGCAGCTTTTTCATAAGGCTGTCCTATTTTCTGATTATTGACTTTAGCAAAAAGTGGCAGGCGGTGAGGGACTCGAACCCCCAACCCTCGGTTTTGGAGACCGATGCTCTACCAATTGAGCCAACCGCCTTTACCTATTTAGGAAACTGGTATTATACTTATTTTTTTGTAGAATGCAAGTATTCATGTTAATTTTTACTTATTTTGTTGATAAGCGGTAGCTACCAGTAGATAACCCATGCGTTTGATGTATCTAAGCGTGGGTCGGCGTTAATTTTGTCTTTCAATGCTAATGCGGCGATTTTCCCTTTTTCAGGACCAACAACAATGCGAATACCTTTGCTGGTTTCACTGACTCTGGTTTGATAACCTGCTGATTTAAGCTTTTTAACAATTTCTTTGGCTTTTGCTTCATCAACGGCAATAGCAATTTGTACACCAAATACACCTTTAGCATCAGTTTCTTTGACGGTTTTGCGAGCTTCTTTAAGCTTTTGTACCGCAATTTTATATTGTTCTTTTTGTTGTTTTTCTTGTTGGGCTTTGAGTTGTTTTTCTTGTTGAGCTTTGAGTTTTTCCAGTCTGGCTTGTTCTTGTTCTATTGCTTCACGTTCTAGGCGAGCAATTTGTTTTTTTGATGGAATAGTAATTTTTTGACCAATGTTTAGTTGGCTATTTGTTTGTAGTTTGTTAGCTTGTGCAAGGGCTGAGACTGGCACATGATATTTTTTGGCGATTTGAATGAGTCCTTCGCCGTGTTGTACTTGATATTTAATGGGTTTGGTTGGTGGTGCATTGTTAGTGTCGTTGGTTGTTTGCTCTTTTTTGGTTTGCGTTTGTATTGATTGATGGTTGATTTGTTGGCTGGATTTAGTTGGCTCAGCAATAGGCTCTACCGCTGGTTTTTGAGAGCTAGAGATAGTTTTTTTTTCTACATTGACTGATTGTGTTGGTTGGTTATAGTGAATGGTTTGATTTTTTGTTTGTTGAGCTTGATAGTTGTTGCTAGTGCTTGGTGTCACGTTTGGATTTGCATTGATGTTGTTAGTTTTTGTGGGTACATTGGGATTGACTGTTGGTTGTGTGACAGGTTTGCCAGAAGGGTATAGTTGATTTTCGGCAGCCAAACGAGCTCTGGCATTGATTTCTTCTTGTTGTTGTTCGGTGATAAATTTTTGGCTTTGTCTTTCTTGCTCTTCAACCAGTTTTTCACGTTGTTTTTGTTTTTCTTGCAAGATACGTTGTTCAGTTGCAATATCTGCAGTGAGTACGTTTGCATCTTTATTTATGGTAGAATTTTTTTCAACTAAAGCTGGTTTTTCTGATATAGTTTGTGTGTTTTCAGAGTTATTAGAAATCTGTTGGATTGTGGCGTATAATAAAATACTACCACCCACAAAAACACTGGTGCCTAAAATAGCTTGTTTTGAAAATTTCATGAATATCCTACTACATTAAATAAAGTGGAAGGTTGATGGTTAAATTTTGGGGTATGATGTTGTTTTTATGATAAAAATAGCCCACATCATCTGATTTTTATATTAACCAAATTTTTATTAATAATAAATAACTATACGATTATTTGATGTTATATGATGGTAAACGGTCAATTTAGGCAATTTAGCACTTCAGCAATAGTAAAAAACGAACCACAAACCAATATCATATCTTGTGGATAACTGGTTTTTAGTGCGACTTTGGTTGCTTTTTCTAACGAGGTTTCACTACATATATTATTAAATTTTTCTGTTAAATAATGGGTCAAATCTACTAATTCACAAGCTCGATAATGGTTAATTTTTGCAGTATAAACTTGACTGATTGGTAATTTTTGTAATTTTTCTAATACCTTTTGAATATCTTTATCTGCTAGCATGGAAAAAATCAAATGTAGTTTGGCATTTGGGTAGTTTTGTTGGTATTGTTGCCAGTATGGTAAGAATTGTTGCAATAAAAAGTTAATACCGTGTTCATTATGAGCAACGTCAAATAACCATGCTCGTTCGGCAAACTGGCGTTTATCAAATCGTCCAGCAAGATGTACTTTAGGGATTGCTTGTTGGAGGTGTTGTTGGGAAATGTTTAAACGGCTCGCTAAACAGGCTGTGATAGCAACGGCAGTGTTATGTATGGATAAGTTTGGCAATGGTAAAGACAAGGTGACGGCTGAGTTGCTATATTGCCAAGTGTTTTGTTGATTGTCAAAGATATAAGAAAAATCAATACCATATTGCAAGATATGGTTTTGATGTTGCTCGACAATTGGCAAAATAGTATTTGGCATATCTATTTCACCATAAATTAGCGGGATAGCTGTTCGTAAAATCCCTGCCTTTTCAATGCCGATTTTTTCTCGGGTATCACCTAGCCAATCAACATGGTCAATACCAATGTTTGTAATAACGGCAAGGTCTGGGTCAATCACATTAACTACATCAAGCCGTCCACCCAAACCAATTTCTAACACCCAAACATCGCAATTTGCTTCTGCAAAAATCAGTAAGCCTGCCAGTGTGGTCATTTCAAAAAATGATAGCGTTAAATTACAGGCAATGCGGGCGTTTTCCACTTGTTGAAATGCTTGAATTAATCGCTCATCACTCACAGGCTCACCATTAATTTGTATTCGTTCATTAAAATGAATTAAATGTGGTGACTGGTATAGTGCCGTTTTATAGCCTGCCTGTTGGCAAATTTTGGCGATGGTAGCAGTGGTTGAACCTTTGCCATTTGTGCCAGCAACTGTAAAAACAAAGGCTTGTTTTTTTTGAATATTTAGTTTTTCAAATACAGGAATGACTCGGGACAATCCCATGTCAATCGCTGATACATGAATGCTGTGCATATAAGTTAGCCAATCATTCAAATTATTTAATGGTGGTGTGTTAGTCTGTGTGTGCATAGCATTCAATATATGTTATTTAGATTATCCAGTAATATTTTCGACTTTATTTAATTTTGCTAAAATACGATAAATCGTATTGACTAGCTGATGACGATGTACTACTTGGTCTACAACGCCATGTTCTGCTAAAAATTCTGCCCGCTGAAATGGTTCATCTAGTACTTCACGTACGGTTTGTTCAATGACTCGCTTGCCTGCAAATCCAATCATGGCTTTTGGTTCTGCTAAATGCACATCACCCAACATTGCCAGTGAAGCAGTTACGCCACCATATACAGGGTTAGTCAAAACTACGATATAAGGTACACCAGCTTGTTTTAAGCGTTCAATCACTGCTGAAGTACGAGCCATTTGCATCAATGATAATAATCCTTCTTGCATTCTTGCACCACCCGAAGCGGCAAAACACACTAAGGGAATTTTTTGAGCAAGGGCAATTTCACCTGCTTGAACAAATCTATCGCCCACCACAGACCCCATTGAGCCACCCATAAAACGAAAATCAAATGCACAGGCAATGACTTCTAAATTTTTTAATTTGCCTTGCATGACAACCAAGCCTTCTGTTTCATTGGTTTTTTTCTGGGCTTCTGCCATGCGTTCAGGATAGGGCTTACTATCAACAAATCCTAAAGGATTACCAGCAGTAAACTCTTGTCCAAGTTCTCTATCAACTTGTTCAAAAAACCAATTCAAGCGATTACGGGCAGTCATGGTCAAATGATGGTCGCAATCTGGACAAACATAACTGTTAAAAATTAATGCAGTATTGGTAGTTACTGAATGGCAATTTGGGCATTTAGTTGAAGGTTCAGTATCAACAGCAGATGGCGTAGGAATACGGTCACGTTTGATACTTGGCACAGGGCGGTTCAACCAGATAGTTTTTTCTTGGTTTTCGGGTTGGGTGGTTGCTGTTGTCATAGCTATCCTTGAATGGAATAAATCACTAAATTTTTATTAGTTTACAAGCGTAAACCATTTTTGTCAAAATGGTGATAATCGGTTATTCATCTAATGCTAATCGTAATTCGTCCATTTTTTGTAACAGTCGTTGTTTGGCTTGTTGGATTTTTTCGGTATTATCCCCTACATCAGCAAAATGTTTTACCAGTTCGCTACCAACAATTACCCCATCAGCATATTGTTTGACTGCTTTCACCGATTGAGCATCTCGAATGCCAAAACCTACACACACAGGCAAATCTGTTAGCTGTTTAATCGCTTGTAAGTTTTGATTAACAGCATCAGTATCTAAATCACTTGAACCAGTGACACCTTTTAATGATACATAATAAATAAATCCGCTACCATGAGCGATAACTTGCTGACGGCGTTCTGGCAAGGTGGTTGGAGCAAGTAAAAAAATTTCATTCATTGAATGTTTTGCAAGCTTGTTAGTAAAATCCCCCGCTTCATGTGGAGGCAAATCGACCATCAAAATCCCATCAATGCTAGCATTTTCACACAATTGGATAAAATTATCATAACCCAAAATTTCAACAGGGTTTAAGTAACCCATGACTAAAATAGGGGTTGTTTGATTGGTTTGACGAAATTGTTTTACCATATCAATGGCTTGACGAGTGCTTGTACCATGAGCTAAAGCACGTTCACCAGCGAGGGCAATGGTTGGTCCATCAGCCATCGGGTCAGAAAATGGTAAACCTACTTCAATAATGTCCGCTCCATGAGCGACCAAGTCATGTAATAAATCGACAGTGATGCTAGGATTTGGGTCGCCTGCCATCACATAAGGAATTAACGCTTTTTTACCATTGATGCGTAATTGATTAAATGTTTGTTCAATTCGAGTTGTCATTTTTTTCTCACAAAAATAAATCTGTTACAGTGTTATATATAGCGACTAAGGCTACAATCAATAAATTGCAATGAATATTAATGACGCTGTAATTATTGACTTAACCATTAATTAGTTGATAACTTATCTCGTATCATCATTAACGCAAAATCCAAAAAATTCAAACCTGAATAAATGTAAATTGCCATCATTGATGAAAATAGTTAATTGATGAAAATAATTATTTGCTACAATGACATCTACAACATTTACTTATGATGGATATTCATAAAAGTAAATATATTTCAATGGTTTATTTTGCAGATACTGCGTTAGTAATTATCTGATAGTTATAATTCGATACCATCTCTTGCCATTACTGTATGCAAATCCTTATCGCCACGACCTGATAAATTGATAATAATAGATTGATTGCGACTCATGGTTTTTGCTAATTTTAACCCGTATGCGATAGCATGTGATGATTCTAATGCAGGAATAATACCTTCTTTGGCGGTACATTCTCTAAAACCAACCATGGCTTCATCATCAGTCACGCCAACATACTGTACCCGACCCATATCTTTTAAAAAGCTGTGTTCAGGTCCTACACCTGGATAGTCAAGTCCTGCAGAAATGGAATGTGTTGGTAAAATTTGTCCATCATCATCAGCCATTAAATAAGTACGATTACCATGTAATACGCCAATACGACCTGCTTGCAATGGGGCGGCGTGTTGTCCTGTTTCTAAACCAAGTCCATTTGCTTCAACACCATACATCGCCACATCACTATCATTTAAAAACTCATAAAACAGCCCCATTGCGTTACTACCACCGCCAACACATGCCACTAACGCATCAGGTAATTTACCAGTTTTTTCAAGATGTTGAGCTTTTGCCTCACGTCCAATGATTGCTTGAAAATCTCGCACTAACAATGGGTATGGGTGAGGTCCTGCAACTGTACCAATGACATAATAAGTGTTATCAACATTTGTTACCCAATCACGCATAGCCTCATTCATGGCATCTTTTAACGTACGAGAACCAGAGGTCACAGGAATGACCGTTGCTCCTAATAAACGCATTCGATACACGTTCATTTTTTGTCGTTCGACATCATCAGCCCCCATATACACCACACATTCTAGCCCAAGCCGAGCCGAAATTGTAGCAGTTGCGACCCCATGTTGTCCCGCCCCAGTCTCTGCGATAATCCGCTTTTTTCCAGACATTTTTGCTAGTAAAGCCTGCCCAATAGTATTATTAACTTTATGAGCACCTGTATGATTTAAATCCTCTCGTTTAAGAAAAATTTTTGCACCAGCAAGTTCATCAGTTAAACGTTTTGCAAAATATAACGGAGTCGGTCTACCAACATAATTGACCAAATCATCTTGAAAAGTCTGCCAAAATACAGGGTCAGATTTTACTTTTGTATAGAGTTTTTCTAATTCTTCTAACGCAACCATCAAGGTCTCTGACGCAAAACGCCCACCATGAACGCCAAAATGTCCCATGTTATCAGGGTATTGATGAAAATCGATTGTTTGCATAACTTTTCCTACATCTAAATCCCACGAGCCACTGCCAGTGGTGAAAAACTTTGGGCAACAGGCATCACCTCTAATGAGTTAATATTGACGTGTTCTGGCTGTTCAATAATCCATGCCACAATGTTTGCGATATCTTCAGCGGTAACAAAATCAACATTTTCATAAAGCTGTTTTGCCCGTTCATTATCACCTTTAAAACGTACTTGAGAAAATTCCGTGCCACCGCTTAACCCTGGTTCTATATTTGACACACGCACCCGAGTCCCTGCCAAATCTGCACGTAAATTTAGACTAAATTGTTTAACAAAAGCTTTTGTTGCTCCATAAACATTGCCTCCTGGATATGGGTAAGTGCCAGCAATTGAGCCGATATTCACTACCAATCCATGATTATTTGCCACCATATTGGGTAAAATTAAACGGGTCATCTGTACCAAACCAACCACATTTGTATCTATCATTTGTTGCCAATCAGCTAAATCAGCTTGGTGAGCTGGCTCTAAACCCAATGCACCACCTGCATTATTGACTAACACATCAATTGGCTGAAAATTTTCTGGTAAACTTGCCAAAGCTTGTTTACTTTGTTCTAAGTCTGCTACATCAAAACATAATGGCAAAAATTTATCACCAAATTCATTTTGTAATTGAGAAAGCTTCTCTTGTCGTCTACCAGTTCCAATGACTAGATGTCCTTTTTGAATTAACAACGTTGCAATGGCTTTGCCAAAACCTGATGTTACACCTGTGACTAAAACTATCATCATATTTTCCTTAATTTTTAACGATGAAGTGCCTGTAAAAATGCCTGCATCTTTAGTAAATCTTTTTGACCTTTAGCATACTCAATCCCACCGCTGACATCAACCCCTGCTATGGGTAAAGATAAAGTTTGAGTCACATTATCAGGTGTTAGACCGCCTGCTAATATAATAGGTAGTGGCGAGTTATCTGGAATGACTGCCCAATCAAATTGTTGTCCTGTGCCTCCAAACTTGTTTGGGTGATAAACATCGAGCAATACACTACTTGCACCATATTGTTTTAATTCAATAATTTTTTGTAAAACTGTTTGCTGGTTATCTGTTTCATTAACGCGAATGGCTTTTATCCAACGTTTATTGACTTTTTTTGCTAAAGCTTGGCATTGTTTTGCTGTTTCATCACCATGAAATTGAATAATATCAAAAGTTAATTCATTGGCTAAATGAATGAGTTGTTGTTCTGAAATATTTACAACTAATGCAACAATACTGGTAAAGGCAGGCACGATGTCAATCAATGATTTTGCTTGAACAGGCGAAACATAACGAGGGCTTTTTTCATAAAAAACTAAACCAACAGCATCAATCCCTAACGAAACGGCGGATTGTAGCTGTTCGCTATTGGTAAAACCACAAAATTTTACAGCAAGATGTTTCATGACAATTAAACCATGATGAAAATTACCTATGCTATCACATTTTGCCACAGATATTTATAAAACATTTAGATTTTATAAGATATTCAACGGAATTTTTAAATAGCGTGTACCATTATTTTCAGGTTCTGGCAGTTTTCCTGCATTAATATTGACTTGCACTGATGGTAAAATTAAACGAGGCATCGGTAAGTTTTTATCTCGAGTCGTTCGCATTTTAATAAAATCATCTTTGCTAATACCCTGTTTAACATGGATATTGTTTTGTTTTTGTGATAAAACGCTGACATGTGACTGATAATCTCGTCCATTAGGTGGATAATCATGGCATAAATACAACAAAGTATCATCGGGAAAAGACAACAAACGTTGAATAGAGTCGTACAAATTATCAGCACTGCCTGCAGGAAAGTCGCAACGAGCTGTACCCACATCAGGAGCAAAAATCGTATCACCAACAAAGATAATTTGTTGTTTACCATCACTCACATGATATGCCATATCTGCTGGTGTATGCCCTGCAACGTGCATAGCGGTAATCGTCAAACTACCCAAAATAAGCTGACTACCTTCATCAGTTAAAATATCAAATTGACTGGCATCGGTTTTAAAGCTTATATCTAAATTAAATATTTCTTTAAAAACCTGTTGCACCTTATAAATATATTTACCAATCACAACCTGCCCGCCAAGTTTTTGTTTTAAATATTCAGCAGATGATAAATGGTCAGCATGAGCATGAGTTTCGATAATAAATTGTACAGTTAGGTTATTTTTTTTAATAAAATCAATGACCTTATCAATGTTATCGGTGCTGGTACGTCCTGATTTTGGGTCAAAATCTAGTACTGGGTCAATTACGGCACAACATTGATGCTGATTATCAATTAATACATGGGTAAAGGTTTCAGTATCTTTATCTAAAAAAGTCTCTACTTGCATCTGTTGTAACCTCGTTGTTTATGAGTTGTTTTGCATTTGAATAGTTTTTCCTTGGACATGAATGGCTTTTCCTTGCAAAACAGCTTGTACAATGGCAGGTTGTCTTTCATGATTAAAACCTAAAATATGGTAGCGAATTTTGCCTTTATTATTAATAATGGTAATGCCTTCTTTGGAAAGCTCAATCCTATCATCAGTTTGTAATAAATAACGTTGTTTATTTCCAAAAGTAGGCTGATGGGTGATTTGATGATTGGATACCAAAATTTCGCCACCAGTAATGATAGGCACGTCATAACGTTGCTGATAGTAACGCCATAACCATGAAAATATGGCAATAACAGCGATAGCACCAATACTCAGTCGTACCGATAGCCAACCTAAAGCTAAGCCAACCCCTACCGTTGCTAGAAGTAAAGTTGTAATTAACATTAATGTTAAAAAGCCTTTAGGTTGTGGACATAATTCAAGTTTAACTTTTACCCCATTTTCTACCACTGTTAGCATATTTTTTACCAATGTTAATTTTACCAGCCTAAGACCATTTGTTGTTGTTCAATTAATGATTTAATACCAGCTTCAGCCACTGCCAACATTTCATCAACTTGTTGTCTAGTAAAAGGTTTTTCTTCTGCTGTACCTTGAATTTCGATAAACTCACCTTTTTGAGTCATAATAACGTTTAGGTCAGTATCGCAATTTGAGTCTTCTTCATAACATAAATCTAGTAATACTTCACCATTTTTGATGCCAACTGAAACACCTGCTACTAAACCTAATAATGGGTCGGCTTTGAGCTTTTTTTGCTCTTGTAATTTTTCTAGTGCATCAACTAATGCCACCGCAGCCCCCGTAATACTTGCGGTACGAGTTCCGCCATCAGCTTGTATCACATCACAGTCAATATGAATGGTATTTTCGCCAAGTTTTTCTAAATCGACCATTGCTCGTAAACTGCGACCAATCAGGCGTTGAATTTCTTGAGTGCGTCCAGATTGTTTACCTTTTGAGGCTTCACGTTGGGTGCGTTCATGCGTTGCTCGAGGTAACATACCATATTCAGCGGTAATCCAGCCTTTACCTGTACCTTTGAGCCAGCGAGGTACTTGGGTTTCGACACTAGCGGTGCATAACACTTTTGTATCACCAAAACAAACCAGCACTGAGCCTTCAGCGTGTTTGGTGTAATGGCGTTGAAAGCTAACAGGTCGTAACTGGTGTTTATCTCGGCTGTCTAAACGCATTTTTATCCTCCAAAGTTTTGTTACAAACGTCTAAAAATTCGCAAGGTTGATAGAGCTTAATCGTACCTTGTGATGATTATTTTAGCAAGATAATTTGATAGAATTATTCTAAACCTGCCATTTTGCGTAGCTCTTTGCGTAAAATTTTACCTGCTGGCGATTTGGGTAATGTATCAACAAATACCACAGAACGAGGACGTTTATGGCTGACAAGTTGTTGTTTACCAAAAGCTAATAATTGATGTTTGTTAATATTATCATGTTTTTTGACAATAAAAATTCTTGGTTCTTCTCCTCGAGTTGGGCTAGGTACGCCCACAGCACCACAATCTAAAACAGCTGGGTGGGTCATCATCACAGCTTCTATTTCATTAGGATATACATTAAATCCTGAAACAACCATCATATCTTTTTTGCGGTCCACAATTTTTATAAATCCTCTTTCGTCCATAATGCCAATATCACCAGTACGCAGATAGCCTTGTGCTGTAAAAACTTGTTGGTTTTCTAGTGGACGATGATAATAACCTAGCATGACTTGTGGACCTTTGATGACAATTTCGCCACGTTCACCAATCGGCATTTCTTTATCATTATCATCAATAATTTTAACATCAGTGCTGGGAGCAGGAATGCCAATTTTATTGGTAAATTCTGCAATAGTTAAAGGATTAAACGTGACTACAGGCGAGGTTTCTGCTAGTCCATAGCCTTCAATGATGGGTAAACCTGTAATCGTATGCCAATCTTTTGCAATACTCGGTAGGATTGCCATGCCACCGCCAATAGTAGCTTTTAAATGGGAAAAATCTAAATAGCGAAATTTTTGATGATGCAATAATCCGTTAAATAGTGTATTTACGCCTAATAAAAAATTGGGTTGATATTTCTCTATCATCATAATGATACTATCCAAATGGCGAGGATTTTTGATTAATAACCCTGTATAGCCTCGATATATCAATAACATACAACAGATAGTAAAGGCAAAAATTTGATGCAATGGTAAAGCTGATAAAATTTTATCAAACTGATAATCTTCATCGTATGCACTATTAATTAACGCATTAACTTGTAAAATATTTGCAATAATATTTTGATGACTAAGCATCGCCCCTTTTGATACGTCTGTTGTTCCGCCTGTATATTGAAGTATCGCCATGTCGTTTAAGGTTAAATTAGGTCGTTGATAGCGGGTAGTGTCTGTTTTTTGTAAGATTTGGGCAAAGTAGGCGATTTGTTGTTTAACTTTGATGCTTTTTCTAAAAAACTTAAAAATATCAATGACATTTTCATCAATACCATCGTTTAATGTACAGATAATCACGGTTTCAACGTGATGTTGAGGGGTATTTTGAAAAATATGAATGATGTTTTCTAACGTAAATAACACTTTAATGTCAGCATCATTTAATTGATAAGCAAGTTCTTGTGATGTTGATTGCGGACTAATATTGACTAATATCATGCCAGCTCGCAAAATGCCAACACTGATAATCGGATAATGCAATAAATTTGGTAACATAATACCAATTTTTGAGCCTTGAGCTAGCCCAAGCTGTTGTAAATAAATGGCAACTTGTAAACTGGCTTTGTCAAGTTCTTGATAAGTTAAAGTCGTGTTGGGGGTAATATAGGCGTGATGATTGGCAAATTGTGCGAAACTATTTTCAAAAATATCTAATAAAGAGCTATCTTCAGGGGGGAGTTGAATTTCTGCTTGAATGTTATAACGTTCATAAGTAAGTAACCATGGACGGTTGTTTTCTATCCATTCAGCAATGCTATTGGCTTCATTGGACTTTATGGGAATGTTTAACATAGATTTATTATATGTATATACTGAAAAGGATATATGCCATGATATATCCTTTTTTTGTTGATAAGTTTATTTACGTTTACTTTCTTCTAATTTACGCAGTTCTTTACGCAAAATTTTACCAACATTGGATTTTGGTAGTTCAGTAACAAATTCGATATGACGTGGACGTTTATAACCTGTTAAAACTGTACGAGCATATTTTAATAACTCTTTTTCTGTCAATGTGTCATCTTTACGCACGACAAACGCTTTAGGCTCTTCACCGCTTTTTTCACTAGGTACACCAATCACACCACATTCGACAACTTTTGGGTGATGTGATAAAGCTTCTTCGACTTCATTTGGATAAACGTTAAAACCTGAAACCAAAATCATATCTTTTTTACGGTCAACAATTTTGATAAAGCCTTCATCGTCCATAATGCCAATATCACCTGTTTTAAAGTAACCATCAGCAGTCATTGTTTCTGCGGTAGCTTCTGGGCGTTTCCAATAACCTGCCATCACTTGTGGACCTTTGATAGCGATTTCGCCACGTTCACCTAATGCAACTTCATTATCTTTATCGTCAATCAGTTTGACATCTGTTAATGGCATTGGAATACCAATTTTAGCAGAAAATGTGGGTTGATTTGGTGGGTTTAAGGTAGCAACAGGTGATGTTTCTGATAAGCCATAGCCCTCAATGATTGAAATACCTGTAATAGCTTTCCAAGCTTCTACCGTTGATGGTAATACAGACATTCCGCCACCCAATGCCAGTTTTAGATTACTATGGTCAAGGCGTTTGAAGCCTTCATGATGGGTTAAGGCGTTAAATAATGTATTAACGGCAGGTAAAAATACAGGTTTATATTTGTCTAACTCTTTGACAAAACCATCTAAATCACGAGGATTAGGAATGAGTACTCCAATAAATCCCATATATGAGCCAAGTAAGGCACAGGCAGTAAATGAAAAAATATGATACAACGGTAAGGCAATGACCAAATGTTGTCCATAAACTTCGCCTTTGAACAAGGTACGAATATAAATCATACATTGATATAAGTTAGCGATTAAATTAGTATGGGTAAGCATCGCCCCTTTTGCGACCCCAGTTGTTCCGCCTGTATATTGTAATACGGCTAAATCACTACCTGTAATATTGGTTGGGCGTTGATACTGGCTGGCAGGTACTTTATTTAATGCGTCTTTAAATGTGACGTGTCCTGCAATGTGCCAAGCAGGTACTAATTTTTTGACATGCCGAACGACTAAATTCACAATACAGCCTTTCACCATGCCTAGCAAATCCCCCATCGAACAAACGATGACATGCTCTACCATTTTTTTACCAATTTTTTCATAAGTGTGGGCAAAGTTTTCAACAATAAATAAAACTTTTGCTTCAGAGTCTTGTAACTGATGTTCAAGTTCAGGCGTGGTATAAAGTGGATTAACATTAACTAAAGTATAACCTGCCCGCAAAATCCCAATCATACAAACAGGATATTGCAAAATATTTGGCATCATAACCGCAACTTTATCGCCTTTTTTTAGACCTAAACTTTGTAAATAACTGGCGATTTGACGACTATATAAATCCAACTGGCGAAATGTCATCGATGCACCCATACAAACGAATGCTGGTTGATTGCCATGCTTTTCAAAATTTTGCTCAAAAATATCTATCAGCGTCATGTCCGCAGACGGCAACGCCATGTTATAATCCAGCCCATATTTTTCATAGGTCTTTATCCATGGTTTTTGATGGCTTTCTGCAAGCCTAGGTGGGGTTTGTACTTCAGTATCAGTAGTGATGTCAGTCATGTTATGTCTTCCTATCTGTAAATTTTGGCTAAATGATAAATTTTATTAAACTGTAAACTTAAGCCTTATCAATTTAATAAATGGTTACAAATAACATACTAGAATTTTGCCAATCAAACAAGATGAATTTTTTTATTTAACAAAAACGACATATTATGTCGTGACTAATTATGATTTACTGGATTTTTTGCCAAGCTTGATTTATATTTTGCATTCGCAATGATGGCTGAAACTTTGTTAAAATAATTATAGAAAACTTTTTATCATATTTTATTTAACAAAGGAGTTGTAAAATGTCATTCAAACAATTGACCAAAGGCGTGATTTTATTGACAGCAGTTGCTATTACAGGACAGGTATTTGCTTGTGAAGAGCCAAGAACAACGATTAAATATGATGAAATTGGCTGTTTAAATGAAGGCTTTGCATTTGTCAAAAAAGGTGATAAATATGGGTTTGTCAATAGTGCAGGCAAAGTTGTCGTACCATTAAGATATGATAATGTGACAAGTTTTTCTGAAGGTTTAGCACCTGTTCAAAAAGATGGTCAATATGGATTTGTCAATGGCAAAGGTAAATTAGTTGTCCCATTACGATATGACGATGTTTTTGGTTTTGTTGATGGCGTATCGATGGTCACAAAAAATGATAAAAAAGGCTTTATTGATAAAATGGGCAATGAAATTATTGCGTTACAATATGACGATGCCAGTAATTTTTCTGAAGGGTTGGTAGGCGTTGAAAAAAATGGCAAATGGGGTATGCTGAACAAAGCAGGCAAGATGGTTATCCCATTTCAATATGATAGAATTGGCTATTTTTCTGAAGGGCTGGCTGATGCCCAGAAAAATGATAAATGGGGATTTATCAATAAAGCTGGTAAGGTAGTTATTCCTTTTCAATATGATGAAGTTAGCGTATTTACAGAAGGATTATCAGCTGTGCAAAAAAATGATAAATGGGGATTTATCAATAAAACTGGTAAAGTTGTCATTCCATTAAAGTATGATTTTGTCTATGCTTTTGTCGATGGTGAGGCTAAAGTTATCCATAATAATGAGATATTTTACATTGACCAACAGGGTAAAATCATCGATTAAATTTTTATTCACTCACAAAAAAAGTTTAACTAACGATGTCTAATAGTTTATTTTACTCCACTACTTGCTCGGTGGCAGAATTTACTGAGCAAGCTTATCTTAATTATGCAATGTATGTCATCATGGATAGGGCATTGCCTCACGTTGCTGATGGGTTAAAACCTGTTCAACGGCGGATTATTTATGCAATGAGTGAGCTTGGCTTAAAAAATACTGCCAAGCCTAAAAAATCTGCTCGCACTATTGGTGATGTTATTGGTAAATATCACCCACATGGTGATAGTGCTTGTTATGAAGCAATGGTGTTAATGTCACAGCCATTTAGTTATCGTTATCCACTTATTAGCGGACAGGGTAATTTTGGTTCTCCTGACGACCCAAAATCCTTTGCTGCCATGCGTTATACCGAAGCAAAATTATCTAATTATGCCAATACATTGCTTAATGAGTTAGAACAAGGAACAGTTGATTGGCAAGATAATTTTGATGGTAGTTTAGAAGAACCTGTGACGTTACCTGCTCGCCTGCCCAATATTTTATTAAATGGCACGACTGGTATTGCCGTTGGTATGGCAACTGACATTCCACCACATAATTTAAAAGAAGTGATAAAAGGCTGTATTGCATTATTAAAAAATCCTGATTTATCTGATAAACAGTTATCCCGATATATTCCAGCTCCCGATTTGCCAACAAAAGCCGAAATTATTAGTAGTCCTGAGGATTTATTACAGCTACAAATGACAGGCAAAGGCAGTTATAAAATGCGGGCAACTTATCATATTGATGAGAAAGAAAAAAACTTAGTCATTATTGATGCACTGCCTTATCAAGTATCAGGTAATAAAATTCAAGAACAAATCGCTCATCTAATTAATAGTAAAAAATTACCTTGGGTGACAGATATTCATGATGAAAGCGACCATGAAAATCCATGTCGTATTGTATTAGAGTTGCGTTCAAATCGAGTCGATGTCGATGTGCTAATGAGTCATTTATTTGCCAGTACTGACCTTGAAACCAATTATCGGGTTAATCTAAATATGATTGGTCTAAATGGTAAACCACAAGTTAAATCATTAAAAACAATTTTGACCGAGTGGCTCACTATTCGCCGAACCACTGTGACCCGCCGTTTAACATTTCGTTTAGATAAAATTGAAAAACGTTTACATATTTTAGCTGGACTATTGACGGCTTATTTACATATTGATGAAGTTATTCGTATTATTCGAGAGCAAGATAATGCTAAAACATATTTGATGACGCATTATCAATTGAGCGATATTCAAGCTCAAGCTATCTTAGAAATTCGTTTACGCCAATTAGCAACATTAGAAGAGTTTACATTAAAGCAAGAACAACTTGAGCTTACTAAAGAAAAACAACATATTGAGGAGCAATTAAATAATTCTGAGCGTTTAACACAGCTTATTATTGATGAATTAACGGCTGATATGAAAGAGCATGGCGATAAACGTCAGTCGCCAATTGTTGAACGAGCTGAAGCTCAAGCACTGAAAGAAACGGATTTTACACCTTCTGAAGCTGTGACGGTGATTTTATCGCAGGCAGGCTGGATACGCTCTGCTAAAGGACATATTGACGCTCAGCATATGAATTATCGTTCAGGTGATGGTTTTTTTGCTCAAGCGATTGGTAAATCTAATGAAAAAGTATATTTACTAGACAATACAGGGCGAAGTTATCGGCTCGATGCTCACACATTGCCATCGGCTCGGGGACAAGGGGAGCCTTTAACTAGTTTGTTAAAACCACCAACAGGTGCGACATTTGTTGCGTTATTCATGGGTAGCCCTACTGATAGATTAGTCATGGCAAGCAGTCACGGTTATGGTTTTATCAATGAGTTGGCAAATCTTGATACCAATCAAAAAGCGGGTAAAAATGTGATAAATTTTGCAGACGATGCCCATTTATTAACGACATCTATTCATTCTGAAGATAACTTATTCGCTGTGGTGAGTTCGTCAGGATATTTACTGATATATCCATTAGCTGAATTACCTGAGTTAAAACGAGGTAAAGGTAATAAATTGATTGACTTAGCCGAAGATGAAGTGATAGTCAGCTTGACGACTTTTCAAGAAACCGATAATCTTTTGATTACTGCAGGTAAACGTTCATTAACTTTTAAACCGATAGATTGGCAAAATTATCAGGCAAATCGAGGCAAAAAAGGTTATCAATTACCTAAAGGATTTCAAAAAGTTAGTTGTATTGAAAAAGCGACTATCACCATGACTGAATAGTGAATTCTAAGGAAAAATCATGAATTCAAAATTACAATTATTGCAACCTTATCCATTTGCAAAAATGGCAACCTTATTACAAGGGATTGTGCCAAATCCTGCCTATTCACCGATTAAATTAGGGATTGGCGAACCACAACATGAACCACCACAATTTGTGTTAGATGTTGTTAAAGATAATTTAGCAAAAATTCAAAATTACCCAACAACGAACGGCTTACCTAAATTGCGTCAAGCCATTGCTGATTGGCTAGTTCGCCGTTATTCATTATCTGCTGTTAATCCTGACAATCAGGTGTTACCAGTGATGGGAACAAGAGAGGCAATTTTTAGCTTTGTACAGGCTTGTTTTGATAGCAAAATTGCGGATAAAAAACCGTATGTTGTGATGCCAAATCCTTTTTATCAAATTTATGAGGGAGCAACTTTATTAGCAGGTGGACAGCCCTATTTTGTCAATTGTACCGCCGAAAATAATTTTTGTGGTGATTATGACAATGTGCCTGCTGAAATTTGGCAAAAAACTCAATTGGTATTTGTGTGTAGCCCAAATAATCCAACGGGTGCAGTCATGGATTTTGATGCTTGGCAACGTTTGTTAGCATTATCTGATATGTATGGTTTTGTGATAGCCAGTGATGAATGTTATAGTGAGTTATATTTTGATACGGCTCCGATTGGTTTATTAGAGGTGTGTCATCGAGTTGGGCGAGATGATTTTAAAAATTGTGTGGTGTTTCATTCATTATCAAAACGTTCAAGTTTAGCAGGAATGCGTTCAGGCTTTATTGCAGGTGATAGTCAGTTATTGATGCCTTATGCTCAATATCGTACTTATCAAGGCTGTGCCATGCCTATTCATCATCAATTAGCATCAATTGTGGCTTGGCAAGATGAACAACATGTTGAGGCAAATCGGGTATTGTATCGAGAAAAGTTTGCATTGTGGCTAGATAAATTGGGTGATAAATTGCCATTACGCCGTCCAGATGCAGGATTTTATTTTTGGTTAGCGGTGAATGATGATGAGGCTTTTGTCAAAACATTGTATCAAGAATTAAATATTCATGCCTTAGCAGGACGTTATTTATCCAGAGATACTGCTCAAGGTAATGCAGGCAAAAATTTTGTGCGGATTGCTTTAGTTGCAGATATTAGCCAAAGCCAACAAGCCATTGAACGGTTATTGACTTTGGATTTTGGGAAATTTATTTAATGATTAATTTTTCTGCAAAATAACATTGACATCAGTTGTAAATGCTGGATAGGATTTGTGATAGCCTGAAGCAAACGTTGCTGTTGGGTCAATCACAAATACTCCTGCTGTTTTCGTCACTAAATCATTACTTTCTTTAAAACCATACAACAATGTACCATCAGCCACTTGCACAAAATTTCCTGATTTTGTATCCAATACAAAATCTTTTAAATCACTTGGACTATCATTGATGGTAAAATCATAAGTACCAGTATTTCCTTTAAATTTATCTGTAAAAGCAATACCTTGTGAATTAGTTTGTTTAAATTCTGTAAAAACATCTGTTGGTATTTCATGATTATCTGGTGCTGACTGTCTGACACCTGACATAAATACACCATCACTCACAGACGTAAACCAACCACCCCCTGCAGAAAAGGCAATGATTAAATCATTAATAACTAAACTGTTATCAGTAGTTGATAATGATAATTTAAAACTGCGTTTTTCTGCTGAAACTTCTTGAATACTACCAGTTAATTCAGTAATTATTTGACTGGTTGATACACGATAGGGCGATGATTGTAAGTTAAAATTACTTTTATTAAATTGTAATAATTTTGCATTTTCTACAGATAGTTTACCATCTTTGCTCGGCTGAATTTCAAATTGAACTTGCCCTGTTAATAAATCTTTACCTGTTGCATTGTCATAACATGTTGAATTTGAATTACAAATTGCAAAATTGGCAATATATGGTTTTGGCTGTTCTATCGATGATAAATAGTTGTTATCTGATAATTTTCCTGCAACACCAGCAAAAATAAACGCATCAATTTGTGAACCTTTTGTTTCAGGTAAGAGTAATTCAGGAACAACGGCAATTTTTGATTGAGCAAGCATTTCTTCATATTTTTGTTGTGTATTGCTGTTTGTCGTTGAATTATTATCAGCCGTATTATTTTCTAAATTGCTTTCATTGCTTTGGTTTTGCTGGCTAATTTGTGATTGTGTGCTTTGATTGCTTGTTGATGAACCGCCAGAACCACCACAAGCAACTAAAGATGCACTCAATATTGCCAATAAACTTGCAGATAAAACTTTTTTCATAAAAAACCTCTACGCCTAAAACAAAAAAAGGAATAACACAATTTCAAGTGATGTTAAACTTGAATTATCCTATTCCGATTTTTCATAGTATAGCATACTAAAAGTTTTTTAACTGGTGAAATGTGTTAAAAAATCTTACAAAATTATTTAGCCGTTAAAATCATAAATAGCTCGTGACCTTGTCGAGGTTTGACTGAATTATAACAAGGCTCTAAAACTTGAATGCAAAAATCCTTTACAAATAATTGTTGATACTCTGCCAAACTCCCGCCAAAAGGTGGGCTACTGTCAAAGGTACGGTCAAATAATACACCAACAAGTTTACCATTTGGCTTTAGTAAGCGTTTCATTTGGCTAGCATATTCTGCTCGCCGATTGGGGTCAATGGCACAAAAAAACGTCTGTTCAATGATTAAATCAAATTGATAATCGTCAGGATTTAATGCAAAAAAATCGGCATTGATTAAATGATTTTTAGGGAAGTCGGGGAATTTTTGGGCAAAATTATCAAGGGGCATTTGAGCAAAATCAACAACTATCACTTGCGAAAAACCTTGTTGATGCAGATATTCAGCTTCGTGGGCGTTACCTGCACCGGCAATCAAGATTTTTTTTGATTTATCAGTTAGTTGGTCAAAATAGGCTTGAAGGGGTGGGGACACTGTGCCAATATCCCAGCCTGTATAACCTTGTTCATAACGATTTTGCCAAAATTCAGCGGTGCTGACGGATTGTGTCATCTGATATCCTTGTTTTTAGTTATCCTAGTTTACGAACAGTTAAAATCTGTTCACTACGTCCAAATGTGCCATAAACATCGTGTAAAATGCTACTGGTTAAACCTACGCCATGATTACCTATTTGTTGCACGGTTTCTAACCCTAACCAACGCCCTTTAGGTTCACGATACATATGAATTTGTAAATCTAAGTTGGGAAATATCCATTCGACAGTTGTTTGTTCGATACGAGGTACAATACCATTTGCTGTATCAACCAAACCCATCAAATGCACAAAATCCGAAGTTGGTTGATTTTCAACCATATCTACATCAGTGTTAATCCAAACTAATCCTTTACCTGCTCGGCGATTTGGTGCGACCTTGGTCTGAATACTATCAATAAAGCCACCGCCCCAGTGTTGCATACCGTCCCAATCGGGTAATAGCTCAGGGTGTTCAATGGGTAAATCTTCAAGTCCTGCTACCTCTTGGGTATCGCTAATTTGCATTCGCCACGCTCGAGCGACAATACATGTCTTGCCATTAGTGACCATGCTCGCTTCAATCAGTTCAATCGTTCGCCCAGCTCGCACCACTTGGGTAGTAATACTAAATTCATCTAAGTGAATTAAACCAAATATATCTAGGCTAACTCGTCCTATTTGTAAATGTGATTTTGGAAAAAATTGTTCAATTTCAGCACACAAAATTCCTGTTGCTGGTGCCATATGTTGCTCATGGTCATTCCACGCCCCTTGAGCATGAATGTTACATTGATAATGAGCAATGGTTTTATTTTGCAGAATATCACGGTGTAATAATTGATAATAGGCTGACATATAAACTCCTTGTCATTGATAATCATTCCTTATATCAATTAATAATAACAAAAAAATTAAAAATTGCAATTTTTTGACAGACAGCAATAAAAAGCCATTGCTAGAAAATCGCCATGACTTTTTATTAAAATTTAATATTATTGTAATAATTTTAACTGAGAGACCAAATCTTCACGAGCTTTAACAAAGCCTTGAATACCAGCAGGTAGTAAATCCTGTGTAATCGCATCGAGGCTGTTTTGTTGATTAAATGTATTTTCATCAAGAATTTGTTTTTCCATCGTAATAAATGGCATATTAACAGACAATTGTTGTTCGATTGGCTGGTGCATTTCTGCCAATTTGTCCAGTAAATCGGGCGAAATCGTCAATAAATCACAGCCTGCTAATGCTAAAATTTGTTCAACACTACGAAAACTTGCCCCCATAACTTGAGTTTGATAGCCATGCTGTTTGTAATATTGATAAATCGTTTTAACGGATAATACGCCTTTATCTTGACAGATATCAATGTGTTGTTGATTTTCCTGTTTTTTCTGCCAATCTAAAATTCGCCCAACAAACGGCGAAATTAATGTAACGCCAGCATCAGCACAGGCTTTTGCTTGATGCAAACCAAATAATAAAGTCAGATTACAATGAATGCCTTGTTTTTCTAATTGTTTTGCCGCTTGGATACCTTCCCATGTTGAAGCGATTTTAATCAATACCCGTTCTTTAGCAATGCCAGCTTTTTCATAAGCTTCAATATATTGTAAAGCTTTAGTGATAGTTTTTTGACAATCATAAGATAAACGGGCATCAACTTCAGTTGAAACTCGACCTAAAATTACTGATAAAATTTGTTTACCAATATCAATGGTTAATTCATCAATGACCGCATCAATATCGCCATGATGTTTATTTAATGAATTGATTAATGTTGGTTGCATCGCTGGAGCAGACAATGCTTTAGTAATTAAGCTTGGATTAGTTGTGGCATCGATGGGTTTTAGTCGGCAAATTGCAGATAGCTCGCCTGTATCAGCAACAATCGTTGTCATTTGTTTAAGTTGGTCAAGTGTTGATATCATTTATTTCCTTCCTGAAAAAATTTTATATTGTTTGGTATCATATCATTAATTTTGCTGTTTTGATAATTATCATTCTAAAAAATTATGTTGCGACTGCCCAACATGATGAAAAATATGATAGTATGCAACGTTATCAATGGATAAAGTAAAAAGCCAATTTATGAGGTTTGCATGACAACACCAACAACGCCGACAGATATTGATTTAACCCTGTTACGCCAACAAATTGACGCAGTTGATGAAAAAATTCAAGCATTAATTAATGAACGAGCCAGCTATGCAATTCAGGTAGCAAAAGCTAAACAAAATCAAGAAAATAATCCTATTTTTTATCGTCCAGAGCGTGAAGCTCAAGTGTTAAAAAAAGTGATGGAACGTAATCAAGGACCATTGCCTGCAGATAAGATGGCTCGCTTATTTCGTGAAATTATGTCGGTTTGTTTGGATTTAGAAGCACCACAAAAAATTGCTTACTTAGGTCCAGCAGGAACGTTTACTCATGCAGCCGCTTTAAAGCATTTTGGTAAAGCTGCGACAACGATACCATTAGCCACAATTAATGATGTATTTCGTGAAGTTGAAGCAGATTCGGCGATGTATGGTGTTGTTCCTGTAGAAAATTCATCAGAAGGGGTCGTTAATCATACTTTAGATGGCTTTTTAGCGTCAGATTTAAAAATTATTGGTGAAGTTGAACTGCCAATTCATCATCAATTTTTAGTTGGTGAACATACAAAAGTTGGTAGTCTTTCTAAAATTTATGCACATCAACAAGCATTAGCCCAATGTCGTCAGTGGCTAGATACGCATTATCCTAATGTTGAAAGAGTTGCCGTTTCTAGTAATGGTGAGGCTGCTAGACGCTTAAAAAATGAATGGCATTCAGCAGCCATTGCAGGTGACGTGGCTGCCAGCGAATACGATTTACACAAACTTTATGAAAATATTGAAGATAATCCGTCAAACACCACACGTTTTTTAATTATTGGTAAAGAAAGTATTTCGCCATCAGGTCAGGATAAAACCTCCATGTTAGTGTCTGCCAAAGACCAAGCAGGTGCTTTGATTGAGATTTTACAACCATTGGCAAAACATGGCGTATCAATGACCAGTATTGAAACTCGTCCAGAGCGTCCAAATAAATGGGCTTATGTATTTTTTATTGATATGTTAGGGCATATTGATGATGCCAATGTACAGTTAGCAATCAATGAAATTCGACCAAAAGTCAAAGATTTACGGGTGTTAGGCTCATATCCAAAAGCAGTCTTATAAATTTATTGAAAGATGAATTTTTTAGATTTGTAGGCATGATGTTTAACAAATTAAAATATATACTAAAAATTTAATTAATTTTCGTTTACAGATTTTGCAATAAATCTCACAAACTTTAGGATACCCACTATGTCAAAATCAGTAATGCGTCCTGCTTATCCCAGTCTTGCTACGATACAACCCTATCAAGCAGGAAAGCCCATTGATGAACTGTCTTTAGAGTTTGGTATTACCGATATCATTAAACTTGCTAGCAATGAAAATCCATTGGGTTGTTCGCCAACGGTAACACTTGCAATCACCTCAAAACTTGGGGCGTTGGCACGTTATCCAGATAGTAAAGGTTGTTTATTGAAACAGGCATTAAGTGATTATTTAGGTGTTAGCAAACAACAAATTACCTTAGGTCACGGTTTAGATGATTTATTGTATTTAATCCCACAAACTTTTGTTAATTGTAATGACAGTGTCGTATATGCCCAATATAGTTCAGTTTTGTATCCAACTGTCAGCAAAATTGTTGGAGCGACTGCTGTCGAAGTGCCAGCAAAACATTTTGGGCATGATTTACCAGCAATGTTGTCAGCGGTATTGACTGATGAAAATTGCCGACTGGTATTTATTAGTAATCCCAATAATCCAACAGGTGCGTTATTGTCAAATGATGAAATTCGGGAATTTGTTGCTAAAGTACCTTCACATATTTTAGTTGTTATTAATGAAGCTTATATCGAATATACGCCAGAAAATCATAGTATTTCCTTATTAGAAAGTTACGATAATGTTATTATTTTACGTTCTTTTTCAAAGGCTTATGGGCTGGCAGGACTGCGAGTTGGTTATGCGTTAAGTAGTCCACAAATTGCAGAAATATTAAATAATATTCGTCAGCCATTTAATGTAAACTCATTAGCATTATCTGCATCAGAAATGGCATTGTATGACCAAGACTTTATTGCCAAAACACGAGCGTTAAACCATGAACAAAAACAAAGTTTATATAAAGGTTTAGATAGTTTAGGCTTGGCTTTTGTAAAATCTTCGGCAAATTTTGTGATGGTCAATGTGGGTGATGCAGAAAATGTGTTTCAAGAGTTACTCGAACAAGGTGTAATTGTTCGTCCATTAACGGGCTTTGGTTTGCCAGAATGGATACGGGTTAGCATTGGTTTACCAGAAGAAAATCGCCGATTTTTAGATACATTGGCACAAGTTTTGGCTTAGTTATATTTATTGTTGTAAAATTAAACTTTAATTTATATTTAATTATTGAGGCATTTATGCTATCACAATCTGCCATTCAGCAACTAATTTCACAATTTGAACAAATTGTTGGCTCTCGTTATGTCATTACTGACCCATCAAAAACAGCCTCATATCGCAGTGGCTATCGTTATGGTACTGGCTCGGCGATTGCTGTTGTTCGCCCAGAAACTTTATTAGAATATTGGCAAGTTTTGCAAGCGTGTGTGTCTGCTGATGTGATTGTGATTTCCCAAGCGGCAAACACAGGCTTAACAGGTGGCTCAACGCCATATGGCGATGATTATGATAGAGATATTGTGATTATTAACACCATGCGAATGACAGGCATTCAACCAATCAATAATGCTGAACAGGTTGTTTGTTTTGCTGGTTCTACCTTAAATGAACTTGAAGAATTATTAAAAACTCATCAAAGAGAACCGCATTCGGTAATTGGCTCATCATGTATTGGGGCATCAGTGATTGGCGGGATTTGTAATAATTCGGGTGGTTCATTGGTACAGCGTGGACCTGCCTATACTGAAATGGCATTGTACGCTCAATTAACCAATGATGGCAAGCTTGAGTTAGTGAATGATTTAGGCATTCATCTTGGTAATACACCTGAAGAAATTTTGACCAATTTACAAGAAGGACGTTACCAACCACAAGATATTCAAAGAGATTGTGGAAAAGGGCATGACCACGCTTATTGTAATCATGTACGAGATATTCATGCTGACACGCCAGCTAGATTTAATGCTGACCCTGCCCGTCATTATGGAGCGTCAGGTAGTGCAGGAAAACTTGGCGTATTTGCGGTGCGACTCGATACATTTCCATTAGAAAAAAATACAGCCGTTTTTTATATTGGTACTAATAGCATTGATGTCATGACCGAGCTTCGCCGTCATATGTTGGCAAATTTTACCACATTACCAATTTCAGGCGAGTATATTCATCGTGATGCGTTTGATATTGCTAGAAAATATGGTAAAGATACTTTTTGGGTCATTAAAAAATTTGGCACAAAATATTTACCAAAACTGTTTGCATTAAAAGCCAAAACTGACCGTATTGCAAAAAAATTAGGCTTTTTGCCTAATCATTTTAGCGATAAAATTATGCAGTTTTTTTCAACATTTATTCCAGAGCATCTACCAAAGCAACTGCTTGATTATCGTGACCAATATGAACATCACCTCATCTTAAAAATGGGTGGTACAGGTGTTGAAGAAGCTAGACAATATTTAAATCAATATTTTACAGATAAAAACAATGGTGGGTTTTTTGAATGTAATGCAGAACAAACCCAAGCAGCTATGTTACATAGATTTGCGGTCGCTTCAGCTGCCATTCGCTATTGTGCTATTCACGAAACCCAAGTCGGAGGCTTGGTTGCATTAGATATTGCCTTAAGACGTAATGACAAAGATTGGTATGAAAAATTACCTGCGTCACTTGATAATAAAATTAGCCATAAATTGTATTATGGACATTTTATGTGCTATGTTTTTCACCAAGACTACATCTTAAAACCAAATAATGACTGGGAAGAAGTTGAACATGAAATGCTCAAGCTACTTGACCAACGAGGAGCCCAGTTTCCAGCAGAGCATAATGTTGGGCATTTGTATGAAGCTAAGCCTGCCTTAAAAGACTTTTATAAAAAACTTGACCCAACCAATAGCTTTAATGTTGGCATTGGGCATACTTCTAAGAAAAAATATTGGCAGTAATTGATATTAATTTTTTGTTAAAGCCCTACATGATGTAGGGTTTTTTATTGGACAAATTATATAGAGGCGATTGCCAAATACCAAAGATTTACTTATAATTGCGAATTATAATCATTTGATAATGATTATTAAAATTAATTAAAAGTTTTAAAACTGTCTGGAGGAAAATCATGCAATTAACTAAATTATTTAAACCTGCATTAATCAGTGTTATGCTAATAGGATTATTAACAGCCTGCCAACAACCAACAGATAAACCCACCAACACTGCTGAACCTGCCAAAGCCGAAGCAACCAGCTCAACCAATGAAAAAACACCAACAACCAGCGTTGATTTGACAGCAGAAACGCAAGCCTATAAAAAATGGGTAGAAGGTGAGATTGATTTATTATTAACTGAAACTGAAAAATTTGTGGCATTGTTACATGCAGGTAAAGTTGCAGAAGCAAAAGCTTTATATCCTTTGGCTCGTATGCACTTTGAACGTTCTGAGCCAATCGCTGAAAGTTTTGGTGATTTAGACCCTCGTATTGATAATCGTGAAGCTGACCTTGAGGCAAATGAAAAGTGGACAGGTTTTCACCCTATAGAGAAAATTCTTTGGACACAAAATACCACTAAAGGCACAGAGGAACTAGGTAAACAATTAGTTAGTGACATCAAAGAGTTACGAGCAAAAATTCCAACCGTAGAGGTGACGGGTGAGTTAATGGTTCAAGGTTCGGTTGATTTATTAAACGAAGTGTCTACAACGAAAATCACAGGTGAAGAAGAAATTTTTTCTCATACTGATTTGTATGATTTTAAAGCCAATATTGAAGGAGCCGAGAAAATTTTTGAGATTTTGACACCAAAACTTCAGGAAAAAGACCCTCAATTGGTGGCGACTTTAACAGAACGTTTTAAAGCAGTGAATGATATGTTAGCTAAATATAAAGTTGGTGAACGTGACTTTAAATCTTATACAGAGCTAAAACCAGAAGATACCAAGGTTCTTGCGGAAGCAGTGAATAAGCTGGGCGAACCATTGGCACAAATGGGCATTATCTTAAAATAAATTTGGCTAATTGATAATTTTAGTAGCAATGTGGCATTAATCTATTATTCTGATTGTGATGGATTAATGCTTTTTTATTTCTAATATAGAATAAAACAAGTAAATATTTTGGAGAAACTATGCGTTCATCAATGAAGCATCGCCGTCATTTCTTGACACAATGTGGAGGTTTGGCTGTTGCAACAACGGGGTTATTTGGCTGCCAGCCTACAAAATCACCATCAACCAGTCATCAAACATCATCAACAACGAATAAACATTGTTTAGCAGATTTACAATATAAGTTTTATGGTGAACATCAATCGGGTATCATTACGCCAGCTCAACATTATATTTATTTTTTAGTGTTAGATTTACACTCAAATAATTTAGAGGAAATAAAAGAAATATTTAAAAACTGGACAATATTTAGTGAAAAATTAATGAAAGGCGAAAACATTAAAGCTTATGACAATAATCCACATGTTCCGCCAACAGACACAGGCGAGGCAGATAATTTGGGAGCCTATGGTTTAACTTTGACATTTGGGGTTTCTCCTAGCTTTTTAAAAAAATTAAATTTAACCCACAAGCAACCACCAGAATTTAGCGACTTACCAGCGTTTCCCCGAGACCAAATTCGTCCAGAATTATCGGGGGGTGATATTTGTATTCAGGCATGTGCTGATGATTTACAAGTGGCATTTCATGCAGTACGTCAATTAGTTCGACAAGCTCGTTCAAGTGTTACGATGAAATGGAGTCAGTCAGGATTCTTAGGATTTGATAAACATGATGAAACAGCCAGAAATTTATTTGGTTTTAAAGATGGTACAGCCAATAAAGAAACGTTAGCCGAAGCGAATAAACATATTTGGATTGATAAACCTGATTGGCTAAAAGGTGGTAGTTATCTTGTTGTGCGAAAAATTCAGATGTTTTTAGAAACGTGGGATAGAACCAGTTTAAAAGGACAAGAAGAAACGTTTGGTCGGCATCGTGACACAGGAGCATCAATGGGGCAAACAGGCGAATTTGATGAGTTTGATGTGAATGCTAAAGATGCAAATGGTCATTTTGTTGTTCCTGAAATTTCGCATATGGGACTGGCAAAACGTACTGATTTACAAATGTTACGCCGTTCTTATTCGTTTAGTAGTGGTATTGACCCAAAAACAGGACAATTTGACGCAGGATTATTATTTATTTCATTTCAAAAATCACCAATGCAATTTACAGTTATTCAAAATGCGTTAGGGCGAGTGGATAAAATGAATGAATATATTACGCATATTGGCAGTGGCTTATTTGCCTGTTTTGCTGGGGTAAAACAAGGCGAATATTTGGGGCAAAAACTGTTTGAAAGTTAAATTTTGTTAATTATTTTAATTAGTCAATAAAGGAATTAACAATGCAACTAAATTTTTTATTCAGTAAAATATTACAAATTGGTTTTTTATTCTTCATCATTGGTATCACTAATATTGCAATTGCTGATGCTAAAAACGCTCAACCAGCCATAACTGTTGAAAATCGACAAAAAATTAATTTTAGCCCGATTTTTATTAAGTTATCTGATGCAATGGGAGCTATGAAAGCGGGCGATATTGAAACAAGTAAGCATATATTAAATGAGGCTCAACAACAATTTATTCAAATTAACATAGGTAATTCAGCACTTGGACAAAAAACCAGTGAGGCATTTACTCAAGCAATTGCCAATCCAAATCCTGATAATCTTGCCAAATTATCAACAGCATTATATGCGTTTGAAAAAGAGCAAAATCCTGTTGATTATACTGCTCAACGTCAAGCATTTACCAAAAAAGTCATGCCCGCCTATGAAAAATTGCAACAGGCAATTTTACAGGCAAAACCTGATGATGTGACTGAAGTTCGGCAAATATATCAGCAATTTAACTCAATATGGGTAGCGAATGAAAGAGTAGTGCGTAATACTAGCATGGGGCATTATGGTAATATTGAAACGGCGATGGCATTAATTCGGGTATCTATCGAAAGTCAGCCTGCTAATATTCAACAAATGCAAACGCAATCTGCTCTGTTAAAACAGGCTTTAGAAAGTTTTAATCAAGGTGAAACAACAACCATTACAGCAACTAATTACACGTTAGATGATGGTATTAATCTATTACAAGAGGGCTTGCAGGCATTTCAACAGGGTGATAATGCGACAGGACAGGCAAAACTTGGTGAGTTCATTCAAATTTGGGTCAGTATTGAAGGTGCGGTTAGTACCCGTAATCCAAATTTATATAGTCGGCTTGAAAGCCAAATTCCTGTTATTATGGCAAGTGGGCATAATCCAAAACAGCAACAACTTTTACAAAACTTAATTGATGAATTAGCAGAAATTAATCCACAAGCTCAATATACCGCAATTGACTCAATGTTGATTTTATTGCGAGAAGGTTTAGAGGCGTTATTGATAGTCATGGCATTGATTTCAGCTTTAACCGTGGCTAATCAACCTCGTGGTAAAAAGTGGGTATATGCTGGCGTTATCGCTGGTGTTTTGGCAAGTGTGATAGGGGCAATTGCATTGCATCAACTATTCCCTACAATGACTTCTGGGGCAAACCGTGAAATGCTCGAAGGCGTGGTAGGCATTATTGCAGTGGTAATGATGATTGGTGTTGGAGCATGGCTACATAGTAAATCTTCAATACAGTCATGGAATGCTTATATTCAAAAACATATGGGACAAGCTTTAACAACAGGTAGTTTTATTTCATTATTTGCTTTAAGTTTTTTATCGGTATTTCGTGAAGGAGCTGAAACGATTTTATTTTATGTGGGTATTTTACCCAATATTAGTATGTCAGCATTTTTGACAGGCATTGGCATGGCGATGATGGTATTGGCAATGGTGGCATTTATCATGTTAAAAACTTCTGTCAAATTGCCAATTCCATTGTTATTTAAGTTTTTAACATGGGTAATTTATTTTCTTGGATTTAAAATTTTAGGAATTAGTTTAAGTGCATTACAGCTGACAGGACATTTAAGCCGTACTATATTGCCAAATGTACCAGCGATTGAATGGATTGGTTTTTATCCCACCTTACAAACAATTTTGGCACAATTGACATATATTATAGCGATTATATTGATGCAAATTTTATTACGAAATACCAAAAAATCTATTTAATGTCGATGACCTGCACAGGTAGGGCTGGCAGGGCTTGAACCGACTTGTTGCCATTCTTCAGGGGTGTAAGCATGAATAGCTAACGCATGAACGCTACCCCCTGCTTGGACTAACAATTCATTGACTGCCTGATAAACTTGTTGATGACGTTTTACTAAACGTTGATTGGTAAAAATATGACTGACAATGGTCAATTTAAAATGGCTTTCTTTCCCATCAAAATAACCTGCATGATACATAGATTCATTTTCAAGTATTAATTCAGTTGGATTTAGTACCTGTAAACGTTCAGTGAGCTGATTTGCAATCGGGGTGGCACTCATGGTTGTTTTACCTTATCATTTTTTTTAACGTTTATTTTGTTGATATAATGGTATCACTTTAGGCAACATGGCTTGTATATTGGCAATGCGATTATCACTGACAGGGTGTGTGCTTAAAAATTGAGGCATACCACTGCCACTGCCTGCCTTTTGCATTTTCTGCCACAGTGTGACGGCAGAGTTTGGATTAAAACCTGCTCTAGCCATTAATTCTAAACCCATTAAATCGGCTTCTGTTTCTTGAGTTCGGCTATTAGGTAATGATAACCCCAAATCACCAGCCAAACCTGCTAATTGGGCTTGCCCTTGTGATAAACCAAACACACTTGCCACAATTCCAATCCCCGTTTGAGTTGCCATTTGCCGAGAGATACGCTCACGGGCATGTTCTCGCAATGCGTGAGCCATTTCATGCCCCATCACTGCCGCAATCTCATCATCGGTTAAATTTAAACGCTCAATCAGTCCTGAATAAAACATAATCTTACCACCTGGTAACACATACGCATTTAAATCATTGCTTTTAATGGTATGTACTTCCCAGTTCCAGCGTTGAGCCTCTGGACGATAAACTGCCACCTGAGCAATCAAACGATTTGCAATGCGTTGTAGGCGGGCAAGTTGTTTAGTATCCGTATCTAATATTTGTTTACTGCGAGCTTGTTGTAAAGTTTGGGCATAACTTTGATTAGATAATTGCAGAACTTCTTCACTAGAAACCATTAATAACTGGTTACGTTTAACGCCAACCGCTCCTTCATTGGTTGTACTAGAACAGCCAACTAAACTACCAGTAAATAATATAGCACTTGTACTCATCACGACTAATTTTTTTTGTATTGATTTTCGCATGATAATCCTCCATCAATAATAGCTATAGATTATATTATACAAAACTTTATTAACAATGCTATATTGCGTTTGTGACAATTGCAAAATCATCAATTTGAAAAAAAATAAAAAAAATTACTAAAAGTGCTTGACACCAGATTTAAAATCTATATAATACGCAACCACAGAGACGTTAAACATAAATAAACATCTCTATATCATATGCGGGAATAGCTCAGTTGGTAGAGCACAACCTTGCCAAGGTTGGGGTCGCGAGTTCGAATCTCGTTTCCCGCTCCAAATTTTAAAAAGTCCAAATTGTACGGTTTGGGCTTTTTTGTTGTTTAAAATCAAGAGTTTGGGTGGTTGTTTATTTGTGCTGTTGTGTGACCACTTTTGATAAGTTGGGCACATGCAAATTTTTGTGTGCCCAAATTGTGCCTAAAATGTGCCTATTGGCTCTTTTTCAATAAATCAAAATATTGGCAAAATACCCCAACTCAATTTTAAGTAGCAAGCTACATTATTAAGTCAAAATATACATCGATTGATTGCAAGCCAGGTTTTGACCTAAACCTATTTTGATTACGACAAATCATCAGGCTTATATTCAAGTAAATCCCCAACTTGCACTTCCAAGAATCGACATAGTTTATCAAGCGTCTCAAAATCGATACGTGATGAGTCGTCGTTATACAACTTATGCAACGTCGTCTTGCTCATCCCCGTCGCTCTGACAACATCAGCCACTCGAAGTCTTTTTTCTGCCAAAATTACTGGAAAACGATTAATAATCATAAAATTACCTTTTTTATGGTAAAAAATCTTTACTTTATGATAATTATCATGTATATTACGCACATAAGGTAAAAATTACCACCTAAATGGTAAAAAATAAAACCTTATGTGGATATGCTATTTTGTTATAGTGCAAATAGCTAATGATAGTTGAACTAAATCACATGATAAAGGTAATCATTATGACACAAACCTACCTCACCACTCAAGAGCTTTCGCAGATGATTAAATATGATGAGCG
>JBHAEG010000022.1:0-95614 GCA_041855445.1 Moraxellaceae bacterium
TTGCTGTTGCTGTTGCTGTTGCTGTTGCTACATTATTATCATTTGAATTTTGCTGAGTATTGGTTAAACGTTTGGTAATTTCTTTAATTGTGACTTCTGCTAGAATTGTTAATAAATTTTTTTGCCAATTTGTCATTCAATGTTTACCTATTTTTGATAATCAAATAAATTGTTATTATCATACTAAAAACCGCCTACAATGTAATGCAGACGGCTGTAAAAAATGTTGAATTTTTGCAACATCAATCATAAAAAAACAGTATGATTAGCTCATACGAATTGCACCATCAATACGGATAACTTCCGCATTTAGATAAGAGTTTTCAATAATATGACCAACCAGTTTTGCAAACTCTTCAGGATTACCTAAACGTTTTGGAAATGGCACAGACTGCTCAAGGCTAGTGCGAGCAGGCTCTGGTAAACTCACGACCATTGGTGTACCAAACACCCCTGGAGCAATCGTCATAATACGGATTTGATGACGTGCTAACTCTCGAGCCAATGGTAACGCCATACCAACAACCCCCGCTTTTGATGCAGAATAACTACCTTGACCAATCTGTCCATCAAAAGCTGCAATCGAAGCAGTATTGATAATAATACCTTTTTCTTCGCTGGCAGGTTTTTTCGCCAATACGCTTGCAACCAAACGGGCAACATTGAATGAGCCAATTAAATTAACCTCAATGCCCTTACTAAATTTTGCTAAATCTGCTGGATTTCCTTCTTTGTCTAATAATTTTTGTACGACAATAATCCCAGCACAGTTAATTGAACCTGCTAAATCACCAAATTTTGTTAAACCTGCATTAATGGCATTTTGTACATCGGTTTCTGAGGTAATATCACATTTAGCAAATAATGCTTTTTCCCCCAGTTCTGCGACTAATTTATCGCCAGCCTCTTGGTTTAAGTCGGCAACAATAACATTTGCCCCTTGTCCAACGAGAAAACGGGTTGTCGCTTCGCCTAAACCTGACGCACCACCAGTTACTAAAAAGGTATTATTTTGAATTTGCATAATTATTCCTTCAATGATTACAAAACTATTCTTTCCTTAATTTTTGTTTTTAATTAATTAAGGAAAGAATGAATAAAATAACAAATAAATTTAAATTAATGAGGTAAACTCATATTACGCAACATAAAACGTTGAATTTTACCACTTGGCGTTTTTGGTAAGCTATCAACAAATTCAATAATTCGTGGATAGGCATGGGCGGATAAACGTTCATGAACCAGATGCTGAATTTCTTTTGCCAATTCATCACTGCCTGTATAGCCTTGTTTTAATACGATAAATGACTTAATCACATGACCACGAATTTCGTCAGGCACACCAACTGCCGCATTTTCTGCAACAGCCTCATGCTCCATCACAGTATTTTCAACATCCGTTGGACCTACACGATAGCCCGCCGTTGTGATAATATCGTCATCACGTCCTGAAAACCAGAATGTGCCATCATCATGTTTTTCAACAATATCACCCGTTAAGTAATAGTTACCTTCATAAGGGTTTTTTTCATTCCAAGTGTAGCCTTGGAAGAAAAATGAAGGTGAACGACTGACATCAACTGCCAATTGTCCTTGTTCACCATTTTTTACTTCGTTAAATTCACTATCAAGAACAACTAAATGATAACCAGGTAATGGTAAGCCCATTGAACCCACAGGCGTTTCATGTTCTAAACTATGATGACAACAGCAAGTCATACCAGTTTCAGTTTGTCCATATTGGTCCATAATTGGACAACCCATGTTATCTTTGACCCAGTTTACTACCTCAATATTGAGCGTTTCACCTGCGGAACTAATGCGTTTTAGTTGAGCTAATTCTTTGGTTTTATTGTCAAAAACACCACTAGATTTCATCATGCGAAATGCTGTTGGCGAGGCTGCCAAATTGGTAATTTGATGTTTAGTAATAAATTCAAAAGTATGGTCAGCTTTAAAGCCTGACTCATTAAAATGAGTGGTTGCTCCCATTAATAATGGTCCTGTGATTGCATAGTATAAACCATATGCCCAACCTGGGTCTGCCATATTCCAGAAATTATCATCATCACGCAAACCAACAGCATAGTACATATACAAATAAAATGCACTTAATGCTTTTAATGGAACGGCAACGCCTTTAGATTTACCGACTGTGCCAGAAGTAAACATTTGTAAAAATGGTGCTTCCCCTGATAATAATACAGGTTCACAATCGCTACTTTGACTTTCTACGACACTAGCAAAGTGCAAATCTTGATGTAAATCAGCCTCTTGTTGTGTGCCAACCATGACCATTTTTGGCAACTGCTTAATTTCATTGAATTTTTCACGATTATGAGCATCGGTAAATACCACTTTTGTGTCAGCTTTTTCTAAACGGTATTCAATCGCTTCGCAACCAAATGCTGTAAACAATGGTTGATAAACGGCACCAATACGCCATGCTCCTAAAATAACAGATAATAATTCAGGCGTGCGAGATAACATTGTGGAAACTCTATCACCTGCCTTAACACCTAATGATTTAAGTAGATTTGCGACTTTACCACTCATTTCATCAAGTTGAGCATAGGTGAATTTATTGACATTACCGTTGGTGTCTTCATGAACCAGAGCAATTTTACTAGCTTTGTCAGATTGAGCATGGCGACCGCAACATTCTACATAAGCATTCAGACCATTGACTCGACAACCTGATAAAATCTGCTTTTCTAATTGCTCAATGTCAAATTGGGCAAGATAGGCGTCATATAAAATACTTTCCATGGTTTAGCTCCTTGCTATTCTATTGTTAAGTTACCGTGAAATTAATGAAAAACTGCCGATAAATTAAACAAATAATAATTCATCGCAAAAATAAATATTATATATTTATATGATGCCCAACTTTTTAGTAAATATCAAGTATTATGAGATTATTTGTCTCGATTTACTCTAATTCAGCTGTTAGCCAATCTGTTTGGCGAAGCTGTTGGCGAGTTTTTCGCCTTGCTCTTTTGCGAGCAATAGTAACATCTTCTTTTTCATGCAATCCGCCTTTTTGTAACAATGGATTTAACGCCAAATAATTACGAGGTTTGACAGATTGGTTAGATTGACTAACTAAATTTTGTTGTTGCTTGAGTTTTTCGCCAAGCTTTACCAATTGTTTTTGATTATAAAATTTCATGATAACACCTTGAATAAATATTGAATTAACCTTTAATACACATCACTTGTTTTAATGTATGCACCACTTCAACCAAATCGCTTTGATTTGCCATGACACTATCAATATCTTTATAAGCTTGTGGGATTTCATCGATAACGCCTTTATCCTTACGACACTCTATCCCTACAGTTTGGGTTTTTAAGTCATCAAGATTAAAATAACGTATCGCTTTGCCTCGGCTCATTCGCCGACCTGCTCCATGTGAACAAGAACAAAATGATTCCTGATTGCCCTTACCTTTAACAATATATGACTTTGCTCCCATTGAACCGGGAATAATACCAAGTTCACCTTCATAGGCAGAAATCGCCCCTTTACGGGTAACATACACATTTTCACCAAAATGATGCTCTTCACTGACATAATTATGATGACAATTAATCGCCTCTTTAGTTAAAGTAAAATGTGGCAATTCTCGTTGTAATACATTGATAATTAATCGCATCATCTCACGGCGATTTTCTAACGCATAATCTTGAGCCCATTGTACAGCCTCAAGATAATCATCAAAACTAGTTGAACCTTCAGCAAAATAGGCTAAATCTCTGTCTGGCACATGACCAAAACGGTTTTGCTGTTCCTTTTTGGCAAGAGTAATAAAGTATTCACCAATACAATTGCCAATGCCTCGACTACCTGAATGCAACATTAGCCAAACATCTTGATTTTCATCAATACACAATTCAATAAAATGATTGCCACCACCCAATGTGCCAAGTTGTTTTGCCCAAGTTCGCTCAAAATTTCTTAGCATTTTTAATAAACCTTTGTGTTTATCTGTGATACGTTTTAAGCGTTTTGCCAATGGGTCGAGAGTACTCATTTTCACAGTGATACTTTGATGTTGATTAAAACCAACAGGTACTTTTGCCTCGATTGCTGAACGAATTTTTGCCAAATTATCGGGCAGTTGTTGAGCTTTTAAACTTAGACGTACCGCATTCATGCCACAACCAATATCGACCCCAACTGCCGAAGGAATAATGGCTTGTTTGGTTGGAATAACGCTACCCACTGTCGCCCCTTTACCAACATGAACATCAGGCATCACTGCGATATGTGAATGAACGAACTGAAGTTGAGCCAGATTGCGTAATTGATGAATGGCATCATCTTCAATGTCATTAGTAAAAATTTTGACGGGTACGCCATGTTTTGCTGTTTTATTTAAAATTAGTTGAATACTCATATTTATACACTTTTATTTATTTTTTTATTGTAAAATTAATCGATTTTTATCTGTTAATTATTTTTTCAGACAAAATCAACCCCTATCTATATTTGTAAGAATAAATACAGATTGATTACAATAAAAATCATTAATATTGTTAATAAAAATTAAATAGTAGACTGCTAATAAAAAAGGCAATTGTTTTGCGAAATGTCAAATAATTTTGATAAAATAGATAGGCATAAAAAAACCTAAGACATGTATCAAATCTATTGCCAATAATCTATCCCTCTAATACTTAGAGAGTTTTAGCAGTTACATTTGATATGTATGCCTTAGGTTGGTTGATATTTCAATAAAAAAATATTGCTTATCCAATGACTTTGGCAGACATATCAAGGGTTACATTGATAATAAAATTCAGTACAAACATGATATATCCTCCATAAGTTGCGGTTTTAATATTTTCTACTAAAAACATTAAAACGAGTGAATTAGAAAATAATTTCGCTTAGTTATGATTGTTAATATAAACTAAGCGATAAGCTCAAGATAATATAGGCGAAAAATTTATCTTTTGCAAGTAATTTTTCAAAATATTATCTGTATTTTTAGTAACAAGGCGATGTACTGGTATGCCCACCACCCCATTTACGATAGCCTTGGGTATCAATATGTACTGAACCTGTGCTATAAAGTCCTAAACCAAAGTTGTGCATTTGTCCTTGTTGTTGCCAATAATGACATAGATTGGATACCATATTGCGTTTTTGCCATGGTTGATTGGCATATTCTGGTACCCATATATCCAACGCACCATTTGTCAAATGTTTACTTTCACTGGCTCCACCTGCACATCGGTTTAGTCTTGGATTACGATAGACAGAACGAATAACGGTGCTATGTGGAATAAGCCCTTGATATTTTAATTGTTGTAATAATTGTAGTGTTGGCACAATATTATGCCATAAATGGCGAGGTGGTACTTCAAACGGTTCATGACCACATTTTTCAGCACTTCTTGCACTGGCAAGCAATTGTTCCATTGGTGGTGCTTCACCTAAATGTTGTACTAAAAAGTGATGATAAGCCATAACTTCTGATTGGCGATATTGGCTACCATTTAACCAGCGATTAAAGGCTTTATTATCTGATAAATTTAGGGTCGTTGGATAAATGGGCGTGGCTAGTTGTTGGCTGTAATATTGCGGTTGCGTTTGAAAATGTGGTTGTGTCTGGACTTGTTGTGATTGTGATAATGCTTGTTGTTTTTGTTGAATAAAACTAGTCATGGAGTCGCCACTTCTAATATAGCCTGAACCTGCTGGTAATGGCTCTGAAGAAGAGGAAAAGAATGCTTGTGCAGTATGTGCTAAAAACGGCACACTAAACAAGACGATACCTTTTGCCATGTGTTGAGATAATTTACGCATTTTGATACTCTCTTTCAATAGATATAGTATTTTGACTATATTTACAAGTTTTTCAATAATTAACTAACAATAATTGACAATTAATCAATAGTCAATCATAGATTATTGAACAAATATTAGGCTTTAACCAAAAAATGGTTAAAGTTATTTACAAAGACCCAATATCAATAGGTCTTTTTTCGTGTTAAATTTTTTCACTATTTGAGCAGTGAAAATACTATCAAAAAAAAGCGAAGCAAGATAAACTATTCTTTTCTTTTTCGATAGTTTTTTATTACTAAATATGTCTAAATTTTCCAACCAGTATCGTTTCTCTCGTCAAAGTAACCATTTTGGTAACGATAGCCAGCCAACAACATGGCAACGGTTGCATCTTGACCCGTGGTTATTGCTGTTGTTGCTTATTACCGCATTGCTTGCTTTAGCCATTTTATATAGTGCTTCGACTCAAGATATGGCAATGGTCACACGTCAAACAGTTAGTTACGTGATAGCTTTTGTTGTGATGATTGTCATGGCACAAATTCCACCTAGTATCTACCGAGATTTTACCCCATTTTTTTATGTTTGTGGACTAATTTTGTTAATTTTAGTTCAACTTATTGGGGAAATTCGTTTAGGAGCTAGGCGTTGGATTGATATTCCAGGTTTTGGCAGTGTGCAACCATCTGAGTTTATGAAACTAGGTATGCCAATGTTGTGTGCTTGGTTTTTATCAAAACGAGAGCTTCCACCAAATCTAACAACTGTTTTTATTAGTTTAGCAGCAATTTTGGTGCCTGTTTTGCTTATTGCTAAGCAACCTGACTTAGGAACGTCACTATTGGTGGCGTCTAGCGGGCTTTTTGTGTTATTTTTTTCAGGGTTGCCTTGGTGGATGATTGGTACAGCAACTGCCATTTTTGTACCTTTTGTGCTAATGTCTTGGGAATATTTGTTACATGATTACCAAAAACGGCGGGTGATGACATTATTAGACCCTGAAGCTGACGCTTTAGGGGCAGGCTGGAATATTATGCAGTCAAAAACTGCGATTGGTTCTGGGGGATTGACAGGAAAAGGATATTTAGAAGGTACGCAATCACATTTGCATTTTTTACCAGAAGGACATACAGATTTTATTATTGCCGCTTTTTCTGAAGAGTTTGGATTAATTGGGGTTTGTTTGTTAATGTTTTTGTATTTATGTATTTTAGCAAGAACATTATTTATTGCTTATATTTCAACATCAACTTATGGTAAGTTATTGTCTGGAGCGATAGGCATGGCATTTTTTGTATATATTTTTGTCAATGTTGGCATGGTTGGTGGTATTTTACCTGTAGTGGGTGTACCTTTACCATTGATTAGTTATGGTGGTACAGCATTAATTACGCTTATGGCTGGTTTTGGACTGGTGATGTCAATCGCCTCTCATCAAAATAACCGATAAAATTAACATAAATAGGCAAGGATAGTGAAAAATCTTGTCCTTGCCTATTTTTTTTAATTACTCAATCACTTCTCGTAATTTCTGTGCTAATTGTGCTAATTCTGTTGCATCAGCTAAATCACCTTCATGTTTTTTTAGTTCAAAAATATGACCTGGAATTAAATGAACATGATAGTGAAACACAGATTGTCCAGCTTGAGCATTATTTAACTGCATTTGTACCACGCCTTCACGGTTTAAAACCTGACGTTGAGCTTTCATAATTTTTTTGGCGGTGTCAAATACTGCTGAAATATATTCCGCTGGTAAATCAGATAATTCAACAGCTTCATATTTTGGAATAACCAACACATGTCCAACTGCCATTGGCATAATATCCATAAAGGCAAAAGTTTTATCATCTTCATAAACTTTATGGCTTGGAATTTCGCCTCGTAAAATTTTTGCAAAAATATTTTGGTTGTCATAAACTAAATTTGCCATCTTTATTCCCTTTCTTCACTAAAAAATTTTAAAATGATTTCGTTGATAATAAACTGACGAATATCAGTGAGCATTGTTACATCATAATTATGCAAAAATGCTACGGCTAATTGTTGAGTTGGGTCACACCATGCAACAGAACCATTATAGCCCATATGTCCAAAAGCGTGTTGATAATTCTCGACTTTTTGACAAACACTAAAAACTCGATGATAGCCAAGTCGCCATTGCATCACCGCAGGCATAATTTTATCAAACTGATTATTTTGGATTTGGCTTAATTGTTGAAATACTGTCGGTGAAATGAGCGTTTTTCCTTGCCAGTGACCAGCATTTGCTAACATGGCATAAATTGTCGCCATGGCATAACTAGTTGCAACGGCATTGGCTGCTGGAATTTTTGCTTGTAAACTGCTGGCATGGTGATAGTTAAATTGCCGACTGCCTACAGGCACTAGGGCAGAACGATAATCATTGATATTAATATCATTGGGTGAGAAATATAATTGATTAATACGTTGCGTAGTTAATTTTTCTGATATACCTTGAGATGTTGCTAATTTTTGCCAACACGCATAAAAAGGTAAACTTTGATAAAATTCAAGCGTTTCTGTTGTATCTTCGTTTAAGGTTGGTTTATTGCGATGTTCTTTATCTCGGATTGGCAAAGCCACTTCAGATAGCTTTTCATCAGGCACGCCAAAAAATAATTGTCCTTGTATGCCTAATGGTTTAGCAAGGTATTCGTCTAAGGCTTGTTGTAGTGATAAACCTGTGACTTTTTCGATAATACCACCTAAAATCCAACCTGAAACTAAGGCACTATAAGCAACAGGTTTTTCGTTATCATGCGAGATAGACATTTGTTTAACATTATCTAACATGGCTTGCCAGTCTAACATATCTTTAGCATGACTGGTGATTTGGGTAATGTCAAATAATCCTGCTGAGTGACTTAATATGTCACTTAACTTAATGAATTCTTTACCATTTTTGTCAAATCCCTGCCAATATTTGGCAACATAACTGTCATAATTTAGCAATCTTTCTGATACTAAAATATGTACTAAAGTTGCTAAAATGCCTTTACCTGTAGAAAAATTTAGTGATAAGGTGTGTGAATTCCAATAAGTTTGTTTGCCAGTTTGTTTATCAATACGGGCAATGCCAGATGATAATTGGCTGACCAGTTGCCCTTGATGGTAAATACATAAACTGCAACCACCTTGAGATTGATTTAAATCAAACTTATCAATGATGGTTTGTAATTGTTGGTTTAATACAAGATAAGATTGCATGTGAATTCTATTCTAATCAACGTGGTACTAATAAGCGATTGTGTACTTCTTGTTCTAGGCCTGTTAAACCGTAGGCTTTGCCTCTTTCTATGGCTGTATCAATTTTACGTCCTCTTAACCAGCCAGCTCGTAAAGCCACGACCGCTCCAACGCGATTGCCAGATTTACAATGTATCAATGTTTGTTTGCCCTGTGCATGACGAATGGCTTGGTCAAACTGCATAATAGCTGTTTGTTTTAAATCTTCAGCACCTTTGATGGGAATTTGTGTGTAATGGATACCTGCTTGTTCAATGGCTTGTTTCTCATCAAATGTTAATTCTTCATCTGGTTGTAGATTAATCACCCATTCTACACCTGCCTGTTGTAAAATATCAACATTTTCTGCTTGTAATGCTCCAGTCACCACGATGTTATTTTCAGGTGTTAGTACAGTTTCAAAGTGTTGTTTGAGCAAATCAACATTCATTTTTTATCTTCCTTTAAATATTGATTAAATGGTTAAATCTTGTAAATGTCCGATTAAATGGGCTCGGTCATGCTTCATTGCATACACGCCAAAGTCAATGTGTTCATCTCGGTTATCAAATTTTGCGATAAATTCTGCTTCAGAGGGTAAAAAAATTGGTGATTTAAATGAAACAGTCACTCGATACGCATCAGGTAAATCGCCCAATTGTGCTAAACATTTTGCTTTTGACCACATGCCATGTGCAATGGCTTTTGGAAAACCAAAGGCACGGGCAGATAATGGGTGCAAGTGAATTAAATTAAAATCCCCAGATACAAATGCATAACGCCGTCCAATATCTTCGGCAACCTCCCAAAAATGACGGATATCATTATCATTCACCTCAGGTTTACTAATGGTGGGTTTAGGTTGGCTATTGGCTTCTTTCTTTTTAGTTTTTTGTCGAGATAAATACGTTGATACACCTTCCCAGACGAGTTTGCCTTGTTCATATACTTTAGTTTCAAAATCAAACTGTTGCCCTTTTTCATGGTCACGTAAATTAGCAAAGTTTACACTGATTTTAAAACTGGCGTGGTCACTGATTGGGCGATATTGGGTGACACTGTTTTCCACATGAACTAAGCCTAGCATAGGAAAAGGAAATGGCTCTTTAACCATCATATTCATTTGTAATGCTTGAGAAAGTACAGCAAAATAAGTGGGCGGTAAATAACCATTAAAACTAAAACCACAAATTTTTCGGTAATCGGCTAAGTTTGCTTGGTCAATTTGTAAATTTTCTACAATATAAGTTGTATTTGGTAAGCTGTCTTTACTGACTTTATCACTTTCATTGATGGGTAGTAGACTTTTAATAATATTAGCATAGGTAGTGTGTGGCTTGGGTAGTTCATTAAAATATTGCTCAGACATGAATATTTCCTCAACCTAAAAAAATGTTTAACCAAGATTATGACAGGTTATTACTAGAATGTCACAAGTTTTTATACAAAAAATGTAAACGAATGTACACTGAACTACATCATTTCTAAATGACGTAAAATTACTACGCCAAACCCTGCACTAAACATTGATGCAAATGTGGTAAATCCTAAAATATTAGCAGCAATCACATCGTTACCTCCCATCGAACGAGCCATGACATAACTTGCCGCAGCCACAGGTGTTGCCGAGATTAAAAATAATACCCCCATATCCATACCTGAAAAGCCAAATAATAAACCAATAAAAACCGTTAAAATTGGGGCAATGACTAAGCGTCCAATACTTGATTGTAATGACACGCCAGAAAGTTTAAACATACTGTCTAATTTAAAAGTTGCTCCTGCACATATTAACGCTAGAGGTAGTGCAATGCCTGATAATAAATTGCCAGTTTTATTGACCATTTCGGGTATAGTAAATGGTAATTCTTTGATAATAATGGCAAGTATAATGGCAATAATCAGAGGATTGCTGATAATTTTTTTAAATATGGGGGTTAAAGTATGCCAAAGATTATGAGTTGCATTCGTTTTATCAGGAATGGTTAAAGTAATGACAGCTAACACATTGAACAATAAAGTTAAAGCACCAGCTAATACGGCTCCCATACCAACACCCTCATCACCATACGCATTAGCAATCATCGCTAAACCAACTAACGCCGTATTACCACGAAATACCCCTTGTACAAAAACGCCTCTATTTCGTGGATTATCAATAAAATAACGTGCGTAAATTTCCGCCCCGATAAATAATAGCATAGTCACGATGACACCTGCTAAAATCAAACTTAGTTGAGCTTTATAATCAACATTGGTTTTTAATAAACTAAAAAATAGTAAACAAGGTAACGAATAGTTAAACACAAGTTGCGAAGCCTGTTCGCAAAAATGATTATCAATTTGACTGGTGCGTTTTAGCCACCAGCCTAACGCCATTAGTGCGACGTTTGGCAAAGTGACTTGCATGGAAAATAATAATGCTTCTAGCATTTAATTAGTCATAATCTCGTTTATTTAGTTTTCACCATTCATGCTTTTGATTTTCTTTAATTTTTTTACCATCATGGCTAATAATGTCACACCTGCAGGAGTAACGCCACTAATGCGACTAGCCTGCCCTAAGGTCGCAGGTCGAATGTGTGATAACTTTTGTACAATTTCATTTGATAAACCTGATACAGACGCATAATCAAAATCTGCTGGTAATGGTGTATTTTCTAAACGTTTCATTTGTTCGATTTCGTCACGTTGTCTATCAATGTATCCTGCGTACTTCACCCCAATTTCGATTTGTTCACCAACTTCATCGGATACATTGGATTGTGAGATTTCGGCAATATCTTGAAAAGTAATATTAGGACGTTTTAATAAATCTAGCATATTATTTTCTTTAGATAAGACTTCATTTGTTTTGCTAGTAAATGCTTGTCCTAACGCATTATTTGGTGAAGCCCATAGACCTTTTAGACGTTCAGTTTCTCGCTCGATACTTTCCATTTTTTCGTTATAACGTTGCCAACGTGCCTCATCAACTAAACCAAATTTGCGTCCAATTTCAGTCAGACGTTGGTCAGCATTATCTTCTCGTAATAACAAACGATATTCGGCACGGCTAGTGAACATTCGATATGGTTCTTTTGTACCATTGGTGATTAAATCATCAACCAACACGCCAATATACGCTTGGTCTCGGCGAGGTATCCAAGGCTCTTTACCTTGTGTGCGTAATCCTGCATTTAACCCTGCCAGTAACCCTTGCGAAGCTGCCTCTTCATAGCCTGTTGTACCATTGATTTGTCCTGCAAAGTATAAATTTTCAATAGATTTAGTTTCTAAACTTGGCTTTAAATTTTGTGGGTCAAAATAGTCATATTCAATGGCATAGCCTGCCCGTAAAATATGAGCATTTTCTAACCCTTTCATTGAACGTACGAGTGCTAATTGAATATCAAATGGTAAACTGGTCGAAATACCATTAGGATACAATTCATGGGTTGTTAATCCTTCTGGTTCAATAAAGATTTGATGGCTATTTTTATCAGCAAAACGATGAATTTTATCCTCGATAGATGGGCAATAGCGAGGCCCTACACCTTCAATGACACCAGAATACATTGGCGAGCGGTCAAGTCCACTACGAATAATGTCATGAGTTTTTTCATTGGTATGCGTAATATAACAATTAACCTGCTGTGGATGCATGGACACATCGCCCATATACGACATCACAGGTAGTGGCGTATCCCCTGCTTGAACCGTCATTACGCTAAAATCAACAGTTCTAGCGTCAATACGAGGCGGTGTGCCTGTTTTTAATCGCCCAACAGGTAATTTTAGTTCTCGTAACCGCTCCGCTAAGCGAATTGATGGTGGGTCGCCTGCTCGTCCGCCTTTATACTGCTCCAGTCCAATATGAATAGTACCACCCAAAAATGTACCAGATGTTAAAACCACCGCCCCACAGCGAAACTCAATCCCTGCCTGCGTCACCACAGCTACAGCTTTACCATTTTCTATTAAAATATCATCAGCACCTTGCTGAAAAATATCTAAATTGGCTTGATTTTCTAAAATATAACGAATGGCAGATTTATATAAAACTCTGTCAGCTTGGGCGCGTGTGGCTCGTACAGCAGCCCCTTTGCGACTGTTTAATACCCGAAACTGAATACCCGCTTTATCAGTTGCTAATGCCATCGCCCCACCTAACGCATCAACCTCACGCACTAAATGTGACTTACCAATGCCACCAATGGCAGGATTACAGCTCATTTGTCCCAAAGTTTCGATATTATGGGTTAATAACAAGGTTTGTTGCCCCATGCGTGCTGCTGCCAGAGCAGCCTCTGTGCCTGCATGACCACCACCAATTACCACCACATCATAAATCTTTGGATATTTCATTGTCTTGCCCTATCTTATCTTTTGCAAAATAACGTTAAATTATAACATGATTTTTTCATGAAAATAAAAATCCTGTTGTGCTTTATATACAAAAATAGGTGAAATTTTTGCACGAGCTGGTCGAAAAACCTGTTCGTCTTGATAAAAATCTAATAGATAATTATCTAAATGAAATTTTGGAATACCTGCAACAGGTAATGGCTGAAATTTAATAAGTTGATGAATAAATTGAGATAATACACTTGTTAAAAAACCATCAATTTTTTCTCGCTGTTCAACGATAGAGTAAGAAAACCAATCATTAGGCACAAAAATTAATAATGTATGCGAACAAATATTTTTACGAGGGTTAATTAATTTTTCTAATAACGCATGACCAAATGCCATAAAAGCGGTTGTTTGTTTAGTAAGTAACCAATCATTTCGTAATTGCCATAATGCCGACTGCCATTGAAAATTTTGTAAATATTCTAATAATTGTTGGTTATTACTGACCACAATCCCGCCATTTTCATCAAATAATGTCAAAGCATTGCGTAATGCTGAACGAACGGATTGTATGCCATGTTGTTGGATATCTTGATAATGTAAATAATTTAGCATTGTTTTAGTTTTAGGAAAATTTAACCAAATCAAACCATTTAATAAATCATGAAAATTATCTCTGGTTGGGATTTGTCCTGTGTTAGCAATAAAGGTTTCATAGGCGGTATGTTCAGGTAACATCATTTGTGGAACAAATTGTAAATCATTGCCTTGAAAATTTTTCCAAAGGTGATGGCTGAATAATTGACAATGTATTAATTGATTATTTAGCCAATCAGAAATATTTTTATGATTAGTGACGGGTTGTTTAGGAATAGTAAGATAGTGATACCAAGGTTGTTGCCAATCAATTTGTTCATAAAGATGATGTATCATAATTAGTTACCATGATAAAAAATGAATATTAATAAAAAACCCATCTCGTAAGAAATGGGTTTGTTTATTGAAATGCTAAAATATTATAATAAAATACGGCGAGGGTCAGCCAGTAGTTTAGCAATATAGCGAGTAAACACGGCAGCATCAGCACCATTAATGACTCGATGGTCATATGATAATGACAATGGTAACATGAGACGAGGCTCAAAACTTTGAGTAGAGGCGTTCCAACGTGGTTGCATTGAGGCTTCGCTTACACCTAAAATACCTACTTGAGGCCAGTTTACTAGCGGGGTAAACGCTGTTCCACCTAAATTTCCTTGACTAGAAATGGTGAATGATGCACCAGTAAGTTCTTTTGCCCCTAGTTTTTTATCACGAGCTTTTAATGCTAATTCGCCAATTTCTTTGGCGATTTGTTTAATGCCTTTGTTTTGTACATCTCTAATGACTGGTACAGTTAAACCATCATTAGTGGCAACGGCAAAGCCCATATGCACTGTTTTACGAATGATAATTTGTGTATTATCATCAGTTAAATGGCTATTAAATTTTGGGAATTCCATCAGGGCGTAAGCGGTTGCCTTCATGATAAATGCCAAAATAGTTAAGCTGATGCCTTGTTTTTTCAGCTCATCTTTTAGTTCACTACGTAATTTTTCTGTATCAGTAATATCTGATAGGTCAAATTGCGTTACTTGTGGTAAATAGGTATTGTAGTTTAACTGTGGAATAGAAACTTTTTGTAGACGACTTAAATCTTGGGTTTCTAATTCGCCCCAAATGTCTGTTTTGCTCATATCTGGTAAGGCAGGCAAACCAGAACGCTCAACAACGGTTGATGGTGACGCAGTTTGGGTGACTGGGTTTTGTAAGCGTTGTTTTACATAACCAAAAACATCTTCTTTTAAAATACGTCCATTAACGCCTGTGCCTTTGACTTCAGCGATATTTACGCCAAGCTGACGGGTAATTTTACGCACAGCAGGTCCAGCATAGACATTTGCAAGCAAGGCATTGACTTGATTTTCATTAAGTTTGTCATTGGTTTCTGGGGCTTTTGTCACTGGGGAAGCTGGTGAAACAAACGTAGTTTCTACTTTTTCTGGAGTAGCAGGAGCGACTTTATCCAGTGTTGGCTGACTGGCAGGCAAGCTATTGATGCTAGCAATGGTAATAAACGCTTGTCCATTGGTGATGGTATCGCCAGTTTGAATGAGTAATTTTACCACCTTACCGCTAACAGGGGCTGGCACTTCAACGGACGCTTTGTCTGATTCAACTAAAACAATAGGTTGGTCTTTTTCTACAGTATCACCTTCTGCAATCATCAATTCGCTAACTTGGGCTTGTTCTACGCCTAAGTCAGGGAAATTATAGGTATTTTCAGCAGTCGTTTGTGCAGGTTGGCTAACGGCTGGTTGTTCAATGACAGCAGGAGTTTCAACGATGTTAGCTTGTTGAGCAACGGTGGTTACTTGTTGTGGCTCGCTGATGATTTCGCTAGTTTCTACTTGAACTAAGACATCGCCTTCTTTGACTTTATCACCAATGTTAATTGCAATGTGAGTGATTTTTCCAGCAACAGTAGCAGGTACTTCAACAGATGCTTTGTCTGATTCTAAAAGTACAATGTTATCATCAATCGCAATGACATCACCAACTTTTACCATAATTTCGCTAACTTCGGCACTTTCAACGCCCAAATCAGGGGTTTTAATTTCCATGTTTTTATCCTTTTTGATAGGGTGAATGAATAAAACTTACGCCATGATTTGACGTAAGCTTTATTAATTAAAGTTTAATTAGGCTTTACCATCTTCAAATTCTACAGTAAATTCAGGCACTGGTTTTGGATTAATTTCCTCAGGGTTTGGTGCTGGTGCATCTGGGAAATGGTCAAAGTGTGGTTGTGGGTGCCATGCTGGTGGTAAATCAACATTGATACCAAAGTCATTGATTGCTTCTTGAACTAAGCTTAATTCAATTTTGCCTTCATCTGCTAATAATTTTAAAGTAGTAATAACAATATGTTGAGCATCAACTTGGAAGAAGCTACGCAATTGCTGGCGACTATCTGAACGTCCAAAACCATCTGTACCTAACGTTGCGTATGGGCGATTGTCTGGAAGCCATGCACGAATTTGTTCTGAATAATTACGCATATAATCAGTAGCAGATACAACAATGCCTTGATGTGGTGCAAGCTGTTTAGTTACCCAAGGAACATGTGGTTCATCAAGTGGGTGTAAGCGATTATAATCATCACATGCCATCGCATCGCGGGTCAATTCATTAAAGCTAGTTGCACTCCAAACGTTAGAAGAAATATTATATTTTTCTGCTAAAATCTTGCTGGCTTTTTGTACTTCACGCAAAATGACCCCAGAACCAAGTAATTGAACTTCGGTTGAGCCGTTGTCTTCTAACAAATATAAACCACGTTTAATACCCTCTTCAACCCCTGCTGGCATTGCTGGTTGTTCATAGTTTTCATTCATTAAAGTGATGTAATAGTACACACGCTCACCATCAGCATACATACGTTTTAAACCATCATGCATGATAACGGCAAGTTCATAACCAAAGCAAGGGTCATAACTGACGCAGTTTGGCACGCTGTTAAATAAAATTAATGAATGACCATCTTGATGCTGTAACCCTTCACCATTTAACGTTGTACGTCCTGCAGTTGCTCCAAATAAGAAGCCTTGAGCTTGGCAGTCACCAGCCGCCCACGCCAAGTCACCAATTCGTTGGAAACCAAACATTGAATAATAAATATACATTGGTATCATTGGTAACGCATTCACTGAATAACTTGTTGCTAAAGCAATCCATGCACTCATTGCACCAGCTTCGTTGATACCTTCTTCTAAAATATGCCCGTCTTTGGCTTCTTTATAGCCCATCAACGCATCATTATCTTCAGGGGTATAAACTTGACCTGCTGCAGAATAAATACCTAGCTGACGGAACATTCCTTCTAAGCCAAAGGTACGGGCTTCATCAGGAACAATAGGTACAACATGGTTTTGAATTGCTTTGTTTTTTAACATCGCCCCAAGTAAACGCACAAATACCATCGTTGTTGATTGTTCTTTTCCGCCACTACCTTCTAAAATCTTATCAAAAATGCTTAACTCAGGGATTTCTAAGGCAATATGTCCGCTACGGCGATTTGGTAAATGTCCACCCAATGCCTCACGGCGACCTTTTAAATACTTATATTCTGCAGAGTTTTCATCAGGTCGATAAAAAGGCAGTTCCTCTAACTGCTTATCAGTAAATGGTAAATCAAAACGATTGCGGAAATATTTTAACGCATCTAAATCTAACTTTTTGATTTGGTGAGTTTTGTTTACTGCTTGAGCTTGAGAAGATAAGCCATAACCTTTTACGGTTTTTACTAAAATAACCGTTGGCTGGTCTTTGGTTTTCATGGCTTCATTAAATGCCGCATAAACCTTCATTGGGTCATGTCCGCCACGGTCAAGGCGAGTAATATCATCATCAGTTAAGCTATCTGCCATTTGTTTTAATTCTGGATATTTATTAAAGAATTGCTCACGCACAAACGCTCCAGAACGAGTCTCATAAAGTTGATATTCACCATCAACTACTTCTTCCATACGTTGCTTTAACGCTCCAGATTTATCTTTAGCTAATAATGGGTCCCATTTTCCGCCCCAAATCACTTTAATGACACGCCAGCCAGCCCCACGGAATACGGACTCTAACTCTTGAATAATCTTACCATTACCACGCACAGGACCATCTAAACGTTGTAAATTACAGTTAATTACCCAAATTAGATTTTCTAACTTTTCTCGTCCTGCTAACGAAATCGCTCCCAAGCTTTCTGGCTCATCGGTTTCACCATCACCCAAAAATGCCCAAATTTTACGCCCTTCTTTTGGTAATAACCCACGATTTTCCATATAATTTTGAACATGGGCTTGATAAATAGACATGATTGGACCTAAGCCCATTGAGACTGTTGGAAATTGCCAATAGTCAGGCATCAAATAAGGGTGAGGATAACTTGATAAACCTTTACCCCCTACTTCACGGCGAAAGTTTTCTAATTGTTCTTCTGTTAAACGTCCTTCTAAAAATGAACGGGCATAAATACCAGGAGCAGAATGTCCTTGATAATAAATCATATCACCGCCAAAATGCTCAGTAGCAGCACGGAAAAAATGATTAAACCCTGTTTCATACAGCGTTGCACTCGATGCAAATGTTGCTAAATGTCCGCCTAAATCATCACTATTTTTATTCGCTCGCATTACCATCGCAATCGCATTATAACGAATTAACGCACGAATTTTACGTTCTAAGGTCAAATCACCTGGATAGGTTGGCTGGTCTTCAACAGGAATAGTATTTAAATAAGCTGTATCTAAACGATTAAATGGCAAACCTTCCTGTACTGCCTTGTTATACAATGCTTTAAGCAAAAATGCCGCTCGCTCTTTATCTGTATGTTTTATCACAGATTCAAAAGCTTCTAACCATTCTTGGGTTTCTTGGCTATCGGGGTCATTATAGTATTTCATGAAACAATTCCTTTATATGTGACAGGGGAAAAATTTTATTTTACCCGAAATCCACATTTTTGGGTTTTTTAATAAATCAAATAGGTATTTAGAAAATAAATAATATAAATAATCCCGTTAAAAATCAATTTAACGATAAAATTTTTAGTAAAATCTTTAATTATAACTAAAAAATGACATAATTTAATCCCATTAAATATATTTTCTCATAAGCTTTATCTGAAAAAATAACTACTAAGATAAAGTTTGAATACAGATTAGCTATTCTATAGCCAAAAAACCGCCATTCATGCAAACAATGTGTGTTTTTGTTAAAAAATCACACAAATATTTCTAATCTTAACTTGGATTATTGTATAATTATACTCATAACATTTGTTAATATATGCTTTCTGTAAATATGAAAGCACGTTGTGTGCGTTTAAGGGTTAAGATATGATAAGAATGTGGAAACAAAAACCATTGATATCCTATATAAATTTATTATTAATTGGTACAAGTAGTTTATTTTTTAGTCAATTTGCCAAAGCAGCACCTGCTTTGCCTGCCTATCATCATCAAGTTGTGTGTCCAGCAGGCATGGTGGCAGACACATTTGCCAATCTTGATTACAGCAAATTAACACCAAATTCTGACCCTGCTGACCCACGTCAAAATCAAGCAATTGCAGGGATTAAAGATGAAAGTTATTTGGTAGTCTCAAACTCACTAAGTACACCTACTCGACTTGGTGACCCTGACTTATATAATGCTACGACTGTTGAAAGTCAGGGCATGTTTATGTTATTCCAAAACTTTTACACTAAAAATGATTCTCGTACGGTTTTCTACGAATTTAAAAATGGGCTAAATAATCAACCTATGCCCATTAATAATTTTAGTTTTAGCTTGTTTGATGTAGACACTTTGTTAAATTCAAGTGGTACAACTTTTGGTTATTATGATGAGGTCATTGTTAAAGGAAAAACAGCCAGTGGACAACTAATTACTCCAAGGTCTGTTTATTCAGGTGGCACAATGACATCTACATCACCATTTAGCCAAACAATTACTGACCAAACAGTTGATTGTAGAACAGGTGAATTAGATGGTCGTTGTCAAGTTTCCTTAACGTTTGACCAGCCAATTGTTGGTTTTAATATTGAATATGGTAACGTTAAAAAATATACCTATGCAACTGACGCAGGTAATGATTCATTTATGTTTAACAATCCTGCACCTCAGTTTATCTATATTCGTTTTGATAGCTATTGCTACCCATTGCAACCACGTTTAACTTTAACTAAATTATTAGCGGGTAATCGAGTTAATAATTCAGACCAGTTTACTGTACAGATTAAACAAGCAGGTATGGTTGTAAATAATACCCAAAACAGTACAACACAAGGCACAGGTGCAACTGTTACAACAGGAACAGGCACAACAGGGGTTTATAAAATTGACCCAAATAAAACTTATCAATTGGCTGAAGTTGGAGCGGGTACTACTAATCTTGACAACTATAGTGCAAGCTATGAATGTAGAAATGCTGATGGTTCATTAATTAGCACATTAGACCCTAACAATATTCGTCTAAATTATGGCGATAATTGGACATGTACTGTCACAAATGCACCACCAGGATATACATTTTCTGGCACTGTGTTTCACGATAATGGCACATCAAGTGCAACAAAATACAATGGCATTTTTGATAGTGGTGAAGCAGGTATTTCTGGAGCGACTGTTAAATTAACTAACTGTTCAACTAACGCGGTCATAGATAGTGTTACAACATCAACAACAGGGCAGTTTGAATTTAGTTATCCAGCAAATAGCACAAAATTAACAGGTGTTAATGAAGTGTGCTTAGTTGAAACAAATGCTTCTGGCTATACCAATGATACTACAACAAATACTATCAGAATTCCTTTAACAGGTGTAAAGAATTACTCAAATAATAATTTTGGTGATATTAAAGAAGCATTATTACAGTTAGAAAAATTTCAAGCGATTGTTCCTTGTGAAGGTGAGGCTGATTTATCTAAATTTGATAATGTATTTACAAAAAATGCTTTAGGAAAATCAAATAGTAATCCAAATGGCACGGAAGTTGCAGGAAACAGTTGTATAGCATATAAGATTGTAGCAACAAATCTTGCGAATATTCCATTGAGCCAAGTAATTATTTCTGACCCATTGTTAAATTCGTCAAGTGTCAGCTCAAAACTAAATGCTAATCCGTCGCCTAGACTGCATACCGCAACAGGTCACACGGATTCAATGGCATCAGATAGTATTCAGGATAATCAAACTGGTACTATTAAAACTCGACCATTTAATCTGAGTAAAGGAGAAAAAGCGACATTATATTTTAATACTAAATATGAGAAAAAATAAAATTATTGTTTAATTGTTGTAATTGAGTTTATTAATTTATGTTGATAAATTCTAAATAAAGATATTAGATATCAAAAACTTAAAATCGTAAAAATATTAACTTGTTCTAAATAATATTTTACTATACTTTTAAAGAAAAACTGATATAATAGCTGTACAATAGTTGTTAGTTTCAGTGTTTATAAGGCTTTCAATAGGTACTTAAACTAAAAACTTTATAAATGATTGATTTAATTGTTGTGTTTAAAAGAACAAGTTTTAGTAGTAAAAACTGGAGTAAAACTTATGACTTCGATGACTAAAACATTTAAAGCTTTAACATTAGTAAGCTTACTGAGCTTAGGTGGTACATCTATGGCACTTGCGGCTGATGCATTAACTGTTAATTTAACTGCAAATAAAGTAGTTACAACTAATGGTAAAACTTCTTTACAAAGTGTTGGACGTGCAAGTTCTGGTGATGTCATTCAATATACTGCAACCTATCGCAATACTATTGAAAAAGCAATGACTGATGTTAATATCGACATTCCTGTCCCTGCAAATATGGTATATTCTGGCACTTCTAGCCCAGCCCCTACTCAAGCAAGTTTAGATGGAAAAAAATTTGAAAATATTCCGTTAAAACGTCAAGTGAATGGCAAAATGGTTGAAGTACCACAGTCAGAATACCGTGCTGTCCGTTGGCAAGTTAAACATTTACCAGCTAAAAAAGAAGCCAGCGTTAGCATGAACGTTAAAGTACGCTAATTAAATCATTGTTTTTATCTTATCATTTTACTTAGTTTAAGGTGATAAGAATAACCATACCAAACCGATGTAAATTTTCACTTTTAGGAGTTACAAATGAAAAAATTAAACTTCAATCAAAATGTCCTAACTGCGGGGATTGCCCTTGCATTAGGTATCACTGGTGCAACAATTGCTCATGCCAGCACAAATTCAGGTAATGTTTCACCAACTACCCCTGTTCAAATTTCGAACGTTGCAAAAGCAACTTATAGTGTAGATGGTGTTGCTCAACCAGAAGTTACTTCTAACGCTGTTGTTGTAAACGTAAGTGAAGTTGGTAGCTTTACTTTAGTTGCAACTCAAGGTACTTCTGCAACTGACGACAAAAACGAAAATCAAACTTTAACAGCACCAAATGGTAAAGTAACATTTACAAATAAATTAACCAATACTGGTAACGTTGCTGATACTTATACCATTACTTTAAGTGATACAAAAGCTAATCCTGTTATCATCACTGCAACTGATGACTTCCAGTTTACTGATGAAACAACAACTGATATCACTGTTGTTGTGAAAAAATCTTCTGACAACTCAACTGTAAGAACAACAACTATCAAAACTGGTGGTACAGTTCAATTACAACCAGGTGAATACGCAGAGTTATCTTATGCTTTAACTGCTGATGGTAATGGTCGTGGTGGTCAGTCTGGTTTAGCAACAATCAGTGCAAAATCAACTTATATCACTCGTGTTGATAACAGCAAATCAACGTTAATCAACGAAAACCAAGCTGTTGTTAAATTACCAATATTCAAAATCTCAAAAACTGCATCAGTTGCTAGCATACCAAATACTGTTGGTTCAGAAATTGAATATACTATCACAGTTAAAAACGACAATACTAGACCATATGCTGCCAATGCAACCAACTTCTTAATCGTTGATACATTGCCAACGGGTTTAACTATTGTTCCAGGTTCAATCACTGTAACTAATGGTGGTACTAATGCCAATTCTTCACAATCTACAACTACTAAATTAGTTGTACAATCAGTTGATTTAGCAGTAGGTCAAACTGTTACTGTGAAGTTTAAAGCTCGTATCTCTGCAAGCTTAACTGGTCAAACTATCACCAACAACGTACACGTTTATGACAACTTTGATAGTACACCTGTAACCCCAACTAGCCCAGATGGTGCAGGTCATAAAGATAGTACTGATCCAAACGTAAGACCACCAGTTGATGATTCTAATGACCCAACTCAACCAGGGGGTGATACACCACCATCAACAGTGACTGTAACTGTGCCAATTACTCGTAGCTTGACTGTAACACCTGGTACAGAAAAAGAGTTGCCAATTAACAGTTCACCAACTGCTCCAGCAACTTATACACATACTATCACAAACACTGGTAATGGTCCTGAAAGTGGTTTAACATTTACTATCACTCAAACTTCAACGACTGATAAGATTGAAATTGATACTGTGACCTATACGCCAAATGGTGGTTCACCAGTAACATTAACGCCAAATGCTTCTGGTGTTTACACAATTCCTGGTACTTTAGCACCAAATGGCACTGGTACAATTACTTATACAGTTAAAACTGTTGGAGCTACACCAGATACTAATGATAAGATGACAGTTAAAGTAATTCCAGCTGGTCCAAATGCACCAACTGTTGCAGATGTGTTTGACACTACTCATGTTAAAGATATGAAATTAGTGAAAACTCAAGCTTTAGATGCAACATGTGATGGCACACCTGATACTGCGTTAGCTGAAACTCCAGTAAATGCAACGCCAGGTCAATGTATTATTTACCGTGTCACTGCAACTAATAAATTTACAACTAAACCTTTAAATAATGTTGTAATTTCTGACGCTGTATCTAACTGGTCTGCAAAAGCGACTTATGTTGCAAATAGTGCTAAAGACAGCCGTCCAGGTACTGCTAACGCTGATGCAACCAAAGTATCAACTGTAGGCTTAACTATCCCTGCTTCAGGTAATGCTTGGTTACAATTTGCGATTAAAATTAACCCATAATCGATAAATTGTTAATTATTAGGTATTTAGCTGATTTAGCATTTAGAGCATCACAATGGTGCTCTAAATGCCCTTAGTAATCACGGAAGTTTATTTTGATAAGTGAGAACGCATCAATGAAAACAGTATCATATAAACCGCAAAGCAAACGATATAGTTTAGGTGGGCTGACCGTTTTAAGCTCTGGTGTCTTATTTATCCAAATAAACCCTGCGTTAGCAAATGACACAATTGTAAATACAGCTGATGCTGACTATACCGTTGCAGAACATCAAGATGTTGTACAAAAAGCAAAATCAAATGATGTACAAGCGTTTGTAGTTCCTCAATATAAGATTGCTTTAACTCAACCTTTGACAATTACGGTAAAACCAGGCGATAGCGTTACGTGGAAAAATACTTTAACGAATGTTGGTAGTGATGCTACGATAGATGTCAAATTTACCGCACCATCTTCTTTATCAAACGTTGAGATTTATGTGGATTTAAATAAAAATGGGGTCATTGATAGTAATGAAAAGCCTTTAACCCCAACAATTTCACTAAAAGCTCAAGAGCAAATTGAATTAATTGTTAAAGCATTAGTTAGCTCGACTGCTAAAGATGGTGACACTGCATCTGTTGTCATTGATGCTGTCACTAAAGAAGACCCAACGGCTAAGGCTAGTGCAACTGATAGTTTAATTGTTGTTAAGCCATATATTGGTTTTAAAGACCCAGATTTTGACAAAGATAAAACAACACCAATTAATGCAGGTGATCCAGTTTATATTGAAGCAGGCTTAGCATCATGTAATGCAAATCCAAATGAAAAAGATTATGTGTGGATTACAGTAAAATCTAAAGCAACAGGTGATACTATCACGTTAAAGGCTGTTGAAACTGGTAATAACACAGGTAAATATCGAGCTTCTGTTCCTACTGAGTTCAATGCAAATGCAAATCCAAATGATAATGTTATTCAAACAATAGATGGCGATACATTAGATGCTCAAGCAATTAGTTGTGAGGACTCAGGTGGTAATTCAACTAAGCCTAATGATATTACTGATAACTGGAATAACACCCAAGTTGATGTCCAAAATCCATCATCAAATATTTCGATTTCAAAAGAAGCAAATGTTCAATCCGTTGAAGTTGGCGATTTTGTAGATTATACCATTAATGTTAATAATTTAGGTGCAACTGCCCTTAGCAATGTGAAACTATTGGATAACTTACCAACAGGTTTTACGTATGTTAAAGGCTCCGTGCGTATTAATGGACAAAAATATAATCAAGATTTTGTTCAGTCTGGTAAATATATGACTTTAGGTCTATCTAGTTTACCAGCAAATGATAGTAAAAAAATTAGCTATCGTGTGCTTGTTGGACCTTCTGCTTTGTCAGGAGATGGTATCAACAGAGCCCATATTACAGCAACGGATACAAATAATTCAACAGTCACTTCCAGAGAAGCAACGGCAACTATCAAGGTTACTTCAGGAGCTTTAAATACTGACGGGATTATTGTTGGTAAAGTTTATGCTGATTTTAATCGAGACGGCATTCAACAAAAAGAACGCAATGAGTTAGGTGTTGCAGGTGTTCGGTTATATTTAGAAGATGGTACATTTGCGGTTACAGATAGTGAGGGTAAGTATAGTTTATACGGTATTAAGGCCAAAACTCATGTTATTAAACTTGACCGTACGACTTTACCACGAGGTGTTGAGCTTATCGAGCAAAGCAATCGTAATATGGGTGACCCTGGTAGCCGTTTTGTTGATTTAAAATATGGCGAGTTACATCGGGCGGATTTTGCGATTACTGATGGAATGGACGAAGGTTCACAAAGTTTAATTGATGAGCTAAAAAAACGTTCAAAGTTAGTGATTAAAAATAATACTTCTTTAGAACAGGCTTTAAAAACTGAATTAGAGTTTGAACCAAGCTATCAAGAGACGACTTCTGAAATTGAAGCATCTGGCTGTAAAGATGATGTTACGATTGATGGGCAAAATAATTGTGATACTGTGATTTATGGTGGGGAAACTCATTATAAACACACTCCAAAAATGGAAATTAAAACAATTACTCCAGTTAAAGAATTAGAAATCGAAAAAGCGTTATCAACTGAAGATGATAAACGCATTGAAGGGGTGACGCGTGATGCAGATTTCTTAAACTTAACTGATGGGCAACATGTTACAGCAGGTAAAATTCGAGTACAAATTAAAGCACCTCAAGGAGCAAATACTCAGCTATTTGTCAATGATAAGCTTGTTGATAATGGTTTAATGGCAAAAGAAGTTGCATGGGAAAAAGAACAAATTTCTGGATTTGATTATTTTGCAGTGCCATTAGATGCTGGTGATAATACACTAACGATTAAATCAACGGATAATACAGGTAAAATTGTTTCGTCAAAATCAATCCATGTTTATGCCCCTAATAAATTATCTGAAATTGCTACACGTACACAAGGCAAATTTATTGAAGCTGATGGCGTTAGTGAATATCAAATTGTCGTTAGTTTAAAAGATGTGGACCATAGTTTATACGGTGCTTCAACATCTGTGTCACTTGATAGTGATATTGGTACAATTATGTTACCAGATGCGGATAAAGATAAAGCAGGTATTCAAACAACGATTAATGGTGGTGAATTATTAGTACCTATTAAAGCACCTGCTACTGCGGGTAAAGGTAATTTACTAGTTAGGGCGGGTAACTTAGAAAAATTAGTGCCATTGCAGTTCACTCCACAGCTACGCCCAATGATTGCCGTTGGTGTGGTTGAAGGGGTACTTTCTTTAAATAATCTTGGTTCTGGTTTAGAAAAAGCAACCAGTAATGATGGATTTGAAGAAGAATTACAATCATTATCAGGTAATAAAAGCGATAAAACTTCAACGCATGGTCGAGCTGCCTTTTTCTTAAAAGGTAAAGTACGAGGCGACTTTTTATTAACGCTTGCTTATGACTCTGATAAACATGATAAAGACCGTCTGTTCCGAGATATTCGTCCAGATGAGTATTATCCTGTGTATGGTGACGCTTCAGCAAAAGGTTTTGATGCACAGTCTGCCAGTAAATTGTATGTACGTCTTGATAAAGGACGTTCATTTGCGATGTATGGTGATATTAAAACACATGTTGAAAATGATGAAGGTTTATCATTGGGTCAATATGACCGTACTTTGACAGGGTTAAAAGGTCATTTAGAAACGGATAAAACAACGGTTAGTATTTTTGCAGCAGAGGCAAACTCTAGTCAAAAAGTAAATGAAACTAGAGGGCTAGGTATTTCAGGTCCTTACCCTATTGGGGCAAATTTTGATGATGTTTTAGTTAATAGTGAAACGGTAGAAATTATTACTCGAGACCGTAATAATCCAGGGGTCATTTTATCTCGTAAGTCGTTATCTCGTTTTAGTGACTATGATGTTGATGCGTTGAGTAAAGCGTTATATTTGCGTTCACCAATTGCAAGTCAAGACTTAAATGGTAATCCAATGTATTTACGGATAACTGTTGAAGCTAGAAATACAGGTGATAGTTATATTGTTGGTGGGGTATCTGGTAGTCATCAATTAACAAATAATATTCGTATCGGTGCAAGTTATGTACAAAGTGACGACCCTGCTAACAGTGAAAAATTAGCTAGTGTAAATACTGTAGTTAAATTTACTGATAATCTAAAATTAATAGCAGAAACAGCTCGTTACGATTCTGATAAAGTTACAGGTATTGATGATATTGCGTCACAAGTAAATGCAGACTCTTTAGGTAATAAAACGTCAGGTGATGCTACGCGTGTTGAATTGGTTTATCAAAATAATACCAACAATGCAAGACTTTATTACACTGATGCCGATAAAGGTTTTGGCTCGATGTCTTCGCCTTTAACTGCAGGTCGTACGGAAATTGGCTTATCAGCATCAAGTGCATTAAACGATAAGACTCGTATCAAAGCAGAAGCGTTACAAACAGAAGACCATACAGTCAATACAACTCGAACAGGAGCAGATGTTAGTATTGAACGTAAATTGACGGATATTTTCACAGGTGAAGTAGGTGTTCGTTATTACGAAAAAGATGCAGGAGCATCTTCGACAAATTATCAAGCTGTCACTCAAACTGACATTAATAATCAGTCTTTACGCCCAAGTGTCACTCACCACCCAAGAGATTACAACGGTACAACAGTACGTGGTAAATTAACTGCGGAGTTGCCAAAAGTAAACAAATCAAAAGTATTTGTTGAATATGAACAAGATATTGAAGACGCTGGACGTAATGCTTGGAGCGTTGGTGGGGAAACTAGCCTTTGGAATAAAGGTCGTTTATATGCTCGTCATGAATTGTCATCAAGTTTAATTGGTGATTATGGTTTTGATGATAATGATGAACATAAAACTACAGTTATAGGTGTTGATTCCAACTATATGCAAGATGGTCAGGTGTTTAGTGAGTATCGAGTGAAAGATGGTATTTCTGCTCGAGACGCTGAAGCATCTATTGGTTTACGAAATAAATGGAAAGTTAAAGACGGCTTATATTTTAATACGTCACTTGAACATTTAGAGTCATTAGAAGGTAGAAATAATAATACAGCAACGGCAATTACTGCTGGGGTCGATTATCTTGCTAATGAAAAATATAAATTTACAACCCGTACAGAAAAACGTTGGGGTGAGCAAACCGATACATTTTTACATACTTTTGGTCTAGCAAATAAAATTAATGATGATATTACTGTCCTTGCAAAAAACAATTTTAGTTTGCAAGAAGATAATGCGTCAAATAAACGCCGTACATTGGACCGTTTTCAATTAGGTATGGCGTACCGTGATTATGATAGTAATGTTCTTGACCATTTGGCAAAATTAGAATATCGCTATGATAATAATCAATTAGCGAGTGACCCTTATAAAAAACAAACTTATATTGCGTCATTGCATACTAATTATCACCCTGTAAGACGCTGGACATTGTCTGGTCATTATGCAGGTAAATATAATAAACTGGTTCAAGACGATGTTGCAACTGATGCAACAACCCATTTAATCTCAGGGCGTGCGATGTATGATATTAATGAACGCTGGAACGCTGGTGTTCAAGTAGGCACGATGTGGACTGATGAAAATGATGATTTGCGTTATTTGGTCGGTGCAGAAGTGGGCTATAGCCCAATGACAAATTTATGGCTTTCACTAGGTTATAACTTTACAGGCTATAAAGATAATGATATTGCCAACAGTGACGAAAATCAACAAGGGGCATTTTTCCGTCTTCGCTTCAAGTTTGATGAAGATTTATTCAAACGTAAAGATTCGCGAGAAAATACCCGTTTAGAGCCTAGTGAGCAGGTAAAATTCCTATGAAACGCTTTATTCCAAACAAAATATGGCAAGCTTTTGGAGTAATATTATTATTAAGTCCATTTGCTAATCAAGCCCAAGCGGTTCTAGCTAGTCAGGTTGTGCCTGCTAGCTATCAACCTAATCAATATTGTACAGATGGCATTCAGCCTACTGTACCTCGTGGGTCAGCAAGTAAACGTTTAGTGGCTGATATTTCTTGTATAAATCAACAATTAAAACGTTTTCAATCTGAAGAAAATCCGACAAATATACGTTATCAAGCTTATCGAGCCCAAGCATGGTTATCTTATTTAGCACATGAAGAAAGTGAAAAAAGTTTAACTCGAGCTGGTAACTATGCGTTATCTGAGGCGTTAAGTATTTTACAAGCCTTAAAAAGCGACCAAGGGTCACGTTTACCATTAGATGCAGATATTCCCCCTACCTCAGGATTAAAACGTCCTGATTTATGGGCATCGCTGTTATCTATTAAAAGAACCCCAGCTTTTGATGTTATTCCAAAAGATATTGCTTACAGTGAAGTAAAATTGATTTGGGCAGAAGCAGAATTTTGTGAGTTTGGTTGGCGACATGCTCGTGAACATTTTAGTGCAGCTGACCGTTGGATAAAATCTGCTGAAGTCACTGCGTTAAATCATGATGGCGTTGATAATGCTCATTTTAATTCTTTAAAAACAGAATATTATAGTAAACTTAAACCGTTGTCTTCAGATGATAAATTGTGTCGTGGAGCGATTTTACCAGAGGTTATTGTTGCACCACCTGAAGTACCACAACCACCGCCACCAGAGCCTGAACCAGAGCCAATTGTGCCACCACCTGTTGAGCCTGAACCAGAACCATTACCGCCACCAGTTGAACCAGAGCTGACGGAAGCGGAAGAAATTTTATTAAAACCATATGTTGTGCATTTTGCATTGGATAAATCGGTTCTAACGCCAGACTCTCAAGCTGTTGTTGATGAGATGTTGGAAAAAGTTGTCAAACATTATAATTTATCAGATATTACCTTTGATTTATATGGTTTTACGGATAAACGGGCAAGTGTTAAATACAACTTGGCACTATCAAAACGCCGTACGGGTTCTGTTGCTAGTTACTTAATGAAACAAGGTATCAAAGCATCACAAATTGCCGAGTATCCAGAAGGCGAAGCGAATTTAAAACGTGAAGAAGAAGATGTGAACTCTCATGCACTAAATCGCCGTGTTGAAATTTACTTAAGCCGTAGCGGACAGTCTATTATTGATGCTCAGGCTGCACAACAGGAAATGCAGCGTTCAGATTATGAAGATTTAAAACCTGAACGTTAATTTTTATGTTACACTACAAAAGGTTGGTTATGCCAACCTTTTTTTATATGACAGTAAATTTATCATTAAGTTATGGCTAAAGTTGTTTGCGTGACAGGTAGTGCCAAGCGTATTGGGGCATGTATCATAAAAAAGTTTCATCAGCATGGCTATCATGTGGTTATTCATTATCAATATAGTGAAATTGAAGCGAAACGGTTAGCGGATTTTTGTAATGATATTCGTCCTAATTCTGCTAAGTATATTCAAGGAAATCTGGAAAACTTAACAGAACTGACAAATTTTGCAGAAAAAATTTTAACGAGTTTTGGTCGATTAGATGTGCTTATTCATAATGCTTCACGGTTTTACCCAACGCCCATCGGTGAAATTCAATTGACAGATTGGAATAATTTATTTTTATCTAATGCTAAAACGCCATTATTTTTAACTCAAACATTATTGCCAGCCTTAAAAGATACTCAAGGAAATATTATTAGTTTGTTAGATATTCATGCCAATGGTAAGCCATTTAAAGGTTATACGGTGTATAATATGGCAAAATCTGCTCATCAAATGATGGTGCAATCGTTGGCGTTGGAGTTAGCTCCTGATATTCGAGTTAATGGCATTGCTCCTGGGGTAAATGTGTTACCTGAGATGGGCAGTGAGCAAGCTTTAACCCAACAACAAATTGATAAAATTTGTGCGAGTATCCCAATGCAACGTATTGGCACACCCGATGACATTGCAGAAACAGCCTTGTTTTTAGCCAATGCCTCTTATATCACAGGTCAAATTATTGCGGTTGATGGTGGTCGCAGTTTAACATTACATGGTAATGAATAGTCAGCTAGATTAACTGCCTATTTTTCCATAACTTTGATAGTCCGTAATAAACCAGACTGCTAAAGTTTTTCCATTGACATGATATGGATAATATAATTTGTAATACCCATCATGAGCAGAAAAATAAATTTCTTGACTATTATTGGCAAATACACGGTCTAAATATTGTTTTGTTTCTGGGTCTACTGCATGAATAAAATCTGCTTTTTTGATTAAAGTCGTAGAGCCATTAGCATGTTTTTGCACAATAGTATCTGTAGAAACTGTTTCTGTAGGTTCTGTAGGAATGTTATTGGTAGATTTTTCTATTGTTATTGCGTGACTGAGGTCATTATCAAACTTGAGATAAACAGGCATATTATCCACTTTATCAGGTACAATAACCAACATTTGATGAAAATCAACTTGATTTTTCTCGATTAATGATATGCCATCACTTACTTGATTAATATAATTTAAATTAAAACTATAGTTAGAAAAATTATTTAATAATGGCTGATATTCTTTTTGCATGGTTGCAACAGCATCAAGTAATATCGATTTTTTCTTTTGAACCGTTAAATAATCTCCTGTAAATAAAATACCAGCTAATAATGGAAACAATGCCAATAAACCCAATAATAGTTTATTAGATTTCTGCTTGACATTATTTTCTGCGATATTGGACTGTTGGCTATCAGCAATGCGTGTTAGGTTTAACATAATATTTAGCATTAATGAACCTGCCATCATGACTAAAATACCTAACACACTAAAAGTGAAAATCTCAGTTAAGTTTTCCCGAAAAATCTTTAATCCAAAAACCGTCATCAGAATGAATGCAAAAAGCCAGTAAACCAGTAGACCAATGGATATTAAACCAATGATATTACTAAACTTTACTAGGCTTTTTAAATTCATGGTGGCTTTCCTTGTATTATTGTTGATTTAATAAATCTAATAACTCTTGTGGGATTTGTTGTTGTGATGAGCCTGTATTTTTTGTAGTGTCTTGTTGAATTGGACGCTCAGACAAGGTGATATTCACATTCGCAATTTCACTACCTCGCTGAATTTTAGCAACAACTATGCTGTTGGGTTCTTTTCGAGCGATAAATTGAATTAAACTATTAGCATCATTGGTAGTCACACCATCAAGCTCTAAAATAATATCGCCTTTTTGTAAACCTGCCTGTGCTGAAGGGCCATTAGCCACAACCCTGACAACTTGTACTCCTTGAGATTTTTCAAGTTTAGCAGGGTCTTCTTTGACTCCTTGTACTTCAATACCTAACCAGCCTCGTTTGACCTTGCCATATTTAATAATAGAGTTCATCACTTGTTTAACTGATGTTGTTGGTATTGCAAAACCTATGCCCATCGAACCACCAGAGCGAGTAAAAATAGCAGTATTAATACCAACTAATTGACCATTTGCATCGACTAATGCCCCGCCAGAATTACCAGGGTTAATAGCTGCGTCAGTTTGAATAAAATCCTCAAATGTATTAATACCCAAACCACTACGTCCAGTTGCAGAAATAATGCCTTGTGTAACGGTTTGCCCGACTCCAAATGGATTGCCAATTGCTAAAACAACATCACCAACATGGATTGGTTTTTCTCGAAACCCCAATGGCTTTAATCCAGTCATCTCAACTTTGATGACGGCTAAATCGCTTTCTGGGTCACTACCAACGACTTTTGCAGTCGCTTTACGTCCATCATTTAACGCAACGACAATGTTATCTGCTGTGCTAATAACATGGGCATTGGTGATGATATAGCCATCACCAGAAACAATCACGCCAGAACCTAAATTTGTAGTTTCACTATCTTGTTCTGGTAAACCACCATGATATTCATAAAATTGACGCAAAAAAGGGTCTTCTAAATAAGGGTGGCGAGAAATTTTTTGTGTTGTATAAATATTGACCACAGAATTTGAAGCAGTATTGACCGCATTTTGATAAGAAGTGACAGGGTCTAAACGTTCTAGTAACGTTGTTGCAGGTGGATTTTGAGCAGTTGGTTTTGGTGGACTCCACTCTTCTGTTTTAGCAGATTTTTCAACAGGGGTTGATTGTAGGCGTACCTTATCTTGAGAAATCAACCAAAAACCCAATAGCACCACTAAAACCAATAACACCCATGGCAATAATAACCAAAGCTTGTTGGTTTTTTCCGCATTAACTGGCGGAAGTTGATTATACTGATTGGAAGATTTTTCTAAGTTTACATTGTGATTATCAGTCATAGTCAATATTTCTCAGTTATTTCTACACAAAGTTATTAGTCAAGTAGCGTAACTTGTTCACATAGTGTACCATTGATTATCAACTTATATTTTAGTGATTTATCAATAAAAATGTTGCTAACTCATGCAAAATATTAGTAAATGTTAAAACTGTTTTATTTTAATGGCAATGAATATGCGTCAATTTGTACATCAATTTCATCTTGTTCTGTGCGATGTGACATATCAAAGCCTAGTAAAAATAGCTCTTCAACATTTTCTAGCTGAGCATTGCCCGCCAAATCTTGTAAAATCGAGGCGTGGTGTTGTTGTATATAGGCTCGATTTAGCTGTGACTGTTGATTAAGTCCATAAAAAATTAAAACAAAATGTTGTCCAAACTGATGATAAGAATGCTGATGACGAATATAACCTTGTTGTTGTAATTCAATGGGTTGTTGCACAAAATCCATCACCTCAGCAACGATTTTCATGCGAGTATACATCGATTGTTCATCGAGTTTCACTAATAGTTTTCTACCCAATTCCCCGCGTAATTGTTGATTGATTTTAATAAGTAATTTTACCCAAACTCTTGAATACTCCTGCATACTATCTAATAATTTTTGATGAGCTTTTTGTTGTTTTTGACTTCTTTTATCGATAGCAATGGCTTTTTTTTGATTAATTTCTTCTAAAAATCCAGCATCGACTAATTGTTGTTCTACATTGCGAACATCATCTAAAAATAAACCTTCTTGTAAATATTTATTAACTAACTCGATTTCATGTTCAAATTCTACAAAATTCATTAATGCAGATTGATAATAGTTAATAAATTCTATAAAATCAATGGGTGTTTGTAATTCTTGTAATAAAGATAACATACTGCTTGCATTAAAAATTTGTATGGTCTTATCTTTATTATCTAAATCTAAAACAAAATCTTCTCGAAAAAACTCGCTACCCAGTTTATAATCAATCGGATAAGTTTTATCTTGATATGACACTGCTAACGAAGTCAATCCAATATAATAATTAGTTGGACAGTTGTCTTTTTGGCGTAGTCGGCGGGTTGGTTGCTTGCCAATATGCAGTTCATTTTGATATTTATTTTGTAGTTTATAATGACGTTTGGTCAGTTGATTAACTACTTTATGATATTTTTTGCGAATGAGCGATTTTTTGATATCTGGGGTTTTAGTTTCAAAAACTTCATTTTGAATGAGTACATAAACATTTGCCTGTTTGAAACGAAAAACATAATCATACCCGCATTTTTCACTATCATTATTGGTGTTATCTTGATATAACGATAAAAAAGAGTTCTCAACCAGCCTTTGCCAATCAAAGTGTTGCTTGTCATTTTGTGTCATTTGTGCGTTTCTCCATCATTTCATGGCAAATTAGGTATGCTGTATTTAACATATATTTGAAATTTAGCATACCTATATTTATTTAGTAGTTATTTAATATTATTCTGATTTTCTTCGCATGTGTGGGAATAAAATCACGTCTCGGATACTTGGTGAGTTGGTAAATAACATGACTAAACGGTCAATACCAATACCTTCGCCTGCAGTTGGTGGCAGACCATAGGATAATGCTTCGACAAAATCTGCGTCATAATGCATCGCTTCATCATCGCCTGCTTCTTTTTCGGCAACTTGTTGTTGGAAACGTTCAGCTTGGTCGATTGGGTCGTTTAATTCGCTAAAACCATTTGCCATTTCACGACCGCCAATAAATAATTCAAATCTATCAGTAATTTCTGGGTTTTCATCGTTTCGGCGGGCAAGCGGTGAGGTTTCTGCTGGATATTCAATAATAAAGGTTGGTTGGCGAAGTTGATGTTCAGCAGTTTCTTCAAAAATAATGGTTTGTAATTTGCCAATACCAAAGCCATCTTTGACAGGTTGTTTTAATACAGTTTTTACATAATTTGCTAAATAATCATGGTCATTGATTTTTGCCATGTCAAAGTTTTCGGCATATTTTTCAATGGCTTTGGTCATAGGTAAACGCAAAAATGGGGCTTTTAAGCTAATTTGTTCACCTTGATATTCAAGCTCGGTTGTACCCAAAATATCTATTGCAAGTTTTGATAATAAATTTTCTGTTAAATCCATTAAATCATGGTAATCAGCATACGCTTGATAAAATTCAATCATCGTAAATTCAGGATTATGACGGGTAGAAACACCTTCATTGCGAAAACTACGGTTAATTTCAAAAACTCGTTCAAAGCCACCAACGACTAAGCGTTTTAAATATAACTCTGGGGCGATGCGTAAAAATAGTGGCATATCTAATGCGTTATGATGAGTGACAAAGGGACGAGCCACGGCACCACCAGGGATAGGGTGCATCATCGGGGTTTCAACTTCCATAAAGCGTTCATTTAACATGAATTGACGAATGCCTGCAATGATTTTACTGCGAATAATGAAAGTTTGACGGCTATCATCATTGGTCATTAAATCTAAATAACGGCTACGATAACGGCTTTCTGTATCAGATAGTCCATGAAATTTGTTAGGTAATGGGCGTAAAGATTTTGTTAATAGTTCAATATGGGTTGCATGTACAGAAAGTTCCCCAGTTTTGGTGCGAAATAAATAACCAGTCACTCCAATAATATCGCCCATGTCCCATGTTTTAAAATCGTTATATACCTCATCGCCTAAATCATTTTTACTAATATAAGCCTGAATTTTACCTGTCATATCAGCGATGGTGCAAAAACTGGCTTTTCCCATCACCCGTTTTAGCATCATACGTCCTGCCACACTGACCACCACTTGCTCACCATCAGCAAGAGCTTGTTTATCTTTATTGGCAAAGGCAGTGTGTAAATCTTCGGCGTAGCTGTCGCGTTTAAATTGATTTGGATAAGGATTTTTGCCTGCCTGTTTGATTAAATCAAGTTTTTGATGACGTTGGCGAATGAGTTCATTGACATCTTCAATGTGTTCAGTTGGTTGTTGCAGTTGTTCAGACATAATTACACCTTTATTTAAATATAGTTAAATCTTTCGTCAGACGATAAAAATAGCATTTTGATAATGTTATTGCTAAATATGTGAAAAGTTATTCACCGCTGACACTTGCCATTAAATCGGCTTGATGTTCACGCAATAGGGCATCTAATAATTCTGTTAAATCACCTTCCATAATTGCATCTAATTTATATAAAGTTAAATTGATGCGATGGTCAGTCATGCGTCCTTGTGGAAAATTATAAGTTCGGATACGTTCAGAACGGTCACCGCTACCTACCAGATTACGTCTTAATGTACTGGCTTCATCAATTTGTTTTTGGACTTTTTCTTGTTGAATTTTAGCAACTAGCATTTTCATCGCCTTATCACGGTTAGCGTGTTGGCTACGCTCTTGTTGGCACTCCACGACTGTACCTGTTGGAATATGTGTTAAACGCACGGCACTGTCAGTGGTATTAACGTGTTGCCCACCAGCCCCACTAGAACGAAAAGTGTCCATACGAATGTCAGCAGGATTAAGCTCCACAGTATCATCAATTTCGATTTCTGGCATTACAGCGACTGTACAAGCTGATGTATGTACTCGCCCTTGACTTTCCGTTTCTGGTACACGTTGCACACGGTGAGCCCCTGATTCAAATTTTAGCCGACCATATACACCAGTTCCTGATACACGAGTAATGATTTCTTTAAAACCGCCATGCTCGCCTTCGTTGGCTGATAAAACCTCCACTTGCCAGCCTTGCGTTTGGGCGTATTTTTGATACATGCGAAATAAATCCCCTGAAAAAATTGCCGCCTCGTCACCACCTGTGCCAGCTCGAATTTCTAAAAAGGCAGGTACTTTATCGTTTGGGTCTTTGGGTAACATCATGACGTTTAACACGTCTGTTAAATCGGCGATAGTTGCTTTAGCGGTTTGAATTTCCTCTTGAGCCATTTCTTTCATGTCAGGGTCAGCAAGCATTTCTTCTGCAGTAGCAAGGTCGTCTTCAGCTTGGCGATAACGTTGCCAAATTTCAGTAATTTCTGATAAGTCGCTATGCTCCATTGATAATTCACGGAATTTTTTATTATCACTAATAGTGTCTGGGTCAGATAGTAAGGCAGTGACTTCTTCAAAGCGGTCAAGCATTTGGTCAAGGCGAAAACGTAAACTTTCTTTCATGATAGGCTAGTTCAATTGATAAAATAAATTAAAACGACTATTGTGCCATATTTTAGCGGTTTTTGCATGAATTTTATGACAAGCAATGATAATGCAAAAGATACAATGTTTATTGTTAATAAATTTGTTATAATATAAATAAATTGATTATAAAAAAGATATACACAGTAACACAATGAAGAATGAGTAAGTCGCCAATAACCTAGGAGAATTTATCATGAAAGCCAAAAAGCTTTATTTAGCATCAATGGTTTATTTAGGATTAACCGCTTGTGGTACATTGACCACGACCCAACATGCGACTGCCTGTGTAGAGCCAAATATAAGTAATGTTGATAATTATTTTGAAGTGAGCTGTTTATATGAAGGCTTAGCTCAGGTGATTAGTTTGGGTGAAATTGCCAAGTGTGGCAATGACGATGTTTGTATTGGCAAGTTTGGCTTTGTTGATAAAAATGGTAAAGTCATTATTCCGTTACAGTATGATGATGCTGGACATTTTTCAGAAGGTTTAGTTAGCGTAAAAAAAGATGATAACTATGGCTTTCTCGATAAAACTGGTAAGGTAGTTATTCCTTTTATTTATGACGATGCCAGCGGTTTTTCTGAAGGACTTGCTAGCATTGCCAAAAAACACAAATATGGTTTTATTGATAAAACAGGAAAAATTGTTTTACCTTTACAGTATGATTATGCTTATGGTTTTTTTGACGGTTTTGCCATCGTCAGACAAGGTAATGTATGGGGAATTGTTGATAAGACAGGAAAAGCCATTGTCCCTATTCAATATGATGATGTGCTAGGTTTTTTTGACGGTTTAGCTAAAGTACAACAAAATGATAAATTTGGTTATGTAAATAAAGTAGGTGAACTTGTTGTGCCAATACAATATGATAATGCCTATGTTTTTTCTGAAGGGCTGGCAGGTGTACAAAAAAATGGTAAATGGGGATTTATTGATAAAGCTGGTAAAACGGTCATACCTTTGCAATATGATGAAGTAAATTCTTTTAGTGACGGTATTGCCAATGTTAAAAAAGATGGTCAGGCTTTTAATATCAATACAACAGGTAAAATTGTAGACTAAAATCGTATCATAATATTATCATATAAAGCATTATCATTTATGATGACTATCAAATTAAGATGATAATGCCAAGATTATTTATTTATCTCATATAAACTTTGGGTTTGTATCATTATCTATTCAACCAACTATCCCATATAAACCGCTTTTAATGACATTTCAACAACATAATCAATAATTTTCTTGCTAAAATAGCCCGCAAATAAATCGTGGTAATGTTAGGTGAACAATGTCGCAATTAAAAATATCAACAGAATTTAAAAAATATAGTGAACAACTACAACAAGCTAGCCTTAGCATGGGATTAAATTTAAGTGAAGCCCAGCACCAACAGTTATTATATTATTTGCAACAATTATTATTTTGGAATAAAGCTTATAATCTTACTGCAATTAAAGACCCTAAAACCGCTCTTGTTAAGCATATTTTTGATAGTTTATCAATTATTTCACATTTACCAGATGGAGATTTGCTCGATGTTGGTACGGGAGCAGGGTTGCCAGCAATGATTATTGCAATTTGTCAGCCCAATCGGAAAATAGTTGCATTAGATAGTAATCAGAAAAAAACCCGTTTTATCAAGCAAATTATTAGCGAATTGGGGTTAAAAAATATTACCGCAATTGCCAGTCGAATTGAAGAACATCAACAAACTTATCAAATCATTACCTCACGAGCATTTGCTTCGCTAGTGGATTTTGTGGCATTAACAGAAGATAAATTAGCAAAAAATGGTGAAATTTGGGCGATGAAAGGATTAGAACCGAGTGATGAAATCGAACAAATCTCTGATAAATGGCAAATAAACACGATTATTTTGACTGTTCCTGAGTTAAATGAACAACGTCATTTAATTTGTCTAAAGAAATAAGCTAAAATACGCAGATTTATAAAATACATAGTGAGAATGAAGCGATGGATATTTTAGCAGTGGCAAACCAAAAAGGCGGTGTTGGAAAAACGACAACAGCGGTCAATTTAGCTTGTGCATTAGCCAAAAAACGTAAAAAGGTATTGTTAATAGACCTTGATGCTCAAGGCAATGCCACGACAGCATCAGGTTTAGATAAACGAACATTATCATATACAATTGCTGATGTATTGCTTGATGATGTGGCAATGAGTGAGGCGATTATTAAGTCACCAGTGGGTTATGATGTCGTTGGGGCGAACAATGATTTATCAGGTATCGATTTAATTTTAAGTCAAAAAACCAATAATCATCATATTTTACAAAAAGCAATGCAAACACTTAATCAACAAAAAAAGCCTTATGATTTTTTGATTATTGATTGTGCTCCAAGCCTGAGTTTATTAACCATTAATGCCATGTGTGCGACTCGTGGGGTGATTATTCCCATGCAATGTGAATATTTTGCTTTAGAAGGATTGGCAGATTTATCCCAGACAATTGAGCGATTAACCGATTTAAATCCAGCATTACATATTCGAGGTGTATTGCGAACCATGTTTGACCCAAGAAACACCCTTGCCAATGATGTTTCTCGTGAGTTGGCCTCCCATTTTGGGGCAATTTTATTTAACACCATTATTCCTCGTAATATTCGTTTAGCGGAAGCTCCTGCTCATGGTATGCCAGCGATAATTTATGAAAAATCGTCTAAAGGTGCTTTAGCTTATATTAAGCTTGCAAATGAAGTTGCTAAACAAAGTCGTCAGCTTGGGGAGTTTTGATGAATTTTTGGTAAAAATATTGTTAGATTTACTAGATAACATTAAAATAGACGGTTTCAGTCCTGAAAATATAGTTTTTAGTGTTTATCCCAGCCAATATCTCAGTTAATTATAAATAAATATTGGTAAATATGACAAGATAGGAAACCCCATTATGACAAAAAAGCGTGGACTTGCGTCTAACCGTGGACTTGATGCCTTACTGGGTTCAATCAAAAAAGAAAAACTGATTGCAGGAGGTTTGGCAAAAACAAACGTAATGGAACAGCCTACCTCACAAAACTTAAAACCAGCCATGACGCAGAAAAATAATAAACAAGTATCTAGCGAAAAAAACATAAATGAGCTGGAAGGTCATGAATTAAGTTTAATATATATTGATGTAAATTGTTTACAGCGAGGCAAATATCAGCCAAGAACTGATTTGAAAGAAGAGACGTTACAAGAGCTTGCCACTTCAATTAAACAGCATGGAGTAATGCAACCAATCGTTATTCGTCCTTTACCAAAACCGTATGAGGCAAATATTACCCATGAAATTATTGCAGGAGAACGGCGTTGGCGAGCGACCCAGATTGCAGGATTGAGCCATATTCCAGCAATAGAACGCCCGATTTCTGATGATTTGGCAATAGCTTTAGCACTGATTGAGAATATTCAACGGGAGGATTTATCAATCATGGAGCAGGCAAGGGCATTACAACGATTTCATGATGAATTTGGTATGAGTCATGCCCAAATTGCTGATGTCGTGGGTAAAGCTCGGACAACTGTGTCTAATATGTTACGGTTAAATCAGTTACATGATGAAGTTAAAACAGTGTTAAATGATGGTTTGATTGATATGGGACATGCTCGGGCATTATTGCCACTGTCACCACAACAACAGCCTATTATTGCAAAAAAAATTATCCATGAACAGCTGAGTGTCCGCCAAACTGAACAATTGATTAAACAAATGCTAAATCCGCAGGAACAGCCAAAACCAAGTAAAGAAATTGATTATGAACGTTTACGTCTTAATCAACAGTTATCAGAAAAACTTGGAGCGGTAGTAAAAATCAAAGGTTCATCGGTTGGCAAAGGCAGTATTGAAATTTTCTACCATAATGCAGAAGAATTGCAAGCATTGATTGAACAGCTACAAGGTGAATTAAGTTAAAGTTCAATAACTGCAAGCTATTTCATGCTATAATGGAAAATAGTTAAACATAATTTGTAAGTTAAGTGAGAGCAAACCCATGTGGGAGTTAGTGAAAGCGGGTGGCTGGTTAATGGCCCCGATTATTTTATGTTCAATTTTTGCCGTTATCATTATGTTTGAGCGAGCAATGAAATTGCAATTTGCCAAAGTTGCCCCCTCACAGCTTAGGGAACAATTGATGTTGCGTTTGCATGAACAAGGTGATATTGAGCGTGAACAGTTATTGAATGTAAAAGAAAATTCGCCGTTGGGTGATGTGTTGGCAACAGGTTTGTTATATCGTCAGTATGGTATTGAATCAATGACCATGCACATGGAAAATCGTGCGAGTGTCCAAATTCATGCGTTGGAAAAAAACATTAATATGCTTGGTACGATTGGTGCAATTGCTCCATTGTTAGGACTGTTGGGAACAGTGCTTGGTATTATTACGTCATTTTTGGCGATTACTGATGGGGCGATGCAAGACCCTGCTATGCTTGCGGAAGGTGTTTCACAAGCGTTAATTACCACAGCGGCGGGTATGATTGTCGCAATTCCTGCGGTGATTGCATTTCGTTATTTTCAACGCCGAATTGTAGACATTAATGCACGTTTTGAGCAAGAAGCAGGGCTGATGGTGCAAGATTTACTGGATAATCAGATGGTAACTTTACCTCATGACTATCAACCTATCTTAAAAAAGGAAGCATCTGTGATTGATAACTTATTTAATCAGTCGATTAAAAACCCAACTATAAATAGTTAATTATTAAAGGTATTTACATATTATGCGTTTTCGTAAACCTACGGTCGAGCCTTTAGAGCTTAATCTTACCCCAATGATTGACTGTTTACTATTTCTCATTATCTTTTTGTTATTATCAACAACATTTAATCATTTTAGTAAGTTAAATTTGATATTACCGCAGGCAGAAGGTGTACCAATCACTGAAAAAGACCAACGGATTGAAGTTGCTATTCAACGAGATGGTACATATTTGGTAAATGGTATTGCGTTAGCTGGCACAGGTGAGGCAGAATTAACGTCAATGATACGTCAAGAAGCAGGAGAAAATCGCAAAATGGTATTTGTGATTTCTGCTGATGCCAAAACTACCCATCAATCGGTTGTTAAAGTCATGGATATTGCAGGCAAACTTGGTTTTTTAAATCTTAATATCAGTACCGTTGTGCCAGCAAATGAAAAAGCACCTAGTCCATAATATTGACTAGGTTTTGTCACTTTATCAAATTCGCCGTAAAACTTCGCTTAATGGCAAAACAAAGCACTTATGCCCAACGCTATGAACGGCATTTTGATGAATAATTGTCTTTGGATTAAATGATGGAACAACTTTTTTTGACAGCGTGGCGAAAACAGGCAGGTTGGTTATGGTTGTTATTGCCGATTTCTTGGTTATATCAAAGTGTTGCTTGGCTCAATAAACAGCTTTTTCATTTTGGTCTAAAAAAAATTTATTACGCTCCTATTCCTGTGATAGTGATAGGTAATATTACCGTAGGTGGTAGCGGTAAAACGCCACTAATCATAGCTTTGGTGGATTTTTTACAGCAACAAAATATCAAAGTTGGGGTGATTAGTCGAGGCTATGGTGGCGATAATAAAATAATGCCTACTATTGTCAGTAATCAATCTACCCCAAATCAAGTTGGCGATGAACCTTGTTTGATTGTACAAACGACAAATGTACCCATGGCGGTTTGTGCTAATCGAGGACAAGCTATTGATTTATTATTGAAAAATTATCCTGATTTACAGCTGGTTTTAGCTGATGATGGCTTGCAACATTATGCGTTAGACAGAGATAAAGATTGGATAGTGGTCGATGAACAACGAGGTTTTGGCAATAAACAAATTTTGCCAACTGGTTTTTTACGAGAATCATTATCCCGTTTAACACAGCCTGATACGACTGTGATTTATCATGTGAAAAATCAACAATTGACTGATAAATTAACCATGCAACTTGTTGAGCAACCATTACAATCGATTTTTTCTTACCAATCTTATACATTAACTGAAAAAAAAGTGATAGGTTTAACGGGTATTGGTTTTCCTCAACGATTTTTTAATAGTTTGCAAAAATTAGGTTTTGAAGTGGTGGAAAAGCCATTGAATGACCATCATCATTATCAATTAGCAGATTTTAGCAATCTGCCAGATTTGCCTATTGTTGTCACTAGTAAAGATGCGGTAAAAATTCGTTTATTATTACAAAATGTCTTAACTAATTTGAATTTATATTCTGATATGGAACAACAAATGGTTAAGAATTTGGCAAAAAATATTTGGGTATTGCCTGTAGTAGCTGAATTATCACCGACAGTTTATCAAAATTTTACCCAACAATTACAAGAACTTGGTATTATAGTGGGTAATGAAACAGTCAAAGGATAATCAGATGACTAAAAAATATATTGTTATTCCAGCCCGTTATAAAAGTACTCGTTTACCCGCCAAGCCATTATTAACTATTCATGGTAAACCAATGATTTTGTGGGTAGTTGATAGAGCAAATGCTGTGAAGCAGGCAGGTATTGCTGATGAAGTATGGGTCGCAACTGATGATGATAGAATAGCTGAGGTTTGTCAAGAGTATGGAGCAAATGTGGTAATGACTCGTGCAGACCATGTGTCAGGCACAGATAGACTGGGTGAGGTGGCTCAAATTCATGGCTGGCAAGCTGATGATATTGTCATCAATATGCAAGGCGATGAACCACTTGTGCCAATAAGTTTAATTGAACAAGTTACTAACTTATTATTGGAAAAGCCAAATTGTGTTATGGCAACATTGGCAGAACCAATTGCAACTTATGAAGAGTTTTTACGTCCATCTGTGGTAAAAGTGGTGAAAAATCAACAACAACAAGCGTTATATTTTAGCCGTTCGCCAATTCCTTGTTGTCGAGATGTGGCAATGGCAGATAGTCCGCCCGCCATGTTAGACGCACCACCAGAAGCCTTACGCCATCTAGGTTTGTATGCTTACCGAGTAAATTTATTACAACAATTTGGCTCATGGCAACAAGGTACATTAGAAACGTTAGAAAGTTTAGAACAGTTGCGGATTTTAGAGCAAGGTTGTCATATTGCGATTGATATTGCTTGTGCATCGTTACCTGCTGGCGTTGATACGCAAGCGGATTTAGACCGTTTAAATGCAATGGATTTATCAAGTTTTATTAATTAGTAATATTATGGCAACGCAAAACGATAAACAACAACGTTATTATTGGGCAGACCCTGTCAATGATGAGGTGATAAAAACATGGTTTTTTGCTCCATTATTGCCATGGCAACAATCAACATGGCAATATGTGACTGAGCATTTTCCAGATTTGCCCCATGCAATATTATTTGCTGGTAATGTCGGTACAGGAAAACGGGCGTTTGTTTATCGGTTTGTTGCTTGGGCACTTTGTCAAAATAAACAACCACAAAGTGCCTGTGGTGATTGTGAAAGTTGTCAATGGTTGCTTGCAAAGACTCACCCAAATTTGATGATTTTACCAAAACCACAGACGGTGGAAACCATTGAAAAACTTAAAAAAACGAAAAATTTAACGGATAATAGTCCTGCTCATCATACCTCATCATTGATAAAAATAGAAAATATTCGAGAAATACAGCCATTTGTTCAGCAAAGTAGTCATGGACATCGAATTGTCGTTATTCATCAAGCAGATAGAATGACGTTAGGAGCGAGTAATGCGTTATTAAAAACTTTGGAAGAACCAGCTGACAATGTGTTGATGTTATTACTGAGTGATACCCCATCACAACTTTTACCGACAGTTCGTTCACGTCTGCAACAATTTGAAATTAGTAAAATTTCAATAGAACAAGCAATTAACTTTATGCAACAACAAATGCCAAATGTGAATTTTCAAGATTTACAACAAGTTAGTTTTATGTCAAGTAATGCCCCATTTGTTGCGATGGATATGCTAACTAGCACATGGTATCAGTATCGACAAACATGGATAATTAGCTGGCAGGCGATACGCACAGGGCAACGCAGTGCAATTCAGGCAAGTGATTATTGGCAGGGTTTGTTAAGTTTGACAGATTTTTTATATTTATCACAAATGATGTTAATTGAAATTGCAAATTCAATCTTTGGTTTAAAAAAAATACAATATGATATTAATATAAGTAAGCTAAATCCATTGCCAAGCTTATTGTCAATTCATACCATACAAAAAACCATTGAGGATATTTGGCAAGCACGCCAACAACATATTCAAGATAAGTTATGCTATGATAAGTTAATGAGCCAAATGGCGAACAGTTAATTCTTGAGAAAGTGACAGGAAAAAAATATGGCGATGCCTTCTCGTGGTGGAATTACCACAGTTCATTATGATACGGTTGAAAAATTGTATGCTAGTTATTTATCATTTATCCAACATGGGGCGATTTTTATCCCGAGTAATCAGCAACATGAATTAGGGTCACAGGTGTTTGTTGCGATAACACTGCCAAACTCTAGCGAACGTCTGCCTTTAACTGGCAAAGTGGTTTGGGTTAATCATCGTACGCAAGGGCATCGACCAGCTGGTTATGCAATTCAGTTTGGGAAAGATGAGGCAGGATTACGCATAAAAAATGAAATTGAACGATTATTGGCTGGACAAATTGGTTCAGATAGACCCACTTTTACTTTATAAAAGATAACTTTATGACTGATAAACCTTATTTAATATTAACTCAATCCAAAGAAAACGTTACTGTGTTACAAACAACTTGTGGTGATGTCATGAGTGATGCACAAACGCCCTATGGTGGTTTTAATCTTGGCTTACATGTTAAAGATATGCCATTACAAGTGCATAGCAATCGTGGTAAATTATTACAATATATTCAAACAGATAATCCGCATATTCAACGTATTCATTGGCTAAATCAAGTGCATGGTAATGATGTGTATCATGTAACAGATAATTTAAAAAGTGAATTAATATCTGCTGATGCTCATATTACTACTTGTCATCATGTTGCCCTTGCGATTATGACGGCAGATTGTGTGCCAATCGTACTGGCTTCTAATAATGGCGAGGTATTAGGAGCAATTCATGCAGGCTGGCAAGGATTGGCCAAAGGTATTATTTATCGAACTGTGCAAAAAATGGCACATCAAATGACTATGCAAAATAATAATATGCCACTTGATGAATTGGCGATAGTTACTCAAGGCTGGCAGGCATGGATAGGGGCGTGTATTGCACCAGAACATTATGAAATTGATGAGCGAGTCAAACAAGGTGTATTATCTCAAATGCTAGTCAATCAAGCATTAGAAACTCAATTTTTTCAGCCAGTGAATGAAAAATCAGGACATTATTTAGCAAATTTAGCAAAAATTGCTGAATACCAATTACAACAATGTGGTATTACTCAAGTGACGCAAAGTGGTTTAGATAGTTTTGCTGATAAGCGTTTTTATTCATATCGTAGAAAACATGAAAATAAGCAGGCATTTACAGGCAGAATGGCAACATTAATTTTTAAATCGTCTAGTAAATAATTAAAGCCTGATGATGAATAAACAAAGCGACAGTGCGATGAAAATCCAGTATAATGTTGTTAGCAAAATATTATGTATTAACCACTGAATGTCTTAAGCATGTCCAGCGATATTTATCAAAATCTTAATAGTCATATTAATCAACCTTTATTTAATCAAAAAACTACAATTCTTCAACGGCGATGGTTAGGCAATTTACGAGATTTAAGCTTTAGCCTATGGCTTGCTAGCTTAAATCAGCCTGACAGTGAACAACATCAACGACTGAAAGTAGTTGTCACTTATGACCAAAACCAACTCAATCAATTGGAAACAGAATTGGCTTTTTGTGGGGTGAATGCTTATGTGTTTCCTGATTGGGAAACTTTAACATATGACGATTTATCACCACATCAGGATATTATTTCTGAACGTATCCATCTTTTGACTAATATGCCAACCACAGGGGTATTACTCATTAGTGTGCAGACATTGATGCAACGGGTTGCTCCTGCCAGTTGGTTATTAGGGCAACATTTTGATTTATCCATAGGAGATGTATTTGATAGTGAAAATCAACAACAAAAGTTAATTAGTGTTGGTTATCGGCGTGTGGATAATGTATTTGAACCAGGGGAATTTGCGGTTCGGGGCAGTGTGATTGATATTTTTACGATTGGTCAGTTATATCCAATACGTTTAGATTTACTTGATAATAATATTGAAAGCATTCGTTTTTTTAATCCACAAACTCAACGGCGTTTGACTGTAGAAGATTTACAGGATTTGCCTGATTATCTGCATGGGTTTCATAAATCTGACATTTTAGAAAAAATACATAGTTTTCAGGTTTTACCAGCAAAAGAATTTCCATTAGATACAGGTAAAGAAATTTTTCGGGCAAATTTTGCCAGTCAGTTTAGTCATATTAGTGCTAGAAAAGTTGAATTGTTTAATGATGTGATGAATGGTATAGCAACAGCTGGTTTAGAATATTATCAACCATTGTTCTTTACTGAGGATATTTGGCAAAATTACAGTGATTTTTTTAGCTATTTGCCAAAAAATAGTTTATTTATTATTGATGAACGATTTGATGAGAGTTATAAAAATTTTTGGCGACAAATTCACCAACGTTATGAAGACCGCCGACATAATATTGATAAACCAATTTTATCACTACAACAATTGTATTTGACAGAGCAAATTTTTTATGAAAAGCTTGCCCAATATGGGCGGATTATTGTTGGAGAAACGCTGACAAAACAACGGGCTGGAGCATTTAATATTCAATTAAATACGATGCCAGATTTGACAGTTGAACCTCAGCTTGCTGAACCAATGCAACGATTACTTACATTTATTCATAGTCAAGAATTACCAGTTTTATTGGTGGCGGAAACAGCAGGCAGGCAAGAAATTTTATTAGAATTATTAAAGAATAAATTGTCAATAAATAAAATTAGTAGTTTTCAAGAATTTATTAATAAAAAACAAAACAATCAAGTATATTTAACCGTTGCTCCAATTGAACGGGGCGTTTGGTTGCCTGATAGCTGTATTGTGATTAGTGAAACCCAGCTATTTGGTCGGCAAGTATTACAAACTCGTAGACGTAGACAAAGCGATGTATCAGAAGAATTTTTAGTTAAAAGTATTAGTGAATTAAATATTGGTGACCCTGTGGTGCATATTGAACATGGTGTTGGACGCTATCAGGGTTTAGTTACTTTAGAATTTGATGATGAATTACAAGAATTTATTCATCTTATGTATGCAGATGATGCAAATATTTATGTACCTGTTGCAAATTTGCAGTTAATTAATCGATATATGGGTGGTGATGGTAGTCAAGCACCATTACATCATATTGGTAGTGGCAAATGGGAGAAGGCGAAACAAAAAGCATTATCACAAATTCATGATGTGGCGGCAGAATTGTTAAATGTGCAGGCACGGCGTAAAGCTAGAGTGGGTATTAGTTTTTCAATTGATATGGCTCAATATGAATTATTTGCCAGTGAATTTGCCTTTGAGGAAACACCTGACCAAGCAAGAGCCATTTTTGAAGTCATGCAGGATATGAAAAAAAATACGCCAATGGATAGGCTAATTTGTGGCGATGTTGGCTTTGGTAAAACTGAAGTTGCGATGCGTTCAGCATTTATTGCTGTACAGGCAGGGTATCAAGTGGCAGTACTTGTACCAACAACGTTGCTGGCAGGGCAACATGAAGATAATTTTATGGATAGATTTGCTAACTGGGCAGTTCGAATAGAGTCATTGTCTCGGTTTGGCACTAAAAAGCAACATGAAAAAATTTTACAGGATTTAGCCGATGGCAAAGTTGATATTATTATTGGGACTCATCGTTTATTACAACAAGATGTTAAGTTTGCTAAACTTGGATTAATGATAGTTGATGAAGAACATCGTTTTGGGGTGAGGGATAAAGAACGTATTAAAGCGTTACAAAGTGACATTGACGTGTTATCGATGACAGCGACCCCTATTCCTCGCACATTAAACATGGCGTTACATGATATTAGAAATATGTCTATTATTGCTACGCCACCTGCCCGCCGATTGGCTATCAAAACCTTTGTGATGCAAAAAACTGATAATCTACTAAAAGAAGCAATTTTGCGGGAGTTGTTACGAGGCGGGCAAGTCTTTTTATTGCATAATGATGTTGCAAGCATCGAACGTATGGCGGAAAATATTCGTGAACTTGTGCCAGAAGCTCGAGTTGCTGTCGCTCATGGACAAATGAAAGAACGAGAGCTTGAGCATGTCATGCAGTCGTTTTATCATAAAAAATATACCGTGCTAGTGTGTACGACCATTATTGAAACAGGTATTGACATTCCAAATGCTAACACGATTATTATTGAACGGGCTGATAAATTTGGTCTAGCTCAATTACATCAGTTACGAGGACGTGTAGGGCGTAGCCACCATCAGGCATATTGTTATTTACTTGTACCATCACTCAAAGGCTTAACTACTGATGCTCAAAAACGTCTTGAAGCCATTAGCCGAGCTAATACACTAGGGGCAGGCTTTATGTTGGCAAGTGAGGATTTAGAAATTCGTGGTGCGGGTGAATTATTAGGAAAACAGCAAAGTGGTAATATGCAAGCCCTTGGCTTTAACCTATACATGGATATGTTACAACGTGCTACAAAAGCAATTAAAGCAGGTAATCAACCTGATTTGACCACGCCGTTATCTCTTACAAGTGATATCAATTTGCGATGTTCTGCATTGATACCCGAAGAGTATCTATCAGATGTGCATCAGCGTTTATTATTTTATAAAAAAATTAGCAATGCTGATAATTTAGAAGCATTAATTCATGTTCGTAGTGAAATGATTGACCGTTTTGGTAATTTATTAGAACCAACCAAAAATTTATTTGCTATTCATCAGCTAAGATTACTTGCTGAACCGCTGAAAATCACAAAAATTGATGGCAATCACAAAACCATTAGCTTTGAATTTTCACCAAATACCCCCGTTGATGCAATTAAAATTATTCAATTAATTCAATCTAATCCACAACAATATCGCATGTATGGAGCAACAGGCATTAAGTTTATAGATGAAAAATCATTAGCAAATGCACAAGATAGAATTGAAGTCGTAAAAAACTTGTTAAATTTTTTATTAAAATGAGTTATTTTGATAATGTTAGAAATTTTTTTTTGCAAAATTGCTCGTTGATATTGACAGTGTTGGTTTATTGAAGCAATGATAAATTATCTTTACGCATCAGGTAAACGAGCCATCCAAATTGCAGTTGCCAAACATATCACAGAAGTTAGCCATGCTAACCACTGAAAATCTGTCGATAATCGGTAAAATAACATACCACAGGACAAAGTCATCATAGTCCATGCCAAATATTTTGCATAACGAGGAATGGCTCGTTTTTCTTGCCAATCGATGACCATTTTGCCAAATACAGGGTGAGCGATTAACCAACGATGAAAACGTACAGACCCCCTTGCCCAACAGCCAGCAGTTAATAAAATAAACGGTGTTGTGGGTAATACAGGCAATACAATGCCAACAATCCCTAAAATAAAAAATACCCCACCCAACAACAAAAAGAACCAACGTAGCAAAAACTGTCTGGAAATGGTGGTTTCAGTGACAGTTGAAGATTGGCTAGGGTCTAAGTTTTGCATAATCATTAAAAATAACTATCAATTACAATAAAAAAATAAATCAAAATAGCTACAGTCTAGCGGATTATCTGTATAAAAAACACCCATGATGGGTATCATCGGTGTTTTTAATTGTATCAAAGATATTTTGCATTATGAAACATCTTTGACTAATAACACATAACGGGCTTTTTTCTCTTGATGAGTATCAGTATAAGTATCTCCAGCCGAGCCATCTCGATGAGCAATGGTTAATAATGCACCATCAGCAGTATCTAACGCATAACTAAACTTTTCTAAAGCTTGTTGTTTTTGAGCATAACTTTCATCAGTATCCCAGCTGGAACGACTCGCAGTTATCGCAGATACAGGCGTAGCTGACCAAATGTAAGGAGCATTTAACTGTACACTATATGAAGCAGGTATTTTGGCTGGTACGGTACATTCTCTTGCCCAATCTGTCTGTGAGTAAGCATCTAAATAACCTGTTGGTAAATAATACTTAGTTGTTGGTATACCATAATAATCTGTAGTTTCGACTTTAACACAAACAGCCTCGGGATATTGTCGATGAGTTGGAGGCTTCGTTCTATCGGTGGTTTCAGTCGTACCTGCATGGGTATAATATTTTAAACCATGCACAAAAGGAAATACTGTAGAATTTAGTGCAGGAAATGCTTGAGTTTCTTCAACAATGCTGGCCAACTCTTTTGCATTTGGCATACGCCAACCCACAGGAACAGCATCTAAAGCCTCCTTCCAAGAGGCAAACTCTGTGGCTGTGCCAGTACAACTTGCAGAATTACTATCAAAAGTTTGTCCAACTAAACAACGTTGCCAAATTAATTTTCTATCAGTATCCGTAGCCTCGATACCATTGAGTACAAAATTGGTTGTTTCAGCAGTTTTATCAAACTTTTCTGCCCCACTTGACGTAGTACTCAAAGCAGGCTCAGGGGTTAAACTTGAAGCAATTGCAAAACTACTGATAGCAGTAATGGCAAGTAATGATACTTTATAATGTTTTTTCATAGCTAATTACCTTTAATTCATACTAAAAAATTATTTACCATTGCTAACTAAAATGACACTGGCATAACTATATTCACTGGTAGGATTTTCCTTATTAAATGAACCGCCTGTGTAAATTTGCCAAATATTATCAAATGTATAAGTGGCTCGAGAACCCGTTGAAACCGCTGGTGAACTTGTCCATAAACTGCTTGGAATAGCATCTTTTGAAGGATATAGCCAACCTGCATGGAATACTATCCCTTTATCAGTATGCCCTAAATTTGCAATACCTAACATTTCTGTGCGAGTTGGTAATCGCCAATTGCTTAATCCACACAGCTTGCTATCATTCACCGTTAAAGCATATTGTTCAGTCGTACAAATATTATTGCTGGCACCACAGTCTTCTTTATTTTTGCCATCTGTACCTGTATCCTTAAACCCAGCCCCTGTTTTACTATCATAGTAAGTGTATTGCCACTCTGCATCACGCACCCCTTTATTAACAACTGCTTCCGCCCCCCATTTACCTTCAACTTTTGGCGTATATGTTTTAGTTTCCCAAATTAAGCCTGTGACATTATCTTGAATACAAGCCCATTCTGTTGCCGTTGCAGACAGTGGATTACCTGAGCTATCTAACTTAGTAAAACTAAATCCAGCAACGCCATCGCTATCATCTTTTGCAGTTTTATCTCGTCCATGATTACAATCTTGATTGGTTGGCATATCGCCTGTACAATCTGTTAAATTACCTAATGTATTACCCGCAAAAGCTACCCCTGTATCATTCAATACTGTACGTTTTGCTTTTTCAGGTACATAACTACTGATTGAACCGACCGCCTCTTTTTTGCTACTAAACAATAAAATATCCTGTGTATCACTGGTTAAAACAACTTTAAATGTTAAAGTATTTGATGGAGGTTCACCAATTAAGGTAATATCTAAATTTGCACTACTTTCACCTGCCTTAATTGTGACAAAATTGTTAGTAGGTTTAATATAATTTGTTCCTGCTTTTGCAGATACATCAACGACTTCAAAAAACACTTTAGTATCTTTTTCCACATTGGTATTGGGTTCTGTCGCAATCGTAAAACGAATGTTACTATCACCTGTACTTTTAATGGCACTTGTTGAAGCAATTCCAACGCCAACATCTATATTACTGATAGAAATGGTTGATGTTCCTGATAAAGCACTGATACCACTTCCTGTACTGGCGTTAGATAAACTAACAACAGCTTGTAAATCTGGCGTTGCTTGACCATCAGATTTTAATTTTAGTGTCACTGTTTTTTTAAGCTCAGTTGAGCCAGAGGCTATATCTTTTTTACTCAAAATAACCGTGCCTGATTTTTGACTACTATCCGCTAAAATCGCATCAATCCCAGCCACACTATAACTAACCGTGTAAGCAGTATCATCAGTTAAAACAGTATTGGCATTTAAAATACTAATATCAAATGATAACTCACCATTTTCGGCACGGGGGGAAGAAGTCTGCGATAAACTCGTTGGAAATACAGCAAATTCAATAGATTTGGTGGTAGTAGCACTGTTTTGACCGCTATTGCTGGCTGTTGGTAAACTGGGCTTATCATCAACACCGCACGCCGTTAGTAAGGCACATGATAAACTGGTCGCCAACAATGTTGGTAAAAAACTTTTGATTTGATACATGATGTATTTCCTCTCCTTCCTCAAAAATTAATTTATAATAAAAAGGTTTACAATCAAGTTTTTTATAGAGTATCATAATTATTATCGTATTGTAAATACAAATGATAATCGTTATTGTTTTAATTTAAAAATTAACCTAAAAGGAAAATCGCCATGAGTCAAGAAACATCAGAATTATTGCAATCTATGCCGTTAAGTGATGCCTTAAAACAATATTCCCGTAAGACCCACGATAGTGTTGATAACTTAGTGATGTCAATGCAACCTTTTGCTTCTGTAGAAAATTATGCAAAATTTTTACAAGCTCAACATGAATTTCATGAAACAGTTCGCCCATTGTATGCTGATGCAGAACTTAACGAAAAAATCGCAGGATTACAAGATTTGACTCGGGCTGAACGTGTATTAAGCGATATGAATGATTTAAATGTTACCCCTGCTAACATTGAACTTGCCCGCCCAACGCCTGAAGGATTAAAGCGAATTGGTTGGTTGTATTGTGTAGAAGGTTCTAATGTAGGTGCGGCGATTTTATATAAAGAAGCGGGTAAAATTGCTTTGACTGATGAACATGGAGCGTCACATTTAGCGCCTCACCCTGATGGACGTATGCCTCACTGGCGTAATTTTAAAGCATTGTTGGATAATTTGGATTTAACGATTGAGCAAAAGCAACAGGTATTACTTGGTTCTGATGAGGCGTTTGCGTATTTTAAACAGCTAATTAGTGTCATGTATTATGATGTACCATTTTAATAAAGTTTATTTAAATAAATTTATTTAATTTTTAGGAAAATCGATAGTCATGATATCTAAAAATTTTAGATAAATCATGGCGATTTTCCTAGATGATTTTAATATAAAGTTAATAGCTGGTATCAATCACACCACCACCTAAACAAATATCATCAAGATAAAAAACAACAGATTGTCCAGCAGTTACCGCTCGTTGTGGTTCGTCAAAGATGACTTTTACGCTAAGACCTTGTTGATTATCCGTTGCAAAAACACGACATATTTGGTCAGGTTGGCGATAACGAGTTTTTGCGGTGCAACGCAATCCTTGTTCATGAAAAATTTGTTCAGGGGCGATGCCAGCGACCCAATCAACTTGATAAGCCGTTAAAGTTTGGCTTTGTAGCATTGGGTGGTCATGTCCTTGCCCAACAATTAAACGATTGTTTTTTAAGTCCTTTTTAAGGACAAACCAAGGTTCTTCAGGACGATTTTTTACCCCTCCGATGCCAATACCGCCTCGTTGTCCTAAGGTATAGTACATTAAGCCATCATGTTTTCCGATTTTTTCTCCATCGTCAGTGTAGATGTCACCCCATTGGGCGGGTAAGTATTGTTGTAAAAAATCTTTAAATCGGCGTTCACCAATAAAGCAAATACCTGTAGAGTCTTTTTTCTTGGCAGTGATAAGGTCAAATTGTTCGGCAATTTTTCGGACTTCTGGTTTTTCAAGCTCGCCAACAGGAAATAAGGTTTTAGCGATTTTTTCTCCTGAAACAGCGTGTAAAAAATAAGTTTGGTCTTTGTTGCCGTCCAGTCCTCGTAATAATTGAGCAACTTGTTGATTATTATTATTTTTATAATTGATGCTACGTCTGGCGTAGTGACCTGTGGCAATAAAATCTGCTCCTAGTGTCAGTGCATAATCTAAAAATGCTTTAAACTTGATTTCTTTGTTACATAAAATATCTGGGTTAGGTGTGTGTCCTGCTCGATATTCTGCTAAAAAATGTTCAAAAACGCTATCCCAATATTCCATGGCGAAATTAACCGTATGTAACTTTATGCCAATTTTATCGCAAACTGCTTGGGCATCTGCTAAATCTTCAATGGCGGTACAATATTCTGTGCCGTCATCTTCTTCCCAATTTTTCATGAATAAGCCTTCGACCAAAAAGCCTGCTTGTTTTAATAATAAAGCAGACACGGAAGAATCGACACCTCCTGACATACCGACAATCACACGGGTTTGTTGTGGTATGATAGAGGCGGGCAGGTTATTTAATTGTAAACTTGGTAAGTTTGTCATATCAGTATTTCAAATTATAGGTAAAAAACTGCAATTATAACATGATATATCATTGTTACATATTAACAAATGGTTAAATTTATTTTACTAATCCAATAAACAATCTATAGAAAAACTTGTTACCATATTCTTAAATAAAATTGATTTAAGGTAATGTATGCGTTGGTTATTTGTGTTAGTCACTGTAATTTTATTACAGGTGTTGAGTTATGGAGCAGGGCGGGGGTTACAGTGGTGGGCGGAATATTGGCTTAATCCTAAACAGGCTCGAGTTGTGTTTTGGATAATGATGTTGATTAGTAATAGTCTACTGGTTGTTGGATTGGCTCGTTTTTCTAGCATGGGATTGCGATTTTTGATGACATGGCTGGTGTTGTTATGGTTTATTATCATGGCAATGGTTGTTGCATGGTCAGCCAATCAGTTTTTAGGGCGATGGTGGCAAGACACTTATCAGTCAGACTGGTTTAATCAATTGGGCGTACGCTTACTGATGATGGGGGCGTTTGTTGGTATGATAGCGATGGGGTTATATAATGCCTATACGCCAGTTGTACGACATTTGACGGTAACAGTTAATCAGCCATTAACCAGTCCAATGAAAATAGCCATGGTTTCCGATTTACATTTGGGCAGTTTATTTGGTAATCGTGAATTAGATTTATTAACCAATGTTGTCAAGCAAGAAAAGGCTCAATTATTATTAATTCCAGGTGATGTTATGGATGATAATACTGAACAATATGACAAAAAAGGTATGCAACCTCATTTACAAAATTTGGTTAAAGCCTTACCTTTAGGGGTGTATGCAACATTGGGTAATCATGATTTGTTTGGGCATGATGTAGAAATTCGTAAGGCATTACAACAAGCAGGGGTTCATGTTTTAATTGATGAAAAAGCTTTAGTGAATAATCAATTGTGGTTGGTTGGGCGATTAGATGATTTGGTAGAAACTCGAAAACCTACTGCCGAAATTTTACCAACGCATATTGATAAACCTGTGATTTTACTTGACCATCGTCCTAGTGATATTGATAAGAATGTTAAATTGCCTATTGATTTACAAGTGTCAGGACACACTCATAATGGACAGATTTTCCCTGCTAATTTTATTGTAAAACTTTTAAATACGGTTGGTTATGGACATCAACGCATTAATCAAACCGATGTACTGGTGAGTTCAGGTTATGGCTTTTGGGGTATTCCATTTCGCCTAGGCTCACAGTCTGAAATATGGATAATAGATTTAATGCCAGCGTCAGTAAAACCATAATATTCCGTTATTGCATATATATAACCCATAATTCCATTATTTTATTCATAAGCAGAATGTTAAGATACTCGCAAAAATACAGACAGTTATCTTTTGGAGTATCCTATGGCACACAGTTCTACACAAATCATTTCACAAAAAACCGTTGCGATTTTATCAACAGTAATGTTAGCTGTTGGGCTGTCTGCTTGCTCAAAATCTCCAGAAACCCAAGCAAGTAATAGCACAGAAAAAACGTCACCAGTTTCCGTTAAATTATTAAATGTATCTTACGATGTTGCTCGGGACGTTTATAAAGAATATAACCCTTTGTTTGTTAAAGATTATCAGGCAAAAAATCCACAAAGTAATATAGAAATTCAACAGTCACATGGTGGCTCAAGTAAACAAGCGTTATCTGTCGCCAATGGTTTACAGGCAGACGTTATCACTATGAACCAAGTACCTGATATTGAATTATTGGTAAAAAAAGGTCTGGTTGCAAAAGATTGGCAACAACAATTTCCGAATAATGCCGTACCGTATACCAGTACGATTGTATTTATCGTGAGAAAGGACAACCCAAAACAAATCAAAGACTGGTCGGATTTAACTAAATCTGGTGTAGAAATTATTTTAGCAAATCCAAAAACTTCTGGAACAGGTCGGTATTCGTTTTTGGGAGCATATGGATATGGATTACATACATTTCAAAATGATGTAAATAAAACTAAAGATTTTGTTAAACAAATATTAGCCAATGTGCCAGTTTATGAAAATGGTGGACGGTCGGCAACCACTACGTTTTTACAACGTCAAATCGGTGATGTTTTGATAACTGCGGAAAATGAAGCACATATTGCCGTTAAAGAATTTGGTCAAGGGCAAGTGGAAGTTGTTTATCCAAGTTATAGCGTGTCTGCTGAAAATCCTGTGGCATTAATTCAAAGTGTGACAGAGAAAAAAGCTACGACAGAGGTTGCTAAAGCATATTTAAATTATTTATGGAGTGACGAAGCTCAACAATTATTTGCAAACTTGCACTTGCGACCTTCCAATCCTGATATTTTAGCGAAAAATTCAGATAAATTACCAGCTATTCAAACATTTAGACCAGAAGATGTGTTTGGTAATTGGGATACTATTATGAATGATTACTTCAAAGATGGTGGTATTTTTGATGAATTAGCAGTAAATACCAAGTAAGGCGTATTAAAAAGGTGCAGTTATGACCAACGTCAAGACAAACAAGTCAAGCTATCGCAATAAAAAACGTCATGTTTTACCATTTTTTCATCTTAGTCTTGGTATTAGCGTGCTGGCGTTGTCATTATTGGTATTATTGCCATTTGCGATGATGGCAGTGACGGCAACTCAAATGGGGTTTTCAGGGTTTTTGGCGACCATCACCGAGCCAAGAGTACAGTTTGCGATTTTATTGACCTTAAAAATGGCATTGTTAGCAACATTGACTAATTTATTTTTTGGCACATTAGTAGCGTGGGTGTTGGTACGTTATGAGTTTTTTGGTAAATCGTTATTAAATGCGTTAGTAGATTTGCCTTTTGCGTTGCCAACTGCGGTGATGGGTATTTCATTGGCGACTTTATATGCCCCAAATGGTTTAATTGGGCAGTTTTTTAGTAAATTTGGTATAAAGATAGCGTTTACGCCCATTGGTATTTGGTTGGCATTGGTTGTGGTTAGTTTGCCTTTTATCATTCGTGCGGTTCAGCCTGTGTTAGCAGAGCTTTCACCAGAGTATGAAGAGGCTTCGGCGGTGCTTGGTGCAGGGCGGTTAGTCACGTTTTTTCGTGTTGTGCTATCCGAATTATTTCCAGCATTATTAATGGGGGCAGGCATGATGTTTGCTAGGGCGACGGGTGAATATGGTTCAGTGATTTTTATTGCAGGTAATTTGCCAATGAAATCAGAGATTTTGCCATTAATTATTATTAGTAAACTTGACCATTTTGATATTCAGGGGGCTTCTGCGGTGGCGTTGTTTATGTTAATGATTTCATTTGTTATTTTATTTTCGATTAATGCGTTACAGTGGTTGATGACACGGCGAGTCGGTGGGGTGCATTCATGATAAGTAGCGGAAATCAATATTTATATCAACAGCATACAGCCACACGAGAGCCAACTTGGCTACGTTATTTATTGATTAGTGTTGCAGTATTGTTTATGGGCGTGATGTTAGTCGTACCCTTAGTTGCTGTGTTTTATGAGGCATTTAAAGAAGGTTTTAATTTATATATCAAAGCGTTATCTGAACCTGAGGCATTATCTGCAATTAAATTAACATTGATTACAGCGTTGATTGTTGTACCAATTAATACTGTGATTGGGGTAGCGATGGCATGGTTACTAACACGTTTTGACTTTAGAGGTAAGCAGTTTTTAACAACTTTACTGGATTTACCATTTTCAGTGTCACCTGTGGTCGCAGGATTAATGTTTGTGCTGTTATTTGGGGCAAATTCAGTCATTGGTGGTTGGCTGGAGGCACATGGTATTCAGGTAATTTTTGCAACAACGGGTATTGTTTTGGCGACTTTATTTGTGACATTTCCGTTTGTGGCTCGTGAAGTTATTCCATTGATGCAGTCACAGGGTAGCAGTGAAGAACAGGCAGGTTTGACATTGGGGGCATCTGGCTGGCAAGTGTTTTGGCGAGTGACGCTACCAAATATTAAATGGGCGTTGTTATATGGAATTATTTTGACCAATGCTCGGGCGATGGGTGAGTTTGGGGCAGTTAGTGTGGTTTCTGGACATATTCGAGGGGAAACCAATACCATGCCATTATTAGTAGAAATTGCTTATAACGAATATAACTTTATATCGGCATTTGCTTTATCCAGCTTGTTAGCATTATTAGCATTAGTTACATTGATTATTCAGCAGTTTTTAACTCAAAGACAGCAAAAAAAATTGCAAGTTGAATAAATTTTATAGGAATTGAAACGATTATGAGTATTGAGATTCGTCAAGTTGAAAAAAGCTTTGGTCAGTTTACTGCTTTAAAACCCATTAATTTAACTGTACCAACGGGTAAACTGACTTCTTTATTAGGACCTTCAGGGTGTGGAAAAACAACGTTACTAAGAATTATCGCAGGTCTGGAATTTGCCGATAAAGGTAGAATTTTATTTGATGGTACTGATGTGACTGATATACCAGTACAAAAACGCCATATTGGATTTATGTTTCAACATTATGCGTTATTTCGTCATATGAATGTTTTTGATAATGTAGCGTTTGGTTTGACTGTCATGGCAAAAAAATATCGTCCAAGCAAAGCAGACATCACAAAAAAAGTCAATAATTTATTAGAATTGGTGCAACTTGGTCACACTGCTAAAAAGTACCCACATCAGCTATCAGGCGGACAACGTCAGCGTATCGCCTTAGCTAGAGCATTGGCAGTTGAGCCAAAACTATTGCTACTTGATGAGCCATTTGGGGCATTAGATGCAAAAGTACGAAAAGAACTGCGTCAATGGCTAAAATCTATTCATCATGAATTAGGCGTTACCAGCATTTTAGTCACCCATGACCAAGAAGAAGCCATCGAATTGTCTGATGAAATTGTCGTGATGAACCATGGGCATATTGAACAAGTCGGTGATTATCATCAACTTATTAATCAACCAGCCAATAACTTTGTGCGAGATTTTTTGGGCGAGGCAGTGGCATAATGTTTCACTTGGTGGATTGCATGATGCCAATCCACCAATTATTTATAGTAGTTAATCTATAGTAATTAATCTTAACAATGAATATCAAGTTTATTCACAACGGAAACTAATGGTATATTCATAATCATCATCACGAGCAATTTTAGGCGTGGCTTTCCCCAAAATACCACCAATCACCGTACCAACTTGGTCAATCACTCGACCTGTACCCTCATCAATCACCCCGTTATATTTTGTAGTATCTTTAATGACAACTGGGTTATAACGACCGCATTGCTGTTTGGCGTTTTTTACAGCATTTTGTTGAGCAATAATTTTTGTTTTGCCAAGCCCTGTGGTTTCATAAACGTTATTTGGACGTTGAATAACTGGGGCAGTTGGTTTACTTTGGCAAGCGGATAAAGCGACTGCAGACATTAATAAAGGTAGTGCTAATTTTTTTATCATGGTAGTACTCTCAATATACAGTTAATATAGAATTTATGATAATAGTATGAATGAAAATCCTTGCTATAGTCTGCTAATATGTCATAATCTTGGCAAAAAGTTGTTACAAAATGTAAAATTATTACTTTTAGTGAAACAAAATAGCTATTTGTCATAAATTTAGGTAGCATAAGCAATTTATTTGTTATAGTTAATTGTAATAAAGGTAAATTAAAAGATGATGAAAGCCCCGAAAAATAGCTTACTGATAGATGCACCCATGGGAAAACTAGAACTTGATGTATTATGGCAACAGGATAATCCAAATGCCAATGGTGTCGATAAAGTAGCGTTATTATGCCACCCAAATCCATTGGCAGAAGGTACAATGATGAATAAAATCGTAACAACCATGTATCGGTTTGCTCGTGATAGTGGTATGCATGTTGTACGTTTTAATTATCGAGGTGTGGGTTTATCCACAGGTAGTTATGGTAATGTCGTTGGTGAAATTGATGATGCTATGACGGTATTAAAATGGATTGCTGAACAAACTTCTGCCCGTCAGTTATGGTTAGGCGGTTTTTCCTTTGGTGGCTATGTGGTTGCTCGTCTTGCTCAGCATATTTTACAGCAAGGAGCGTTTTTAGGATTAGATGATTTTGAGATTAAGCATTTAGCATTAATCGCTCCATCAATTGAAAAAAATTGTACACAAGATTTAGTTTTACCAACCGCTCAAACATTTATGATTTTTGGAGAGCAAGACGAATTGATAGCTCCTGCCAGTCTGCAAAAATTTGCTGAAGATTTTGCGATACGTTATGAAATAATTGCTGATACAGGGCATTTTTTTCATGGTAAACTAGGGGAGTTAAAAAAATTATTAGAAAAATTGAGTGTTTAGCTGACAAGTCAAACAAATAAAAAGGAAGTTTATGCAAAATCTTAGCCCATTACAACGCTATCAAAAAGCCATTGCTTCAGGTGAATTTAGTGAAGATAGCCAACAAAAATCTGCGATGCAGTATTTGGATAATGTGTATCAACAAATTATGGCAAATCGAGCCAAACAAAAGGGTTTGTTTAGTTTTTTGAAAAAAATTCAACCACCTAAAGGGTTGTATATGTGGGGTGGCGTTGGTCGTGGTAAAACATGGATGATGGATATGTTTTATGAGTCATTGCCTGTAGATAATAAAATGCGATTACATTTTCATCATTTTATGAAACGTGTTCATAAAGAGTTAAACCAATTACAAGGACAAACTGACCCGTTACAAAAAGTGGCAAATATTATTTATAATGAAGCTGATGTGATTTGTTTTGATGAATTTTTTGTGTCAAATGTTTCTGATGCCATGATTTTAGGTGATTTATTTACCATGTTGTTTAATAAGGGAATTACCCTTGTCGCAACTTCCAACATCGCCCCTGATGGTTTGTATAAAAATGGTATTCATCGAGATAGATTTTTGCCAGCAATTAAGGCAGTAGAAACTTTTACTACCGTGATGAATATTGATTCTGGCATTGATTATCGATTACGCGTATTGCAACAAGCTGAATTATATATGTCTCCTTTAACGAAGGATAATATTCATTGGTTAGCAAATCGATTTACTGCGTTAAGTAATAATCAACATACAAGCCAAGATGCACTAATTATCAATGGGCGGGAAATCGCAATTAAAGCCCGTACCGAAACGGTGTTATATGTAGATTTTAGAACATTGTGTATGCAACCACGTTCTGCTAACGATTTTATTGAAATTGCTAATAATTTTAGTACGGTATTAGTTGATGATGTCCCAGCATTGAATGATATACTAGCAGACCCAACTCGCCGATTTATTTATATGGTTGATGAGTTTTATGACCGCCGAGTTAAATTATTAATTCGGGCAGAACAGTCAATTTTAGAAATTTATCAAGGAGAAAAATTGGCGTTTGAAATTGAAAGAACAAGGTCACGATTATTAGAAATGCAATCTGAAGAATATTTGAAATTAGAACATCGGCTTGATGAACGTCAAGCCAGTTAAGAAGGATAATCTATGCAAAATCAAGCGATGATAGACTTTATTAACAGTCGCCGTTCGATGGGTAATTTAACGTTGCCAATACCAAATCAACAACAACTTGAACAAGTTATTGCCTGTGCGATGACTGCACCTGACCATAAAGAGTTAAAACCTTATCGTTTTATTATTTTAACTGATGATGGTTTGACAAAATTTGGTGAGGTATTAAAACAAGCCACACTTGCCGAAGGTGAAACAGATGACATGGCATTGAACAAGGCTCAAAATATGCCAAAGCGTGCACCTATGATTATTGTTTGTGTCACGAATTATCAACATCACCCTAAAGTTCCTGAGTTTGAACAGTTGCTCAGTGCAGGGGCTGGCGTGCAAAATTTATTGTTAGCGTTACAGGCTTTAGGATTTGCTAGTGTCTGGCGAACAGGTTTACTTGCCAATCACCCAGTTGTGAAAAAATATTTTCAAGTCGATGATAATAATCTTGTTGCTGGATTTATTTATGTTGGTACAGCAGGAGCGACTTTACCACCTCGAAAACCAATAAATATACCAGCATTTATTGATTATTATTCATCGTGATTTTAGCAAATTTTCGTAGGTATTCGTCATGAAAAAGCCACAATTACCAAGTTTAAATATTAATGAAAGTTTGGAAAAAATTCAAAGTCGCCGAGAAATTGCCAGTAAATTGTTTGCAGAATTATGGGATAAAGCCAAACAAAATATTGCCAATGATAATTCGTCAGATGCTGAACATGTGACAACTAAACACACCAATACGGTTGTAAAAATTGAGAATAATTCGATGTTAAAATTGGTATTTTTGGGCGGTGGTAGTTTTGGTACAGCAATGGCGAATTTATCTGCAAGAAATGGTTGTGATGTGACATTGTGGGTGCGTGATAAAAATATGGTGAGAAATATGCAAAAAAGCCATATTAATCGAAAATATTTGCCAGAATATAAACTTGATGAACGTTTAAAATTTAGTCATCAGTTAGCAGAAGCAGTCAAAGATAAAGACATTATTTTTGTTGCTGTGCCAAGTACTGCCTTTCGAGAAACCTTAAAAAATATCGCTCCGTATATTACATCACAAGCCATTGTTTCTTTGACTAAGGGCATGGAAAAAGATAGTTTTTCTTTAATGAGTGAGATTATTCAAGAGGAATTACCAGAAGTGGCTTTTGGGGTGATGAGTGGACCCAATCTTGCTAAAGAAATTATGAACAATATGCCATCAGCAACAGTGATAGCTAGTCAGTCAGAAAGTTTACGAACAGCTGTACAAACAGCGTTACATAGTGCATTTTTTCGGGTGTTTGCTAGTAATGATGTTGTTGGTGTTGAGCTAGGCGGGGCATTAAAAAATATTTATGCCATTGCGATGGGTATGGCAGAAGCGTATCATATAGGTGAGAATACGAAAGCCATGCTACTGACACGGGCATTGGCTGAGATGAGTAGATTTGGGGTACATGCAGGGGCTAATCCTTTGACTTTTTTAGGGCTGTCTGGTGTGGGGGATTTATATGCCACATGTGCCTCATCGCTGAGTAGAAATTATCAAATTGGCAATATGCTCGGTAAAGGTATCACCTTAGAACAAGCCATCAAAAAACTTGGACAAACCGCAGAAGGGGTAAATACTATTGCCCAAGTCCATGAAAAAGCTTGCCAGTCAGGCATTTATATGCCAATTACTCACGCCTTGTATGACATTATTTATCAAGGAAAAGCACCACTTGGGGTTGCCTTAAATTTAATGGAGTCAGGGTTTAGAAGTGATGTAGAATTTGTTATGCCACATAACACATAATATTAAAGATGATAAATTGAAATGGAAAAAAGAATATGCAATTAATTTTAGTAAGACATGGTGATGCAGGAGCATACACCTTACCCGACAATGAACGTAACTTATCTGAACTTGGCAAACAACAAGCACAACAAACTGCCCAATGGCTAATAAATCATTATCAACCAGATATGGCAATTGTTAGCCCATATAACCGAGCTAAACAAACATTGTCAGCTATTACAAATCTTACCGATATTCCTGTACATATTTATGATAAAATTACGCCAGATGATGAGGCTGAAAATGCAATACAAGGGCTATATGAGTTTGCAGAAAAATATCAACCAAAATGTTTATTAGTGGTATGTCATATGAATATTATCGCTTATATGGCAAGCTTATTAACAGGGGATATGCTTGATAGTTTTAGCCTTGCAGAAGCTAGAGTCTATGAAACAAAAGTGATAGCTCATCATCTAGCAACAGAAATAAAACGATTTATTCCAACTAATTAAAATAAGGTAAATAAACGTGATACATATTTGGTTGCCAAACGCTCAAGCGTCTTTGCGTATCTGGCAGGATAATAATCAACAATGGCAAACCGCAGAAAATTGGCAGGAAATTAATACATTAGTCAGTTTTGCCAATAAAAATAAACATCGTACTGCTTGTCTATATTTTCCTAGCTTACACTTATTGCATACCTCGCCAAATTTGACAAATGCTCAGTTAAAGACCTTGGGTGAGGCAGGAAAACGGTATTTATTTGAGGATATTAGTATTAATACTGTTGATGATTTACAGGTCAAAGTTCAACAAAATCAAACATTACCAACATTATACGCATTACATGGTGCAGAACGTGACCAATGGTTACAGTCAGCAAGTTTAGCTGGTATTGAAATTGTTGCATTATTACCTGATTTTTTATTGTTATCAAATGATAAGTCAAATAAATTTTCAGAAAATGCACAACAAGCCATATTTTATCAAGACCAACATTGTCAATTGTTGCGTTTTGGTCAGGCAGGCATGTCGGTTACTTACTTACCATTAATATTAGATAAATTAAATAATATTGAAACTTTTTGGGTATGTGGTCAAGTTTCTAAAGAAAATCAACAATTTTTAGAAAAATTTACCGAAATATTACCCGCCGATTTTTTACCGACCCCTATCAAAGACCCAAATCGGCATTGGCTGAATTTTGCAGTGATAAAACGAGATAATAAAACTTCACCATATTTAAAAGTAGTCGCTAGCATGATGTTACTTGCCATCATGATGGGATTAGTTGTTGATGGATTGCGTTGGTTTTATTATGAAAAAGCCACAGAGCAAACCAAAGAAATGTTAGTTATTCAATATAACCAATGGTTTCCTAATGAAAATTTAAATCCTCGATTAAATTTACAACGTCAATTGGAAAGTAAGTTAATTCGCCAACAATCGGCAGATGATAGTTTATTAACTACATTGGTAAGTTTACAATCAATATTCCAAAAAAACCAGACATTTGCAAAAAATCTAAGTTATGCGAATAACCATTTACAATTACAAGTCGTGACGGCTGATAGTAATTTGTTAAATCACCTCATTAATCAATTAAATGAACAAGGTATTCAAGCAAAATTAGGTAGCGTGAATACAATAGCAGGTGAAACAGTCGCATCTTTGCAAATTCAGTTATAGAATAGAAGGGGGAGCTGTGAAAAGTTTTAGCGGGTTTCAGGCATTGGCACAATCTTATCATCATTTAGCCCAGCGTGACAAAGTTGCACTATGGGCATTGGGGATTTTTTTGTTTTTGTTTAGTTTTGGTTATGGCGGTTGGGAATTGCATCAAAAAGCAAATGCAAGTCAAAAAGCCTATGATGATACCGTTGCAGATTTGTTTTGGTTACGCAGTCAAGCGGGTAATATTAATCCAAATCAAACCCAACATCTAAAGGGCGTGGAGTTAGTTAAACAAATTTTAGCACAATCTGGAGTCAATGCCCAAGTGTTAGAAAATGGTAATGATATTCAGCTAAATTTTGTTCATCAACAAGCCACAGTGATTGGTAATATTTTTCAGCAACTAAGTCAGCAAGGATTACATATTAAACAATTACAAATTAATCAAACTGATGTTGATAAAATTGAGGTGCAATCACAATTAACAAAAAATTAAAATTTGGCGGTTTGCTAAAACCTTGATATGTGCTAAATTTATCCCTATAACAAATATAAATTTGCCAGTCGCTGATATTATGATGAACTTAGAAAAGCCCAACTCGCCAAAATCTCAAAGCACGCAGGATACATTTAGTCAAAATATACAACCAGACATACCCATTGAAGTGCAAAAAACTTATACCATGCAATCAGTGCCAATGATGAATAAGTTAAATAATTTAAATTTAACCAGTTATAATCATTTAACTTATGCCTTGTATGTATTAAGTTTTTTTACGGGAATTACTTGGATTTTGGCAATTATCTTAAATTACGCAAAACGGCAAGATGCAGAGGGGACGTGGTTATATAGTCATTTTGATTGGCAAATTAAAACCGTCTGGTATAGTATGTTTTTTGCAATTATTGCGATTTTTATGATGATTATTGGGTTTGGTGGGGCATTTATTGGGGCAATGTTATCAAATAATACGGCATTGGGTGGTAGTAGTTTATTAGGGCTATCAGGCGTTGTCATGATGTTATTGGTATTTTGCTGGTATTTATATCGAATTGTAAAAGGTTGGATAGCTTTATCAAGTCAGCAAGAGGTATCGTAATAGGCTAGCAATAAATTTGCTGGCTATTTTTTTTTAGTCAATATTGTTATAATAGTTTACTATTTTTTGAATGTTATTTAATTTTTATTGATTGTAAATTTAAGCTAAGTTGATGAAGCATTGAGTTTTATCAATTTGTCATATTCATTAATAAGAGTATTCATTTGCCTATGTACGCCTTACTTCGTCCTATTCTGTTTCAAATAGACCCTGAAAAAGCTCACGAAATGACGCTTGAATTGTTAGAAAAATCTAACAATGCAGGTGTTTTAGGGTTAATGTATCCTAAACAAGAACTAACTACGGAATGTATGGGTTTAACGTTTAGTAATCCTGTTGGTTTGGCGGCTGGATTAGATAAAAATGGTGAATATATTGATGCGTTATCAGCATTGGGATTTGGTTATATTGAAATTGGTACAGTGACACCAAAACCACAGGCAGGCAATGATAAACCTCGTTTGTTTCGATTAAAAAAAGCTCGGGCAATTATTAATCGTATGGGATTTAATAATAAAGGGGTTGATTATTTAATTGAACAGGTTAAACGTAGTAAATATCAAGGGATTTTAGGTATTAATATTGGTAAAAATGCCGTGACACCTGTTGAAAATGCGTTAGATGATTATTTATTTTGTTTGGAGCGGGTATATCCTTATGCTTCTTATATTACGATAAATATTTCTTCACCCAATACAAAAAATTTACGAGATTTGCAAAGTGGTGATGCGTTGAGTGCCTTATTAGAAGGTATTAAAAATCGCCATCAGCAGTTAGCAACGGAACATCAATATTATGTGCCATTGGTGCTAAAAGTTGCTCCTGATTTAGATGAAAGTCAAATTGATTTTATTGCCAAAGAACTTATTCATTTTGATATTGATGGATTAATTACCACAAATACGACATTAAGTCGTCATGGTGTGGAGGATTTGCCACATGGTGAAGAGGCGGGTGGATTGTCTGGTCGTCCTGTGAGTCATTTAAGTACGCAAGTATTATTTGAATTTGCTGAGCGTTTACCAAAATCTATTGCGTTAATTGGTGTAGGTGGTATTGATACAGGAGAGCGGGCGGTGAATAAAATTGTTGTTGGTGCAGATTTAGTACAGATTTATAGTGGCTTGATTTATGAAGGTCCAGCATTAATCCAAAAATGTGTTGAAGCAATCGATGATTATCGTTTGAAACATTCACATGGTTAAATAAAATGCTTGATATTATTATTTTTATTAGCTTATTTTTTGGATTGTGGCAAGGGTTTCAAGTTGGTTTATTACGTTCTTTGGTGTCATTGTTTGGTTGGTTATTTGCCTTAATTTTTGCTACTTATTTTGCCAAACCATTATCAGGTTTTTTTATAGGGCTATCTAATTCACCTATCTTAACTGTGCTTATTGCCTTTATTGTCGTTGCATTATGTGTGATTGTTGGTTTGCAGATGATTTTATGGGTAATGAGTAAGACTTTATCAGGTTTAAAGTTAAGCATTTTAGATAAATTGGCGGGAGCCGTGTTTGGCATTAGTAAAAATTTAATGGTAATTTTGTTGGTGTTTAGTTTAATTGCTCCGTTTATTCAAAATTCCCAGTTTTGGCAACAGTCAAAAGTTGCCCCAGCGTTATTGCCTTTTGCTCCATTTGCTGTTGAATTATCTAAAAATATTACCAAACAAGTATCTGATGTAACCACAGAGCAGTTAGATGATTTAAGCAATCAATAAAATCAGTTTTTAAGTTTTTCCCAGTCAAATAAAGAGGTTTTTTGTATGTGTGGAGTTGTTGGTATCGCCGCCCATAGTCCAGTTAATCAGATGTTATATGATGCCTTGACTATGTTACAACATCGTGGACAAGATGCAGCAGGTATTGTTACTTGTCAAGATGGGCGGTTATTTTTACGCAAAGAAAATGGCATGGTCAGAGATGTATTTATGACCCAACATATGATTAGATTGGTTGGGAATTTTGGCATTGGTCATGTGCGTTATCCAACGGCTGGTTCATCAAGTTCGGCAGAGGCTCAGCCTTTTTATGTCAATTCACCTTATGGGATTACGTTGGCTCATAATGGTAATTTGACCAATGCTGAAGCGATAGCAAAAGAATTGTATCAAGAGGACTTACGTCATATTAATACGGATTCTGATTCTGAAGTTTTGCTAAATGTGCTTGCTCATGAAATGCAAAATATTGGTAAACCTAATCCAAATCCCCAAGATATTTTTAAAGCGGTGCGTGCAGTGTATGAACGTTGTGAAGGGGCGTATGCTGTTGTGGCGATGATTACTGGCTATGGTTTATTGGCGTTTCGTGACCCAAATGGTATTCGTCCATTAATTTATGGGCAACGTTTGGCAGAAAATGGCGGTATGGAGTATATGGTTGCTTCTGAGTCAGTCGCATTGACTGGGGCTGGATTTGACATTATTCGTGATGTGCGTCCTGGTGAGGCTATTTTTATTACTCAAGACAATCAATTATTTACCCATCAATGTGTTGAACCCAAAGAATTTACACCTTGTATTTTTGAATATGTATATTTTGCTCGTCCAGACTCCATTATTGATGACATTTCTGTGTATAAAGCCCGTATGCGTATGGGTGAGAAATTAGCTCAAAAGATTTTGAGAGAATGGGGACAAGACCATGGTATTGATGTTGTCATTCCAATTCCAGACACATCTCGTACCTCAGCGATGGAATTAGCCTATCATCTTGGTGTTAAATATCGTGAAGGCTTTATGAAAAATCGTTATATTGGACGCACATTTATTATGCCAGGGCAACAACAACGTAAAAAGTCTGTACGTCAAAAGCTCAATGCAGTGCCATTAGAGTTTAGAAAGAAAAATGTATTATTGGTTGATGACTCTATCGTGCGTGGTACAACTTGTCATGAAATTATTCAAATGGCTAGAGATGCTGGTGCGAAAAATGTATTCTTTGCAAGTGCCGCTCCACCTGTAAAATTTCCAAACGTATATGGTATTGATATGCCAGTGCGTAGCGAACTTATTGCGTCAGAGCATAGTGTTGAAGAGGTACGTCAAATTATCGGAGCAGACCGCCTAATTTTCCAAGATTTAGATGATATGATTGAAGCGGTACAAGATAAACACAGCCCTGTGAAAAAGTTTGATTGTTCTGTATTTGATGGTAAATATGTTGCAGGCAATATCGATGACGCATATTTAGAGGCATTACAACAAAAACGTAGTGACCTTGCTAAACAAAAAAAGCAACAAGGGGCAACGATAATTGCCGATACGCCTGTTGATATGGTTGGAGTAAACCCAGAAAATTAAATAATTATCAAGTTATGACAAAAAGGTGTATTTATATAAATACACCTTTTAATTTATCTTATCAAATAACCATAAAAAACCATTTAAACTGGCGATACCAATTATCATACTAACAAATAATTGTTTAAATAAATGATAACTTAATAATACCACTATCAATGCTAAACCTTGAGCGATTAACATTGGAGAAATTACAAAATTTTGTGAACTATCAACCCATTGTAATGATGATAACACCAATAAACACATGACGGCTAATGGTAAGCCTCGATTAACTGCCAATAGTAACGGAGAGGTTAGAAATTTTTTTGGTAAAATAACAGGCATTACTCGAATAATAAATGTGACAACTGCCATTGCCAATGTGGCAAAAATTAAATAACTGTTTGATAAATCGCCCATACTTTATCCTAAAATTTAGCGAGATGTATAAAAAAAATGTCCAACAATAAATAAAACACTGATAACAATAGCTGATAACAATGCCCAGCTAGAAAACAGCCATAATGCCAATGCAAATGCTAGCATTGCCATAAAAATTGGATATAATTGTTTAATAACTTTAAACTGTTCATATGCCAAAATTACAAATAAACATACCAACGCAAAATCTAAAATTGGCACTAAATCATTTAATCCAGCACCAATCAACAATCCTAGAATTGTACCAATGACCCAATAACTTTGATTAAAAAAACTAATTGGCAACATAAGATTTTTGCGTTGCTCTTCATTAAGTGTTGTTAAAACGGAAAAAGTTTCATCTGTAAGAGCAAATAAACAATAAGTTTTTGAAAATTTATTGGTGGGGAGTTGCTGTAAAAGTGGTATGGCATAAAATGCGTGACGCAAATTAATCGCAAATGTATTACTAGCAAGGGTTGTTATACCAATACCTGACGCTAATAATGGAATACTGGCGTATTGTGCGGCACCAGCATATAATAAAATACTGGATAAAACTGCTGACCATGCAGGTAATCCTGCTGCCACAAATAACACACCAAAGGCTATACCTGCAGGAATATACCCCATCGCCACAGGTAAACTATAACGTAAAGATTGTTTTAAAATACTATGATGACTATTCATAAAAATTAACTATTTAAATTGAGAAGGTAATAACTGATGAAGTGGTGTTATTGCTAAATAAATTGCTAATGTGATTGCTCGAGCTAATAAAAACACATATAAAGCCAACCAAAGTCCATGATTGTCATAATGAGTGACTAATAACCAGCTAGTCGGAAAAAACAATATAGCAACGATGATTGAGCCGTTACGAATAAATTGCCCTGCTGTTAGTCCAAAAAAAATCCCATCAAGCCAATACGCCCCAACCCCAATCACAGGTAATAAGACCGCAAACCATTGATATTGTTTGGCAATCTGTTGAATATTATCAACATTGGTCATTAATGTAATGAATGCTGAAATACCGAAGCACCAAAATAATGATAAAATCATTGCTAGTCCATAACTAATTAATCCAGTTCTAAAAATAATCGTATAAAATAATTGATAATCACCTTGTTGGCTATGAGCAACACTTTTTCCTGTGAGACTTTCAGTAGCAACGGCAACACCATCTAAAGCAAAGGCAGAAATGGTTAAAACCTGTAATAATAATGTATTACTTGCTAAAATACTTGAGCCTTGCATGGCTGATAATTTAGTTAGCCAGCTTAAACTTAATGTTAATAATAATGTACGGATAAAAATATCTCGATTTAACATTAATAATGGTAATAATTGTTGATAATGAAAATTTTTCCATTGATAACGTGGTGGAAATAGCTGAAAAAATTTGATAGATAGCTGGGAAGACACTAGCCATAAAGAAACTAGATTACCAATAAAATAACCAAAAACTGTACCTATCGCAAGTCCAAGCATTTGCCATTGCCAAATATATACTAATGCTAAAGATATAATTAAATTAGTAATTGCAATTGCTAATTGTTGCCAAAAAATATAACGTCCTAGTCCTTGTCCAGCAAACCAACCTAAACACACATAATTAATTAGCTCAAATGGTAATCCCCATATTCTAATGGACGTATATTGATAAGCAATATGAATAACTTGTGCTTCTTGACTGAAAAAAGATAAGATTGGCATGAGTAAAAATGGCTTAATTAACCATATTAATCCACTAATGCATAATGCTAAAAAAATTGCCCGTTGCAATAAATACAATAGTTGTTGGTAATTATTTTGAGTATTATGTGATATTTGTCCGCTAACCTGAGCTGTTTGTCCTGATGTTGCATATTGTAAAAAATTAAAACTAACTAAAATCAACATCATAAACTGAGTAGCAATGCCTAACCCTGCCAAAAAATCTGCCTGCCCAAAATGCCCTGCAATTGCTGTATCAATAATTCCTTGCAACGGCATAATCATATTTGCAAAAACTACAGGAATAGCAATTTTTATAATGGTACGATAACGAATGTCGAGTGATGAAAAATATTGTTGCATAGTGAATAATGATGTTTAGCTGACAAAAGAATACCCCATCAGTTGATAGGGTATAAATCATTGAATAATAAAAAGGTTATTTTGCTGGTGCGTTTCTATCCTCAAAGGTAACTTCTTCTTCAACAAATTCAGGCTTAACTTGCACAACAAAGTCTTTGCGAGACATTCCAAGCCATAAAGGAATTGCACTAGCAATATATATTGATGAGAAAGTACCTAAAATTAAGCCAATAAATAACGCCACTGAGAACCAATATAAACTTGGTCCACCCAAAAACATCATTGCCAATACCACTAATAATACGGTGGAAATGGTCATAAATGTACGGCGTAACGTTTCTGTCAAAGATAAATCAACAATTTCTGTTGGGCTGATACCACGCACACGGCGAAAATTTTCTCGAATGCGGTCAAATACAACGATTGTATCGTTAATCGAATAGCCAATCAAAGATAAAATGGCAGCTAACACAGTTAAATCAAATGGCCAGCCAAATAATGCAAAGATACCAATGGTAATAATACTGTCGTGGAATAATGCAATAATTGCCCCTGCTGAGAGCTTTGCTTGGAAACGTACCATCACATAAATGAACATACATGCTAAAGCTAACGCCATTGCACCAACAGAGCTTAAATAAATTTCGCCACCAACTTGACTACCAACAATATCTAAATTGGTAATTTTGGCATTATTATCAGGTAAATCAAGGGCTTTGTCTAAAGTTGCACTTAAACCATCAATTTTATCCTGAGGAGGCAGGCGTAATAAAATTTCTTGGGTATTGCCCAAATATTGTACGACACCATCATTAAAATTGTTGCTTTCTAACGCTTGTTGAACTTGAGTTTGTTCAACAGGTTTTTCATAAACAACAGTTGCCGATACCCCACCTGTAAAATCCAGACCTAAATTTAAACCTTTGGTAAAAATTGCCACGATTGCCACGATGGTCAAAACCGCTGACAAAATAACAAAAGGTTTGGCAACACTCATAAAACGAATAATTCGTTTACCTGTTAATGTTTTTTCACCACCAAAATCATTTGCAGTAAAATCATCGTTTACAGGCATTGTTGAAGTAGTAGTATCATCTGTCGTTTCCACATTTTTTGCGATGGCTTGTGGCTGATGATTAGCACCTCGACCATTTCGGCGAGGTGCTTTGCGATGGCGTTTTAAACTACTGGCTTCGGTAGTTGGGTGAACCCCTAATTCTGACAAAGATGGATTATCATTTAAAGGTTCTTGATTATCTGCATTTTCTTCTCTATTATTTTCATCACGCATCATCAATCTCCTTAACCAATACTCAAACTTTTCACATTATTACGATAGCCATAGAAAATTTGGATTAACGCTCGAGTGACCGTAATGGCGGTAAATAATGAGCTGACAATACCAATGGCTAATGTGACAGCAAACCCTTTAATTGGTCCTGTGCCAATCGCAAATAAAATAAAGGCGACTAATAATGTTGTTAATTGAGCATCAAAAATACTGCTAAATGCTCGGTCAAAACCAGCAATAATCGCTGACTTTGGTCGGACACCATTTGCAAGCTCCTCACGGATACGCTCAAAAATCAATACGTTAGCATCAACAGCCATACCAATGGTTAAAACAATCCCCGCAATCCCTGGTAGTGTTAAAGCTGAACCAATAACAGACATAATTGCTAAAATCATGATTAAGTTAAATGCTAAAGCTAAATTGGCAATAAAACCAAAGAAACGATAGAAGATTAACATAAAAAGGAATACAAGGAAATAACCAACTTGCGTTGAGAATATACCTTTTTCGATGTTTTCTTGCCCTAATGATGGACCAATCGTGCGTTCTTCAACGAAGTACATTGGTGCTGCCAATGCCCCAGCTCGTAATAATAAGGCTAATTCTGCTGCCTCTGCATTGCTATCAAGTCCTGTAATTTGGAAAGTTGAGCCAAACACCCCTTGAATAGTGGCTTGATTAATAATTTTACTTTCAGAGTATGGTGTGCGGATTTCTTTTACTTCGCCTGTTTTAGGGTCAGTTTCATAGCTAATACGTTGTTTATTTTCAATAAATAATACAGCCATCTGCTTTCCAACAGATTTTGCTGTCGTATTTTGCATTAACTTACCACCAGCACTATCTAAAGTAATGCTAACTTGTGGGCGGCCATTTTGGTCAAAACCAGATTGGGCATCTTGTACGTTTTCACCAGTAACAACAGTTTGTCGTTGCAATAAGGTTTTTTGTGGAGAATTGACCTCGCCAAATGAAAAAAGCTCTGTTCCTGCAGGTAAAGTACCCGTTGGATTGGCTTGATAATTGGCATTTTCTTCAGCGACTAGACGAAACTCAAGATTTGCCGTGCGACCAAGTACCCGTTTTGCCTCAGCGGTATCTTGTACACCTGGTAGTTCAACAACAATACGGTTTAAACCTTGTGACTGAACCACAGCTTCTGCCACGCCTAATTCGTTAATACGATTGCGTAACGTTGTCAAGTTTTGTCCAACGGCATATTGGGCAATCTCAGACAGTTTGGCATCACTGTAGACCATGTTCAGGCTTGCCCCTTGGTCAGTAATGATAGGTTGGATAGCAAAATCTGTTCCCACCATACGCATAATAACCCGTTGAGCTTTATCACGGGTTGCATTATCAGCAAATGTAAGTAGTAAACCATTCTCATTGATTTTCATGCTACCAACAGTAATTTGCTGACTGCGTAACTCTCGGCGAATATCCTTGCTAACGGTGTCAAGGCGTTGAGAAATGGCTTTACTCATGTCTACTTCTAGTACGAAGCGAACACCACCTCGCAAATCTAGACCGAGTTTAATCGGCGATGCACCAATATTACGCAACCATTCAGGGGTTGTTTGAGCAAGATTTAACGCAACAACATAATTATCGCCTAGCTTTTCTCTTAATATTTGTTGGGCTTTTAGTTGGTCTTCGGGTTTGGTTAATAATAACGCCGATTTGCCATCAAAAGTTTCATTGTGAGAAGAAATACCTGCATCAGTCAAGATTTTTTTAGATTGAGTCAGTACCTCTTCCGTCAGTGTTGTGCCTGCTGATGCCCCTGTTACCTGCACAGCAGGTTCGTCTGGATACAGATTTGGCAGGGCATACAGTGTACTGATAATCAGTACAAAGGCAATCATAAAATATTTCCAAACAGGATAATGCATAAATTGACTTCTTTAGGTGTTAAGTTATATGATTGACTGTATTTATTTTAAATTATCTAATGTGCCTGCAGGTAATACAGAAATGACAGACGCACGTTGTACCATAATATCTTGATTTACGTTCAATGAAACAACAGCATAGTCACCTTGTAGTTTTTTAATTTTTCCCATTAAACCACCAGCAAACACTACTTCATTGCCTTCTTTTAAAGATTCAATCATTTGGCGATGTTCTTTTTGACGGCGTGACTGAGGGCGGATTAATAAAAAATAAAAAATCACAAAAAATGCAACAGGCAATAATAATTGCATGAACATTGATGGAGCAGCAGCTTCAGTATTTGCGTAGGCCGTTTGAATAAATAATGGTAACATAAAAATACCTATATAAAATAACAATACAGTGAAAAGAAAAATACAAAATAGTATTGGTAAAAAGTTTGTGTCATGATACCTGATTTAAGGACTTTAATAAATGTTTTAAAGCTGTATTATGGCGTTTTATTGCATGAAAGACACATTTTGTGGGCTAAACGTTTGTTTTTCCAAAAAAAACCTACTGTAAAAATATTAAACAGTAGGCTTTTAAGTAAAAATTAACAGTGAATAAATGGTTTATTCATAGCTATCAGTACTAGGACAGCTACAGACCAGATTGCGGTCGCCATATACATCATCAACACGGCTTACTGATGGCCAGAATTTGTTTTCACGAATATATGCCAATGGGTAAGCGGCTTCTTCACGGCTATAACTACGTTGCCATTCACCAATCACTACTTGAGCTGTATGAGGTGCATTGACAAGCGGATTATCCTCTAAAGACCATTCACCTGATTTTACTTTCATTGCCTCAGCTTTAATTTGTCGTAACGCACTGATAAAACGGTCGAGTTCAGCTTTGCTTTCTGACTCAGTGGGTTCTATCATTAATGTGCCTGCCACAGGGAATGACATGGTTGGGGCATGAAAACCATAATCCATTAAACGTTTAGCAATATCAACTTCGCTAATACCTGTTTCTTCTTTAAGCGGACGAATGTCAATAATACATTCATGAGCAACTCGACCATTTTTACCTGTATAAAGTACTGGATAATCGTCTTTTAACGCATTTGCCACATAATTTGCTTTTAATAATGCGTTTTCGGTTGCTTGACGTAATCCATCACTACCCATCATGGTGATGTACATCCATGAAATTGGTAAAATGCTTGCTGAACCAAATGGAGCAGCAGAAACAGCACTCATGCCTTCCACGGCTTTTGGTACAGGAGAAACCACATGATTTGCAATAAATGGTGCTAAATGTGATTTTAGACCAATTGGTCCCATACCTGGTCCACCACCACCATGAGGAATACAGAACGTTTTATGTAAATTCATGTGTAATACGTCTGCACCAACATCGGCAGGTTGCATGATACCAACTTGGGCGTTCATATTCGCACCGTCCATGTATACTTGTCCGCCATGCTGATGAATTAATGAACAAATATCACGAATGCCTTCCTCAAACACCCCATGGGTTGATGGATAAGTAATCATTAACGCCCCAAGATTATCACTATGTTTTTCAACTTTATCTTGTAAGTCTGTTAAATCAACATTACCATTTTCATCAGTGGCAACAACAACAACTTTCATGCCCATCATTTGAGCTGTTGCAGGATTTGTGCCATGTGCCGAACGAGGAATTAAACAAATATTGCGATTATCTTCACCTCGGCTAGCATGATAACGGCGAATTGCCAATAGTCCTGCATATTCTCCAGAAGCGCCAGAGTTTGGTTGCATAGAAATTGCATCAAATCCAGTAATGGCTTTTAACTGCTCTTCTAAACCGTCAATCATGTCTAAATAACCCACAACTTGCTCACGAGGGGCAAATGGGTGAACATTAGCAAATTCTGCCCAAGTAATTGGTAACATTTCACTAGTAGCATTTAACTTCATAGTACAGCTACCTAACGAAATCATACTATGGTTCATCGCTAAATCTTTGTTCTCTAACTTTTTCAAGTAACGTAACATTTCATGTTCAGTATGATAGCTGTTAAATACAGGGTGAGTTAAAATATCATCTTGACGTAATAAATCTGAAGATAAAGAAACTTGTAACGTTTCAGGTAACGCAGTTGCTTCTCCAGTCAATAGTTGCGTTAATGTTGAAAAGTCATTTTCATCACTAGTTTCACTAAAAGCAACAGCTAAATGATTATCATCTACTTTACGTAAATTAAAACCAATGTTTAACGCATTTTGATAAATTTGCTGAGTTTGTTCGCCAGTTTCTATTAATACTGTATCAAAAAACTGTTCATGAACAACGTGCATACCTGCATTTTTTATGACATTAGCAAACGCTGTGGCTAGGGCATGAATACGAGTTGCAATTCGTTTTACCCCTGTTGAACCGTGATAAACTGCATACATACCTGCTAAATTAGCTAACAACACTTGAGATGTACAAATGTTTGAATTTGCTTTTTCACGGCGAATATGTTGCTCACGGGTTTGTAGAGCCATGCGTAGTGCTGGCTTGCCTTGAGCATCGACAGATACCCCAATAATTCGACCTGGAGCAGAGCGTTTTGCACTATCATTAAACGCAAAATAGGCAGCGTGAGGCCCGCCAAATCCCATAGGAATACCAAAACGTTGGGTACTACCTAAAGCAATATCTGCTCCCATATCAGCAGGGGATTTTAATAATACAAGGCTCATAATATCAGCTGTAACAATAGCTTGGGTACCTTTTGTTTTTACAGCAGTAATGACATCAGTTAAATCAACGACATCGCCATCTTTACCAACATATTGGAAAATTGCCCCAAAGAAATCACCATTTTTTGCAAGGTCAAAATCGCCAACAACGATATCCCAACCAAAATATTTGGCACGGGTTTGAATAACATCTAAAGTTTGTGGGTAAATACGATTATCAACAAAAAACTGATTAGATTTATTTTTGCTAATCCGTTTTGCCATCGCCATGGCTTCAGCTGCCGCCGTTGCTTCGTCTAATAATGAAGCACCAGCCATTTCTAGCCCAGATAAATCAATACATACTTGTTGGAAATTTAATAAAGCCTCTAATCGACCTTGAGCAATTTCTGCTTGATAAGGTGTATAAGCAGTATACCAACCAGGATTTTCCAATACATTACGTTGAATAACAGCAGGTAAGCGAGTTGGATAATAACCCAAACCAATATAACTTTTATTAACGGTAATCTTATCTGCTAGACTACGCAATTTTGCTAAAGCCTCATGTTCAGGCATACTTTTTGGTAAATTAAGTGGTGCAGGCATTTTGACCGAAGCAGGAACGGTGGCATTAATAAAATCGGTCATTGTTTCATAACCAACAGCATTTAATAAAGCCTGTTGTTCAGTGATGCTATTACCAATATGACGAGTGACAAACTCTGCATGTTGAAAAACATCATTAAATGTTTTAAATGTAGCATTTTGACTCATAAAAAAACCTTTATTGTAAATTAAACTTTTTTAATAAAACGTTCTCTTGCAAAACGATACTGTGGTGAATACAAGCCATTTTCTGCTCGCTCTCCAGCAGCTAACATCATTGCAATATGTTGATTTTTATGTAAACCTAACAATTTTTTCATTTGAACTTCATCAAAACCACCAATAGCACAACTATCAAATCCATAGGCTCGCCATGCTAACATCAAATTTTCGGCGGCTAACATGCTATTCATTAATGCCCAAGCTTTTACATCTTGACTGTTATACATTAACTCAGGCATAGCACCTTTAATTTGACGGTTTACATGAGTAAAAATACGTTTAGCTGGCGATAAAATATTCATTGAACCACGAGCAAAACTCAAAGGAATTAAGCGACTATAATAAGTTTTTACCGCTTGGGGGACAGGTTGCACAGGATAATATTTGATATTATCTTTAGCGTGTTGTTGCCATGTATCGCTACGAGCCACAATTGCAATTAAACGATTTGCAGTGCGTACCGCATTTTGTCCCATACAAAATTGAATGGCTTGTTGGCGTTTTTCTGGACTATCAATAATATAAAATTCCCAAGGTTGCAAATTACTAGAATTTGGGGCGAGCATTGCCATATCAAGACAATCATCTAATACATCATCAGGAATAGGAGTGTCTGTAAAAAAACGGACAGAACGCCGACTGGTAATTACCTCAAAAAAACTAACATTTTTAGGGTTTGTCTGTGAGGTCATATGAAACTTACCTTAAGTATTATTGTAAAAATGACAGTGGACTAACAGTTGCTAGTCCAACATAGTATTGATGGTATGAAATATACTAAATTTAGCAAAACTGAACGATTACAAGCTATCTTGATATTCGTCTGCGTCCATTAAGTTATTATAATCATCAACATTGGCAGGTTTAATTTTAAAGAACCAGCCTTCACCATATGGGTCTTGATTAATCGTTTCTGGTGCATCAACCAACGCTTCATTGATTTCAACAATTTCCCCTGCAATCGGTGCGTACACATCAGAGGCTGCTTTTACTGATTCAACCACAGCGATTTCATCGTCAGCTTCTACATTCGCCCCAACTTCAGGTAATTCAACATAGACGATGTCACCCAATAAATCTTGAGCGTGTTCAGTAATACCAACTGTAACTACGCCATCATCTTCTAAACGTAACCATTCATGGCTAGCAACATATTTTAAATCAGCTGGGGTATTGCTCATAATTAGAGTTCCTTAAAAGTGATTGTAGAGAAATAAATTATTTAAACAAATGGTCAATAATTAATTATTATCGACCATATATCATAATAGTATAAAAATTACACTAATTGACAAACAAAGTTATATTCTTGTCCATTATGTGTAACAGTTAAAACACCTTCTGGATTTTTTACATGCCAATCATAAAGGGTGTTTTTATGACCTGCAGTGTAACGTACGCCAGAAGCAGAAACGTCTTGTTTTAGTGTAACGGCGGCTTGGTTTAAGTTAAGAAATGGTGCAGTAATTTTAAGATTAGCAAAGTTATGACCTTCTGCTTCAGAATATACAGCAACAACAGCTGTATTTTGGTCACATTTATAAGTTTGAGATTCTGCCATGACTGCTAATACCTGTGAAGGCAAAGGCTGAGCAACTTGGGAGCTTTGGCAGGCAGTCAATGCTACAAATACAGGCAAAACAGCAACGAATTTTTTCATAACAAATACCTTAATGAATAATTTGAATAAGATAAGCATACAGTCTAGACTATATTTTATAAAAATACCGTCTAAACGTAGCGATGTCTATCATATCATTGAATAATCATTAACCAAATTGTTTTTTGCCGTTTCTAACAAACGGTAACGAAATAACTCGTACAGTTGTTGGTGTCCCTCGCAAATCAACCAATGCCGTTTCATCTTGTGTTTTAGGAATACGAGCGATAGCAATTGACTGTTTTAAGCTTGGTGAAAAAGTTCCGCTAGTGATGATACCTGTTTTGCCATTTGCAAGGGTGACAGTCATGCCATCACGCAATACGCCACGACCTTCTAACACTAAGCCAACTTGCATGACATCACTACCTGTTTCGATAGCATGAGCTTGTTTATCTAACATGGCTTGGCGACCAATAAAATCTCGCTCATCTTTGATGGCTAATGTCCATGCCATACCACATTCATAAGGATTAATGGTTTCGTCCATCTCATGACCGTATAAATTCATACCAGCTTCAAGACGTAACGTGTCTCTTGCACCAAGTCCTGCAGGTGAGACACCATTTGCCACCAGTAATGCAAAAAATTCACTGGCTTGACCTTCAGGTAAAATTACCTCAACGCCATCTTCTCCAGTGTAACCTGTGCGTGCCACAAACCAATCTTGCCCCTCAATATCAGTTAAATCTTTGCCAACAAAAGGTTTTAAAGATGTTAATACATCAGCCCAAGCAGGTTTTGCTAAAGAAAGTTTTGCAATTGCATTTGGACCTTGAACAGCAATCATGGCAAGTTCTGGACGTTCAGTGATAGTGACATCAAAATCTTCAGCGACTTTGTTAAAGTGGGCTAAATCTTTCGCACGAGTACCTGCATTAGATACAATACGATATTGCGTTTCCTCATCATTCATGCGATACACGATTAGATCATCAATCACGCCACCATCAGCATTTAACATAGCAGAATATAACGCTTTACCCACAAATTTTAATTTAGCAACATCATTGGCGAGTAATTTTTGTAACCAAGCTTTTGCCTGAGAACCAACAACATCAGAAACCACCATATGTGACACATCAAACATACCCGCATCGTTACGGACAGCTTCATGTTCTTTGATTTGTGAGCCATAATGAATAGGTAATTCCCAGCCAGAAAAATCAACAATTTTACCGCCGTGGTCAAGGTGTGATTGGTAAAAAGCTGTACGATTTAAAGAAGTCATGAAAAATCCTTGAACGTATTGTGAGATGTTATGAAAAACTTATATCCCCATCTGTCCTGTTACCTGAGATTTTCAATTTATCATGATAAAAACACAATAAATTTTTTCCCCTTCGGTGGATAAACAACCTTTGTGTTTATCTCTCTCCAGATTTTTCACACACAATCAAGGCGATGTGAGTTTTCAGTCCATTTACCTGAGCGATTATAGGGCTTTTACGCCTTCGGTGATAACCCATTAAAATTCATAAAAAAATTTATGATGGTGTTTATACTCTCCTGAAAACTTGTCTATTATGCGAGGTTTTTTGTATTTTGGCAAGTGGGTTTTTTATCGAATAAATTTTTTAAGTAAAAATTGATTAATAGTTTAACTAAATAAAATAACAATCCCCTAAACTACAAAATAGCTTAAGGGATTGTTAAGTTCACCAAATTTTAATAAACGCTCTTAAAGGTTTTTTAGACTTTTTCAAAGTATTTTGTTAATACTTCTAAACAACGTGTGATTTTGGCAGGTTGTTGTTCACGGCGAGGCGTTACTGCGTATAACATATAGCTTGGCAGTTGATAGCCTGGTAAAATTTCAACCAATTCACCAGAGGCTAACTCTTTTTGAATGTCTAATGACATTAAACGAGCAATGCCATGTCCTTCTTTTGCCAAGGTTTTTGCCAAGAAAATATTGTTCGTTTGAATGCGAGAACTCATTTTGATGCGAGTTTTCTTTTCAGTTTCGATATTGGTTAAATCCAACTGCATTGGGTCTTTTAACAAACTAATACCAATTAAACTAAGTTTATTTAAATCTTTTGGCTCACTTAGTTTTTCTTGCTGACGAATATAATGTGGTGATGCAACCAATACTTGACGAACTTCTGTCAGTGGGTGGACAGAAACACTGTTATCATTGACACTTGGACTCATACGAATTGCGATATCAATACGTTCTTCAATCATGTCCACATATTCGTTGTCTGCTTCAAAATGAATATTTAAATCATCATGTGCCGACATCCACGTTGATAATGCTGGTAAAATGTGATTTACGCCAAGCTCTGGAGTAGTTGCGATACGCAAATTGCCCGCCAACTCGTCACGCAATTGATTTACACGGATACGCCCCTGCTCAGCGGCTTCTACAACATCTTTCGCACTTTCATAAAAACTTGCCCCCGCTTCTGTTAAGCTTAGCTTACGAGTCGAACGATGCAATAATACCACACCCATGTCGTTTTCTAATGAACGGATTTGTTGGCTAACTGCACTGGTCGTAATGCCAAGTTCTTTGGCTGCCCCGCTAAATGAGCCGTGACGAACCACGCTGGCAAAAACAGCCATACCTCTTAAATTGTCTAACATATATGTCACCTAAATTGTTACCTAACTAAACTTATTACCTAACTAAACTTAGTTGTTACCTAAACAAATTTTATTATACAATATTAATCAGACCTTTGAAACAAGCTAAGTCACACTTTTTTAATTATTTTTTTTGTTTTACTGTTTATTAAAACAAAATAGTATGTTGTCTATATCTGTATTAGCATAGACTCTATCAGAAAAATTTAACTCGTTCAATTGGTTAATTTAACTAAGTGGTGAGTTTTACAAAAATTAAACTTGCTTGTTGAGATAATAATGCTTGCATGACAGGTTGTGTTTTGAGTTGTTCAGTTGCTAACTGTATTACTTGATTTTTTCTAAATAATTGTTGATTTTCTGGAGTGTTATTAAGCAAAACAAGTTGCTCAGACTCGGGGTTATTATTTAGACTAACTTGTATATTTGGGAAAAATTGTTGTAGTTTTATGCAAAACTGATTGAAGGTTCTGCTGGCACTCAATACCTTTTCAGTTGTGATAAATTGGCATTTTCCATTAATATTACCTAATAGTAGACCTTTTTTTGCTAATACTAATTCATCGTTATCTAACCATTGATTAGCTCTTGCCTGAGATACCCAATAATCCCAACTTCTTTCCGTCCATTGACCTTCAAGGTCAATTAACTGTGGTTCAGGTTGTAAATAATCTAAAAGTGATATATTCTCAATCGTTTCATAATAATCATTATCATGATGTGGCTCAGATACAATAGTTTCCTGAGGCGTAGTATCATTAACTGATATTAGTTGAGAGTTATCATTGTTAGTTTCATCAGACTTGTTTTGAGCGTCATTTTCCGCAAAATCGTCAGAAGATATTACATATGTAATGGTGGTTGATTGTTCAGCTTCTATAGTTGCTGTAGATATTTCTTGGTTAATATCGATTATTTCAAGATGATTAAAATCATGATGTGGTTCAGATACAATAGTTTCCTGAGGTGTAGTGTCATTAGCTGATATTAGTTGAGAATTATCATTGTTAGTTTCATCAGACTTGTCTTGAGTATCATTTTCCGCAAAATCGTCAGAAGATGTTACATCTGTAATGATGGTTGGCTGTTCAGCTTCTATAGTTGCTGTAGATATTTCTTGGTTAATATCAATTATTTCAAGATGATTAAAATCATGATGTGGTTCAGATACAATAGTTTCCTGAGACGTAGTGTCATTAACTGATATTAGTTGAGAATTATCATTGTTAGTTTCATCAGACTTGTCTTGAGTATCATTTTCTGAAAAATTATTAGAAGATGTTACATCTACAATGATGGTTGGTTGTTCAGTTTCTATAATTGGATTTGTTAATTCTACAACAGCTTGTTGTTGATTGCCTTGGAATGATGATGTTACGTCATTTGCTGTGAATTGATAAACTTGATTGGGTAATAATGGTTTAAATGCCAATAAACGTAATAAACACATTTCTAAAGCTTGCAATGGCGTATTTGCCAAGCCGATATTTTCTCGACATTTTACGATAATTTCATAATAAAGTTGAAGTAATTCGGCAGGAATGGTTTGAGCAAGCTGTTGTCTGGCATGGGTTTGTTGTTGATTGAGTTGTAAATCAAAATTGGGTAATAGTTGCAATAGGGCAACTTGATGTAATAACTCTGCCAAACTGTCAAAAACTGATTTTGCATCAACAACTTGATTGCGTAATAATTGAATATAGTTTGCTAATTGTTCAGGATTTTGTTGGTAAATACTTTGTAAAATTGCCACGACATCAGCTTGGTCAATTAAACCCAACATCTGTTTTATCGTGTCTTGCTGAATTTGTCCATTACCAAAAGCAATCGCTTGGTCAGTTAAAGATAACGCATCACGCACCGAGCCTTTAGCACTATTGGCAAGTTGCCATAATCCATCTATTTGAAACGTAACATTTTCTTTTTGTAGAATTTGGCTTAAATATTCAACCAATTGTTGTTGTGAAAGTGGACGTAGCACAAATTGTAAACAACGGGAAATAATGGTAATTGGCAATTTTTGTGGGTCAGTGGTCGCCAATAAAAATTTAACGTGTTCGGGTGGTTCTTCTAAAGTTTTTAATAACGCATTAAAGCTATGATTAGATAACATATGCACTTCGTCAATTAAGTACACTTTATATCTGCCTTGTGTTGGGGCATAAGGTACATTATCTAAAATTTCTCGAGTATCTTCGACTTTTGTACGTGAAGCTGCATCAATTTCAATTAAATCAATAAATCGTCCTGCGTTAATTGCTTGACAAGTTTGACAAATCCCACAAGGTTCGCTAGTGATACCCGTTTCACAATTCAGACATTTTGCTAAAATACGGGCGATAGTGGTTTTGCCGACACCTCGTGTGCCTGTAAATAAATAGGCATGGTGTAATCGCCCGTGGTCAATTGCATTAATTAATGCTCTAGCGACATGATTTTGTCCTAGCAATTCATGAAAGTTTTTGGGACGATATTTGCGAGCTAGGACTTGGTACATAGAGAAAAATCAATTCGTTACTAAAAACAATTATGTATTACGATAAAGGTTTGCTATTAGCTTCAATTAAAGGTTGTAATTCACCATCTTGGAACATTTGAGCCATAATATCGCTACCGCCAATTAGTTCCCCTGCAACCCATAATTGTGGAAATGTAGGCCAATTAGCGATTTTAGGTAAAGTTGCCCGAATTTCTGGATTTTCTAAAATATTGACAAATGCAAAAGGACGACCAACTTGGCTAAGAATATCCACAGCACGAGCAGAAAAACCACATTGTGGAAACTGTGGCGTGCCTTTCATGTAAAGTAATACGCTATGATTGGCGATTTGGTCACGAATGATTTGTTCGATATTGCTAACATCTGTCACGATAGTTTCCTCATTAAAATACCAATAAGTATTGGCTGTTGTAAAATATGTTGTATCATACACGTTTTTTACAATAATTTAAATAAAGTATTGGCATTATTACAAATTTGTTAAATTTTATGTAATAATACAACACAACTAACCAAAATACCTTCTTGCCTACCTGTAAAGCCTAGTTTTTCACTGGTTGTAGCCTTGACGCTCACTTGTTCTAATTGGCATTGTAAATCTTGACAAATATTTTCACGCATCATAAGACGATAAGGCATCATTTTAGGTTTTTCAGCAATGATAGTGATATCTGTATTCACTAATTGATAGCCTTTTTGCTGAATGATATCATAGACATGACGTAATAAAATACGAGAGTTTACGCCAGCAAAAGTGTCATCAGTATCAGGAAAATGTTCGCCAATGTCACCTAGTGCCAAAGCTCCAAGCAGTGCATCACATAAAGCATGTAAAACCACGTCACCATCAGAATGGGCTTTTAAACTATATTGATGTGGAATATGTACGCCCGCCAGTGTGATAAATTGATTATCTTGACCATTGTCATAAAACGCATGAACATCAATGCCTTGCCCAATTTTTAGCATAGGATTTCCTAAAAACTTTTTTGATAAACACTGATAAAAGTTTAACATAATCAATTAAAAAAACTATATATTTATTTTATTATTCAATTTATAAAATTTGTAAATGTTTGTAAGAATATATGCTAAACATTGCAAACATGATACATTATTTGTTTTTATCACAAGTAGTAAGGAAAAAATGATGACAAAATTGCTTGATTGTGTTGAGGTAATTCATAATCCACAACAAAAGCCAATACAACATAGTGTGATTTGGTTACATGGATTAGGGGCGAATGGTCATGATTTTGAGCCAATTGTGCCAGAATTAGGCTTAGATAAAAATATAGCCGTGCGATTTGTATTTCCTCATGCTCCAAGTATTCCAGTAACGATTAATGGTGGTTATATTATGCCAGCATGGTATGATATTTTAGAGATGAGTCTGGATAGAAAAGTAGATGTTAGCCAAATTCAGCAGTCAAGTTTACGCATTGTTGATTTGATTGATAGAGAAGTTGCTCGAGGTGTTGCTACTAAAAATATTGTTTTGGCAGGATTTTCTCAAGGCGGAGCGGTCGCTTATCAAACAGCTTTAAGCTATCATCAGCCTTTAGCTGGATTATTGACATTATCTACTTATTTGGCAACAAAAGATAGTTTAGTGGTTAATCCTGCTAATCAGTCATTAACAATAGCGGTACATCATGGTACCCATGACCCTGTTGTGCCTGAGATTTTGGGCAGGCAAGCGGTAGCATGGTTAGAACAACATGGATTACAGCCAACATATCAAACGTATCCCATGGCACATCAGGTATGTTTAACACAAATTCAATATATTGGACAATGGCTGAATAAAATTTTTAATCAGTAAACAGATTTTTCATGTTAAACTGAAAATCTATCGCTAGAGAAAAAATGTCAAATACGCTAAAATAGCCCGATTGTATTATTTAGCGGAATTATAGAAGACTTTTTATGCGTCATTATCAAATTTTTACGTCTGAATCTGTAAGTGAAGGTCATCCTGACAAATTGGCTGACCAAATTTCTGATGCTATTTTAGATGCTATTTTAGCAGAGGATATTCATGCCCGTGTTGCCTGTGAAACGCTAGTAAAAACGGGTGCAGTGGTGTTGGCAGGGGAAATTTCTACAACAGCAAACGTTGATTTGGAAACAATTGTACGAAATACGGTTAATGAAGTAGGGTATAATCATACCGATTTAGGATTTGATGGTTCAATGTGTGCCGTAATTAATATGATTGGTAAACAATCACCTGAAATTGCACAAGGGGTGGATAGAGCTCGCCCAGAAGACCAAGGAGCTGGCGACCAAGGGCTGATGTTTGGTTATGCCACAAATGAAACTGATGTGTTAATGCCTGCACCAATTCAGCTTGCCCATCGTTTAATGGAGCGTCAAGCATTATTGCGTAAAAATGGACAATTACCTTGGCTTCGTCCTGATGCAAAAGCACAAGTTACAGTGCGTTATCATGAAAACTCGCCAGCATTTGTTGATGCTTTAGTGCTTTCAACGCAACATGACCCAAATATTTCTCAAAAAGATTTACATGAAGCGGTGATGGAAGAGATTATTAAACCTGTTATTCCAAATCATATGTTACATCAAGATACCCAGTATCATATTAATCCTACAGGGCTGTTTGTTATTGGTGGGCCTGTGGGCGATGCAGGTTTAACAGGACGAAAAATTATTGTTGATACCTATGGCGGTATGGCTCGACATGGTGGCGGTGCTTTTTCAGGAAAAGACCCTTCAAAAGTTGATAGAAGTGCTGCTTATGCTGGGCGTTATGTGGCAAAAAATATTGTGGCGGCAGGACTGGCAGAACGTTGTGAAATTCAAGTAAGTTATGCTATTGGTGTGGCAAAACCAACGTCTATTTCAATTAATACGTTTGGTACAGGAAAAATTTCTGATGATAAAATTATTGAATTAATTCATGAATATTTTGACTTACGCCCATATGGTATTACTAAGATGTTAAATTTATTACAGCCTATGTATCAAAAAACTGCAAGTTATGGGCATTTTGGACGACATGGCTCAGACAATGCGTTTACATGGGAAAAAACTGATAAAGTTTCATTATTAAAATCTGCAATTGGATAATTGCTATGACAGATAACCATACTCAAGCATCAGAACTCACCGAAGAAATGCACGCTTTTTATCAGCGTGCAGATGAGTTTATTCAGTTGGCAAATCAATTACGCAATGATAAGGTTCATGCAGGGAAAGTAAATGCGTCTATGTTGTATGCAGTGGCTCGTTTTAGTGCATGGACAGCCTCAATAGGGTTTGTCAAAGGTAGTGATTACGCTAAAGAAAAAGCAGATATTATTGAGCATTTCTCAAAAAACTTTGAAAAAATGCTAGCAGATAATATTGATGATTATGCTGAAAATTTCGCTAAATATACGCAAATCAATACTGATGTCAAAAAAGAAAATTAACAATTAGTTTGATACACTTATGTACTCACCTAAAGACCAACTAACTGAGCTTGTTCGTTTACTGGAAAGTAAACAGTATATTTTTAGTGCTGACCCTGTGATTATCACAGAAAAACTACAGCAAGAACCCGGCTCAATTACTAATAAACTTCATCATCGAGCCAGTCGTATTGACGTAGATGGTAAATTGGCTCAGGCTTTAACTAATATTGACCAGCGAGTACAGTTAGCAATTTTATTGCTAACAATGACATGGTTTGTGTTAGGGTTTGTTGGTCTGTTTGGTTTTATGCAAACTAGCGTAGTTAATTTTTTTTATGTCTTATTGTTTTTATTAGGATTTCATACACTCATGTTATTTGTGTGGGTTGGTATGATAATTATCTCAGCTAAAAACAAATTGGGATTTTTTTCTAGTTTTATTACCCCAAGTGCATTGATACGCAGTGATGATGCAATTACGCAAACGGCGATTGAATTGTATAATGAGCAGTTACATTATCATGGTATGAAATGGTATATCGCTCGTATTAGCCATCAATTTTGGTTAGCATCATTGATGGGTATGCTTGTATCATTAATTTTACTATTGTTAGTAAAAAACTATCATTTTGTTTGGGAAACAACATTACTACAACAAAGTACCATTATTCAATTAGTGAATGTGATGTCATGGTTGCCTAGCATGGTTGGTTTCCCCACGCCAACTGCCGAAGATATTATATTATCACAAACTAAACCACATACTTTATCAGCGATTACTAGCTTTCGTTGGGCGATGTTATTAATTGGTAGCTTGGTAATGTATGGTATTGTGCCTCGTTTGTCAGTTTGGTTATTTTGTTTGATAATGTTTAGCCGAAAAAAAATGACATTGGATTTAAAATTACCATATTATCAAAAGATTATTAGCTTATGGCAACGTGATGTCATTGACCCAGATAATAGCCCAAATGAGAAAAAGCCAGTCGCACCAACAGCTCAAATTAACCAAGCAGAGAAATTAGTTGTATTACTTGAGTATCCATATCATGGAAATTGGTATGAACAAACAGTTGGTCGTCAAGTGAAAGATTTTGGTATTGTTGATGACCGTGATGATATGGATAAATTAATCAATTACTTACAGGAAAATTCGGTACAGGTATTGATTGGTATTCCGCCTCAAGCATTACCTGACAGAGGCTCAATGCGAAAATTAGATAAAATTGCCAGTCATGCCAATGGTGGTTTAATTGTACAATTACTGATGCCTCAAACCGATGATATTAATCAAGATATTATTAATTTGCGTCAAGAGCAATGGGAAAATGCTCTTGCGGAACGTCAAATAGGTTTAGTTAGATTATCACTACCTAGCAGAATGCTAGAATTTTCTCAATAAAATATTGATAAGTTTAAAGCTAAACTCATTTAGTGAAATGAATTAGCTTTAAACTGCAATGAATTATTTATCTTGTAATGGTAAACCCCAAATGTAATATTTGCTAGCATCATTGGCGATTGCGATTTGACGGTCAATGTATGGGTCATTTGGGTGTTGAGCTTTATATTTTGTCAAACGTTCAACAGCTTTTGAACGGCGATTGTTTAGTAAATCAGATTGAGCAAGGCTTTGTTCAGCTTCCATAAAACCCATTTGAACCGCTTTATTTAAATACTTTTCACCTTCTTTAAAACCGCCTCCCTCAGCTAGCATCATGCCATATAAAAAATTTGCCTCTGCAGTATCTTTTAACTTAATTGCTCGAGCAATATAATCACTACTGCGTACAGCATAATCAGAGCCTAAATCAAGGTTTCGACCCATACTATTTAATTTTGCAGCTCTTAATAAAACATCATAAGAGGCATTTGGAGATTTTGCATAAGTGTCTATCCAATTAGTTAATAATTTAAGACGTTCAATGGTATTATGGCGTGCAGTTCTAGTAGGAAAAACTGGCGGATAATGTCTAGCCATTGGCGATGCTGATGTAATAAAATCATCAATAATACTAACATCAAGCGTTTCATTACTTTTAGTCGTTTGATTAATAACCACAGTTGGTACAGTTTGCACCTGACTAATTTGTAATGTTGGCAAAGCAATATTGGTTAGCTTTTGTGCAGATAGATTTGTACCAGAAATAGAAATCATATTGGCTTTTGGATAGCTAGTAGTCGTTAATGACAATTCGCTGGTATTTGTGGCTGTGTTGGCATTGACAACAGGTGAAAGCATTAACATGGTCAGACTTATCAACGGTAAAGTCATTTTACGCATAGAATTATCCTTTAAATTGGTATACGGGTCGTCAAAATAAAGCCACCATCATGAATAAAAAAGTGTTTTTTTTCAGTATTGGTATTGTTAAGATTTCTGTTTCTATGTTTTCAGTACATATCATTTGACCATGATGCTAGATTATATTCATGATTTTTAAAGGTTTATTTTTTATTGCTGTGATTAAAATGTTTGGTTAAATTTGTTTCAAGTGTTGCAATTCCCATGACTAACCAAACGCCTATCGCACCAAAGGGCATCAATAACATCATCAAGCATGACACAGTATAATAGCCTAAGCAATTTGTAGCACCTTTTTCACTAAATTTTTCCTGCTTCTCTTGTAAATATATATAAGCAAAAGTAAATAGCAAAAAAGGTAAACTACATAAACCTAAAAATACTTGACTAAATCGAATAACAATCAATTTTATCATCACAACTATTTTAATAAATCCTTACTATAAATTTTTAATTTACGATAAACAAAAATACCAAACAGCACATTAATTACTCCTGTCACCATAAACAGCATTGGTAAACTCATTTTTATCATAGTCAAACAAATAATTGAAAAAATTGCCGAACCTACCATAAATAACGCATTAAAAATATTATTCGCTCCAACAATTCTCGCTCGATGACTTTCAGGAGCAAACGCCTGCATAAAAGCATACATCGGCACAATATAAATTCCACCAGAAAAACCTAATAAAAACAAATCAATAAATACACGCCAAGAAGCAGAAAATTGATATAACTCACTAATACTATAAGCCGTTTCTTTTATAGGTAACTGTAGATTTGACAACGCAAAATATAAATCAATTGCAAAGATACTTAACCCAGCAATGCCAAACGGTAATAATCGTAAACTTACTTGATTTTTAGTTAAAGTTTTACACAACAATGAACCTAAAGCAGTCCCTACAGAAAACAATGTCAATAAAAAAATAACAACGCCTTCATCACCATGTAAAATAATTTTACTAAATTCAGGCGTTTGAGTTAAAAAAGTTGCTCCATAAAACCAAAACCAACTATTACCCATAATAGTAAACCACATAATTGGTAAGCTATATAAATAGGCAATAGTTGTCCAACTAGTACGAAAAATATTCCAATCTATTTTCAAATGAGGTTGAGGAGCAGGTGTATAAGGAATAAAATAAGAAGCTAAATAGCCTAAGCAACTAATCAAAATCACAATCCCAGACAACCAAAGTAAAGCATAATCTTGCTGAACCAAAACACCAGCCAGCATCATACCTGTTAATATAGCCATCGATGTACCCATTTGAAACAAACCATTTGCCCCAACTAACTCATCATCTTTCATCGCTTGAGGTAAATAAGCATATTTAATTGGTCCAAAAAAGGTAGAATGTGTCCCCATCAAAAACAATGCCACAAATAACAAAGAATACCATTCAAAAACAAACCCAACCCCCGCAAACAACATAATAACCAATTCTAAAACTTTAGTAAGCCGAGTTAATCTCGATTTCTCATACTTATCAGCAATTTGACCTGCCAATGCAGAAAACAAAAAAAATGGCAAAACAAACAACATCGCCGCTAAATTATTCAACAAACTAACCGACATACCCAATTTACTTGCAGCAGTAAACGTCAAAACTAAAATAAGTCCCTGCTTAAAAACATTATCATTAAACGCACCCAAAAATTGAGTAAAAAACATCGGCGTAAATCGCCGACTAGCAAACAAACGAAACTGACTACTCATTATCAAACCTTAATAACACTTTCAAAAAAATACTATACTAACAAGTTCAGCTAAAAAATACTGCAAAATTTATGCTAAAATCTATAAAACCCCAAATTACGAGACCAGCAATGAACCCGCTAATCCCTTATAAAAACCACAAGATCCAAAAAAAACAATCCATCATTACAAAATTTCACTTATCTTTTCTATATTTAGCAATACTATATAGCCTACCCACACTTGCTAATAATCAAACCATACAACCTATCAACAATTTCAATCAACCCATTGCCACATTTGATAAACAAAACCCAATTTTAGGCTATGACAAGCAAATCGACCAACAAGCAGAAAATCTCAACCAATTACCAAATCTAACAGAAAAACAAAAAAATACTATTAGCAACACTAATAATATCCTAATAACAGACAACATCAATCCAGAAGATTATCTACCAACTTATCAAAACCAACCCACTATCACAATAGAAGAAACCAACCCAAAAACAACAACAAAGAAATCAATCAGCTTAACAAAAAA
>JBHAEG010000023.1:0-3104 GCA_041855445.1 Moraxellaceae bacterium
ATGGCATTGGCTTTATTGCGTTCAGTTTTGGATTGAACCACTGATTTGACGCTTGTTTCGGCTTTTTGTGCGGCATCAGATACGCTTTGGCAACCTGTTAATGCCACACTTGCCACAAGAACCGATAAGATAAGTTTTTTCATTGGATTAGCCCTGTTTGCTTGATAAATAAGTGCATTTTAGATGATTGAAATTGAAATAAGAATGGCATAATATGGAAACTTACTTTCCAAAAATGAGAAACCCATGAATCTAAACGCCTTATCCCTATTTGTTTCTGTCGTCCAAGACGGCAGCTTGTCCAAAGCATCCGAGCGGCTGAATGTGCCGATTGCCACCATTAGCCGTCAAATCACAGAATTGGAAAAGTCTCTCAATATTCAATTATTTGACCGCAAAAAATCTGGCGTTAAGCCGACAATGGCAGGGCAAAAGCTTTATGAGCAAGTGTATCAAAACATTGATAATTTATTGCAAGTAGAAAAAGCATTCTCTGAACACCAAGAAATTAGCGGAACATTACGCATTTCCACCTTTACAGGATTGGAAGAAGTTTGGGCGTGGCTAGATGAATTTGGTGCGAAATATCCTAAAGTGAGCATTCATTGCCAAGTAACCGACCGAGTTTTGGATTTGGTGGAAGATAATATTGATTTTACGTTTCGGACTGGGGATTTGCATACCGATAATGCGGTGGCACGCTTGGTGCTGACGGCAAAAGTCAAATGCGTGGCACATCCGCATTTATTGGCACAATACGGCACCCCGACAACGCCTGATGATTTGGCACGTTTTCCTTGTGTGGGTTTTGCCAAAGCACAGCAGAAACATTTGTCTATCCAATTAGAAAACAAGACGCTTCATTTGCCTTATGTGTTTGCATCAAACGATGTGTATGCCATCGCTTATTTAATTCAACAAGGGCGTGGCGTGGGGAGTTTACCTGAAACAATTGCCAATCGTTTAATTGATGAATATGGTTTAATTGAAATATTATCTGATTATCCAATGCGGACTTATCCTGTGCATTTGTTGTATTTGAAACATCGTTATCCGTCTTCGGTGATGCGTGCTTTTTTAGATTTTGTAAGTAGTAAATTGGCATTTCAGGTAGTCTGAAAAGCTTATCAAAACAAAAATGCCGTCTGAACTCTCAAACGGCATTTTTAAATCATCGCCACTCACTTTTTGGACACACCCCAAAATAACGTTTATATTCACGGCTAAACTGATTTGGGCTTTCATAACCGACTTGATAGGCAATTTGACTAATACTCATTTTACCCTGTGCGAGCTGTTTTTTGGCATGATTCAGCCTTAAGCGTTTTTGATATTGCAGTGGTGATAACTGGGTGATGTCCTTAAAATGCTGATAAAAACCTGACACGCTCATACTGACACTCATCGCAAGGCTTTGCATAGACAATGGTTTATCAAATTGCTGTTCTAAAATGGCGGTTGCCTGAGCGATTTTGGCGGTCGAGCTATTTTGTTCAAACAGTGATGACAAATATGCCCCTTGTTTGGATTTGAGTAAATGATAATAAATTTCTTGAATGGCCAACGGTGCCAAGAACTCAATATCATCTGGAAAATTAAGCAAGTCAATCAAACGAATTAACCCGTCAAATATCGGCTCATCTAGCGACCATTTGACTTGTGGTATCGGTTTATTTTGTGGCGGTAGGGTAAGTTGTCTGTTAATATTGGCAAGTTTAAGCAAATCTAATTGTAGTGATAACGCCAAATACGGCTCGTTTTTGGGAATGTCGGTAATTTGTCCAATCAATGGCACATTCACGGGACAAAACATCATATCATGACAGCCAAAACGATGGTTTTCTTGCCCCCAACGGATTTGTCGTTCACCTTGTAGCACCACACACAGACTAGGTTTTTGCATAAAGCCTGTAAATTTTTGTTTACTATCAGCATGATGTAAATACAGTCCTGTAATGGGCGTTTGCCAAAGTTGATTTTTAGGACAACGGCAAATCACCGCGTCAATCACAGTTTGAAAACTTCGCATAATTTTCACTTGGATAATTTTTGCTTATTATAAAATTTTTGGAAAAATAGGCAAGTATTGATTAAGATTAGGCAAGTTAATTTAACCAAGTTTTATTATAATACGCTTTAACAACTTCTTATATCAAAAAGGTGAATTTATGAAAATTTTCTATCATACATCAGCCACTGCAACAGGCGGTCGTGATGGTCATACCCAAGTTGATGATGGCTCTATTGGTTTTGATTTGGTGTCGTTTCAAAATACCAGTGGCAAAGTTGGCACCAATCCAGAACAGCTATTTGCGATGGGCTATGCCGCTTGCTTTGACAGTGCGATGAACCATGTTGCACCAAGTTTGGGACTAAAACCGACCAAATCTAGCACCACCGTTGGCGTGGGTATCGGTCAAAAAGCGGACGGTGCATTTAGCCTAGATTTGGACATTACCATCACTGTTGAAGGCTTGAGCGTAGACGATGCCAAAAAGCTGATTGAAAAAGCCCATGCGGTCTGCCCTTATTCTAATGCCACTCGTGGTAATGTAGATGTGCGTTTACATGTCAATGTGGTACAAACTTTTGATTTATAATCATTTAAATTATCTTAGAACCTGTTCACAATTAATTACGCTTTCTTATTTTTGTAGAATGTTTTGTTCAAAATAATGGCTTTTTGTCAAAAATGGCCAGCTAAGTCTGACTTTTCTTCGTCAAAAAAAACTTGTTTGATAGAATGACCATCAACCTGCATTTTTTCCTTGAAAAGCTTGCGATTTATCTCATTTTTGCCTAAAAAAATTAATCATGAACAGGTTCTTATGCCATTTGCATATTGTCAAATGGCATATTGTTTATTGGGGCTAGTAGCTGTTTCATAAAATGTATCTAAATATATTTATTTATTATCAAAATTAAGTATATTTGACAAGTAAACTGGTTTAACCTATACTGCAAAACAATGATTTATAGTGGGTATCCCACGACTGTTTTTTTAAACTTTAAAATCACTGTTAAAAATTGGTGGTAAGTTCTACCATATCAGCCTATGGAGTTTATGTAAGTCTTAAGTCAAGCGACAAGAGCAATGAATGGTG
>JBHAEG010000024.1:0-12997 GCA_041855445.1 Moraxellaceae bacterium
CTTGCCCCATTCCAAAACGAAAGAAAACAACCGCAACCGCAACCGCAACCGCAACCGCAACCGCAACCGCAACCGCAACCGCAACCGCAACCGCAACCGCAACCGCAACCGCAACCGCAACCAAAAACTATCATGAGTCCTTCGACCGTGTCAAGTACTCAAAACCCAAATATGGATATTTTTGATATGATGTTAGCGGATTTAACAAAAGATTTATTTAAATAAAGAATAATAAAAAAAGAAAAGGCTTTGATAATAAACTATAAAAATTAAAGTCTTTTCTTTTTAATAATGATGATTACAAATTAACAAAAACTTCCCACAACAATAATCCAGCAATTAATATAAAAATCCCACCACAAATTCGATTAAGCCACATCAACCGCTGACCTTGATTTAACCAATTTGCCAATTGTTTACCACTCATTGCATAAACTAACTGCCAAAAAGTTTCAATCACAAAAAAACCTAATGCTAAAATCACATATTGCGGAAAAGCTGGGGCAGAAAAATTGATAAATTTTGGAAAAAAGGCAGCAAAAAATAAAATTGCTTTAGGATTAGACAAAGAAACCCAAATACCTGTTTTTACCAATGATACGGGCGTTGGTATGGTTTTTATCGTTGATTGTTCTAAATGACTACTTGCCTGTTGCCAAGATTGTATACCCAAATAAATCAAATATATCGCTCCAAACACTTTGACCAATGTCAAAATGACTGGAAATTGTATACTAATGATATTGAGTCCAAACAATGAGATTGCTAATAAAATCGCCAGCCCCGCACTCAGCCCAGCCATTGCCCATAGCGTATTTTTTATACCATAATTTAATCCAAATTGAAAAGCCAGTAACATATTGGCCCCTGGTGTGGCTGAAATCAAACAAGTACTTATCATAAAAAGTAAAAAATTTTGCCAAGTCATATCACACCTTTATCGTGGACAAACTACAATCTTAGATTCACGAATAGGTAAACTTAATACCGCAGCTAAAAACGCTAATAGCATATCCGCATACCACATCATTTGATAATTACCATAATCACTCATGACAATACCGCCAACATACGCTCCTAAAAATCCACCAACTTGATGAGACAACAAAGTTAAACCAAACAAAGTCGCCAAATAACGTACACCAAATAATTTACCGACTGTGGCTGCCGTTGGTGGCACAGTTGCTAACCAAGTCAATCCCAAAGCAATCGCAAAAATATAAAACGTGATTTCAGTTTGAGGCATCATTAAATAAATCGCAATTAAGACTACCCGACTAAAATACATAAAAAATAAAATATACTTACTGCGATAACGCCCAACACACCACCCAATAAATAAACTACCAACGATATTTGATAAACCAATCAATGCCAATGACCACGAAGCAACATTTGACTTTAATCCTGTCAATGTTACCTCCATAGGTAAATGCGTCACTAAAAATGCAATGTGAAACCCACAAGTAAAAAATCCTATATGCAATAACCAGTAACTACGGTCTTGAAAAGCAATTGCAACCATTTGTCCCAATGTTTTTTCAGATTTATCAGATGGCATTGAGATTTTTTTATACTTAGGGCTGGCATTTTTTGTTAAAAAATAAGCCAAAGGGATACAAAGCAAGCTCACGCCTGCCATAAAATACATTGCCCCCACCCAACCAACGCTGGGTAACATAATCAGCCCTTGTAATATTGGTGCAAACAAAAACTGCCCAAGCGAACTGCCTGCATTAATTATCCCTGATGCTGTACCTTGATGACTGGCAGGGATTTGATTAGCAACCTGCCCCATCAACACCGAAAAACTACCCGCCCCCGTCCCAAACGCCAATAAAACCCCCAAGGTAAACACCATACCCCATTTAGAAACCAAATAAGGCACCAGCAAACAACCCACCGTTAATAGTAACGTGCCTGCCAGCAACACCCACCACGCCCCAAATCTATCCGCCAATGCTCCCATAATAGGTTGAGCAACTCCCCACATCAACTGTGTGACTGCCAAAGCAAAACTTAACTCAACAATCGTCAATCCTGTATCAATAGAAATTGGGGTAACAAACAACCCCAACGATAAACGAATACCTGAAGTAATTAACAAAATTACCCCTGCAATCAGTACCAACAGCCACACTGCCCGAAATTGTGACATCACGATAAGCCCCCACTAAAAATATCCCTATCAAAACAAAACGTTTTATAATATAACGATAATTCTACTTTGCAAAGAGAAAATTTTTTATGCTCAAACTCACTTTTCTAGGCACTTCGGCAGGTTTACCCACCAAACAACGCAACGTTACAGGCTTGGCAATCTCACTCCTTGACCCACATGGACAAAAAAAAGACAATGGTTGGCTACTGATTGACTGTGGTGAAGCTACACAACATCAAATATTACACACTTCGTTATCATTATTACAATTACACGTTATCTGTATTACACATGTTCACGGCGACCATTGTTACGGGCTGGCAGGCATTTTATCAAGTATGGCAATGTTTAGACGAACGACCCCACTTGTATTAATCGCCCCAAGTGCTATTCAACAATTATTAATAACGCTTATTAACACTACTGAATTATATTTGCCGTTTGATATACAATTTATCGCTATCGAACAACAAATTCAACAGGAAAATTCTCAGCCAATAACACTAACTTTAACTGATAAACATCATATCATGATTGAAATTTTCCCCTTATCACATCGCACGCCAAGTTATGCGTTTAAAATCAGCCAACATCTTGAATATACAAAACTCAACGTGGAAAAATTACAACAAATGAATATTCCTGCAAGTGACACTTGGGGGAAACTTAAGCAAGGACAAAATGTTACCTTAAACAATGGACAATTATTAAAATCAACCGATTTTTGTGAAGAAAAACAAGAAATCGTGCGTATCGTGGTTGGCGGGGATAATGACAATCCACAGTTATTAGCAGATGCTGTACGGGACGTGATATTGTTAGTACATGAGGCAACCTACACGCAAGACATCACCGATAAGATTTTAGCCAAAAATGAAGGCTTTAATCCACAACATAGTTCGGCAAAAATGATAGCAGAATTTGCTAATAATCAACAATTAGCCAATTTAATTTTGACTCATTTTAGTGCAAGATATCAAATGTTTGATAATGTGGAACACACCACATTAAATATGGGACATATTCGAGCAGAAGTCGAACAATACTATCAGGGAAATTATTTTCTAGCCAAAGATTTTACCGAATATGAAGTTACAGAAAATTCGGTCAAAGTTATCAAACCTTAGCATAACCGCTGATAAATTGTAACAAACTATTAGCAAAAATAACCAAAGCAAGGCATAATAGTCCATCTACACGAATTTTTTACTTTTTTTACCCAAAAGGATAGCCATTATGAGTATCTGTATTACTGCCACAGGGCTTTATACACCACCATTTAGCATTAGCAATGAAGAATTAGTCACTGCATTTAATCAATTTGTGGATAATTATAACCTAAAACATGCTGATGCCATTGCTAATGGTGAAAAACAAGCGTTACAACATTCATCGGCAGAGTTTATCGAAAAGGTTTCAGGCATTAAATCACGTTATGTCATGGAAAAATCTGGAATTTTAAACCCAGAAATCATGGCACCTGTTATTCCTTATCGACAGCTTGGCGAAGAATTATCAATCATGGCTGAAATGGGTCTATCCGCATTACAACAAGCATTAGATAACGCAGGGCTGACTGCTGATAATTTAGATGCCATTATTGTTGCAAGTTCAAACTTTCAACGTGTGTATCCTGCCATCGCTATTGAAATTCAACATGCTATTGGTATGAAAAAAGGTTTTGCCTTTGATATGAATGTGGCATGTAGTGCGGCAACTTTTGGTATTTCTCAAGTAGTTGGCACCATTAATTCTGGACTTGCAAAACGAGTCGCTATGTTAAATATTGAAATCACCTCTGCCCACTTAAACTGGCGAAATCGTGATAGCCATTTTATTTTTGGTGATGTGGCAACAGCGACCATTATTGAACAATTAGACGAACCCAAAGGCTACGAAATCGTAAATTGTAAACTATATACCCAATATTCGACTAACATTAAAAATGAATATGGCTTTATGGACAGATGCGAATTTTTAGCCAATAATACGCCAATGTATCCAGACCTTGAAGAACCTGTGACTGATAAATTATTTTTACAAGAGGGACGCAAAGTCTTCCGAGAAGTCTGTCCAAAGGTATCAGAAATTATTTCTACCCATTTAGCAGAAAATCAGCTTGACCCAAAAGATATTAAAAAAATGTGGTTACATCAAGCCAATATTAATATGATTGATTTAATTTTACGCACAGTTGTCGGCAAAGATGCAGATAAATCCATTGCACCTTTAGTCATTGCTGAATACGCCAATACAAGCTCTGCTAGCCCAATCATTGCCTTCCATAAACATCAAGAAGATATGCAATCAGGCGATTTAGGAGTAATTTGCTCGTTTGGGGCAGGCTACTCGATTGGCTCTGTGATTGTTAAAAAAGTATAACGTTATCATCAAAAAACAATTTGCCATGACAAATCAAACAAATTGTCATGGCAAACCCATTACTTATCAAGTATATATAGAAAACTTTATATATTTAATGAATTTATCAATACTTTTTTGGGCATTTATCCAATAAAAACTCTATCATACTACGAACCGTTGAAGTTGCCCCACGATTTTTATAATACACTAAATACAGTGGCACACGTTCAACCTGCCAATCTGTTAAAATTCGTTGATAATTTTCCCGAATTAAATTATCAAATAATGGTAACAATGCAATCCCAACCCCATCATTCACCATTTGCCCCGCCAAATTAAAATCATTACAGATTAATTTATGCTGAGTTTGAATATGAATTTGTTGTTGTTTATGATGAAAAATCCATTCAGGCCCATCATATTTATAAATTAAATCATGACCATACAATTCATGAGGTGTATTAGGTTGTCCTTTTCGAGCCAGATAATCAGGCGAAGCAAACAGCCCTAATTCAATATCAAACAATTTACGAGCAACGACATTTTCATTATTCAATGACCCAACACGAAACGCAATATCAATACCATCTTGTATCATATTGACTTTACGATTATCAATTTGTACTTCAAGATTAACTTCAGGAAATTTTGCAAAATATTCAGGTAAATGTAACATTAAAAACCCCCGTCCCACTTCAGTAGATACAGAAATTCTTAATAATCCGCTGGGTTGTTGTAAATTATGTTGAACATCATCAATGGCAATTTGAGCAAGGCGTAACATTTCTTGAGCATTTAGATAAAAGCGATTGCCTAATTCATTTAAAGTAATCCCCCGTCGCCCTCTATCCATTAACGTTGTCCCCAGATTTTTTTCTAATTCTGTTAAATGTCGGCTTAAATGTGATTTTGGTATATCTAATAATTCTGAAGCTCGGGTTAAACTGCCTGCCTGCACCACGGAAACAAACAGACGCATATCATTCAGGTCAATTTTTTGTATAGATTTAGGCATAATATTTTTTCAATAGATAGCTGAGTTAAATAAAAAATCATCATTCATTGTATAATGAAATTTGTTCCATTATTGCAACTTTATGTTGTTATTTTAATGGTTATTATTTTTTTTGCAACCTTTTATAATAGCCAACCAAGAGAAAAACAACGTTTTTTTCTTAGCTAATCCATTTTTAATTTATTGTTTTATTTAAGATTTTATATGTCTGCACCTGCAAATTTTAATGGTCAAGCCCCAAAAATCGACCCAAACAATGCCGTGATGTTACTCATTGACCATCAAAGTGGTTTATTTAACACCGTTTGTGATTTAAATGTGTGTGAACTTCGTGCCAATGCAGTAACCCTTGCAAAAGTGGCAACGTTAGCAAAAATGCCTGTTATCACAACCGCATCAGTGCCACAAGGCCCAAATGGTCCGTTAATTCCTGAAATTCATGAAGTTGCTCCACACGCTCAATATGTGGCACGCAAAGGGCAAATCAATTCTTGGGATAATCCTGATTTTGTGGAAGCAGTAAAAGCAACGGGTAAAAAACAATTAATCATTGCGGGAACGATTACTAGCGTATGTATGGCATTTCCTGCGATTTCTGCGATTGCTGAAGGCTATCAAGTGTTTGTGGTGATTGATGCATCAGGTACTTATAGCAAAATGGCTCAAGAAATCACCCTTGCTCGTGTGGTTCAAGCAGGTGCTGTACCGATGGATACCGCTGCCGTTTGCTCAGAAATCCAACAAACTTGGAACCGTCCAGACGCTTTAGAATGGGCAAAAGCGTATGAAGCGATTTTCCCAGAATATGCGTTATTGATTGAAAGCTACACCAAAGCTCGCCAAGTTGAGCATGATGGTGAATTGTTAGATTCTGAACGTACTTAATCCCCATCTACTGTATATGATGTTCGCTTAACGTTGTAAGGGTAAAGTGTCATCATGTATAGAGTCATAACATGGCTCGTCCATTTTTAATGCAAAAATAATTTTTGTAATAAATTGACAATTTTTACGAAAAGGTAGACGGTTTGTTCTGCCTTTTCTTTTATAATATGAACTTATTATTGATAACTAGGAATGATTATGTCAAAAGTTGCTTTAATCATTGGCAGTCTTAGCCAAAATTCACTTAATCGTAAAATTGCCCAGCATATTATCGCAAATTTACCCAATGAAATAACCGTAGAAGAAGTGCTGATTGCAGATTTACCTTTGTATACCCAAGATTTAGACCAAGTAGAGATTGCCAGTTATACACGTGTACGTGAACAAATTAAATCTGTTGATGCGGTTTTAATTGTTTCTCCTGAACATAACCGCAGTATACCTGCTGCTTTAAAAAATCTTATTGATATAACGACTCGTCCTGCAGGACAAAACCTTTGGACAAATAAAAAAGTCGCTGTTGTAACGGCTTCTCCAAGTGCGTATGGTGGTATTAATTCAGGATTGCATTTACGTCAAGTGTTACATGCTGTTGGGGCAGATGTGCTTCGTTTGCCTGAAGTGTATTTAAGTCAGGCACATACTGCTATTGATGAACATGACCAAGTAAGCAATGAGCGTACCAGTCAATTTTTAATTAAATTTAGCACGGCGTTTGCTGATTGGATTCATTAATTTTATGTATCGGAGATAGAACGATGAAACTTTATTATATGGCTGGAGCATGTTCACTTGTTCCTCATACTGCTCTTGAATGGACAGGTACAACGTATGATGCTCAAGCAATGAAACTTGCAGATACAAAAACGCCTGAATATTTAGCCTTAAACCCACAAGGGGCAGTGCCTTTATTGGTTGATGGTGATTTTGTTTTACCGCAAAACGTTGCTATTTTAAGCTATTTAGATGAAAAATTCCCAGATGCTCAATTATTTGGTAGTCGCACCGCTGAGGGTCGTGCAATGGCAATGCGTTGGCTGACTTTCTTAAATGGTGATGTTCATAAAGCCTTTGTGCCATTATTCCATTTGCCAGCTTATGTACAAGATGAACAATTTAAGGCAGATATGCAAAATCATGCTTGTAGTGAAATTTTGCGTATGCTTGCCCAAGCTAACACTCGCTTAGCGACGCAAGATTATTTAGCTGAAAATATTTCAGTGGCTGATGTCTATTTATATGTGTTATTACGTTGGTGTAAGGGCTTAAAATTAGACTATAGCGAATTGGCAAATTTAGAACCATTCTACAACCGTATTGGTGAAAATGCAGGCGTAAAAGCAGTATTGGCTCAAGAAGGGTTACAACCTTAATCATAAACAAGGAAAAAAATATGCAAGTTACTCAACATGATGATGGTAAACATGGTACATTTTTTGCTAAAAATGGTGATGTTCAAGCAGGCGATATGACCTATACTTGGGCAGGTGAAAAAATGTTTATTATTGACCATACTGGCGTAGAAGAAGCTTTTAAAGGGCAGGGCATAGGGCGTATTATGCTAGATTATGCGGTCGGCTTTGCTCGTGAAAAAGGGCTAAAAATTATGCCATTATGTCCATTTGCAAAATCGGTCTTTGATAAAGATGCAAGCATTCGTGATGTATTGTTTGGCAGCTAAAAAAGGATAACCCATGACAGATACACCTTATACCGTGATTGATAATAAAGCATTAAGCCGTTTTGAGATTCATGTTGATGGCTTTGTGGCATTTGAAGATTACGAATTATTTGATGGAGGTATTGCCTATACACATACCGAAGTGCCTAAAGAATTAGGCGATCGTGGTATTGCTAAATTTTTAATCAAAACCATTTTGGATGATGCTCAAGCCAAAGGCTTAAAAGTCAAACCTGTTTGCCCAATGGTGCGTGCATTTATTGAAAAACATCCAGAATGCCAAGCCAATACAGTTGAGTATCCTTCTTAGTTTGACAAAATCTCACAACAAGCAAAATTTTAGCTACTTTTTCATCATGTGGCATGTTTAGGGTTTCACTCAAACACGCTTTTTATTTATGAAAATTTTATGATACACTGTTTGGTTATTTTAAAAACACAGCACCCATCACAGCGTCTTTGGAGATACCCATGAACCATTCAGTTCACAACAAACTCGTTTCATTTATCTGGAGCATTGCGGACGACTGCCTGCGAGATGTCTATGTGCGTGGCAAATACCGTGATGTGATTTTGCCGATGGTGGTGTTACGCCGTTTGGATACCTTGCTTGAGCCAAGTAAAGAAGCGGTCTTGGAAGAAGTACGCTTTCAAAAAGAAGAATTGGGTTTTACCGAATTAGACAGCCAACCGCTATAAAATGCCACAGGCTATGTGTTTTACAACACGTCAAAATGGACGCTCAAAAGCCTGTATGACACCGCCAGCAACACGCCACAATATTTATTGGCAAACTTTGAAGAATATTTGGCGGATTTAGCGACAATGTTAAAGAAATCATTGCGTGCTTTAAATTGTGTGAACAAATCCGCCATATGTCGCATAAAAATGTGTTGCTTGCTGTGATTGAAAAATTTATTTCGCCTTACATCAATCTTACACCACACGACAAACAAGACCCAGACGGCAATAAATTACCTGCATTGACCAATTTGGGCATGGGCTATGTTTTTGAAGAGCTGATTCGTAAATTCAACGAAGCAAACAACGAAGAAGCAGGCGAACACTTTACCCCACGTGAAGTCATTGAGCTGATGACACATTTGGTGTTTGACCCGATTCAAGCACACATTCCCGCCGTGATTACCATTTACGACCCTGCTTGCGGTAGTGGCGGTATGCTGACTGAATCACAAAATTTTATTGAAGAAAAATATCCGCTTGATGGTGATTTTAGTCGCAGTATTTACCTATTTGGCAAAGAAATCAATGATGAAACTTATGCCATTTGTAAATCTGACATGATGATTAAAGGCAATAATCCTGAAAACATCAAAGTGGGCTCAACGCTTTCAACCGACACATTTCAAAGGCAACGCTTTGATTTTATGCTGTCCAATCCGCCTTACGGCAAAAGCTGGAAAAGTGATGAAAGCTACATCAAAGACGCAGGCAGCGTGATTGACGACCGCTTTAAAGTGCCATTATCCGATTATTGGGGCAATGTAACAACAGTAGACGCCACACCACGCAGTAGCGACGGGCAATTACTGTTTCTTATGGAAATGGTGAATAAAATGAAATCGCCCACCGATAACCGTATCGGCAGCCGTGTAGCGTCGGTTCACAATGGTTCTAGCTTATTTACAGGCGATGCAGGTTCTGGCGAAAGCAATATCCGCCGTTACATTATTGAAAATGATTTGCTTGATGCGATTGTGCAATTACCCAACAATTTATTCTACAACACAGGCATTACCACTTACATTTGGTTATTAAATAACAACAAACCGCAAGCCAGAAAAGGCAAAGTGCAACTGATTGACGCTAGCCTACTCTTTCGCAAATTGCGTAAAAATTTGGGCGACAAAAACTGCGAATTTGCCCCTGAACACATTGCCGAAATCACGCAAAATTATTTGGCATTTACCACTCAAAACCGCCAAAACGATGAACACGGCGAACCGATGGGCATTGCATCACAAATTTTTAATAATCAAGATTTTGGTTATTACAAAATCACCATTGAACGCCCTGACCGCCGCAACGCCCAATTTACGACAGAACATATTGCCAGTTTGCGTTTTGACAAATCGCTGTTAGAGCCCATGCAATATTTATACGGCAAATATGGCGATGCGGTCTATCAAGCCGACAGCCTGAAAAATACCGACAAAGAAATCACCGCTTGGTGTGAAGAACAAGGCATTGCCCTAAACAACAAAGCCAAAAGCAAATTGCTTGATGTCAAAACATGGCAAAAAGCCCAAATGCTCTACCAAACCGCCCAATTATTGCAAGCTGAATTTGGCGAAACACAATTTGATGATTTTAATGAATTGAAACAACGAGTAGATAAAGCACTCAAAGATAAGTCCATTAAATTATCCGCCAGCGAAAAAAATACAATTTTAAGTGCGGTGAGCTGGTACAACGAAACGGCAGAAAAAGTCATCAGCAAAACCGTAAAATTAAGTGCCAATGAAATTGACGAATTATGCCAACGCTATCAATGTACGGCTTCGCAATTAGCCGATTTTGGCTACTACCCCACAGGCAAAGCAGGTGAATTTGTGCAATATGAATCAAGTAGCGAACTTCGGGACAGCGAATCTGTACCGCTCACACAAGCCATTCACGCCTATTTTACAACCGAAGTGAAACCGCATATTGATGAAGCGTGGCTGAATATGGATAGTATCAAAATTGGCTATGAAATCAGCTTTAACAAATATTTTTACCGCCACAAACCCTTACGCACGTTGAGCGAAGTGGCAAAAGATATTTTGGCGTTGGAAAGTCAAGCCGATGGTTTGATTAGTGAAATTTTGGCGGATTAAATATTAAATAAATTTCAGGTAGCCTGAAAAACCAAATAAATTTAAAGGTAAAGAAATGAACCGATACGACAGCTATAAAGATTCAGGTGTGGCATGGTTGGGCGAAGTGCCGGAACATTGGGAAATTAGTTCATTAGGAAAAATTTTATTGCCTGTATCAGAAAAAAATCGTCCTGATTTGCCATTATTGTCAATTACACGAGAATTAGGTGTTATTGAACGAGATATAGAAGACCAAGAAAGTAATCATAATTTTATTCCTGATGATTTAAGCAATTATAAAGTCTTAAAAAAAGGACAATTTGGAATGAATAAGATGAAAGCTTGGCAAGGTTCTTATGGGGTTTCAAATTTTACAGGTATTGTCAGCCCAGCTTATTATATTTTTAATTTTATTAAAGCGATTAATCCCCAATTTTTTCATTGGGCTATTCGCAGTAAAGTTTACATTTCCTTTTTTGGTAGTGCATCTGATGGTGTGAGAATTGGGAAATGGGATTTATCTAAAAGCCGAATGAAATCCATACCTTTTGTTATTCCATCAAATGAAGAACAAACCGCCATCGCCCAATATTTAGACGAGAAAACCGCTAAAATTGACCGTGCCATTGAATTGGAACAACAGCAAATTAAATTACTCAAAGAACGCTAACAAATTGTCATTCAAACTGCCGTAACACGTGGCTTAGATTCCAATGTTTCTTTTAAAGATTCGGGCGTGGAATGGTTGGGCGAAGTGCCGGAACATTGGGAAGTGAAGAAATTGAAATATTTACTATCTGAACCATTGATGTATGGTGCAAATGAAAGTGCAGAAAGCAATGACAGAAATTTCCCTAGATATATTCGTATCACAGATATGAACGATGATGGAACATTAAAAGATAATACTTTTCGCTCCTTGCCAATGAATATTGCTAAGTTTTATTTATTGAAAAATGAAGATATTTTATTAGCAAGAAGCGGGGCAACTGTTGGTAAATCATTTTATTTTCAGGATATATTTGGTGAAAGTTGTTTTGCTGGCTATTTAATAAGAGCAAGAGTAAATAAAAATATCTCTCTTCCAAGATTTGTATATTTATATTTTCAAAGTAAAATATATTGGGGTTTTATTTTCAATAATACAATTCAAGCCACTATACAAAATGTTAGTGCAGAAAAATATAATAATTTTTCAATTACACTTCCACCATTAAGTGAACAACAAATGATTATTGAATATTTAGATGAGCAAACCACCAAAATTGACCACGCCATTAACATCAAACTGGCTCAAATTGAAAAATTAAAAGAGTACAAAACCGTACTGATTAACGAAGTGGTAACAGGTAAAAGACGGGTAGTGCAAAATTGATTTTGAGCAAAAAGGGCTAAAAATAATCAATTTTAAACAAGCAAAACCGATTTTATGCAAAAAAGCATAAAAATAATCAATTCTATGCAAGCAAAATTGATTTTGCTAAAATGAACGCTCTTGAAATTGATTTGGTATCTACGATGAGTCATACAATAGACGACCCCATTGGTGCGTTGTGGCTGATACAGCACACAGGGATAAAGCCGTTTGCACGTTTGCCTGTGGTGAGTGGTATCGCCACTCGCCGAAAAACCCAAACCGAGCGAGAAACAGGCTTTCGCCAAGAGTGGTATCCTGAAAGCTATCGCCCTGATAATTCGTTGGTGGCTCATCTGCAATTTCATTTGCGTAATGAAATTGTGCATTTGGAATTTTTGGCACGCTTGTTTGATGCCATTGACCCACACATCATTCAAGATTGGATTGATACCGAACCCACAGGACAATATGCACGCCGTGTTGCGTTTTTGTATGAATGGCTGACCGATAAATCATTAACCGTTCCCGAGCAGATTGGCGGAAATTATATTGATGTATTATCAGACAAATATTTGATTACCGCATCAAATGGGCAAATTGAAAAATGCCCACGTTGGCGTGTGAATAATAATTTGGCAGGCAATCGTGATTTTTGCCCCACATTGATTAAAACCGCACAGTTTGAACGGGCGATGGCGTTGAATGTGCAAAC
>JBHAEG010000025.1:0-2990 GCA_041855445.1 Moraxellaceae bacterium
CCAAGCAGTACAGCGTCTGCTTTTCGTACGATTTCTTGGGTCTGGCTAGGATATGGCGAACCGTAAGTGTCATAGGCTTCACCGCCTAATTTGGCGTATTCGTAAGTAACATCTAAGCCATCAGCAATCAGCTTATCTAGCACTTTCACCGCTTGGGCAACGATTTCAGGTCCGATACCGTCACCTTTTAAAATTGCAATGTGTTTTGTCATTTAAAATACTCCTAATTTATTTTTCAAAAACTTTATAAGGTGAATTGATAATCCCAATAAAAATATACAAAACAATCAATAAACCCAATAAAATAGATAAAATTGCCCAATATCCACCCAATAGATAAATTCCAATATGCCAAGTAATAATCAAAGCAATACCACCATAAGAAATCAATTTAATTGGCAATATTTTATCCAATTTTTTCTTACAATGATTACAATAAATTTGGCTACCTATTATAGAATAAAGCTTAACAAGTTATTTTATAAAACCACTGTCATCAATAATTTTATGACAATAAGGGCATTCTTTGGGTTTAAAAATCTGTTTTGATAATGTCATTTTTAAGCCGTCCATTCTTTAAATACCCAAGGACGTTCTTGTTTGGCTTTTTCTTCAAAGGCTTTAATATCGTCTGCATTTTGCAAGGTCAAACCAATATCATCTAAGCCATTTAATAAGCAATGCTTACGAAACGCATCGACTTCAAAATGATATTCTTTGCCATTTGGCGAAATTACCTTTTGACTTTCCAAATCCACCGTTAATGTAAAGCCTTCATTTGCCACACATTCTTTAAATAATTCATCAACTTCACTTTCAGTTAAAATCACAGGCAACATACCGTTTTTAAAACTGTTATTAAAGAAAATATCGGCATAGCTTGGAGCGATGATAGTACGAAAGCCGTATTCATTTAATGCCCAAGGAGCGTGTTCACGGCTTGAACCACAACCAAAGTTACTGCGAGTCAGTAAAATGGTTGCCCCTTGATAACGTGCTTGATTTAATACAAAATCAGGATTTTTTGGGCGTTTGGCAATATCTTGACCCAAATAACCTTCATCAAGATAGCGTAATTCATCAAATAAATTATCGCCAAACCCTGTACGTTTAATGGATTTTAAAAACTGTTTTGGGATAATTAAATCCGTATCCACATTGGCACGGTCAAGCGGTGCAACAATGCCTGTTTCAATGGTGTATTTTTTCATAACATTACCTTAATTAACAATTAAAATTAAATCCAACGTCTGACTGTTTGACAATAGCGTCCAAATTCATCGCCAAATTTTTCGGTCAATATCCGCTCTTCGGGTTTGATTTGAAATTTTGTCATATACAATACAAAACCAATCACCCAAATAAAAGATATTAATTCACCAAATAATAGTGCCATACCAATCAATATGATTACCATACCTAGATACATCGGATTGCGACTTAGTGCAAATATGCCTGTATTGACGATTTGATTACTTTGATTGGGCGTCATTGGATTAACGGTGGTTTTGGCTTTTTTAAATTGCCATACCGCCATGCCAATAATCACGATTCCTAATAACACAATACCACTTGCAATTAACCATGATGACTTAAAAGGCAAAATAACTAATTTTGATTGAATCATCATAATGACAGCAACAATAATGACCAAAAGTGCAGGCGGTATTTTTAATTCAAGAAACATGAATCACTCCTCATCAAATCAAAATATACCCGTTTTATTACCAAATACGCCTATTTTTATACATTGTTTGGTTTCTTTTTGGCAACGAGAAACCACATCATCCATTTGCTGTTGCGGATACGCATTGGCATTATATTGCAAAAAATACATCACCCAATTGCCATTACTTTTTTGACCACGCCATAATGATAATTGATTGTATAAATAAGGCTGTAACGGCTGAACTTGGCAAGTGCTATTTTTTAATAAATCTTTGGCAAGTTTTTTATTAGCTTTTTTGGCTAGATTGACCGATGTTTCATTATTTTCTTTGGCGACACATTCAAGATGTGCCAAAGCCTTTAAATCATCTTGGGAATAATAACGCCCTTGACGCTCTTCTTCCACCATATTATGCACCACCAAGCCATAATCGCCTGTTTTTGGGCTAAATGATAAGGCAAAATCACGGCTATTACCGAGCATTTGCATGTCTTCAAGTGTTAATGGGCGATTTTGTTCTGGAATGGCATCAGGCGTACAAATGGGGCTATCCAAAGCAAGGCTGCCATTTGGTCTAGGAACAACACAAGAGTTACCATGCCACTGCCCTGATGGACAATAGCACCCCGCCACAGCGGACTGAGAGAATATTCCCAATCCTATTATGCCGCTCAATATCAGTAATCGCTTTTTCATAAAAGCCCCAAATTACAAATTTACCAACTATAATAAGCTGTTAAAGTCGCCGTCGCCAACACTTTACCATTTAAATTAAACCCAAGTACCGCAGGGCTGATGGTTTCAGGTAATTCCAAAGTGTCACTTAGAGCATATAACGTAAAAATATAACGATGCGGAATATCGCCTTTGGGCGGAAATGCACCAATAAAACCCATTAATCCTGCATCATTCATTAGCTCCACCACACCATGCCCAAAGTTATTTGAACCATTTTGGGGTAATTTATTCCAATCAGCAGGAATATTAAATACATTCCAATGCCAAAAACCACAGCCCGTGGGTGCGTCAGGGTCATATAGGGTTAGAGCAAAACTTTTTGTCCCTTCAGGGGCATTTTCCCAAACCAACTCAGGGCTGATATTTTCGCCTGTATAGCCCCAAACATTAGCCACATAGTCATTACTTAGGGTGCTACCTTCGCTAATATCGGCACAAGTTAAAGTCATTTCGCCTGCCACTTGAGTGGGTTGGCGTACATTAAGATAGGTGTTTTGAGTTAAATCAGTCATGGGGTTTTCCTTATATTACCAAACACAATTGTTATAATGACAAGTTAGCTTTTCATCTTTACTAATTAAAA
>JBHAEG010000026.1:0-20590 GCA_041855445.1 Moraxellaceae bacterium
TACCACCTGATACCTTCCCGAACTCAGAAGTGAAACGTCAATACGCCGATGATAGTGTGGCTCTTGCCCATGTGAAAGTAGGTCATCGTCAGCACCTCTATTCCAAAGCCCCGAAAGGGGCTTTTTTATTGCCTGATTTTTGTCCTCAAAGTTCATGTTTTATTATTGTATGTAGATTTATTATATTGTATGCTATTTTATATGGTTACTAAAATTATAATTTATGAGTTGAGAGGTAGTATATGTTATATAAAAAAATAACATTATTACTGCTTGCAGTAATGATGGTAAATTTACCAGCTTGTACGGCGTATCGTGAATATGTTGAAAATAAACAACAAAATTGGTGTGAGTTATCTGATTGGTATGAGGTTGGTTATCGTGATGGTAGTAAAGGTGGTAGTTTAGATTTATTTACTAAACATACTGAGATATGTCGTAAATTTAGTATTACACCAAACCAAAAACTTTGGGAACAAGGTAGAATAGCAGGGATTGATACGCAATATTGTACAGAGCAACAAGTGCGTAATTTTGCTAAAGCAAATCGTAATTTTAATTATTCATTGTGTTCTGTTGATAAACAAAGAACGTTACGTGACATTTATAAAGATGAAGAAAAACGTATAGAGATTGAAAAACTTTTAAGTGAAAAAGAAAAATCGTTAAAAGAAGTGGAGCATCGATTAAAAACGTTAAATCAGGAAAGCGATGCTAATAATCGTTATGCTAATGAATTAAAAAGAGAATTAGAAAAAAAACGCCGTGATTTGGCATATGATATTTTTTATATCCGTGAAAAAAATGGTATGTGTGATAGTAGTGCTTCTAAAGAGTTATGTCGATATTATGAAAGAATATCTAGAGGGTGGTAGTGATGAATATAAAAATTGGAGTAAGTGTATTGTTTGGGTTGGTGTTGGTAGGTTGTGCTTCGGAATGGCGAGTTCCATCAACGTCTGAATGGTCACAACATCGATGTAGCTCGGCAGACTGGGGAAATATTGGTTATCAAGATGGTGGTAAAGGTAGAGATGCACAGACATTTGATAGCTATGTAGTAAGATGTTCAACTTATCAAGTGAATATAGAGTATCAACGGGCAATTTGGGAACGTTACCGTAGACAAGGGATTGAAGATTTATATTGTCATACGGATAATGTTAAAAAACTGGCTGATAATAATCAACCTTTATTAAGTATTTGTCCTAATCATTTAAAAGATAAGGTTGAGAAAACTTATAGTCAGCAAAAAGATTTAAAAATTGCTAAAGAATTAATTAATAGAAAAGAAAAGGATTTTGTTGATATTGAAAAACGCCTAAAAAAATTAGATATGGAAACTCCTACAGACCCATCAGCGAGGCGTTATGCTGATGAATTAAAACGAGAATTACGCATACAATATCATAATCAAGCTCAAAATATTTATGAGATGAAAAAACAATATGGCATTTGTGAAGAAAGTTTAAGCGAAGAGAAAATTTGCCAAAAATATGACCGTATTAGTCGTGGATATGATAATTGGTATTATTAATTATCAGTAATTAATCCTGCTATGATAAAAAACTTACGATAATCGGCTATCTTTTTATCTAGATGTTGGGGATATGCTCTTGAAGAAGAAGGGAGTCGATAAATTGTAAGTTGTCGTCCATAAATTTCAATTGGAATAGGCTGGTTGATTTTTGGGGTTTTAATAGGTTTTTGTTGAGGGTTAGCTTGATTAATTAGGTCAATTAAAATATCTGTTGCTTTTCCACCTGTGGTAAACAACCATTTAACGTCTGGTACTAATGGCAAGATATTTTTTAAATTTACGGTTGAAATAATGGTTAAATTGTCATCAGAGGCATTGCCTTTTTCTCGGATAATTTGGGTCACCGTTGGGCATTCGCCAATCCCTTTTTCATGTAAAAAATTTTCGATTTTGTGATGGTCAAAACGTTTTTCATTGTTGATACGAAAATAATTAAGGTCATTGAAAAAAATTTGTCCATAAATCCGCCACATGTCATTGATAAAATTTGGGTAATGAAAGGGCATACACCATTTGTCTGGTGTGGGTGGCATTGTTCCCATCATCAGGGCGGTCGCATGGGCAGGTAATACAGGAGGAAATGGGTGGTTTTCGATATTAATTTTCATTAAAAATATTCTTAATTTAATAGTTGGTAGAGTTACAATACTTGTTTGAGTTTTGTTTTGGATAAATTGTTAATTTCTAGATATTTCAAATTTAATGTCAGCGTTTAAAATTCTGTGTTTTTTGATAATAGTTTGCAAGAAAATTGCTTGAGTGCATGTATTCATGAATATTTTGCATAAATATGACCGTAGTTTTTAGTGATAGCTTGTGTTAATTTAACATACTGCTACTTGAATAAGCAATTGTTGTTATACAAGTAGCGAATAGGTATAGTGAAATTTGCTTAAAGTTTAAATTTCTTTATATAACTGTTTACCTTCTTTATGAAACTTTTCTTTCATGGTTTGCATACCTTGTTGAATTTCAATGTCTTTGGCATAATCTCTAACATTTTGGGTAATTTTCATTGAACAAAATTTAGGTCCACACATTGAACAGAAGTGTGCAGATTTATGAGTGTCTTTTGGTAAGGTTTCATCATGAAAATCTCGAGCAGTATCAGGGTCTAATGCCAAGTTAAATTGGTCTTCCCAGCGAAATTCAAAACGTGCTTTGGATAGTGCATTGTCACGTGCTTGAGAGGCTGGGTGTCCTTTTGCAAGGTCGGCAGCATGGGCTGCAATTTTATAAGTAATGATACCATCTTTCACATCTTTTTTGTTGGGTAAGCCTAAATGTTCTTTTGGCGTTACATAGCATAGCATTGCTGTACCATACCAACCAATCATTGCAGCACCAATTGCACTGGTGATGTGGTCATAGCCAGGAGCAATGTCGGTTGTTAATGGTCCTAGTGTGTAAAAAGGGGCTTCATGACAAACTTCAAGTTGTAAATCCATGTTTTCTTTGATTTTGTGCATGGGAACGTGTCCAGGGCCTTCAATCATGACTTGTACATCATGTTTCCATGCGATTTGAGTCAGTTCGCCTAGGGTGCGTAATTCACCAAATTGGGCATCATCGTTAGCGTCTTGAATACAGCCTGGTCTTAAACCATCGCCCAAACTAAATGTTACATCATACGCTTTCATGATGTCACAAATATCTTCAAAATGCGTATATAAAAAATTTTCTTTATGATGAGCTAAACACCATTGAGCCATAATTGAACCGCCACGAGAGACAATACCTGTCAAGCGATTGGCCGTGAGTGGTACATAACGCAATAATACGCCCGCATGAATGGTAAAATAATCCACGCCTTGTTCTGCCTGCTCTATTAAGGTGTCCTTAAAAATATCCCAAGTTAAATCTTCAGCAACACCTCCCACTTTTTCAAGGGCTTGATAAATTGGTACAGTACCAATTGGTACAGGTGAATTACGAATAATCCATTCTCGGGTTTCATGAATATGTTTACCTGTGGATAAATCCATGATGGTATCAGCTCCCCAACGAGTCGCCCAAGTCATTTTTGCAACTTCTTCTTCAATGCTTGAACCTAGAGCAGAGTTACCAATATTAGCGTTAATTTTTACTAAAAAATTGCGTCCAATAATCATTGGCTCACTTTCTGGGTGATTGATATTATTAGGGATAATTGCCCGACCCATGGCGACTTCTTGACGAACAAATTCAGGTGTTATGAGTTTTGGAATATTCGCCCCAAAGTTTTCGCCAAGATGTTGTCGCATGTCTGTTAATTCATGTTGTCTTTGATTTTCACGAATGGCGATAAATTCCATTTCTGGAGTAATAATTCCACGTTTGGCATAGTGCATTTGAGTAACATTTGCCCCTGACTTAGCACGGCGGGGTTTATCTATGTGGGCAAAACGTAAATTTGCGGTACTAATATCATTGGCTCGTTGATTGCCATATTGACTAGAGAGTTTACTCAATTTTTCAGTGTCGTTACGTTCTTCAATCCATTTTTCCCGTAATTTTGGCAGACCTTTTGTTAAGTCAATATTAATATTTGGGTCAGTGTAAACGCCAGATGTGTCATATACATAAAAGGGTGGATTATGCTCACTACCTTGTTCACCAGAGGTTAAGCCTATTGGGGTATCAGTGAGGGTAATTTCTCGCATTGGTACTTGGATATCTGGGCGAGAGCCTTGAATGTAAACTTTTTTTGATGCTGGTAGCGTTCGAGTTAAATCTTGGGCTTGATTATCAAAATCATTGATAGATTTAGATGTGTTCATCATGTATCCTTACTAAAAATAGATTAAATAAAAACACAATCAAGCGGAATATTTCCCTATTTCTGTCGGTAAGGATAATAACCAAATTTTTAATCAAAATTTATATAAAAATCAGGATATAAGCGTCCCTACGTTGGTATTAGCCAAATCAGGTTCAAAGGGTATTTCTCAGCAAATGATTGTTTAATGTTTGTACAATCATTTGCACCCCTGCTTATGTGTTTATGGTGGCAATTTACCACCTTTTAAGTAATTATTCAATGTATTATCATGTGGTTAATTGTCATCTAAGAGAGCTTGGGCAGAGGCGATATCTAGTGTACCTTCATAAATTGCCCGCCCTGTAATGATACCTTCAAGATATTTACTATAAGGCTTTAAGTTTTCAATATCTTGCAAGTCTGTGACCCCGCCTGAGGCTATGACAGGAATGCTGGCATGTCTGGCAAGATTAATTGTTTGTTCAACATTTACCCCTTGCATCATGCCATCACGAGAAATATCTGTATAAACAATTGAGGATACGCCTGCATCACTAAAACGTTTTGCTAATTCAGTGGCTTTAATATCTGTAACATTTGCCCAACCATGTGTTGCAACTAAACCATCTTTGGCATCAATGCCAACAATAATATGTCCTGCAAATTCTCGACAAGCTTCTTCAACAAATTCAGGTTGTTCTACAGCTTTTGTTCCAATAATAATATATTTTAGCCCTGCTTCTAAATAATGTTGAATTGTATTTAAACTACGAATACCACCACCTAGCTGAATGGGTAGTTTTGGATAGGCTTTGGCAATGCGAGTGACGACTTCTTTGTGTACAGGAACGCCATTGAAAGCTCCATTTAAATCAACTAAATGTAATCGTCTAGCCCCTTCATTTACCCAACGACTTGCCATTGCCACTGGGTCATCAGAAAAAATTGTGTCATCTTCCATACGACCTTGTTTTAAGCGTACACATTTGCCATCTTTTAAGTCGATAGCTGGGATAATTAGTGTGGGTTTGTTCATCGCTGTATCCTTAAGTTTACCTAAAAACTGTTATAAAGTTGCAGAATTTTTGCAAAATTGCAATATTTGAGATAGTTTTGCTAGAATTTGTGGATAATTTTACCGTATAATGTAAAGTCAAGTTAAACAATTTTGCGTATTTGTATGGTAATTTGGAGATAAATTTTTTAGTTATGTCATATTATAACTATTTGAATTGAAAACCTAATACCTTTTTTATTTGTTTTTCATCATTGTATCTAATTTCTAAAAATGTTTAACTTTCATTTGGAAATGATTGTATAGGTAAAATGGTGAGACTTATCTCAAAAAACTGTTCACATTGTTTGTGAATATGATTGAAACGTACAAAGTTGAGTGCTTATGATTACCATTAAAAAAGGACTAGACATTCCCATCGCTGGCGAGCCGTCCCTTGAAATTGGTCAGTTTACCTCTGAAAAAGTGGCTCTGATAGGTTATGATTATATTGGCATGAAACCCACCATGCTTGTGCAGGAAGGTGATATTGTTGCCAAAGGACAGCCGTTGTTTGAAGATAAAAAGCGACAAGGTGTGATTTTTACCGCTCCAGCATCAGGCAAGGTAGTGGCAATAAATCGTGGTGAGCGACGTGTATTTGAAAGTTTAGTGATACAGGTTGATAATAATATTTCTGCTAAAAAATTTCAACAATATCAATCTGATAAACTAGCATCGTTACCTAGAGATACGGTTGTAAAACAGCTCGTTGAGTCTGGGGAATGGACGGCATTTCGTACTCGCCCGTTTAGCCGTACACCTGCTATTGATAGTACGCCTGCGGGTATTTTTGTAAATTTGATGGATACAAATCCATTGGCGTTTAATCCAATGGTGCTGATTGAGAAAGAACAACAAGCGTTAAATGATGGGTTGGCTGTCATTGCGACACTCGCTCCTAAAGTTTATGTTTGTCATCATGCTGATGCAAAAGTAAATAAAGTTTCATTATCTAATGTTAGTTATCATGATTTTGCAGGTAAACACCCTGCTGGATTGTCTGGTACGCATATTCATTTTTTGCGTCCTGTAGGTCGTCATGTGACGGTTTGGACAATTGGTTATCAAGATGTGATTGCTATTGGTAAATTGTTTACAACGGGTGAAGTTTATAGTAAACGTTTAGTCAGTTTGGCAGGACCTGTGGTGAATAAGCCTCGTTTAATTGAAACTCAACGTGGTGCAGATTTATTGGCATTAACACGCAATGAGCTTGCCAGTGGTGATAATCGGGTTATTTCAGGGTCAGTGCTGTCGGGACGTAAAGCTTCTGGTACTGTGGCATATTTGGGAAGATTTCATCAACAGGTATCTGTGATTGCTGAAGGTCATGAACGCCCAACATTGCATTTCTTTACTTTAGGGGCAAGTCGTTTTTCAGTGATGCCAATTTATATTTCTCAATTTTTTAAAGGCAAAAAGTTTGCGATGACTAGTTCTACAAATGGTTCACCTCGTGCAATGGTGCCAGTAGGTAGTTATGAGAAAGTTATGCCATTAGATATTTTGCCAACTCAATTATTACGTTCGTTGATTGTAGAGGATATTTTACAGGCGGAGCAATTAGGGGCATTAGAATTAGATGAGGAAGATTTGTCCTTGTGTACATTTGTTAGCCCAGGAAAGTATGAGTTTGGTGACATTTTACGGGATAATTTGACCCGTATTGAGATGGAGGGCTAACGGGTGAAATTTATTCATAATATATTTGATAAAATGGAGCCACATTTTAGTCACGGTGGAAAATATGAAAAATATTTTGCTGTGTACGAAATGTTTGATACATTTTTTCGTCAGCCAAATTTAAAAACTTATAGTGCTTCTCATGTGCGTGATGGTATTGATTTAAAACGCATTATGATTACAGTATGGCTGTGTGCATTTCCTGCGATGTTTTGGGGAATGTATAATGTTGGTTTTCAGGCATTGACAGCGATTGCTTCTCAAGGCTTACAGCCAACGGGTTGGCGTACCATGATTACTGGTATGTTTGGTTATGACCCAAATAGTATTTTGGCGTGTTTTATTTATGGTGCGATGCAGTTTTTGCCAATTTACCTTGTGACGTTCGTTGTGGGGATTTTTTGGGAAGTGTTGTTTGCGATATTCCGTAAACATGAAGTTAATGAAGGCTTTTTCGTGACTTCTATTTTATTTGCTTTAACATTACCGCCAAATATTCCTTTATGGCAAGTTGCGATGGGGATTACGTTTGGGGTTGTTGTTGCTAAAGAAGTATTTGGTGGTACTGGTAAAAACTTCTTAAATCCTGCTTTAGCGGGACGTGCGTTTTTATATTTTGCTTACCCAGCAGCGATTTCGGGGGATACTGTTTGGACGGCAGTTGATGGTTTTTCAGGGGCGACCCCATTAGGTTTGGCGGCTCTTGGCGTGTCACCAGATAAATTCGTTGATGCGTATGGCAATGTGATTACTTGGACAGATGCGTTTTTAGGTAATATGTCAGGTAGTGTTGGTGAGGTTTCAACTTTAGCGATTTTGATTGGTGCGGTGGGGCTATTATTAACAAAAATTGCGTCTTGGCGGATTATGGCAGGCGTGATGGTGGGTATGATTGGCACAACGTTATTGTTCAATGTGTTTGGTTCTGCTGATAATGTGTTGCATCAGATGCCGTTTTGGTGGCATTTTGTATTAGGTGGCTTTGCCTTTGGTATGGTATTTATGGCAACAGACCCAGTCTCTGCAGCGATGACAAATGTTGGTCGTTGGTGGTATGGGATTTTGATTGGCTTTATGACGGTGTTAATTCGTGTAATTAATCCTGCTTTCCCAGAGGGTATTATGTTGGCTATTTTGTTTGCTAATCTGTTTGCCCCGTTATTTGACTATTTTGTCACTCAAGCTAATATCAAACGGAGAATGCGTTATGTCAAACAGTAAAGATAGTAATGTTCGTACGGCGATAACAGCACTTGCTTTGTGTTTGGTGTGTTCGATTTTAGTTTCGGCAGTTGCCGTTGGTTTAAAGCAACAACAGCTGAACAATCAGGCATTAGACCGTAACAAAAATATTTTATTAGCCGCAGGCTTGCTTGGAGAAAATACCAGTAATGCAAGTATTGAAAAAAGCTTTAGTGAGTTTCAGGTTAAACTCGTTAATATGGAAACGGGCAAATATGCAACTGATGATGAGCTAAAACAGGCGGGGATTACTAATGTTGATAGTTATGACCCAGAAAGTGCCAGCAAAAATCCATCACTTGGCATTGCTTTAACAGAAGACCCTGCAAATATCAAAGTAAAACCTAAATTTGCCAAAGTCTATATTAAACCTGATGCCAGTGGTTCCCCAGAAATGTTGGTATTACCTGTTAAAGGTTATGGCTTATGGGGAACGATTTACGGCTTTTTGACCTTAGAAAAAGATTTAAACACGATTAAAGGATTAAGTTTTTATTCTCATAAAGAAACACCTGGTCTGGGTGCTAGAATTGAAGAACCAAAATGGTTAGCGTTATGGCCTGGTAAACAAGCTTATAATGATAAAGGCGAAGTCGTCACAGGTGTAGTAAAATATGGCTCACCAAAACCTACAGAAAATTATATTGATGGTATTAGTGGTGCGACTTTGACTGTACGAGGCGTAAACAACTTTATCCAATTTTGGCTAGGCAAAGATGGCTATCAGCCATTTATTGATAACTTACGCAAAGGGGAGGTGTAATATGGCAAAAGCAGATACCAAAGCCATTTTAACCCAGCCGATTTTTAATAATAATCCCATTGCCCTACAGATTTTGGGGATTTGTTCTGCATTAGCGGTGACAACAAGCGTACAAAATGCGTTTGTTATGTGTGTAGGTTTGACATTAGTCACTGCTTTTTCTAGTTTTTTTATTTCAATTATTCGTAATAATATCCCTGCCAGTATTCGTATTATTGTGCAAATGGTCATTATTGCATCATTGGTTATTGTGGTTGACCAAATTTTAAAAGCTGTGGCTTATGATGTTAGTAAATCATTATCAGTTTTCGTTGGTTTGATTATTACTAACTGTATCGTTATGGGACGTGCGGAAGCATTTGCTATGAGTAATCCACCTATCCCTAGCTTTTTAGATGGGATTGGTAATGGTTTAGGATATAGTACAGTATTAATGTTTGTTGCTGTTGTGCGTGAGTTATTTGGTAATGGCACAATTTTAGGGGTAAGACTGTTAGACGTTGTTACTGACGGTGGTTGGTATGTACCAAATGGCTTATTGTTATTGCCACCATCAGCATTTTTTATTATTGCTTTGTTTATTGTGATTATCCGTAAATGGAAACCAGAACAAATAGAAGATGCTGAATTTGTAATGAAACCTCAATCAAAAGGTATGTTGCATGGAGGTAAACACTAATGGGTCATTATGTTAGTTTATTTATTACGTCTGTTTTTATTGAAAATATGGCGTTAGCATACTTTTTAGGAATGTGTACATTTATTGCAATTTCCAAAAAAGTATCAACTTCAATCGGTTTAGGGATTGCCGTTGTGATTGTAATGGCGATTACTGTACCTTTAAATAACCTGTTATATCAATTTTTATTAAAAGATGGGGCGTTAGCTTGGGCAGGGTTTCCAAAAATCGACTTAAGCTTTTTAGGCTTGTTAAGCTATATTGCCTTAATTGCTGCCGTTGTACAAATTATGGAAATGTTTTTAGATAAATTTGTGCCATCTTTATATAACGCATTAGGCGTATTTTTACCATTGATTACGGTAAACTGTGCGATTATGGGTGGCGTACTATTTATGGTTGAACGTGATTACAACTTTGCAGAATCTGCCGTGTATGGTGTGGGTGCAGGGCTTGGTTGGGCGATTGCGATTGCAACATTAGCAGGCATTCGTGAAAAGTTAAAATATTCTGACGTGCCTGCCCCATTGCGTGGCTTAGCGATTACATTTATCACAGTTGGCCTAATGTCACTGGGCTTTATGTCATTTGGTGGTATGTCAATTTGATATAATTATTTGAATATAAAAGGAAAATCTCATGGAGTTTGGTACAGCGATTGGTGGCGTTGCCATGTTTACCCTGATTATCATGGGGCTAGTCGCCGTGATTTTAATAGCTCGCTCTCGCTTGGTGAGTACTGGTGACGTTACCATTAATATTAATGATAATCCTGAAAATAATATCGTTACGCCAGCAGGTGGTAAATTATTACAAACCCTCGCTAATAAAGGGGTGTTTTTATCCTCAGCCTGTGGTGGTGGTGGTACTTGTGGACAATGCCGTTGTAAAGTGATTGAAGGCGGTGGCTCTATTTTACCAACAGAAGAAGGACATTTTACTCAAGGTGAAATTCGTGACCATATGCGTTTAGCATGTCAAGTTGCCGTTAAACAAGACATGAAAATCGAAATTGACCCTGAATTTTTTGATGTGAAGAAATGGGAATGTGAAGTTATTTCTAATGATAACGTTGCAACCTTTATTAAAGAATTAGTGTTAAAAATTCCAGAAGGCGAAGAAGTACATTTTCGTGCAGGTGGTTATGTACAGTTAGAAGCACCACCACATGAAGTACACTATAAAGATTTTGATATTGGTAAAGAATATCACGAAGATTGGGATAAATTTAATCTATGGCGTTATGTATCAAAAGTTGATGAGCCTGTCATTCGAGCATACTCAATGGCAAACTATCCAGAAGAAAAAGGCATCATCAAATTTAACATTCGTATCGCTTCACCACCGCCTCGAGGTCCAGAAGGCATTCCTCCTGGGAAAATGTCATCTTGGGTATTTAGCCTAAAAAAAGGCGACAAAGTTACCGTATCAGGCCCTTATGGTGAATTTTTTGCCAAAGAAACCAAAAATGAAATGGTATTTATTGGCGGGGGTGCGGGTATGGCACCAATGCGTTCACATATTTTTGACCAATTAAAACGCCTAAAATCTGACCGTAAAATCAGTTTTTGGTATGGTGCGAGAAGTGTGCGTGAAATGTTCTACATAGAAGACTATGATGGACTAGCAAAAGAGTTTGATAATTTTGAATGGCATGTTGCACTTTCTGACCCACAACCTGAAGACAACTGGACAGGATACACAGGCTTCATTCATAACGTATTATATGATGAATACCTAAAAAATCACCCAGCACCAGAAGATTGTGAGTTTTATATGTGTGGACCACCTGTCATGAATGATGCTGTCATTAAAATGCTCAAAAGCTTGGGCGTAGAAGATGAAAACATCATGCTTGATAACTTTGGCGGTTAAACCTTACAAGACCCAATATAAAAGGACGTTTAAACGTCCTTTTTTTTATTAAACTATTAATTAGGAGATAAATCATGAAAAAAATCATATTTATTTGTGTACTCATCACCACATCATTAACTGCCTGCGAAAAAAAACCAAATTATAGTTACATTGAAGGTAAAACAATGGGGACAAGTTACCATATTCGCTTTGAAATGCCTACAGATGGTAACAAGCAACAAATTCAAGCAAGCATTGATAAACGCTTGGCAGAAATAAATAAAAGCATGTCTACTTATGATGATACATCTACTATTATGGCATTTAATCGAGCGAAGGCAGGCGAGCAAATCACTATTGACCCAGACTTTATGCAAGTCATGCAAGACTCTAAACAAGTATATCAAGCCTCACAAGGAGCATTCAATCCAACGATTATGCCACTAGTTGAACTTTGGGGATTTGGCAATAAAATGACAGTAGAACGCTTTAATGCACCACCAACCAATGAGCAAATACAACAAGCTAAAAATTTAGTTGATTTTGATGCCGTTACTATCACTGACAATAAAATTAGCAAAAGTAAAGATGGTATCGCCTTAGATTTTTCCGCTGTTGCCAAAGGTTATGGCGTTGATGTAATAGCGAATGTACTAAAAAATGATTATAAAATTCAAAACTATATGGTGGAAATAGGGGGTGAAGTGTCGGCTCTTGGTAAAAATGACAAAGGTAAAGCATGGCAACTAGGCATTGACCAGCCAGAACTTAACAGCGAGGTTAAAAACCGACAAATCATTGCTATTATTAGCAATCAAAATTTTGGTTCACTAAATCTTGCAACCTCAGGAAACTATAGAAATTTATTACAAATTGGCAATAATTTATATAGTCATACAATAGACCCAACCACAGGACAGCCGATTTCAACCCCTTTAAGTTCAATCACTGTCGCTCACAAAACGACCTCACTGGCAGACGCATGGGCAACTGCTTTAACAGCTATGCCTTATGAAAAAGCTCTGAAAATTGCCAATGATAATCAACTGGCTGTACTATTTGTCAAAGAAAAACAACCAAGAAATAATCAACAACCATCATCTAAAGAAGATTGGGAAGTCGTAGAAACAGTAAAAATGAAAGAGCTTCGAGCAGGTAAATAAATAAGATAGTAGAGAAAAAAATCCCTATACTTAGTGGGGCTAGGTATAGGGTAATTGTATGTTATTATTATTGTTGTTATAATTCTGTTTTATTCTTTTAAAAATCCTTTTATAATTATGTACTTATAAAATAACCAACTTATTGTTATAAATTATATAATTATTGGTTTTTTAAAATTTTATTATTTGTAAAACTTTATGATGCCTATCGTACAGCATAAACGTTACAAAACTTTATCTTTGTGTAATTTATTTATACGAAAAACATATACTTATGTAAAGATTATTTCTGTGATGAGCGGTGAATATTAACTAAAATAAATATTATTATTAAAACAAATCATATAAAACCTTTCATTTTGATTATTCATGAATGTTAGTAAAAATTTTGTTATACTAATAAGGTTTATAACCAATCATTAGGAAATTTGCGATGTTCAGCCAATTATTACCTATTTTTATCATTACTTTTGTAGTATTTTTACTGTTCTTTTTATTGATGGGAATTGGTTATTTAATTAAAAAACAACCACTTAAAGGCTCTTGCGGTGGTGTTGCAAATCTGATGGGTGATGAGTATTGTCAATTTTGCGGTAATGACCCAAATAAATGCGAAAACCAAAATGGTACGACAAAAAATAGAGAAAAAGCTCATCAACTTGGTAAAAAAATTTAAAAAAGGTTATTGTTATGCATTTTTCAAACTTTGGTAAAAAATTCACAAAAAATAGTGGTATTCTACAATTAATGGACGATTTGGGCGATGCGTTAAATAGTGATAAGCCTGTTAATATGTTAGGTGGTGGTAATCCTGCTCGTATTGATGTAATAAATCAGGAGTTTTTAGATATTTATCAGTCACTTGCAGAAGGTGGGCTAGGTAGTACGGCGATAGAGTCAATGAGTAACTATGCCAATCCACAGGGTGATATAAAGTTTATTGAAGTGTTGGTAGATTTTTTTAATCGTCATTATCATTGGAATTTGACAACAGAAAATATCGCTTTAACCAATGGCTCGCAAAATGCGTTTTTTTATTTGTTTAATTTATTTGGTGGAAAATTTTCTAGTGATGATGGCAAAGAGATAACAAAATCAATTTTATTGCCATTAACGCCTGAATACATTGGTTATGCAGATGCCCATATTGATGGTAAGCATTTTATCGCGGTAAAGCCGATTATTGAAGATGCTAGTTATGAAGGGGATACAGGATTTTTTAAATATCGTGTTGATTTTGCTAGTCTTGAAAAGTTGTTAGCAGAAAAACATGATAGTATTGGGGCAATGTGCTGTTCTCGTCCGACTAATCCAACAGGTAACGTTTTAACTGATGAGGAAATGGCAAAATTAGATACATTAGCTCAAAAATATCAAATTCCGTTGATTATTGATAATGCGTATGGTATGCCTTTCCCAAATATCATTTATACACAGGCAAATTTAACATGGCATGATAATATTATTTTATGTTTTAGTTTGTCAAAGGTGGGTTTGCCAAGTGTGAGAACGGGAATTATTGTAGCAAGCCCCCAAGTTGTTAAAGCAATTAGTTGTTTAAATGCGATTGTTAATCTTGCTCCAACGCGTTTTGGTGGCACGATAGCTAGTCCTTTGTTAAGAGATGACCGCATCAAAACTTTGTCAGATAAGCATATTCGTCCATTTTATCAAAAGCAGGCAAATCTTGCTGTTAGTTTATTAAAACAACAATTTATTAACTATCCTGTAAGAATTCATAAACCAGAGGGAGCGATATTTTTGTGGGTATGGTTTGAAAATTTACCCATCAGTACGGCAGAGTTATATCAGCGTTTAAAACAAAAAGGCACATTGATTATTCCAAGTGAACATTTTTTTGTTGGTATTGATACAAGTGAATTTCGCCATGCTCATGAGTGCATTCGTTTAAGCATTGCCCAAGATGATGAAACACTTATCAAGGGCATTGCAATGATTGGTGAGGTGGTCAAAGAAGCATATTCTTTGTCAAAGGACTAAATATTTAACTATCTGCACCATCTGGAACGAACACATAACCCACTCCCCACACTGTTTGAATGTAACGTGATTGTGATGGGTTATCCTCGATTAAACGGCGTAAACGTGACACTTGTACATCAATTGACCGTTCCATTGCTCCCCATTCACGCCCACGAGCTAAATTCATTAACTTATCACGGGTTAAAGGTTCACGAGGGTGTTGAACGAGGGCTTTTAATACAGAGAATTCGCCCGTTGTTAATGTAACCATATTACCATCACGTTTTAAAGTGCGTGTTGATAAATCTAAACTCCAGGCCCCAAATTCGACCACTTCCATTTGTTGGCTTGGTGCACCAGGTAGCTCACGACTTTGACGGCGTAATACTGCTTTAATGCGGGCAAGCAATTCTTTTGGATTAAAAGGTTTAGGTAAGTAATCATCTGCACCAGCTTCAAGACCAGCAATACGGTCAGCATCACTGCCTTTAGCGGTCAGCATAATAATTGGAATATCGCTGTTATCGGCACGCAAACGTTTACAAATACTGATACCATCTTCATTTGGTAACATTAAATCTAGCACGATTAATGAAAAAATCTCACGTTGTAGCAATTTATCCATTTGGCTACCATCGTGAGCAGTCCGCACTACAAAGCCATCATCTTCTAAAAAGCGTTGTAATAGTGAACGTAAACGGGCATCATCATCAACAACTAAAATGCGATGAGTAACATTATCAATAATATGATTGTCTGTCATTGTATTTATCCTCTTAAGTTTAAAAAAAATTCGTTTAGACTTTTAGACTATTAAAACAAAAAAAATATAAATTTACTATGATGATTTTGCAAATGGCAAAACTTTATTTTAACAAACAAAAATTGGTGAAAATATTTTACGATTTTTCTTTTCAATAGGTTTTGCTATAATGAACCATCTGTTAAAAATGTAAGCAAAAGTATTATGACGACAACACCGACCTTGACCGCTCAGGCTGATGTCCTCTCTGACGGCGTACAACAAGCAATTTATTATAAACTGGCCAATGAACTTGAGGTAAAAACCAGCCAAGTTACCGCATTTGTCAAGCTGTATGACGAAGGAGCTAGCATTCCTTTTATTGCCCGTTATCGTAAACAGCAAACACAAGGACTTGATGATGTACAACTGCGTAAATTAGAAAAACTTCTTAATTATGAAAGAGATATGGCTCAACGCCGTCAAAAAATTATTGAGTTATTAACCAGTCAAGGTAAACTCACGAATGAATTAAGTGAGCGGATTAGTAATGCTACTTCAAAACTTGAACTAGAAGACATTTATTTACCATATCGTCCTCGTCGCCGTTCGCTGGCAAGCCAAGCTAAAGAAGCAGGATTAGAGCCAATTGCCCAAAAAATCTTAGCAGAAGAAATCAGCATCGAACAGGCATTACAAGATTATCAGCCACCTGAACCTACCACCAATGACAATGGCGAAATAGAGCCGTCAGTTTTTGTTGATGTTGAAAAACAAATTGCAGGTGTGAGTGCAATTATTATTGACGAATGGACACAAGCCCTTGATTTACTCGATAACTTAAGAGTCTATTTTGGTAGAACTGCTCAAATTCAAAGTTTATTAGTTGGCGAAGAAAAACGAGAAGCTGGCGAAAAATACAAAGATTACTTTGAGCATAAAGAAAATTTATTACGTTTACCAAATCATCGACTATTAGCCATGTTGCGAGGTCGTCAAGATAATGTTTTGACCATTAGTATGGATAATGATAATCAAATTTTTATTGAAAAAATCGTGACTTATTTTGGTTTGACTGATAAAAAACCAATTGAACGCAGTTTATTTTTAACTGAACTTGCAAAAAAACTTTGGGTGGAAAAATGGCGACCACACATTGAACATCGATTATTAACTGAAAAACGTTTAACAGCAGAAGCTGGAGCGATAGATATTTTTGCCAACAATTTACAGCATTTATTAATGGCAGCTCCTGCTGGTCAAAAAGTCATTTTAGGTGTGGACCCTGGTATTCGTCACGGCGTAAAAATGGCAGTTGTTGATAGTCTTGGACAGGTTGCCAAAGATACTAATGGTAAATATGTCACCGCTACTGTTTACCCATTTGCACCAGATAACAAAGTTGATGACGCAAAAACCACGATTTTAAACTTATTAAAAGATTATAATGTAGATTTAATAGCGGTTGGTAATGGTACAGCCAGTCGTGAAACAGATACCCTGATTAAAGAAGTTTTAGCAACTCATAGTGATGTTAAAGCAATCTCTGTTGTTGTGAATGAATCAGGAGCATCAGTTTATTCTGCCAGTGAGCTTGCCTCACAGGAATTAAGTGATTTAGATGTTTCAATTCGTGGTGCAGTATCAATTGCACGGCGTTTACAAGACCCATTATCAGAGTTGGTTAAAGTTGAACCTAAAGCCATTGGCGTTGGACAATATCAACACGATGTTAATCAGACTCAATTAACAGACAGTTTAAATAAAGTGACACAAGATTGTGTTAATGCTGTTGGTGTTGATGTCAATACTGCCAGCCCAGCGATTTTAGCTCATATTGCAGGATTAAATAGCAACGTTGCTCAACAAATTGTTACTTATCGCAATGAACATGGGGCGTTTGTTAATCGTGAACAACTCAAAAATGTACCACGCCTAGGGGTAAAAACCTTTGAACAAGCTGCAGGTTTTTTACGCATTCGAGGTGGTGATGAACCTTTAGATGCTACAGGACTACACCCAGAAAATTACCAATTAGTTAAATCATGGTTGCAACAGACAGGGCAAAATTTATCTGATGTATTAGGCAATGAACAAGTATTATCTAAGATGACAAATGATTTATTAGAAGTTAGCAAAAATGAAGAAAATGCTGACATCAAAATTTCAACGATTCGTCAAGAACTTGCTAAACCTGCCTATGACCCACGCCCCGAGTTTAAAACTGCAAAATTTTCAGAAGGTGTGAATAATATCAATGACTTAAGAGAAGGAATGATATTAGAAGGCGTTGTTACTAATGTAACAAGTTTTGGTTGTTTCGTTGATGTTGGTGTGCATCAAGATGGTTTAGTACACATTTCAGAAATGGGTGATGAATTTATCACAGACCCATTAAACTTTGTAAAACCAAGTGATATCATCAAAGTAAAAATTATTTCATTAGATATTGAACGTAAGCGAATTGGTTTTAGCATGAAAACTGATGTCAATAGATTTCAACCAGCCCAACGTATTGAACGTCCTAAAAAAGAACGGGCAAGAAAAGCCATCAAAGAAACTCAGACAAAAATTGATAAATCTACCAAAGAAAATAAACGCTCATTATCAACTAAACCACAAAGTAAACAACAAACCCAATCTGTGCCGAAAATTGGTAGTTTAGGAGCGTTATTAATTGAAAAAGGACTTAAAAAAGCATAATTGTTGATAAATAAAGCTCTAATAGTTTAAATAAATAATTATTAGAGCATTTTCATAAATCCAATGACATTTTTTTCAGCCTTTATCAAAGCCACTCGCCCTCGTACCTATCCACTAGCGATAGCAGGTATTCTTGTTGGCAATGGACTTGCTTACCAACAAATGCAAGTTTTTAGTATGCAACAATGGCTAGTTCTAACACTCAGTTTATGGGTTGCACTAAATTTACAAATATTATCAAATCTTGCCAATGATTACGGTGATGGTATTCGAGGCACAGATACCCATCGTCAAGACCGCCAAATTGCCCAAGGCACTATTCACCCCGCCACTTTAAAAAAACTAATTATCATTTGGGCATGGTTTACCTTTTTCTGTGGTGTTGGCTTACTATGGTTAAGTTTTGATAATATAAAGGATTTTTTATTATTTTTAGCATTTGGCATCATTGCAATTTTATCAGCAATGGCATACACCATGGGTAAAAATCCGTATGGTTATCGTGCAAAAGGTGAAATTGCTGTTTTTATATTTTTTGGATTACTTAACGTTTGTGGCAGTCTTTACCTACAAACCCAAAAAATTACACTCACAGATATTATGATTGCGATTGCAATTGGGTTATTATGCACTTGTGTATTAATTATTAATAACTTACGAGATATTCACGAAGATAAACTTGCTGGTAAAAATACGCTTGCTACCATACTTGGCAAACAAAAAATGATAAGTTATTATCAGCAAATCATCACGATTAGTTATATTTTGTTTGCTATTTATGCAGTATTACAGAAAAACAGCTATCTATTGAGTTTAATTTTACTAACTTATCTTATTTATCAACATTTAAAAACAGTCAAACAATATGCCAATCAACAAATCAATAATCAGCAACTGGCTCCAGAATTAAAAAATATTGTAAAAATTACTTTATTCACAAGCATATTGTTTATGCTTAGTAACATTTTAATTATCAATTTCTAGTTACTTACTTGATTTAAAGACAACGCCATGAATTCACTGAACATTATTCAAAACACTGCCTGCCATCTTGTCATAGGATTTTTAGGCTCAGGAAAAACCAGTTTTATCAACTATTGTATTCAACATTGGCAAAATCAACAAAATTGGGCAATATTGGTTAATGAAGTTGGGAAAATTGGTATAGATGAAAATTTATTTAATAAAAATCAAAAAATTAACGTCAAGCAGGTAACAGGTGGTTGTATTTGTTGCACCTCACAACTACCATTACAAATTGCATTATCTCGACTATTATCAGAACATCGCCCAGACCGACTTTGGATAGAACCAACGGGGCTTGCTCACCCAAAAGAATTAATTAATCAACTTTGTGAACCACACTGGCAAACTGCACTTGCCTTAAAATCGGTTTTTTGTTTACTAAATGCCAAACAATGGCAACAAACCAAATATCAAACTCATGAAAACTATCAATCACATATAAAATATAGTGACAATATTATCATTAACCGCTTTGAACATTTAACCAACTTAGAAATTGAGCAACTTAAAACATGGATTTATCAACACAACCCAAATGCTGAAATACTATTTTTTAGCAACCAAACAGAAAATCAGAAAATTAACACAATGCTCCATCAACCAACACAAATACTAAAAAATCATCATAGCTATCAAAAATTTAGCTTGCAAACACTTGTCCCGCAAAACCTTCAAATAAATTATCAACAAAAACATTTACCATTTCGCTATCATGATAACCAACAAAATTACTTTATTATTGGTTGGCAACTACCTGAAAACTGGCAAACGGACGCACTTGCTCTCATGGACTGGTTGCTCACATTGCCAGATTGGCAACGTATAAAAGCTATCATTCACACAAAAAATGGTTGGCAACGCTTAAATTTTACCCCTGATAGCATCAATTTATCAGACGGTGAACCACAAATTGACAATCGAATAGAAATAATTTTTTCATCAAATAACCAACAAAATTTATTAAATAAATGGGATAAAATATTAATTGACTTGTTTCACAATAAAAAAATATATCATGAAAAATGATAAATCAATGAAAAATATACATATTTTTTATGAAATAAAAAATAAATCACAAAAAAATGAAAAAAAATAAAAAAAATGCTTGACGAAAAAAAACAACAGCGTATAATACGCACTCACCAAGACGGCAAATGGAAATAAAATCCTTGCAAATCAATTACTTAATAGATTGATAAAAACTTGGAAATAAAAGCTTGACAAACTACCAAATAATGATAGAATATAAAGCTTACGGAAATCAGAAGATGGTTTTCAAAAACTCAATAAGAAAATAAAAAGACAAGAAACAACTTGTGTGGATTTTCATCTTTGTGCTGAACGAAATATACAAAAACTCGTTCATTTAGATGAAGAAACTCAAGAAGTTTATTTGAGCAGACAGTATTTAA
>JBHAEG010000027.1:0-2890 GCA_041855445.1 Moraxellaceae bacterium
GAATGAATTAATTTTCTTAATAAAACAGCAAATTGAGAACGAGCATAGATTGTTTCTGACCAAGAAATAATATCATTCGCTTTAATTGTGTTAAACATTGACTTATCCCCATTTAAAAAATGAAATAAGTCTAATTATATCAATCTAGTACTTTATTTTCTATTGGTTATAGAAAAATATTGCCTTTCTCAAAACGGCGTTCTCTATCCCTCAACTATTCCTTCAAACACTCTATATCAATCATTTCTGCATCTGGTACTATGCTCGACACAAAATTCAGCATTTCTTGCATTGGTATGATTAGGATATTAGCACACCATTCCTCATTCCAATAACAGAAACTGATTTTAGCTTCGCTGAACTTTGTTTCAGACAACCTAAAAGGACTACGTGTCCAGTGAAAACAAAAAAGCCGTCCGAACCCAAATTCAAACGGCTTTTTCATCAAAATTTCGTCAAAACATACTCTGCCAATTCCTGCAACACTTCATCAGCAGGGCGATTGGTCGGTTTTAAGTTTAATGCCAAATGCGACAGCCCTTTTTCCTGTTCTTGCGCCCAAAACTCCGCCAAGCCTTTTGCACCGCCACGCAAATAAATATTATTGAACAATCGTGCAGGTTCATTCGGATTGTCCGTTACTTCTACAAACTGGGCATAGCCAAACGCAGTCGGCGTGTCTTTTTGGCGTAAATCGGCAAGGGTTTTGATAATGTTTGCTGTGTCATAGGGGTTCACGCCATGCCAAATCCACGCATCAGGCACATTGGCAAGCCATTCCAGCTCCTGCCTTGCTCGCCCAATCGCTACAATCGGCAAAGGATAATCAGGTTTGGGCAATAAATCCAAATTACCCGATAAATTCCCATAATGCTTGCCGTTAAATTTCGGAAAATGCTGTTCGGTCAAGGTTTTAATCAGCTCAATGCTTTCACGAAACGCTTCGGCACGCCCTGCAAAATCTGCCCCAAATGCAGGATATTCCACAGGACGGTCGCCACTAGACAAGCCCAATAAAAACCGTCCGTTACTGAGTTTATCCACACTGACCGCAGATTTGGCAATGTGAATGGGCGAACGCAGTGGTGCAATCAGCCCTGCCGTGCCAAGTGCAATTTTATCGGTTTTGGCAGACAAAAATGCAAGCGTAACCATAGGGTCAAGCCCTTGTCCCACATCGCCAAAATTTGGGTCGTAAAACGGCACATCTCGCACCCACAACGCCGAAAATCCCAAGTTTTCAGCCAGCTTTGCGGTGTCGCTAATGTCGGTTAATTCATCGGGCAAATGCTTGTCGTAACCTTTAAAGGGAGCGATTAAACCAAAGGTCAGCTTATTTTGTTGGAAGACTTGTGAAAAAGTCGGAGAAAGTGGTTTATTCATAAAAAATTCTCTGTGTTATAAAAAAGATAGGCGTATTTTAATGGCTTATTTAATTTGCTAAAATAACATCAATTACAAAACACCTTTGCTAAATCAACACAAATAAATTTCAGACAACCTAAAACAAAAATGCCGTCTGAAAATTTTCAAACGGCATTGTGATACTAGGGACTAAACTTTTACTACAATCTTACCAATCTGTTGATTGCTTGCCATATATTCGTGGGCTTTAACCATTTCATCAAAGGTAAAGATTTTGTCAATTTCTGGGCGTAATTGACCGCTTGCCAAACCGTCATAAACAAACTGTTTTGCTTTTGCCAGTTTGTCAGGTTCGGTCGTGATTTCAAAGAGTTCATAACCACGCACGGTCAAATGCTTACCTAAAATTGGGAATACGGGCACGGCAATATCATCGTGGCTTAATGCTCCGTAAATGATGTAGCGACCGTCTTGTGCCATTGCGTGAAAAATGTGTGATGCCCCTTGTCCGCCCACAGGGTCAAATACCACATTCACCCCCTTACCGTTTGTGATTTCAAGAAGTTTTGCACTAACATCATCTTCGGTTGTGGCGACCACAAAATCCGCCCCTTTTTCCAAAAGTACATCACCTTTGGCGTGTGTGCGTGTCAGAGCGATAACCGTTGCCCCCTGCATTTTAGCGATTTGAATACTTGCCAAGCCGACCGAACTCGTTGCTCCGCCCAGCACCACAACATCGCCTTTTTGCATTTTGCCAAACTCCAAAAGTCCGCCATAAGCGGCAACAAACGCCATCCAACTGGCGGACGCTTGTTCCATTGTCAGCGTGTCGGGGTGTTTGACAACAGCGTGTTTGGGCATATTGATAAGTTCGCCATAAGTGCTGTATTCGGTAAACATAAAGGACGGAATGATGCTTACTTTATCGCCAATGGAAAACTCGCTCACATCATTACCAATCGCCGTTACGACGCCAGCACCTTCGTAACCCAAAGTCGCAGGGAATACTGGGTCAATCACATACGCACCTTCACGGTACATCATTTCGGCACGGTTTAAGCCAATGGCGTGGATTTGAATTTGCACTTCATCGGCTTTCGGAGCAGGTGTTTGCACATCTACGATTTGTAAGACATCAGGCGAACCTGTTTGGGTAAATTGGATTTGTTTGCTCATTGATTTTGACCTTATTATAAAAAAGATGTGCGTATTTTAATTATCTTTATGATTTGCTAAAATAACATCAATCACAAAACACCTTTGCTAAAATCACACAAATGAACCCAAAAAACACCGCCTTCCACGCCCTAGAAATTTTCCTAGCTGTTGCCAAAGAAAAAAACTTTTCCGAAGTCGCCCGTCAATACGATGTCGCCAGTTCAGTCATTTCTCGTCAAATCAAGCAATTAGAAGATGATTTCGGGCAAACCTTGTTTTATCGAAACACAAGAGCGATGAGTTTGACGCAGGCAGGCGAAATGTTTGCCACCCACGCCAAAACCATGTTGGGCGAATTTCATCA
>JBHAEG010000028.1:0-15339 GCA_041855445.1 Moraxellaceae bacterium
TAAAATAAGAAAAATTTTTTATATAACAATTATCGACTTTACAAAATAATTCTGTTAGAATTCTCATTAAAAGAAAACTTTTTTCATGAGTTATAAATTAATACTAATTTTTAGTTTATATTTAATAAATATTTAAATAATATGAATTTTTTAAAAAAAATATTTGGTATAAAAAATATACTACCAAATAATAATACCTCACAAAATTATAAAGATTTAGTTGTTTTAGGCTCATCATCAACAGAATTATTTGATTATATATTTGGTGATAATCCACAATATCATCCTTTCTGGGCGAGTGGCTGGTGTATTAGACATCTTAAAAACAAACAAAATTATCAGGACTATATTAGACTTTTGCTAAATTGTATTAAGAAAGATTCTATTATTTTTTTAAATTTTGGTAATGCCGATATTGATTTTATTTTACGAAGAAAAATCTATTCCTTAGATTTTACACAATCTGACATTGAACAATTTGGCCTAGAAATAATTGATGGTATTATATTTTTAAAAGAATTTTTAATTTCTTTGGGCTTTTCTGACAAAAATATTTATTGTGTATTTGCCAACCCTCCCGTAGATTTAGATGATAATTATTGGTTAAAATTTGATGGTTTTCCAGCAATTGATTTAAAAATTAGATCTAATGTACATTTAAAAGTAATGACTGAAATATTAAATTTTATCAATGTTATTGATGCAACTCCTAATTTAGTAGATAAAAAATCAGAATTATTCGTTTTAGATAAAAAATTTATGAAAACAGATTATGATGATCATCATCAAGATTATTCAAAAACTCAAAAAATTGTTTGGGAGGAAATTCAAAAAAGAAATATTATCGGGTTGATTACAGCAAGAACAAGGTTCCATACATGTTTATATCCTCATGAACATGAAGAAATAGATGATTTAGTTAAAAAATGTAGACCTAGACTTAGAACTTGTTATTAATAAAATAAAAGGTTAATACAATGCACGAATTTATTTTACAAAATTTTATTTTTCCAAATTCAAAAATATGTGATATTAAAGAAATGTTCTTTCGTTCTAATGCTCATTGGAATTCAGAATTAGGATTACTACAGGCAAACTCTCCTACTCATATTGATTTTCACTCTTATTTTAACATTATTCCTATTAAACACTATAGTGAATATTTAGGAGTTAAACATATTGATTTATTTGCAAAATTTGAAGGTAAAGCCGAATTTCTACTATATGTAAATATTATGGGATATGCTGAACCAAAATTAATACACAATGTAATTATGGAGTCTCATAATTCATTTCAAAGAATGGACATTGGTAAATTTATTGATATTAGTAATTTTAATGGATATGCTTACCTTGTCATTAATTCTCATTCAAATAAATTTATTATGAAAGAGTGTTTCGTTTCTTGTTTGTCTGATAGAGAACCTGTAAAAGTAGGTATTATCAGCTGTACTTTTAAAAGAGAGCAAGAATTATTAAGAACAATTGACTGCATAGAAAGAAGTTTTTTAGACGATAAATTTGTATTTAAAAATTGTCAATTGTTTGTCATTGATAACGATCAAAAGCAAGTACTAAAAATAAAAGAAACTAAAAAAATACATCATCTATCCAACAAAAATCTAGGTGGAGCAGGTGGTTTCACAAGAGGTATTATAGAATGTATTGAAAACAACTTAGATTATGTTTTGTTGTGTGATGATGATATTTTAGCTTTTGGTGAAGTTTTTAGACGAACTATCGTTGTTTTATCTCTCATGTTAGACCCTAAAAAAGGGGTACATGGTTGTATGCTTGAAGAAGAAAGTAAATTCACTTTACATGAGGTTGGAGAATATTTTGATATCGAAAAGCGTTTTCATATTAATCAACATTATGGTAAAAATATGACCAATATCTCTGATATAAAAACAGTAACTTTTGAGTCAATTGGAACATCAAAAAGCTCAAATATGTTTGGTTGGTGGTTTACTGCCTTTCCAATATCATTATTTAAGGAAATTGGATTACCATTACCTGTTTTTGTATCTGGTGATGACTTAGAATTTGGTTTACGAGCATACAAACATGGATATAGTGCATACATTTCCCCTACTATATCTGTATGGCATCCATCTCATATGTCACAACATGCTCCTATCAGAAACTATTTTATTACAAGAAATAGATTTGGCTACTTTCCATTACATACGAGCCAAAAAACTTTAGAAGTACTTTTTAAAAACTCAATAAAAAGAACCTATCATTTATTACTTACAAAACGTTATGCAACAGCTGAATCAAATATTCTTGCATTGGAAGATTTCATCAGAGGTTCTGAATGGTTTAATGAAGATTTATCTTATTGGATTAAAAATCTTAAGTATATATCTCAAGAAAAAACCCAACCTTTATACTCTGATAAATGGTTAGTTCCTACCGTTTTAAATCATTTAACCAATGCTCAAAAAAATAAAAAGAATAAAATTCTATCTAAACTTACATTTAACGGACATTTATTTGGCAGTCATTTTCATAAACCTGCAAATGATCCTTCTTCACCACATCATGTATGTATCCCCCAGGGAGTTAATCCCTATAATAAAGACATTGAAAAAATGACCTTTAGAGCATCTAGTATTTTATATTTTGACCCTAGATTTTCTGTTGGTTATAGAGTAAAACATAATTCAAAGAAATTTTGGATGCTGTATTATAGATTACAAAAAGTCAATATGATTGGAAGGATAAAAATATCTGAGTTATATAATTCTTATAAATCAAAAGGAGAAGAAGTAATTACTGTAGAATGGTGGAAAAAACGCTTAGGGGTAAAATAATATGAAAAAATTAAATCATAAAGTCTTTTACTTAGTCTCACAGGCAGGTTTTGGCAACCTAGGTGACGAACTTATTTTAAGAGAGTGGTTACACAAAATTGATAATATATATGGTGAAAATGCAACAGTTTATATAGATGTATCACAACCAAGTATCTGTCAATTCATGCTTGCCACTTGCTCATTTTCGCTTAATATCAAAGTGCAAGATATACTATGGAATATATCTCGACAACATCCTGTAGAGGCAGGCCTATCTCTTAAAAATGAATTAATGCCATATTTAGAAAATTTTAGTAAAGTTGAAATAGTTCATATCCTTGGAGGTGGTTACATTAATGATACATGGGAATTTAATAAAAATCTTATAACTTTATGTAAATTTATTCAAGATTTTTGTGGATGTAAATTATTTGCAACAGGTATAGGATTGTTTCCATTTGAAACTCAAAATTTAAAAAAATACCGATTTTTTATAAATGCCTTAAAAAAATTTGAATTTGTTGATGTTAGAGATGAAGAATCCTATAAAATTCTTAACAATCTTGATACAGAAATTATAAAACAGCAAACATGTGATGATATTTTTTTAGCTGAAAAACATAGATTAATAAATAATGAAAAATTACAAACCAATAAACAAAAAAAACTTTGTATTTTTCTTTCAGGCGGTGATTTAGTTATTAATTATACTATAGATTTAATTGAATTTTCGGTTAATCAAAAAAAGATATCAAACGTTTTATTTATTTGTTGTACAGATGACGATTTAGTGCAAGTAAAGAAAATTATAGTTTACTTTAATCTATATAAAAATCTTAATTTTCAAATAATCTCATTTTTTGAAGCATTTATAAAACCCTTACAATTAAATCAAGATGATATGTTTTTTTGTACAAGATTTCATGGTCATCTTTTAGCATCATTATCAGGGGCTACTGGAATTTGTGCATCTACAACACCATATTATGATGTCAAACATCAATCACTAATAAAGCTTGGTTCTGGATTTGCTATGATAGGTATGCATGACAATAAAATTTCAGATTGGATGTTTGATAGAACTTCGCACGAAAACTTTAGTTTGCTATACAATGAACTTAATAATCTAAAAGAAAAAATATTTTCGTTAATCTATGTTGATAAATAAAATTTATAAACTATAGAAATGAAATTTTCAATTGGTGTTTAAAAAATAAGCTAGGATTAAACCCAGCTTATTTTTATTTAATCAATAAATTCATTGTTCATTTACTGTTTTTTTAATCCATGCAAACAGCTCTTCTAAATCATAATCTCCACCATGTCCCTGTCCCCAAGGCATCGCAAAATCTACTTGCCTGCCTTGATTTTGCAATTTGGTTGCCACAATCGTTGCTATCGCCAGTGACGTATCACGGTCATTTGTCCCAACACGAATTCTCCAGTTTTTTGGTGTTTTAGAATTTTGTGCTAAATAATACAATGGGTTCATCATTTTTATAATTTGACTATCTGCTAAAGTCGCCCCCGCCTTACGGCTATGTTTCATACTAAAATCAGTAAAATGTTGGCTATCTAATTTTTCTGTACCAAATAGCTGATTTTCTCCTGCGGATAAATCTACCGCATCAAATGCAGGAGGTGTTTTTTGTCGCCCAACTGTTTGATTGTACAATGAAAAATCAACTGATGTTACTTTATTATTATGAACTGTTACCCATGATATTTTTGATAAATCCTCTCCAGAATTTATCGCATTTTGTGCAGATTTTACAATATAAGAAGTTACTAAATCTTTAAATGACCCATGACCATTTTTATCTAGAACTAGCAATTTACCTTGACTATCTTTTAATTGTAATTGATTAATATAATCAGGAAACAATGGTTTTAGCTGATTGGATAATTGAATTTGTTCGGCGGTTAATGTGCCTTTTACCAGTTTCCGCTCGACTTTAAAATCAAGCATACTAATATCCATTTTTTGATAATCATTGACACCGTTAAACTGCCATTCATACGCCATATCCGCATGTTCTAAATCCGTAATTGGACAATAAGCAGAAACTGCAAAAATATCATCGCTAGCTGGTGCAGAACCTAATTGTTTTAAATATGGTTCATAATCTTTTTGATTACCTGTTGCCCCCAATAACACGGATAATGCCCCACCTGCACTGGTGCCATTAGAAATTATTTTATTTGCATCACCTAACATTACTTTATCATTAAATTTTAAATAACGTACTGCAGATTTTAAATCAATAATCGCATTTGGGGCTTTTCCTGTGTACACACCCTCGCTATTTTTTGTCGTACGTCCTCTTGCTCCAGCAGATGCCACAACATAACCTTTTGATAAAGCAACTAATAATGAATTAGCTTGTTTACTGCGTTCATCAATACCGACAGTGGCAGGTTTCGCAGGCATATAACCACCAACATTATTTGTGAAAAATATTGGTGCGGTATCTTTAGTAAATCCATCAATCGTTTTATTAGCAAAATAATCATCTGGAATATAAATATTCATATTTTGATAAGTGCTATCAACTGGATTTGCAACATAAACAATATTTTCATATGCTCGATAACGAATTGTTTTTCCGTCATACGTTGCTGATTGTATTGTATATGGTTGTTTACTAAAATCTAAGATGTGACTTTTTGTAGATGCAGGATTTGGCAATAAAGTTGAGTTATCCATATTAGCAGATTTTTCATTGATATGACTGCAAGCCGACAATAAAACCAATTGGCAAGCTATTGTTAATTTTGTTAAGAGCAGAAATTTTGACATATTACTCACCTTATATACTATTAAAAAACATTTGATGAATATTTTCTGCTGCCTTTCGCATTTCAGGTTCAAATGCCTTTAATTCTGCCAAACTCATACGAATGGTCGGAGCATGAGCATATAATGATGCAATATAACGTCCTTCATTATCATTAATCGGCACTGAAACAGCCACCATTTCTGAAATAAATTCTTCATTATCAACACCAAGCTGTTGGTCTTTTATCATATCCAATTCAGCATTTAATTTATCAATATCCGTAATAGTATTTTTAGTAAATTTCACCAAAGGTAAATTTTGTAAAACATTACTGCGTTCAATTGGTGTTAATGTACTCAAATAAAGCTTACCTGTGGACGTACACCACATTGGCGAACCTGAGCCAACAGGCAAGTAAAATTGCAATGGTAATTGAGTATGCACCCTGTCTGTATAAAACATTTGCAATTTATAAGGCACTGCAATACCACACGTTTCGCCAATAATATTGACCAAACGTTGTAAAATAACTCGGCGTTGTGTCATTGCCTGTTTACTTTGCCATAAATGTACCGCAATACGTTGAGTGCGTGAAGCTGGAATAATTGTGCCATTTAAATCAACTCGTACAAAATTTTCTTCCTGTAATTGTTGAATTAAACGGTGCATCGTTGGTTTTGGAATATCTAAAATTTCTGACAAATCCAATGGCGTTAATGGACGTTTAGCACTAGACACAGCTTCAATAATTTGTAAAACACGGGTGATAGAAGATACACGAGACATAAAATTAATAAAATATAAAATGATTAAATTTATTCAGTATAACAAGTTTTTTTTGCTCTGCAAGTGATTAATATTGCTTTGCGATAGAATTTTTGCGATGATTAAGGGTTAAATGTAAATTTTAGTTTTGAGCAATTTATGACCCGTTTTGTAAGTTTTAATATTAATGGCATTCGTGCCAGACAACATCAACTAGAAGCTTTAACTGATATCATCAATCCTGAAATCATCGGACTACAAGAAACCAAAGTTGAAGATAGCAAATTTCCATTAAAAGACGTTGAAAAACTAGGCTATCATGTGGAGTTTTTTGGGCAAAAATCCCATTATGGCGTTGCCTTGTTATCAAAAACTGCTCCCATTTTTGTACAAAAAGGATTTTTACATGACACTGAAATTTCACAACGCCGTTTAATTCATGCCCGTTATCAACTAGGCGGACAAGAAATTGATGTGATTAATGGCTATTTTCCACAAGGCGAAAGCCGTCATCATGATATTAAATTTCCAATGAAGCGGGCATTTTATCAAGATTTAACCCAATATATTCAACAGCTTAAACAACAAAATCGACAAATTATTTTGATGGGTGATATGAATATTTCACCACAAGATGCAGATATCGGCATTGGTGAAATAAACGCTCAACGCTGGTTGCGAATGGGTTCATGCTCGTTTTTGCCTGAAGAGCGAGAATGGTATCAAACGTTAATGGCTCAAGATTTAACCGATACTTATCGTTTACATTATCCACAAAGTCGAGATTTTTTTAGCTGGTTTGATTATCGTTCAAAAGGTTTTAATGACACGCCAAAACGTGGATTGCGTATCGACCATATTTTATGCACGCCACAGCTTGCCGAATTTTGCCAAAATGCAGGTATTAGCTACGAGTTGCGAGGTATGGAAAAACCCTCTGACCATGCACCTGTTTGGGCAGAGTTTAATTTTAATCAATAATTTTTTGTAAATAAGGAATAGAATATGCCTGTTGGAAATGTTGAATTAGTACCCTTATTGCCAATTGCTGGGGTAAAAATTGGAATTACTAAAGCTCACGTTCGCTATGCTAATCGTAAAGATTTAACCGTGTTTGAAATTATTGACGGAGCAAATGTTGCTGTTGTTACCACCCAAAACACATTTTGTGCGGCTCCTGTACAGTTAGTCAGAGAATTTATCCAAAATGCTACGCCTCGTTATTTACTCATTAATACTGGTAATGCAAATGCTGCCACAGGACAAGATGGTTTACAACGGGCTAAAGCTACTTGTCAAGCACTGGCAGAAAAAACACACGTTGCAACTGAACAAATTTTGCCTTACTCAACGGGGGTAATTGGTGAAGCTCTGCCAAGTGATAAAATTATTGCAGGTTTAGATGATGCGTTAGCTAATTTAACTACAGATAACTGGTTAAATGCTTCACATAGTATCATGACCACTGACACGACACCCAAAGGTCACAGCGTACAAGTGACTGTTGATGATGTGACATACACAGTGACAGGTATTAGTAAAGGGGCAGGCATGATACGCCCAAACATGGCAACCATGCTAGGATTTGTAGCAACTGATGCCAATATTGATAAAGATTTATTACAACAAATCTTAGTTAAAGCCACTAATCAATCATTTAATCGAATTACCATTGATGGTGATACTTCAACCAACGATTGTTGTACTCTAATCGCCACAGGACAAGCAAGCGATAATCTAATCAATACAGAAAATCACCCACATTATTCAGCGATTTATCAAGCTATTTTACAAGTCATGATAAAAATCGCTCAATTAATCGTGCGTGATGGCGAGGGAGCAACTAAATTTATCACTGTCAAAGTGACAGGCGGTGAAACCAGTCAAGAATGTGCTGATGTGGCATATGCTGTTGCTCATTCACCATTAGTAAAAACTGCCTTTTTTGCCAGCGACCCAAATTGGGGTAGAATTTTAGCAGCAGTAGGTTATGCAGGTGTTCCTATTGAACAAAGCAATGTCAATGTTTATCTAGATAATGTCCAAATTTGTCAGCGTGGCGGTTTAGCCCCTGATTACAGTGAAGCAAAAGGGCAAGCTGTCATGAGTCGCCCAGAAATTACCATTCATATTGAACTGGGTAGAGGGCAGGCAAGCGATACCGTTTACACTTGTGATTTATCCTATGACTATGTAAAAATTAATGCGGATTATCGCAGTTAATACAAATGTTGATAATCCATAGTAACTTGCTTAAGTCTACATGATGACAAAATACGAAAATAACTTAACCTTGTTGCTATTAGATGTTAAATTAATACTCTAAACAAAACAACTTAGATAATGGGTTTTATCTAAGTTGTTTTTAATTTAATAATAATAAAAATTATATAATTTTTGTTGCTAGAAATCGAGTAGATGTATCAATATATGACCATACCTCACTTGTTTCTAAACAATATTGCCTAATTCTATAAATAACTAGATATGTGTTAGATTGTGTAAAATCGCTTGAATGCCTATCATTTTTATTAGACAATGAAATCGCTGGAAGGGAAACAATAAACAAAATTATTATTATTGAGGTATTCAATGAAATCTATATTTTCAACTATCGCAGTTGGTTCACTATTTGCTTTAGCATTAACAGGTACAGCTCACGCAGGCGACTATAACTGTACCTCTAGCGTTGGTAATACTCGCATTGATGGCGATGTCGTTGTGCGTAATGCAACTTGTACTTTAAACGGCACTAGCGTTGATGGTAATGTTAAAGTATATGAGGGAGGCACATTAATTGCAAATAATGCAAAAGTTGATGGCGATGTTCAAGCTGACAAAGCTAAAGCTGTGACTGTTAATGGTGGTAACATTAAAGGTAGCATTCAGGTAAAACAAAGTAGTGGTGCTATCCAAATTTCAAAAGCAACCGTAGATGGTGATATTCAATTATTTGACAATCGTGCTAATGCTCGAGTCGAAGGCAATACTGTAGACGGTAATTTACAATGTAAAGGTAACACAAGCCAAGTTACTGGTAAAGCAAACCGTGTAAAAGGCAATAAAGAAGACCAATGTCGTGCCTTATAATCAATTAATACCAAATATAACATAAAATCAAATAGTATGCGTGCTAAGTATAAAAAACTAAATACTTAGCACGTTTTTTTATTTAAATTTTATTATTGATAAAACCGCCTTAAGTTTTCCCAAGACGGTCATAAATCTAGTGACAATCTACCATTTATAAAAAGCTTGGTAAATGTTTTGCTGGGTCGCTTTCACGAGCATTTAACGCATCTTCTACCGTTAAACCTAATGCTTTTGCCACTCCTTCTGCATACGCTGGGTCACAACGGTAACAATTGCGAATATGACGATATTTAATAAAATCATATGCATCGCCCATCGCTCGAGCCGTATTATCAAATAAAGCCTGTTTTTGTTCAGCATTCATCAGATTAAATAAAGCTCTTGGCTGGCTAAAATAATCGTTATCATCTTCTCGATAATCCCAATAATCTGCATTACCATTGATTTTTAAAGCGGGTTCTTTATATTGAGCTTGTTGTTGCCATTGGCTAAAGCTATTTGGTTCATAATGTAAGGTGCTACCATAATTGCCATCAACACGCCCTTGACCATCACGATGATTACTATGTACTGGACAACGTGGTGCATTCACAGGAATTTGATGATGATTGACACCTAAACGATATCGTTGTGCATCTGCATAGTTAAATAAACGAGCTTGTAACATACGGTCTGGCGATACGCTAATACCAGGTACAACATTACTTGGTGCAAAAGCAGATTGCTCTACATCAGCAAAAAAGTTTTCAGGATTTTTATTTAGCTCAAACTCACCTACTTCAATCAACGGATAGTCTTTTTGTGACCATACTTTTGTTAAATCAAATGGGTGAAAATTCACGGTTTCAGCGTCCATTTCTGGCATAATTTGTATATACATTGTCCATTTTGGAAAGTCGCCCCGTTCAATCGCATCATATAAATCACGTTGATGACTTTCACGGTCTTGACCAATCAATTGTTCTGCTTCAGCATCTGTTAAATTTCTAATGCCTTGTTGAGTGCGAAAATGGAATTTAACCCAAAAACGTTCATTATTTGCATTGATAAAACTATAGGTGTGTGAGCCGTAACCATGCATATGACGATAGCTAGCAGGAATGCCTCGGTCACTCATCACGATGGTAACTTGATGAAATGCTTCTGGTAATAAGGTCCAAAAATCCCAATTATTATTAGCACTGCGTAAATTCGTGCGTGGGTCACGTTTTACCGCTTTGTTTAAATCAGGGAATTTGCGTGGGTCACGAAGGAAAAATACAGGTGTATTATTACCAACCATATCCCAATTCCCTTCTTCAGTATAAAATTTTAAGGCAAACCCTCGAATATCTCGTTCGGCATCGGCGGCTCCTCGTTCACCTGCAACAGTGGTAAAACGGGCAAACATATCGGTTTTTTTACCAACTTCACTAAAAATTTTAGCACGAGTATATTGGGTGATGTCTTGTGTTACGGTAAATGTACCAAATGCTCCCGAACCTTTAGCGTGCATACGGCGTTCTGGAATGACTTCACGGACAAAGTTAGCAAGTTTTTCATTTAACCATAAATCTTGGGCAAGTAATGGACCTCTTGCACCTGCGGTTAAGCTGTTTTGATTATCCACAACGGGAGCCCCAAAAGCTGTTGTTAAATGTGTGACGGGACATTTTTTTATTTGGTCACTCATGGCTATTTTCCTTGATTGGCTATGATGGTATGATTTGATTATAATGGATTTTTAAGATGTTAAAAAATAAATAGATTTTATCTTTTTGATTTATTTTATTAATTATAAATACTGATAGCGTTTTACCAAATTTATCAATCGTGATATGATTGCTTAACATTCCAGCATGATAAACCCAAACATTATGTTACTTTCTCATCGCAAACGTTTATTACAACTTTGGCGGATTTCCGCTCATTATCGGTTAGACACTCATTTACCCATTGATGAGATACCACAACTTGCCCAACTCGCCAAGCTTATTCGTTTACACCCTGCCAGCTATTTTCAAAAACCCAATCCCAATGGCTTAAAATTGGCCATTGAGGAAATGGGAACCTTATTTTTAAAGCTAGGGCAATTATTATCAACTCGGCGAGATTTAGTCAATCCCGAAATAATTGAACAGCTTATTCAATTACAAGATAATGTTAAACCTTTTGATGTTGATATATTTATTCAACAAATTGAACAGCCTGAAAAACTTGGCGGATTGGGTAAACCTATCAAACAATTATTTGCCGAACTTGATAAAACCCCTTTGGCGGCCGCCTCAATCGCCCAAGTACATACTGCCCGTTTGCATGATGGTCGTGATGTGGTGGTAAAAGTCGTTCGCCCAACGATTAAACAGCAAATCATGACTGATTTTGAGTTATTACGAGATTTGGCTCAATGGTTATCCGCTCGATTAGAACAAGCTCGTGCCATACATTTAATTGAAATTGTAGAAGATTATCGACAAGTCATGTTAAATGAACTTGATTTGACTTTAGAGGCGATGAATACGACTCAAATGCGAAATAATTTTTTGCATTCTGACATGATGTATGTCCCTGAAGTTTATCAGGTGAGTAAAAATGTGATGGTGTTAGAACGTATTCAAGGCGTGCCAATTTCACAAACACAAACGTTTGATAAATTAGGTTATGACCGTGCCAAACTTGCCGAAAAAGGTTTAACCATCTTTTTTACTCAAGTCTTTCGAGATAATTTTTTTCATGCTGATATGCACCCTGGCAATGTATTTGTAGAAACCTTGCCTGCCAACACGCCCAATCCCAATCCTCGTTATATTGCCCTTGATTGTTCAATTGTTGGTGAGCTGTCCAAGTCTGACCAGTTACTTGTTGCACGTTTATTATTGTCCGTCATGAACAATAATTTTACAGGGTTAGTCAATGTGATTGCTCGTGCAGGCTGGATACCGCCACACACTGATAAATATGCCTTAACTCGGGATATGAAACGTACCGTATCCCCCATGATTGCAAAACCAATCAATCAAATTGATTTTGCAGGTGTATTAATGCAGGTACTGGATATTGCTCGGCGTTATCATTTAGATATTCCGCCACAATTAATGTTATTATTAAAAACGTTAGTTCATGTTGAGGGTTTGGGGCGTGATTTATATCCAGAACTAGATATTTGGTCACTTACTAAGCCAATTTTAACCGATTGGCTAACACAACAATTTCACCCAAGCCAACAATTTAAAAAACTATACACACAATTACCAGAAATATTATTAAATGCTAATGATTTACCACAACTAATCGATAATAGTTTACAAAGTTTAGCCAATTTAGGCAGTCATCAAAACCAACAACTACGAGAAATTCAACAATTACGGGCAGATATGCTCAACAATCGCCGTCAAGATTGGCTGGCACTGGCTGGGTTTGCTGTGTGTATTGCGATTGCAACCCAAGTCATTTCATGGCTATCTCCTATTTTTTATTTATTAGCGTTGGCTTTTATTGTTTGGCGAATTTTAGGTTAGCTAATTATTATGTTAATATTTAATCATATTTCCTTAGCTTATCAGCACAAAATTTTATTAGATGACTGCTCTGGGACGATACAATCAGGACAACGTATTGTTATGACTGGATTATCTGGCAGTGGTAAATCGTTGTTATTAAAAGTTCTTGCCTCACTTATTCCAGCAACACAAGGGCAATTAATATTACATCATCAATCATTTAATGACATGAGTCCAGCTGTTTGGCGGTCAAAAATCGGTTTTATTCAACAAGTACCTGAATTAACCGAACCAAACGTTTTAGCAAATTTACAACTACCTTATCAATTTAATTTTTATAAAAATCAATCATTTGATAAAAATTGGCATATAAAACAATTACAGCTTTTAGGTAAAAATGCAGATTTTTTACAACAATCCAGTCAAAATTTATCAGGTGGTGAACGCCAATTCGTTAATTTATTACGTTGTTTACAGTTATCGCCCGAAATTTTATTGTTAGATGAGCCAACTTCTGCATTAGACCCACTCAGCCGAGAACTGGTAGAAAACTTAGTGTTAGATTGGCAAGCAGATAATCCAATGCGTAGCTTGGTTTGGGTAAGTCATGATACACAGCAAATTGATAAAATTTTATCTGGCTTTGGCGTACATTGGCAAATGCAGGCAGGCAAGCTATGTTGTTCAGTATGATAACCATAACTGCTATTGTATTAACTTATACTCATGTGCTCATCGCTAGTTGTTTGATTTTACTGGTGTTATTTTTGCTTTATCAGTTAAAATTAGAGCTATCTCGACAAATTATTATTGCCAGTTTTCGCACTGTGGTTCAGCTAAGTTTAATTGGGTTAATTTTGGCGTGGATTTTTGCCCGTGAACAATGGTATGAGGTACTAACAATTTTATCTATCATGACGATTATCGCCACTGTCACCGCGAAAAATCGTGTCAAAAAGCCTTATGTAGGTATAACTTGGGATACATTATTAGCATTAGCGGGCAGTGCTTGGTTAGTGTTATTAGTCGGTGTTATTGTAGTCATGCAGGTGTCGCCGTGGTATCGACCACAGTTTATTATTCCTATTATGGGGCTAATTTTAGGGAATGCTTTAACGGGAATTTCGTTAAGTATGAACCAATTAATCGAAAATCTACATCGTGAACAAGCCAGTATTCATATGCAATTGTCATTATCAGCAACACCTTGGGAGGCAAGTCGGCGATATGTTATATTGGCGATTAATAATGGTATCACACCAACGATTAATTCCATGATGGTGGTTGGCTTAGTCAGTTTACCTGGTATGATGACAGGGCAAATTTTGGCAGGAGCTGACCCGCAACAGGCTGTGCTTTATCAAATCGTTACCATGTTCTTTATTACAGCAAGTAGTACGTTTGGTTGTGTACTGGCTTGTTTATTAATTTATCGACGATTTTTCAATAATCGACAACAATTTGTCATTCCAACATTATAAAAAAAATAGTATAATAAATTTAAATAAAATAAAGGAGGATAAAATGGCATCTATATCAATAAAGACAAGTTTATTATTAGCATTATTTGGCTATAGTGTTTCTACATTTGCAACGGTTGGCGGTGATACAAAATTGCAAGTTTTAGGCTATGAACCAACTGAGAAAAAAATATATGTCCTGCATGACTTTTATGATGGGTTAGGTGGTTATCAATTATATTATTTTAATTTAAAAAGCAAAAACCCAAGAAAACTCATCGAGGCAAAATCTTACTATCCAAAAGGTATGGGTGGACGTGGTCACCCCGATGACGAAGCATTTGTTGCAAAAATGGATACATTAACAAAACGACTACTGCCGTTAAAAACTATTTCTACGGATAATGTTTCAATTAAGATTCTGTCAAAACAAACTAAAAGAGCATATAATCATATAACAGAACGTTCTATTCCTGCATATCATTATCAATATCGGGTAAAATATGGCAAATATCAAAGCCAAACTATGAAAGTTGTTGCTTATTATCCAAAATTAGAAATTTCTCAAGCATTTGTTGTGCCTAACCAAAATCAAGTCGTTGTTGCTGTTAATTATAATAACGATTATTTTGAGGGAGGCTACTTTAAAGAAGACCCTGTCTTAATTTCTTGGTAAATAAACTAACCAATCACTCCAGATAACAAATTTTGAACCGTTTGGCAGTTTTAAGGTTTTGATTTTGTAAATTTTATCCAATCAGCTGTAAAACTCCGCACTTTAGGGCTGAGATATAAGGCGGTCGATATTCAAATATAACTTAGAATATGCTACCATAACCATATGAAAACACTCAAGCTTCGCATAAAAGACAAACATGCCAAAGTGCTAACCCAATTAGCTGGGCAGGTTAATTTTGTGTGGAATTATGTTAATGAATTAAGCTATAACTATTTAAAGAAA
>JBHAEG010000029.1:0-3369 GCA_041855445.1 Moraxellaceae bacterium
CACGGGTCATCAATTTTAAATCTAAACGATTGATTAACTTATCTTGATTGACACCACGGAAAACGATTTCCCCTTGAATCGCTTGTCCTGCTTGAACTTGAGCTTGGGCAAGACGTGTATCAATTTTCACCCCATCTAAGCCCAAACTTGACATTAATTTACCAAACATAACTTACTCCTTTTATTTTGCAAATGATGCGAGATATTGTTCAAATAAACGCATCGCTTGCCCACGATGACTGATTTTGTTTTTCTCTTCTTTGCTTAATTCTGCACTTGAAACGCCCAATTCAGGCAACCAAAATAATGGGTCATAACCAAACCCATGCTCACCTTGTGGAGCGGTTAAAACTTCCCCTTGCCATGTGGCTTGGAAAATATGTGGTAAAGGGTCATCAGCGTGTTCAACAAATGCTAAGACACAGACAAACATCGCTTGAATTGGTTGTTGCCCACGAAATGGCTGTAAATCGTGCAATAATTTTTGGTTATTGGCAGAATCATCGCCGTGTTGCCCTGCATAACGTGCAGAATAAATCCCAGGGGCATGATTTAATACAGGCACACAAATCCCCGAATCATCAGCAATCGCAGGCAATCCTGAAACCTTAGACGCATGACGAGCTTTAATAATGGCATTTTCCACAAAACTCAAGCCATCTTCTACCGCATCATCAATGCCTAATTGACCTTGTGGAATAATTTCAATCGGTAGCTGTAATTGCTCAAATAAATGACGAAATTCCGCCACTTTTCCTTTATTATTACTGGCTAAAACTAAACGACCATGCGAAAACCAAGTAGGGTAGGACATAACTTAACCTAAAATGAAATGAATTAAGCTAATCATAACATGAAAAAACAGTCAATTAAATGTTAAATAGAATCATTACAACAAAGGTATAATTTAGATTAAAACCCAATAAAATAAATCCCAGTATAATTTGGACAATCTATTGCTTTGCGTAAAAAAATAATTAACTGATTTAAAAAGGATAAAATAGGTGTGCGATAATGATACATTAAACGAGCATGCCTTAATATACGATTAATTTTATAGGAATAAAAATAACAAGGTTCAATTTGAACGATGGTCTTAGATTTAATTTGTTCAACTAAAACAGATAATTCTTGTATAATCGCATAAATATCAGATTTGGAATAATAATGAGTACCATAAATAAAATAAATAGACGAATTAGCAGTATGTCGATAAAAATTAGGATAAATGAGATTAAAGGCTTTATCATTTATAATAATAGAATGCTGAAAATGAGCAGGATAAGATTGATGGGGTTCTGTTGCATAAACTAGCTGAATGGTTAAACCTGAAGAGAGTTGGTTTACTTGTTTAAGTTTAAAATGAATCATATTACCCAAAATAAAACACCCTTTAAACCAAAGATTTAAAGGGTGTATATCAATTCAAAAGATTATTGAGCTTGAATCCAACGGTCAGCACGGTCTCGTGCAATACGAATTTGCTCTTGTGATAAATTAGCCGCTAAAGCCAATTTTTTACCTTCAGACATTTTGATTACTTTATTGTCTAACATACCATCACGGGTTGAAAGTTCATACCACTGATAAGCACCTACAAAGTTTTGACGTTGCTCTTCCATCACCGCTAAATTATAGCTTGCACGGTTATCGCCATTGCTTGCTGCTTTTTCAAAATATTGGCGAGCTAATTGTTCATTACGTTGAACACCAATACCATCAGCATACATACGACCTACATTTAATTGTGCAGCCGCTAAACCTTTATCGGCAGCCGCTTTAAATAAGGTAAAGGCAAGCGGAATATTTTTCTCCACACCAATCCCTTTTTGTACACGCGTACCTAGGTAAAATTGAGCCGCTGGGTTTCCTGCTTGAGCAGCACTCACTAAGCTATTTAAATCCATAGTTGCAAATTGAGCAGTATTATTGCCTTTATTTGCTGTTGGTTTTGACATGTAATCTGCATGGGCAGACATACTTGCTAAGCCTAGAACTAGACCGCTAAGAAGATATTTTTTCATCGTTTACTCACTTGATAAATGGCGACTTCACCGAATAAATTTGGAACATATTTACTCAACAAACTATCTTGTTGATTTCCATTTACGGCAAGTCGATTCAAAATTTGAATATCATTTTCCGCACATAAGGCTTCAAAATCTTTAAAGGTACATAAGTGGATATTAGGAGTATTATACCACATATAAGGCAAAGCGTCAGATACAGGCATCATTCCCTTCACTGCTAAAAAGGAACGAGTCTTCCAATGGGCAAAATTAGGAAAGGTAATAATTGCCTGTTTGCCTACGCGTACCATATCGCGTAGAAGTACATCGGGTGCATCTACCGCTTGCAATGCTTGAGCCATGACCACAGAATCAAACGATTGGTCAGCAAAACGGCTCAAACCGAGATTTAAATCTTGTTGGATAATATTTAATCCACGGCTAATGGCAATCGCAATTTTATCTTGGTCAATTTCTAAGCCATAACCCTGAATTTGGTGCTTTTGTCGCATTTGAGCTAAAAAAGTCCCATCTCCACATCCTAAGTCTAACACACGAGAGCGTGGTTTTATCCATTTTTCGGCGATTTGTTGGTCAATTCTCATCTATTTTTTGCCTATTTTTTGTTACAGAATGTGAATTATTTCACGTTTTAGAGCCTAAAAATGCTCTTAATGTCTTAACATACAAGGGGATAGGAAACAAAAATGAGTCATGCCCTTGTTCTGCATCAATATCTAAATAACTGACCGATTTTTGATTACTAATTAACGCATCGACAATTTCTTGAGAACGACTTGGTGCAAAACGCCAGTCTGTGGTAAATGAAACCACCAAGAATCGACATTGGGTTTGAGCCATTGCTTTGACTAAAGAATCATCATATTCACGAGCAGGGTCAAAATAATCTAATGCCTTGGTTACCAATAAATAAGTATTCGCATCAAAATTACGGCTAAATTGTTCCCCTTGATAACGTAAATAACTTTCAACTTGGAATTCTACATCAAAACCATACATAAATTTGCCAGATTTTAAATCACGACCAAACTTTTGTTTCATGGCTTCTTCTGATAAATAGGTGATATGTCCCACCATACGAGCCAAAATCAAGCCACGGCGTGGATAACTATCATGCTCTAAATAACGTCCCTGATGAAAATCTGGGTCAGACAAAATCGATTGACGTGCGACTTCATTAAAGGCGATATTTTGAGCAGAAAGTTTTGGTGCAGATGCAACCACCACACAATTTTTAAGACGTGTTGGATAATCAACCGCCCATTGCATTGCCTGCATTCCGCCTAATGACCCACCAATTACCGCATGCCATGTGTCAATACCTAAACGGTCAGACAGC
>JBHAEG010000030.1:0-4786 GCA_041855445.1 Moraxellaceae bacterium
ATCATCAAGCTATGGGCGAGTTATTGACACACATCCGCCAAAATTTAACGCATTCCTACCCCATTGATGAGCTGGCAAAACGCCTAAATATGAGCCGTAGTTCCTTTACTCGGCATTTTCGCCGTGCGACAGGACAGTCGTTTCATGATTGGCTGATTCATGCACGGGTGCAACAAGGGCGAGATTTATTAGAAAGTCATACGCTATCTGTTGAGCAAATCGCTGAACATGTCGGATTTGGCACGGCGACAGCTTTTCGTGAACAATTTAAAAAGATTTATCAAGTATCGCCACAAGCCTATAGACGGCAGTTTGCGGCAGCGTAGATAAATTCTTAATCAGTTACATTAAAAATCCCACCACTTTTTTACAGTTTTTGTTCCATCAGAGTTTTTAGCGGTTTAAGTCCTAAACGTTCATAAAAACGAAATGCCCCGTGATTGTCATTCCACACATGAAGTGTTACACTGTCGCAAGCGTTGGCTTTGGCAAATTCCACCACATAATGATACAATTGTTCGCCGATTTTTTTGCCTCGTTGTGATGCGTCTACACAAAAATCATCAATATACAATACTTTGCGATTAAATAAGGCTGGAACATCTTGTGTAATTTGGTAAATACAGAACGCATAGCCTTGCACCATACCATTCTCATCTTCATACACAAAAATCGGTTTTTGCTCGTCTGCTAGCAAGGCTAAAATTTCTTCATCACTGTATTTACGTTTGCCTGCCTGAAAAATATCAGGGCGTGCCTCAACGTGAACGGCGTGTACTTGGTATAACAGTTCAGCAATACGAGCAACATCATCATTTTTTGCAGGTCTAATCATTGGTTTTTCCTAAATGGTCATTCATTGTCTAGTAAATCTATTTAACATCATTTTCCTTTGATAATCAAATTTGACGTGGTAAAGTATTTTTTTATCATCAAAAATATACTGTCCCATAAATAATAACGTTTGATTTTCCACAGGGGCAAAACCAGAAGTCACAAAAATAAGATGATAGTTAATGAAAAACCGCCTGATAACACCTATTATCAAGCGGTTTGGTTGTTGATATAAAGTTAAACATATAAGGAGCCATTTCCCAATTACCATTAATTGATTTCGTAAATTCTAATGACGTATTGGCGATTATTTTTTATTCAACTTTATATCTTGGCAACACCACACCCACCATCTGCCGATTGAGAGCAGGTTAGCTATTGGCGAATATTATTCTTGTGGTAGAATGTTAAAACCCAGCTTTTGAGCTTGGGCTAAGTCTTTTTTGGCAATTGAATAAATATTAATTTTGCCTGTTTCGCCACCACAAACACTTGGGTATGCACGATTTAATTGCCCTTTACGCATACCATAAACCGTAATATTTTGTAACTTAGCCTGCATTTGTTCAGGAGACAGACCCTCGCCCCCACATTGACGAGATAAATCTGATTGATAGACTTCAATAACTGAACTGCTTTGATGGTGTGTTGGTGATTGCGTGGCACAAGCCGTTAAAGCAATGCCTGTCATGACTGTGGTGAATAAGGTGTGAAATTTCATATCGTTCATCCAAAAAAAATTGAATCATTATGATACCATCTTTGGCACACAAACTCACGATGTTTGATTTTTATACTCATGCCCTGACAATAAAAAACGGTTAATGATATCAAATGACCACTAACCGCTGTAATATTTTAATTAGTGACTGGCTGCCGTAAAACGCTTGTGCAAATGTGCCTGATTTTCCACATCATCGGCAATGGCAATCGCCAAATCAGCGACACTAATGCCAGCAGGTACATCACCATTCATGAGTAAATCATCTCCACCCAAACGATATGTGCCTGTACGCTCTTCGCTAAAGCCACCAGTTACGCCAAGTAGGGCAGGTGGTGAAATAAATGCCCAATTGACATCTTGGCGGTTTACCAATTCATTGGCATGTTCACGCACGGTATCTGCTAATAAATGAATTTCTTGTGGGAAAGCTGGCGTATCAACCAATTGTACATTTGGGGCAACAAACAAACTGCCTGCACCACCCACAATCAATAAATACGGTACATTTGCCACTTTTGATGCGTCCAAAATCGCATTGGCACCCGATAAGTAATCTTGACGAAACGTAGGCTGTGCATAATCTGCTTTAAAGGCACTTACCACCGCATCAAAGCCTTGTAATTGATTGGTAAATTCTGCCGAATGCACATCGGCGATAACGGCTTGCACATTGTCTGCTTGTGGTACTTTGTCTACATTGCGAGCAAAGGCGGTAACTTCATGACCACGACTTGCCAATTCTTTGACAACTGCTTGACCGACATAACCTGTTGCTCCGATGACTGCAAATTTTTTCATAACGATACTCCTAATTTGATACGTTGAAAACTGATTTGATATGACATATTATAAGTATATAAATTATTTTTAGTAAGTACTTACAAAGTTGTAAGTATGAAAATATTTTTTAACTTTTTAAATAAAAAGGATAGTATTATGCCACTCAATCATCTCAATCAACCTATTGGAGAAACATTAGAGAACTATTCAGCAGGACAACAACCCAATATTCAACAGCTAATTGGACGTTATACTATTGTAGAGCCAATCCATCTTAAACATTTTGATGATGCCTACCGTTTTTATGGTGCAGAAAGTTCTGAAGCACAATGGACTTACTTGACCATTGAAGCATTTAAAAATCAAGCGGATTTTCAGACGTATTTTGAGAAAATGACACAATCCCACGACCCTTATTATTTGGCGATTGTGGATAAAGTCTCAGGCGAAACCGTTGGGACTTTTTCCTTAATGCGTATTGATACCGCCAATCGTGTGATAGAAATGGGTTGGGTGCTTTATAGTGATAAATTAAAGCAATCACGCTTGGCAACGGAAGCCCAGTTTTTAGTGATGCAATATGTGTTTGAAGTCTTGCAATATCGACGTTATGAATGGAAATGCGACAGCTTAAATGAACCATCTAACCGAGCAGCAAAACGCTTAGGTTTTCATTTTGAAGGCACATTTCGCCGAGCGATAGTGTATAAAAACCGCACCCGAGATACCAATTGGTATTCAATGATTAAAGAAGAATATCAAGTGATGAAACCCAAATTTGAACGCTGGCTACAACCTGAAAATTTTGATGAAAACGGACAACAGCGTACGGCATTAAATGATGAATAACATATTAAGGAAATAAAAATGGAAAAATTTTCAAATTCAATCGAACGGGGTTATGTGTTATCGGCACAATGTCCTTCCCGTACGATTTTGCGACACCTAACTAACCGTTGGGGTGTATTGGTTATGCGTGTGTTAATGACAGGCACAAAACGTTTTAGCGAAATCCGCCGTGAGATTGAAGGCATTAGCGAACGAATGCTGACACAAACTTTGCAACAGCTTGAGCAAGATGGTATGGTACATCGCAAATCTTATAACACCGTGCCACCGCACGTGGAATATACACTCACGGAATACGGCAAGCAGGCAGGGGCAAAAATCTCGGATTTGGTGGATTGGCTTGAAGAGAATTTGAATGGGATTTTGCAAGAACAATCAGCCAAATAATTCAATACCGTCTAAATCATCTTTTAGGCGGTATTTTTGAATTTATTTAGATAATATAGACTATTCCACCTCCACCCGTTTCCCAATATCTTTTAATTTGGATAATTCTTCCACCAATCTTGGCATATCATCAAGGCTAATGGCGAACGTCCACAGATAAGTAATCACCGCATAAATATGTCCAGCCGTTACGCCTTTTGTTAGTGTTAGTACGGTCAGCGTTACCCCAAATAACACGCACATGGCTATACCGATACACAAAAAACTGAGTGCTTCACGATTGGAAATCAAAATGCGTAATCTTTCCACCAAACGATAATGTTTTATCAGTTCATACTGATTGGCTCGCTCTACACAATCCACTTCTTTTTCAAGGCGGTTATTGAGTTTAAAATACAGATTATCATTGGCTTTGATAAACTTTGGTAAAACAAGTCCAAACCCAAGTACAATCAACAATGCCACCACACCCGACCAAAATTCAATCAATAACAGCATCACCACCGCCCCAATAATGGAAAATAGTGATGTGATTAAAATCGGCAAATGCTGTTCAAAAAAATTCACAAACTCACGAGATAATGCCACACGAGCCGTTGTGGTTGATGTATCAAAGCCTTTCAGTCGTTGATTCACAATCACAGGCACCGCAAGTTCGCTATAAATACGAGTAAACGCCCTTGTATCCACCGCTCGCCGTGCTGAACCGACCGCCCAAATAATCAGCACCATCACCGCATACACCAAAGCAGAAACCAAATTGCCTTGTAATACCGCATTGACCGCAAAACTACCGACCAAAGGATAGAGTAGGAGCAGTAAATTTTCTGCCATTACCAAACTAAAAGTGATGGACAAACGCTTTTTGTGTTGCACCGCAATGCTTTTGAGTGTGACAAATACATTTGGCTCAAGTGTCAGCTGTTGTGTGTTGTTCATAATTATCAATATGTTTTTGAAAAATTTCAGAAAATTCACGCATCAAAGCAAATAATTGCATGGTCTTTTTCTTGCCAAACTCGTTAAAGGCTTGCTCGCTGATGGACTGTGTTGCCTGTAAAATAGGTTTGGCATAAGCTTGCCCTGCTGGGGTTAAACGCATGATTTTTTCACGTTTGTCGTTTGGGCTAATTTCAAACTCAATCCAGCCTTTTTCCTTATATTCTTTACAAATATTAAAGACGGTTTGTTTGGGCAAATACCATTCATCGC
>JBHAEG010000031.1:0-39375 GCA_041855445.1 Moraxellaceae bacterium
CAAAATATTGGCAAAACCATCATTGCTCATGTACCGATGGTAAATGGTCAAGTACAAGAAACAGGCGATTTTGAGCTTGATGGCGTAACCTTCCCTGCAAGTGAAGTAAAAATCGAATTTATTGACCCTGTGGACAGCGATGGTGATATGTTCCCAACAGGTAATTTGGTGGATACCTTAGACGTGCCTGATGTTGGTACATTTAACGTTACTTTGATTAACGCAGGCATTCCAACGGTCTTTTTGCGTGCCAAAGATCTAGGGTTTACGGGTACGGAATTACAAAAAGACATCAATAGCAATGCGGAGATTTTAGCAAAACTGGAAAAAATCCGTGCCTATGGTGCGGTAAAAATGGGCTTAATTTCGGACATTAAAGAGGCCGAAACTCGCCAGCATACGCCAAAAATTGCGTGGGTTGCATCTCCTGCCGATTATATCGCATCAAGTGGTAAAACCGTCAAGGCAAGTGAAATCAATTTGCTGGCTCGTGCCATGAGTATGGGACAATTACATCATGCGATGATGGGGACAGCGTCCGTTGCCATTGGTACAGCAGCCACGATTGTGGGGACACTCGTCAATGAAGTGGCAGGCGGACAGGCGATGAGTGAAGTACGTTTTGGACACCCATCAGGCACACTACTGGTTGGCGGTCAATCAGAGCTGGTTAATGGTAAATGGACAGCGAAAAAAGTGTCTATGAGTCGCTCGGCGCGCCGTTTAATGACTGGTGAAGTGTGGGTACCTGCGGACGCTTTTTAATTTCATACCCCTTTTTATACAAAAACCAACTTGTAAAAACAAGTTGGTTTTTTATGGTCACATGACAAAATCAAATCCTTTCAAGTTTAGAAATTGATTATTATTTCAAACCCCAAATACAACTTAATAAGTTTATGAATTATCAGCGTTTTGTTATTACCAGTTATAATATTCATAAAGGCATGTCGATGTTTAATCGTCATGTGATTATGTCTGAGCTTGCCAAGTCTTTGCAAGACATCAATTCAGATATTTTCTGTTTACAAGAAGTGCAAGGACAGCACCTAAAACGTGCCATCAAATATAATGAATATCCCAATCAATCTCAACATGAATGGTTTGGTGAGTTTTTACAATTTGAGCATAGCTATGGCAAAAATGCACAATACCATCATGGACATCACGGTAACGCTATTTTAAGTCGTTTTTCGCTTGACCCAAAACATAATATCAATATCAGTGTCAATCGCTTAGAAAAACGAGGAATTTTACATTGCGAGGTTTCACCAGACAATTGGCAAACTTCCATTGTGATATTATGTGTACATTTAAATTTATTAGAAAAAGACCGTCAAAAACAATATCATGCTATCATTGACTATGTCAATCAAAGCATTGATAAACATCAACCACTTATTTTGGCGGGGGATTTTAATGATTGGCGGAAACGTTCTTGTCAAAATATTGCTAAAACATTAAATATGCAAGAAGCATGTTTGAGTTATCAACAAAAATTATTACCTACTTTTCCTGCCTCTTTTCCCCTATTAAGTCTTGACCGTATTTATGTTAGAAATTTATGTGTGATAAAATCATGGGTACATCAAGGCAAGCCATGGACACAGATGTCTGACCATCTACCCATCAGTGCAGAGCTAGCATATTGATATGAATAATCCTTTAAATAATTATATTCATAGCCTTTAGCTTTAGTAGAAATTGATTGCTAAGCTACACATAATTTTACGGCTTTCCCAAATATTATCATTAAATCCTTCTAAGCTAAAACTGAGATACTGTCAATAATGACAACAAATATAATTTATATTTTTTTAAAATATTACTATTTTATATCTCATACTCGTCTACATGCTTTTTGATAATGGCTTTGACAGTGCGTAATCAAAACCATTGAAAAAAAGGAATTCTTACTAGTAAAAAGCCAAAAACCATGAATAGAAATATTTTAAACGATAACTAGCATCTTAAAAACATATTTATAGTGATGGTGATAGATGGGAACTTAATTACTTATCATTATTATGATAATAATAATACTGGTTAGCTTGGTAAGCTAATTGACATTAAAAAGTAGTTAGTTATCATCAAAACTTTGTCAAAACAAGATGGCTTAATCATGGTTTTGAGAGATGTTGTTACAGTGATGAGGCGGTGTTGGGTGTGGTTTGTTTGGATTGTATGTGCCATGCAATCATCGTATCTACTATTAATAAAAACGCTTCACGTTCATGTTCAGGTAATTGTGCCAAAAGATTATGCAGGCATTTGCTATAATCAGGTAATGTTGAACTGCTATAAGTCAAAAAATCCGCCGTTTCACAGTCTAATACTTCAGATAATTGCACCAATCTGACCACGCTTGGCATGATGGTGCCACGCTCCATTCTGGATATAGCATCATTGCTGACCGTTCCAAAAAACCTATCTAAATCTACTCAAGAGCAAATTTAATGTTTTCTTCCTACTTCACCGTTGTTTGCTCTTGCCGTTTGACTTAAGACTTACATCAACTCCATAGGCTGACACGGTAGAACTTACCGCCTTTTTAACGATTAAGTTATCGTTAAAACTTTTGTTGCATTGTTTAAGATATTAACACTTGCGTTAATATCTCTGTCATGCGTGGTGTTGCAATGTGTACAAGTCCATTTACGAACCGACAAAGGCAATATTTCAACTTTTTGCCCACAATATGAACAAGTTTTACTACTTGCAAAAAATCTATCCACTGATTTAATGGTTTTGCCCCATTGATTAGCTTTATAGATTAATTGTCGCTTCAATTCATAAAAACCTAAATCATTAATAGACCTAGATAGTTTACGATTTTTAACCATACCTTTGACATTTAACTCTTCAATGGCAATGGTGTCATAGGTTTTTATCAAGTTGGTTGTCAGTTTGTGCAAGAAGTCTTTTCTGATACAACTAATTTGATAATGCAATCGCGATAGCTTGGTTTTCGCCTTGGCACGATTATTTGAACCTTTTTGTTTACGGCTAAGTTGTTTGCTTAGTCGCTGTAATTTTTTAAGTTTGAATTTTAAGGGTTTTGGTGCTTGGATTTTTGTACCATCTGACAAAGTCGCCAAATTAGTAATACCTAAATCCAAGCCTATGGATTTACCTGTTTGCATATATTTAAGCTGATGAACAATATCATCATTAGATAATTCAACAGCAATACTCACAAACCATTTTTCGCCTTGTTTAAAAATTTTGGCAGATAGGATTTTACCGTCAAAGCGTAAGTTTTCACGCAATCTAACCAACCCTAAATTTGGGATTTGAATGTATGGCTTGTTATTGATTTGTTTCAGTTTAAATTGGTCATTGGATAGGCTAAATCTATCATTTACGCCTTTTTTACGAAATTGAGGATATTTGCTTTCACCTTTAAAAAAGCGTTTAAATGCGTCCCCTAACTGCATAATGGCAAGTTGTGGCGAGCATTTGGTAACTTCAAGCATAAAAGGAAACTGGGTGCGTTTGATGGCGTTTAATTGTTTTCTTAATTTGCCTTGTGATGGTTTATTCAGTTTGGTTTCATCAATCGGTATGTTTTTTGCTAAACATTCATCACGATAGGTTTTATCTTGTTCATATTGTTTTTGCCATTCTGCCAATGCCCAATTATAGGCAAAACGTGCCACACCACAAGCCTTACTAAAGTAAGTGGCTTGTTTGTTATTGGGGTCTAGTTCGATGATGTGTCCACGAATATTTTTCATGGTATCATTATAACAGAAGTTATATGTGTGAATCTCTACTTATTTTAGTAATAAATGAGTAGATTTAATTAGAATTCAAGAAGCAGTTATGAACCCCAATCGCTTCAGCAAGATAAGCTTGCGTTAATCCACATGCTTTGCGTTTTTCTGCTATTCTTATTCCAATACGTTTATTTAGTTGTTGTATGTCCGTCTTCATAGGTCTCATCTGTCGCTAATAGAGTGAGTTATATTAAGCATTGATGTCTTGAAGTACAGGGATTAAAAGTTATAAAATAGGACTTTTATTCGTAATAAAGCAATATCTTATAACTTCAGTTTGCTTGAGCTGATTTAGGTTTAGATTAAACTAGCCTAAAATTTAATAATTAAAACTTGTGACAATTTTTTAATAATCACAAGTTTTTTTACCATTTAACTTTGTGGTTTTTCTAATGAAACTGTAACATCATTTTTTTTAGATTTTTCAAAAACTTTTTCTACGCCACCTTTCATAATCTGCCATAAAAAGCCCACAATGCAACCAACCGTGATGACTATCATAATAGGTAGTAAACCATTGAAAATAATTGCACCATCTTGTAATAAAATCCCATAAACAACGGCAATACTCGCAGGAGCGATTTGAGGTGATGTACCAAGAGAAGTTGTAGGGGTAAGCAAAATTGCAAAAGTGATAATCCAACTTAAACCTGCAAGCGTTTTTGGTAGAACTCGTACAACTAACGCCCACAACAACAATACAATAATAGAAAAACCAACATACGCATACAAGGGTAATTTATCAGGTGGAATATCGGCAACGAGCTGACTCCACCAAAGCACAACTTCACCAATCGTTTCACCGATTTGGTCTAAAGAGGGTAATTGCATATTTTAACCTTTTGTAATTCTAAATAAATTTAGTTTAGCATAAAATCAGTATTCGCTAAATGAAATTTTATTGCCATTTGCTTTGTTGTGCTTCTGCTAGCTTTAGTTTTGCTTGACGCTCCCATTCTTCTTCAGCTGGCATTTGGACAAAATAGCCTTGATTATGTAGTTTTTCTAATACTTCTTTTTTATCTACTCTGGCAAGCTTTTCTTGCTTTGATAAATCTAGGTGCATGACAAAGGTTTCTCTACCCAATGCCTGCCTAAATTCTTTTGGTAAGACTGCTAACCAATCTTTTAATTGTTCCGTGTCATTGGGGTAATCGGGTCTCGCAATATAGACATATAAGTCATCTTTTTTGCTAAATTTATAAATATCACAGTGCATAATTAAAGCCATCTTGTTAAAATTTTGAAAGATTATAACAAAATGTTAATTTTCTAGCTATAGAACAACATGGCTCAATTTTGCTAGTATTTTTTATTTCTTTTTTCCTCCACGTCCTTGAACCGCTTTAAAACGTCCTTCAGTTTTGTTAATTACAAACACACGACCACGACGACGCACAATCTGACAATCTGGGTGGCGATATTTTGCACTTTTTAGTGAACTTAAAACCTGCATAGCACTTCCTTCACAAAATAATTAATGGAGATATAAAAGACAATCATCTTAGTAGTTAAGAGTAATGTTATAATATTACATTATTGATAAAATTGCAATGAGAATAATTATCAAAAAATAATTATTCAATTGAGTTATTCACGATTTATCTATACTCAAAACGGCATGGTCTTGATGGTTAAGCATGATATAATTTTGTAAAATTGGTACCAGCTGTGAAATGACCCACATTTTTCGCCAACCTGATAACCACATAGATAATGGCTGTTGTTCATCTAAGCTAAAATTATATATTTCCGCTAACCATTTTCGCCGAATTAATATATTGCTAGGTAAGTTTGTAATAGAACTTTGTTGATTTATTTCCTTTTCTAGGGCAACTTGCACATCAGCGGATAAACTACGATAAGGCGGTGGTAAACTTGGTGGATAACTGGCTTGGTCTGATGTTCTTACTTGGTCAATCAAAGTTAATAATTCTTGTCCATACATACGAATTGCATCTGGTCGCATACTGGTAAAACCTAACTGTCGCATGGTTTTAGGCGGTTCTTCAACAATTTCTTTTAATGCCTGTCGTTTTAAAATATATGTTCTTGGTCGATTAATTGAGCGAGCTAATTGCTCTCGCCATTCGCAAATCGCTTGTAAAATTGCTAATTGCTGACGGCTATAACGATAATCTGCCATGCTTAGATAGATTTCTTGGTCAGACTGCTGGCTATTATCATAAATTTCTTTTGTGTAGCTTTGACTGTCTTCAACGGCATATTGCCAAAGTTGTTGTTGTTGTAGTTGTTGTTTAATTTCTATAAATAACGCCAATAAATAACGCACATCATCAACGGCATATTGCTCTTGTTCAAAAGTTAAGGGGCGTTGCAACCAGTCAGATTGGCTTTGTTCTTTGTCAATTTCAATATTTAATACACTAGATAAGGCTTTTTGATAACCTATTTGTAATTCACCTGTTAAAAATCCTAAACCAATTTGGGTATCAAATACATTAGTTAAGGCAGGCAATTTTGATAATAAATAATAGATGCCTAAATCTTCCCCGCACGCATGTAAAACAATGGTAGGAATTTTAGCGAGTATTGCCCAAAATTCATCTAAATATAATTTAACAACATCTAATAAATAAATTTTTTCGCCAGTGTTAATTTGGATTAGTGCTAAACGTGGAAAAAAAGTATCCCGTTTCATAAACTCTGTATCTACAGCGATAATTTCACAGTTTTCTAATTCATCAAGTAATTTATCCAAATCTATATTGGTCGTTACCCACAAAATAGGCAACTCATCTAATGCTTGTCGTTGTTCATATAATAAGGTTTTTGCTATCAACATCATTGTTCACCATTTATTTATCAAATTTTTTTCATTTTTTTACCATAAAGACAAAAATAGCCAATAAATATAAATTTATTAGCTATATCAATTAGTTGTTTTTAAAATTAGCCAAATAGACCTTGCATTCCAGCAGGTAATCCCATACCACTTGTTGCATTTGCCATTTCTGCTTCATGCAAAGCATCGGCTTGACGTACCGCATCGTTAATCGCTGCAGCAATTAAGTCTTCAATCATATCTGGTTCATCTTGCAACAAGCTTGGGTCAATGTGTAGACGTTTAACAACATGACGACCTGTCATGGTAACTTTAACCAATCCTTGACCTGCTTCGGCTTGGACTTCTTTTTCTGCCAATTTCTTTTTGGCATTTTCGACATTTTTCTCAACTTGTTTTTGCATCATTTGAGCTTGTTGCATAAGAGCTTGTAAATTCATGATGTTTCCTTGATTTAACTTGAATTTTTAGCGATGATTGAATTTTCTTACATTGTAAATCATCGCTAATTCTTTCATTCTAGCATATTTTCATAAATGGCATAAAGTCACAAACTATTTAAACCCCTTTCAAGGTCAGCAATAATATCGGCAACATCTTCTAATCCAACCGATAAACGAATTAAACCATCTTTAACCCCCCCTGCCTCTCGGGCTTCTGGCGTAAGACGAAAATGGGTTGTTGTGCTTGGGTGGGTGATGGTGGTTTTTGCATCGCCTAAGTTATTTGTAATGGAAATCATCTTTGTACTGTCAATAACATGCCATGCAGATGGTTGTCCGCCTTTGACTTCAAAACCAATAATCGCTCCAAAACCATTGGGCATATGGTGCTGACGTTTTGCTAATTCATGATTTGGATTATCAGGCAGTCCTGAAAAATGTACGGTTTCCACCTTTGGGTGATTGACTAAAAACTTGGCGATTTTATTGGCATTATCACAATGAGCCTGCATTCTTAATTTTAAGGTTTCCAAGCCTTTTAAAAATACCCACGCATTAAATGCACTCATTGACACACCAGCAGTACGCACCACATTTAATGCCTCTTCCATTAAAGCTTCTGAACCAACCAACGCACCACCCAAAACTCGCCCTTGCCCATCGATATATTTTGTTGCTGAATGAATGACGACATCTGCACCAAGTAACAATGGTTTTTGTATGGCAGGTGTTGCAAAACAGTTATCGACAATTAATAACGCTCCATGCTGATGAGCAAGGTCAGCCAAAAAGCCAATATCTGCAATTTGGGCAAGTGGATTACTTGGACTTTCAATATAAATTACTTTTGTATTTTCTTGAATGCTTGCCTGCCATGCCTGATGGTCAGACACATCGACATAACTCACCTCAACGCCATATTTCAACATATACTTATCAAACAGTGAAATAGAGCTACCAAATAATTGTTTTGATGCTAATAAATGGTCGCCTGCTTTTAGGTATGCCATACACATCACCAAAATCGCTCCCATACCTGTGGCTGTTGCCACGGCTTGCTCGCCACCTTCTAATGAAGCTAAACGTCTTTCAAACGCTCTTACCGTTGGATTAGTAAAACGTGCGTATAAATTACCTTTTTTTGTCCCATCAAAATGAGCTGCCGCATCACCAGCACTTTGATAAATAAAAGAACTGGTGGTAAAAATTGCCTCATTATGTTCGCCTTCATCAGTCCGATGATAACCACCACGCACAGCGACAGTTTGGTCAGCAAACCCTAATGCCAAATCTAGTGCATCTGACTGCCAATTTGGGTCAATGGTACCTTTATTCATAATCTTTCCTATCGTATCATTCAACATTAATTATCATAACACAAATAAATATTGCTTGAAAAATAATGCACTATCAATATATTTAACCACATTCATTATTCAGCATTTTTTTCTAAAAACATTGCATCACCATAACTAAAAAAACGATATTGATGTTTGATTGCGTATTGATATGCTTGACGAATATTTTCCTGACCTGCAAATGCCGACACCAACATTAGCAATGTTGATTTTGGTAAATGAAAATTAGTAATTAAACAATCCACGACCTGAAACTTAAATGACGGATAAATAAAAATATCCGTTTCTCCTGCCCAACCCCGTAATTGACCATCTATCGAATTTTGTAAATAAGCACTTTCTAACACACGAGTTACCGTTGTTCCAACTGCAATTATACGTCCGCCTTTTGCTTTAGTTTGATTAATCAGTTCAGCAGTTTGTGATGACAACTCGGCATATTCACTGTGCATTTTATGTTGTAAAATATCTTCAGTTTTTACAGGAGCAAACGTGCCAGCCCCAACATGCAAAGTGACAAACGCCGTTTTCACCCCTTTTGCTAATAACTGTTGTAAAATTTTATCATCAAAATGTAGACTGGCAGTCGGTGATGCAACACTTGCCAATTTTTTGGGGTCATGAAATACTGTTTGATAACGATTATCATCTTGACTGTCTGCATGACGTTCAAAATATGGGGGAATAGGTAATTCACCATATTTTTCTAAGTTTTCTAAAATTGGCTGATAAAATTTAACAATAAATAAATTTTCTTCCCGACCAATGACTTCAACTTGTAAATTATTATCAGCCAATAATAAAATCGTGCCGACTTTTGGTGCTTTACTTGCCCAAATATGACAAAGTGCGATATTTTGTTTATTTTCTTCCTGAATAGCTAAACGTTGAAAAATTGCTTTACCATTATCTTCAGTTAAGATTTTTTCAACCAAAACTTCAACCTTTCCTCCTGATTGCTTTTGACCAAATAGTCTAGCTTTCATAACTTTAGTATCATTAAAAACAATTAAATCATCTGCTTTTAGCAATATTGGTAAATGAATAAATTGCTCATCTTTGGCAGGCTGAGAGGCTGGCAAGTATAATAAACGAGATGCCGAGCGTTCAGCGAGTGGATAACGGGCAATTAAATTTTCAGGCAAAATATAATCAAAATTTTTCAAACAAAGTGTGGTCATTGTGCTATAGAACATAAAAAAATTGGGTTATTCTAACAGTTTTTTACTTGAAATACAGGCATTCATCAACCAATCTATAACACAAATCAACGTTAATTTTGCTTTTAATTTGCTAAAATGTGAATAATTATTGCAATTTTATCCAATATCATGGCAAAAAATAAATCAACTTACCTATGTCAGCAATGTGGGGCAAACTTTGGTAAATGGTCTGGACAATGCAGTGAGTGTGGGGCTTGGAATAGCATCATTGAAACGCCAGCCATTGTCGCCATGCCTCATCATAAACCCTTAGCTAACAATAAAAAAATCAAAAATTACGCAGGAGAACACTCGGGTGTTATTCCACTAAATGCAGTACAGTTATCCTTAGAAACTCGACTTTCAACGGGTATTGGTGAGTTTGACCGTGTGTTAGGTGGTGGCTTAGTTGCTGGTTCTGTGGTGTTAATTGGTGGTGACCCGGGTATTGGTAAATCAACCATTTTATTACAGACTGCTATTTATATGGCAAGTAATGACAATCTGGCAGGCAGTGCCTTATATGTCACAGGTGAAGAATCACTTTCTCAAGTTGCCATGCGAGCTCGTCGGCTTGGCTTACCTAATCATCAAATCAAAGTTCTAGCAGAAACCAATGTTGATATCATTTGCCATGCGTTAAATCAAGAACAACCTAGCGTTGCCGTCATTGATTCTATTCAAACATTATTTACTGATGCCATTCAATCTGCACCTGGTGGGGTCAGCCAAATTCGAGAAACTGCCAGCATTTTAACCCGCTATGCTAAGCAAACAGGTACAGCTTTATTTTTAGTGGGGCATGTCACCAAAGAAGGTTCTTTAGCAGGACCTCGTGTATTAGAACATATGGTAGATACTGTGTTATATTTTGAAGGTGAACCTGATTCTCGTTTTCGCATGATACGGGCAGTAAAAAATCGATTTGGAGCGATAAATGAATTAGGCATTTTTGCCATGACTGATACAGGATTAAAAGAAGTTGCTAACCCATCTGCGATTTTTTTAAGTGGCTACACTCAAGCCATTGCAGGCAGTGTGGTCATGGTCAGCCGAGAAGGTACTCGCCCATTATTGGTCGAAGTACAAGCATTAGTTGATGATGCACACGGTCAGCCACGCCGTATGGCAATTGGCTTAGATTATCAACGACTTGCCATGTTACTTGCTGTCATGCACCGTCACGGGGGCATTCACACCAGCGGAAAAGATGTGTATGTCAATGTTGTTGGTGGTGTTAAAGTTTTAGAAACTGGCTCGGATTTAGCAGTATTGTTAGCCTGTGCCTCAAGTATCAAAGAAAAACCACTCACCCACACCCTCGCGGTTTTTGGCGAGGTGGGTCTATCAGGCGAAATTCGTCCCGTTCCAAATGGGCAAGAACGCCTTAAAGAGGCCATCAAACATGGCTTCACACACGCTATTATTCCAAAAGCTAACGCACCAAAAAGCAATTTGGAACAATTTGCAGGGCTGACTATTATCGCTGTAGAGCGACTATCAGATGCAATTTATCAAGCATTTCATTTTAATGAATAAGTTAAAACGTAACCTATTTCATTATTTTGGGGCATCTACCCGCTCAATCGTGACGTTACCTGTGCCAGACTGAGTAATTCCAATTTGTTTAGCAGCAGCATATGATAAATCAACAACACGATTACCATGGAATGGGCCACGGTCATTTACTTTAACAATCACACTTTTACCGTTTGCTTTGTTAGTTACTTTGATATAACAATTCATCGGCAATGAACGATGAGCTGCAGTAAAACCATTTTGATTAAATACTTCGCCACTGGCAGTTTTACGTCCATGAAATTGACGACCATACCACGAGGCAATGCCTGTTTGTTGAAATCTGCTAACGGTATTTGAAGCAACGGCTGATAATCTTTCTAATACATCAACATCTTTCGTTGCAACACTGGTATCTTCAACAATATTTTGTGTTAAAAAACTACTACTTAAAGTCAAAGCTGGACTTCTAGCAGACTTTACCAAATCTGACGCATTGCTATGCTGTCTTGATAATTCGCTCAGTACACGGTCAATTTTACTATTGCTACCTTCATCAGCATAGGCAAAAGTAGTTGTACTGGCACATAGTCCTAATAAAATTAAACTACATTGACGCTTCATGATTAAGCACCTCTGATTAATAATTCAAAAAAATATAACCCTATTGCATCAACTTGCAGATGACTCAATGAGATATTGTTCTAGTCATTAACACTTTCATGTTAATTTTTGTAAATAAAATAATTTTGATATACTTTAACTGATTTTTGCTAAAATTTCAAAAAAAAATTGTAAGAAATAAGATGATTGGCGACTTATTATGAATATATGGTAAACAATTCATCAATGCTATATACATAAATAGATTTATCGTCAATAATATCAATCTTATTTTTTAAGGAAAACTATAGAGAATATGACTATTCTACCAACGATATGGCAGATATCTTGAGCTATCCTGCAATGATAAAAGCATTCCTTTTGGTTATTTTAACATAAAATGCTATAATCTTGCATTTATTTTTAGGTTAGGCAAAATATGATGCAATTTACCTTACAAAAAACTGCCACAGGACAAAGTCGGGCAAGACGAGGCACGGTTCATTTGTTACATGGTGATGTACAAACGCCTGCATTTATGCCTGTTGGGACTTATGGCACGGTGAAAGGTATGCTTCCTCGTGATATTCACGCTATTGGAGCGGATATTATTTTAGGCAACACTTTTCATTTATGGTTACGCCCAACAACTGAAATTATTGACCAATTTGGTGGCTTACATGATTTTATTGGTTGGAATAAACCAATTTTAACAGATTCGGGCGGTTTTCAAGTATTTAGTCTTGGTGCGATGCGAAAAATTACTGAAGAAGGGGTATATTTTAAATCGCCTATTGATGGGGCAAAAGTATTTTTATCACCTGAAAAATCTATGCAAATTCAATTTTCGTTAAATTCTGATATTGTCATGCAGTTTGACGAATGTACGCCTTATCCTGCAACTTATGAGGAAGCAAAAAAATCCTTAGAATTATCATTACGTTGGGGAAAACGTTGCCTTGATGAGCATCAAAAATTAGGCAATAAAAATGCGTTGTTTGGTATCATTCAAGGTAGCATGTATGCCGATTTACGCAAATACTCGTTAAATGGCTTGTTAGAGATAGGCTTTGATGGTTATGCAATTGGTGGTTTATCTGTGGGTGAGCCAAAAGAAGAAATGATAAATGTTTTAAACTATTTACCAAATTTAATGCCTGCTAATAAACCTCGTTATTTGATGGGCGTTGGTAAACCAGAAGACATTGTCGAAGCGGTTCGCCGTGGGGTAGATATGTTTGATTGCGTCATGCCAACTCGTAATGCCCGTAATGGACATTATTTTGTTACAGGTGATGGTGAAAATAAAGGAATTGTTCGCATTCGCAATAGTCAATATCGCAGTGATAAACGTCCACTTGACCCAGAGTGTGATTGTTATACTTGTCAAAATTTTAGCCGTGCTTATTTATATCACTTAAACAAATGCCAAGAAATGTTAGCAGCTCAGTTAGCCACTATTCACAATTTACGTTATTATCAACGTTTAATGGCAGACATACGATATGCTATTGAAACTGATAACTTTGATAATTTTGTTAATGAATTTTATCAAAAACGAGGGCAAACTGTGCCTATATTAACATTACAGTAAATGAACATTTATCAATTAAGAAACCTTGCAAAATCGCAAGGTTTCTGACAACTTATGATTAATTGAATATGATTAATTGAATTAATCTTCAACTTCATCTAATGGAATATCAGGATTTTTCATCAAATGCAACACTGACAACGCCAATCCGCCCCACAATGCCACGATTGAAACAATCAACATAATTAATGCAGAGGTATTCATAAATTACTCTCCATGTTTATCTTTTGTTCGACTAAATACAATTGCACCAATTGCAAAGAATGCCACACAGCCCCAACCAAAAATTAAGACCGTAGAAGCAGGGTAATCGCCATAACCTTTTGTTAGTAATGAGTATAGTTGCGTACCTAATGCAATTAATAATGACAATGGTGTTACGACTGTTAGCATAAAATTCCAACCAGCACCTAATTTGATACTTGAAATTTTATTAATATGCTTTCTTGCTTCTTCTAAAATTGGACGATTAAACCAAGACACCAATACAATTGATATCAAAGCACCTGCCACAATACCAATATTATTGGCAAAATGGTCAATAATATCAACAAAAGTAATCGCACTTTTCGTTGAGAATAATAAAATTGAGATAATTGATGATATACCGCCAACAATTGTTACTGATTTTTTACGAGACCAACCAAACTTATCTTGAAACGCAGAAACTGGCACTTCTAAAATACTGACCATTGATGTGATACCTGCCACCACCAACGAAGCAAAGAATAAAAAGCCAATAAAATCACCACCAACGCCCAAGCTAGAAATTAGCTTTGGAAAAGCAATAAATGCTAAACCGATACCACCGCTAACAACTTCACTCACAGATGAGCCAGAAGCGTGAGCCATAAAACCTAATGCTGCAAAAACACCAATCCCAGCTAAAATCTCAAATGACGAGTTTGCAAAACCAACAACTAAACCAGAACCTGTTAAATTTGTATTTTTTGGTAAATAGGACGCATAGGCAATCATAATACCAAAACCCACTGACAGTGAAAAGAAGATATGCCCAAACGCTGCTAGCCATACATTTGGATTTTTCATTGCAACCCAGTTTGGCGTAAAGAAGGCATTCAATCCATCAATCGCCCCTGGTAAACGTAACGCTTGAATAACTAACAAAGAAAACAGCACCATTAACAATGGTAAACAAATTCTATTTGCAAGCTCAACTCCCTTTTTAATGCCTCCATACATAATCAGCATAGAAACCGCCCAAACGACCACTAAGCCAAAAAATAAATGTGGTACAAACACAAAGCTTAAACCATCGGCATTTTGTAAATAGTTATTAAAAAAGAAAGCTTGTGGGTCATCGCCCCATTTTTTACCAAGCGAAAAAAATACATAACTACCTGCCCACGATAAAACACTGGCGTAATAGATGGCGATAATAAACGGTACCATCGTTTGCCACCAGCCAAGTGCCTCAAACGACTTTTTCATACGTTTAAAGGCAGTTGGTGGTGCTCCTCGATATTTTTGTCCAACCACATAATCTAAAAATAATAGTGGTAAGCCTGCTGCAAATAATGCAATTAAATATGGCACTAAGAACGCACCGCCACCATTTTCATAGGCAACATATGGAAATCGCCAAATATTCCCAAGTCCAATAGCAGAGCCTATCGCCGCTAAAATAAAGCCTGACCGTGCAGACCAGTTTTCCCGTTGTGCGGACACAGTATCCTCCATTTTACAGTTTTATTTCATCAAATCTTTAACATCATTACTATGTAACGAATAGTAATCATTTCTGGCTAATAAGTTTCTGCTAACTATTATTAAAAGTCAAGTAATTAAAATAAAAAAAACCATAAAATAAAGTTATGGGTTAAAGTAGTAATGGTTAAACAACAGATACTCTAAACAAAAAGTTATCACCAATCATGACAACTTTTTAAAATAAAAACACAGCAAGATAAAACGGGTTAAAACCAAGCTAAATCGCCTATGTGTCATGATAAATCAGCACATCAAAACCTTTGCAAACCTGTGATGTTAAACTTATAACAGTAAATTTCCATATCATTAGCAGTAAATAGTTAATTTACTATTTATTTTATTGCACTGTTAAAAATGTGAGATTTCCAGATTTAATATGAGAGAATATCAAACAACAAAAAAGCCTAGAGTTATATTATTTCTAGGCTTCTGATACTATATACGATTTAAATATGGTGGGGACGAAGAGACTCGAACTCTTACACCTCACGGCGCTGGAACCTAAATCCAGTGCGTCTACCAATTTCGCCACGTCCCCATTTAAGAATGTTCGTTTATGGGTGGCTATTATATAGATTTTTTTAGGTTTGGCAAGCGTTTTTTTTAAATTTTATGAAAAAATTTCTCTTTTTCACAAAGATAAAAAAACCTCAAATCAGGGGAGATTTGAGGTGAAAAACTTTTTCATAAATCTGGCGCAGCGGACGGGGCTCGAACCCGCGACCCCCGGCGTGACAGGCCGGTATTCTAACCAACTGAACTACCGCTGCTTGATAGCTTATCCATGATGAACACCAAATTTGTCAGATTTGGTGGGTGGTAACGGGTTCGAACCGCTGACCCCCTGCTTGTAAGGCAGATGCTCTACCAACTGAGCTAACCACCCATCATGTAGGTGCGTATTATATATAATTTATTGGCGATGTCAAATCTTTTTTTCATATTTTATCAAAATATTTTATTTTGCTAAAAAACCTTGATGACCATCTATGCCATAAGTTGCAATTTGTTGATTTAATTGCTCTAAACGCTCTAATGTGCCAACATCAACCCAATTTTCTTGCAAAAGCTTCCCTAAAATTTGATGTTTTTCCATTGCTTGACGCAGTAATGGAGCTAAGGGTTTAGTTTCGCCAACCACAACACTATCAAATAATCTTGGAGATAATACACTTAATCCTGCAAATGTATATTTTGGTTGCCCTTCAGCATATACATGGTTATTCACTAAAGCAAAATCACCTTGTGGATTGTGTGTTGCTTTATCTGTTAATAATAAATAACCCAGTTGATTATCTTGTAATTGATAGTTAGTCAAATGAGAAAAATCAAATGGTGTCCAAACATCGCCATTTACTAAAATAAATGGTTCATCTTTTAACTTGTTGTGTCCCAACGCATAACGGATACCACCCGCAGTTTCTAATGGTTCATTATCTTCAATTGACCAATGAATATTCACATCAAATTGTTTACCATCACCTAAAGCAGATATTAACTTTTCTGCTAAATAGGAAACATTAATCACAATATCAGTAATGCCTGCCTGTCTTAATGCCAAAATATGCCACACAATTAATGGTTGCCCTGCCACTTCGACCAACGGTTTTGGCATTGTCAAAGTCAAAGGGCGTAAACGTGTTCCCTTGCCAGCCGATAAAATCATCGCCTGACGAACTGTTGAAGTTTGTTTCATCATAAACACTTTCTATTATTTATTTAGCTCTACAAAATTTGGTTGAATATCATGAATTAACCATTGATAAAAATCTTGATAAATACCTGCTTGATGTTCTGCCAGCCATTTTGCCTCAATTAATGTATCATTCATCACACGAGGCAGATTGGCTAAATAACGATTTTTACCATCACGCTGATATAAACGAACAAAAATTCCTAAAATTTTTAGATGACGTTGTAGCCCCATCACCATACAGTCTTGTTGAAATTGGTCAAAGGTTAAATTTGGTTGAGTTTTTATGCTTAACTGATAAAAATCTTGTAACCATTTATCTGTTTGCGACTCTGACCAATCAACATAGGCATCACGCAATAACGATATTGCATCATAACTATATGCCCCAATCACAGCATCTTGAAAGTCAATAACGCCTAAACCATGATTGGTTATCATTAAATTACGACTATGAAAATCCCGATGTACAACAACTTGATATTGCTGGGTAATTTTTTCAATCATATCATTTTGTAGCTGTTGCCACAGTTGCTGTTTTTCTGTAGATACATTAGTATTTACATACGGCAAAAACCATTCTGTAAATAAATTCATTTCACGCTGTAGTAATTCTTTATTATAATGTGGTAGCTTTGCTTGTTCGGCATCAGTAAGGGAAATCTTTTGTAATTCAATAATTGTTTGCATTGCTTGTTGATAATAATGATTAGTGGCTTGTAAATCATCATGTCCAATGACATCGGCAAAGTCTGTTGAACCCAAATCTTCTAAAACAATAAACCCCTGTGGCTGATTAATCGCTATTAACTCTGGTACATGAACAAAGTCTTTCATCAAATTTGCAACAGTGATAAATTCATCAATACTTTCTTTTTCTGGTGGTGCGTCCATCACAATGTAATTAATAGTCTTATCATGTTGTCCGACTGTCAAACGGTGATAGCTACGAAAACTGGCATCACCCGCTAAACGTTGATGTTGAAAAGGTTGGTCGGCAAAAACTTGTTGTAGCCATGTGTGTAATAATTGGTCTCGTTGGGTAAAATCAGTTACAGTTGTCATACAAATTTCACATCTTACATGAATTAAATGAATAAAATGACTTATGCTACCTAAAATCGTTTATTCTCTCAAGTAATTGTTTGTACATCGTTCAACAATTTTTTTGTGATTAATTTTAATAAAAATACTGATTAAATTAAATCATACAAAATTCTACTTTATATTAAGTTTAACTACATCAATCACTAATATTGCAAAAGTTTGATAGCCCCTAGATATGCAATAAAAAACCTGTTAGAATTTGTCAGTTAAATTGAATTTTCCTAATTAAGTGAGCAATGATGGAAGGATTACGACAGTTTTTACACAGTTGGATGGGCAAACTATTATTAATTTTGTGCCTATCGCCATTGGCATTTGTGGGAATTGAAACGTATTTTTCTACACAAATTAATCCAAATGAAGTCGTTAAAGTTGGCGATGTTAGCATTGACTTAGCGACTTATCAAAATACTCTCAACAACCGCCGTCAAATGCTCGTTGAACAGGTAGGTGATGCCAGTTTAATTAATGAAAAGGTACTACAAGAGCAAGTTTTACAAGGCTTAATTGACCGTGCCTTAATCGAAAATCAAATTAATAAACTTGGTTTAACTGTCTCTGATGCTACGATTACTGATATGTTAAGCAAAGAGCCTGCCTTTTTAGATGCAAATGGTCAGTTTTCTAATGATTTATTTGGTAATTATTTGCGTAGTCAAGGCATGAATAAAGACCAGCTATTTGATAGATTACGCTTACAGCTTAGTTTATCTCAATTAAATAGCAATATTATTAATACTGCAATTTATCCCATGTCGGCAATTAATCAAATGATTGATTTACAAACAGAACAACGTCCTTTATGGATTGCTCGTTTGGATTTAAAAAATTTTCTGCCAAATATACAGGTGAGCGATAAAGAAATTCAAGATTACTATCAAAAGCATCAACAACATTTAAAACGTCCAGAAACAGCTGATGTTACTTATATTGAACTTGTTAAAAGTCAATTAAATGTACCAGCACCAACTGAAGAAGAAATTCAACAACAATATCAAGCACATATTAAAACATTAAATAATTCACAAAATGCTGAATATGCAATGATTTTAATTAACAATGATAAAGCTCAAGCCACTTTGGCTGATTTAAAAAAACAACTTGATAGTAATCAAGCTGATTTTGCCACACTAGCCAAACAGTATTCAGAAGATGATGGCAGTAAAAATGATGGTGGGAAAATTGGTTCAATCAGTCAGGCAATGTTTCCAAAAGATTTTGATAAAGTTTCATCTGCAATTAGCCAATTGCAAGTTGGAGAGGTAACAGCACCTATTCAAACGCAATATGGATATCACATTTTTAAATTGATTAAAAAAGATAGTCCTGCACTACCAAGCATTGAGAGTCTAAAAGATAGCTTGATTAAACAAATCAATACCCAAAAACGGGATAATATGTACCAAGATTTAATTAATAAAATCAATAATGATGCTGTCAATGGTGCAACAATTACTGAAATTGCAAATCAAGAAAATTTAACTGCAAAAACTATTAAAGCCTATCCTAAACAAAATAATCAAACGGCTATTCGTCAGCCTGCGATTGTGAATGCAGTGTTTGATGAAACCGCTTTACAAGATAATAGCGTTTCTGTTGGGATTGAACTGGCTGATAGTGTAGTATGGGTACAATCTAGTAATTATAAGCCTGTGGCAAATATGACATTGGCTGAAGCGACACCACAAATTCGTGAACAAGTCGCTGAAGAAAAAGCAAAAGCACTGGCTGTGGCGGAGGCTAAAACCATTGCTAGCCAAGTGCAACAGGCTAATTCTGTGACAAATAGTAAAGTAACTTTTGAAAACTTGGGTAAGGTCAATCGTCAGGCACCTATATTATCTGCCGAAGAGCGTAGTGTGGCGTTTAGTCAGCCTACCAATGGCGATAAGTTGGCAGTCATGACAACTGAACCAACAGCTGAAGGGGTAAGTATCGTGGTTGGTGGTGCGATTGAAAAAACAGCCATTGCTCAACTTTCTGAAGAAGAAAAACGATTAACTGCTCGTATGGTTAGAGAAAATATTGGGCAGTCACAGCTTGAAGATTATTTGGCATATTTGCGTAATACAACCAAGATTACCATTAATCATAAAAGTTTAGGACAACCTATCCAACAATAATCTAACATAACGCCAGTTATTCGTTTTGTGTTTATCTAACTGGCGTTTAAATATATATTAATAAACGATTATTAAAAAAAATTATTAACTTAATGAAGTAATAAATTCTTGCTTGACTTCACGATTTGACCTTCATACAATGAAAATAATTTTAAGCATATATACCATCATGAAAACTTTAAAACCATTCATCGTTTTACTCTCTACAGGTATATTTTCTTTATCTGCTTGTCAAACGATACACAATATGAATAAGCAACCTCAGGCTACAGCAGTGACGGAAGTATTTGGAGATGGCATTAAATTAACGGGAATAATGATTAATTACCCGAAAGTTATTCAGGCTAATACACTTGATAAATCAAAATTTAGTGTTGCAAATCGACAAATTTTAGATGTTTCACCTATTAATCAACATGGCAAAAAAGTCGATAAAAGTCATCAAGTTATCGTCCAATTAAATCCACAAGATAGCCAAGCTAGTTTGCTCATTAAAACCCCACCTAGCCAACCTAAAACTGGTAATCAAGGTGTTGGACAGGCAGGTGATAAAAAATCTTCTGCCCCAAATTTAAACACTAAGCCAATTACTCTAACAGCAAATGGTGAAACATTAACAACCACAGCTAGTAAAAATTTAATTGTTGATGATTTTAAACAGTTTGAATATTATGATAAAACAACTGGTAAAACTGTTAAATACAATTTATACATTCCAAAAAATTATCAAAAAAATCAAAGTTATCCACTAATTTTATTTATGCACGATGCAGGCGTTACTGACTCAAATCCAATTGCAACCCTTATTCAAGGTAATGGGGCAACAAGTTGGGCAAGTCCAGAATTTCAGGCACGCCATCAGGCGTTTGTGTTAGCTCCACAATTTGATGAGATTATTGCCGATGATAATTCGAAAACTTCTGACTATTTAGATGCCACTATTCATTTAATTAATCATTTAAAACAAACTTATAACATTGATAATAAACGTATTTATACCACTGGACAATCAGGTGGTGCAATAATGTCTATTGCAATGAATATTAAATATCCTGAATTTTTTACTGCAAGTTATATCACCTAGAGAGAAATTATTAACAATTTTTGATATAGTTTATATTATTTTTTTAAATTTAAAAGCATAAAATGAATAATAAAGTCCAATCTAATTCTAAGTTTCAAGAAATTTTTAGTTTAAATCATGACCAAGCTCACCCAGATGCTATTGATAATGCTATTCGTGCCAATGTTCGAGTTTCTGGAACGAATTTGTGGGTATTAATGTTTGCCATCGCAATTGCAAGTATTGGCTTAAACGTAAATAGTACGGCTGTAATCATTGGTGCGATGTTAATTTCACCATTAATGGGACCTATTGTAGGGATTGGCTATGGTGTGGCTGTAAGTGATGTGTCGTTAATTCGTCTAGCTATACGCAATATGTTGATTTTTATTACAATTAGTTTATTAACAGCCACATTATATTTTGCTATTACCCCTTTACAACAAGCCCAAAGCGAACTTTTAGCCCGTACTCAACCAAACTTATGGGATGTATTGATTGCTTTTTTTGGTGGAAGTGCAGGTATTATTGCTATTACACGCAAAGAAATTAGTAATGTTGTACCTGGTGTCGCTATTGCAACGGCTTTAATGCCTCCACTATGTACAGCTGGCTTTGGTTTAGCTCATGGCTATTGGGATTATTTTTGGGGAGCATTTTATTTATTTATCATTAATTGTGTTTTTATTGCTTTTGCAACATTGTTGTTTTCTCATGTTTTAAAACTGCCTAGACGAGGCTTAATCACAAAATCCTCTCGTAAATTACAAAGTTATATTATTTTTAGTATTGTGCTAATTATTATGTTACCAAGTGGATATTTAGCGATGAAACTAGTCCAAAAAGAAATTTTTACGACGACGGTAACAACGGCTATCAACAGTATTCAACAAGAAGAAGATTTTTATATCTTACGTAGCACAATCGATGATACTCAACAATCTGTTGGATTAATTATTAATGGAACAGGTGATGCTCAAGCTATCAGCCAAAAACTCACAAAAAAATTAATCAGTGTTGGTATCAAGCAACCACAAGTAAAAGTTTTGTATGCTGGTGGAAGTTTAACAAATTTAGAAAATGTTAAACACGAATTAGAAATTAATCAAAAAAATTCAATTCAATTACAAAACCAACTAAAACAGCAACAAAATTATATTGAGACATTATTGATACAAACAGCAAATAACTCTAATTCATTAAATAAAAATATTAATATTATTAAAGAAATCCAGTCACAATATCCAGAAGCTAAAACTATTATTGTAGCAAAAGGAACTGTTTGGCATAATCAGCAACAAAATACTGAGGTTTTAACCAATACCGCCCATGTAGAAGCAGAAATTAATACAGAAAATCCACCGACCTCCGTAGAAACAAAACCATCTATCACTGATAAACAAGATACTATTATTTGGATAAAATTAACAAATAATCTAACATCAACAGAACGTGAACGTTTACATGCTTGGTTAAAACAGCGATTACAGGATAATGCTGTGCAATTAATTATTACTGTATCAAAGGAAGAAGATAATACTCAAACACTAAACACACCTAAATAATACGTTGAATTTGCTGTGATAATGTTTGTAATGCAGGTACAATTTTTTCAATAAATGCCTTTTTTTCCCACTGATTTCTAGGAACACTGGCATTTAATGCGTACAAAATTTTGTTGTCTTTTGGGTGAGAAACTGCGGTTGCTACTGCTAAAATTTCATTAGAATACTCACCATCAGACACAACAAATTGATGTCGTTGATAAAATTCTACTTGTTCGTTTAGATTATCAATAATATATGTTAATTTTTGTTTATCTAAACGTTGAGCGAGATAATGTTGAATATTGTGTTGAGTTTGTCTATCGGTACTTGCATAAAATGCCCGTCCAATTGCAGTGCTTTCTAATGGTACTTGGGAGCCAATTTGTAAATTCACCGAGATTAATGCAGGGCTACGATAGCAGGCAACGTATTGCATCATATCTGCTTGATGAATGGCAATATTAACCGATACTTGATGACGCTCAGCAAATGCTTTTAATAAATGTGTTGTTATTTGGGCAATATCTTGATAAATATGATGATTTATCAAATTAAATGCTTGTTTACCTAGATAATAAACCCCTTTTTTTTCATCTTGGCTAATAAAATCAGTTGCCATTAAGGTAAACAATAATCTGGAAACAGTGGCTTTGGGTAGCTGAGTTTTTTCACAGATTTGTTGATGCGTCAGATGGCTTTCTTGCTGAAAACACAATAAAATCGCTAAACCTCGAGCTAAAGCTGTGACAAAGCGTGGGTCTTGTTGTGTAACTTTTGATACTGTTTTCATACTATTTAATCGTTGATGTATTTGATAAACCTAAACATTTTTCCATTTGACTGGCAAGCTCAGTGAGAGCTAACGCAACTTCTTGTTGCTTTTTTTGGTATTCAGTCTTCAAAAAACTAACCGCCATACCCGCAATTGCTTTTTCAGAAGCATCTCGAATATACGTCCCAATGCAATACATACCTTCTCGTAGCTGTCCATTATCTAATGAAATTCGAGTTTTTTGAATGTGTTGCAATTCAATCGCTAACTGCTCAAAATTTTTTACCCCATAAGCTGTCAAAGGTGCAGGAAAGCCTTGTGGATACATGGCATAAATATTTTGCATCTCTAATGTGGATAACATGGCTTTTCCAGTTGCTGAAAATACGGCAGGCACCCGAACCCCTGTGCGAAAAGTAAACCCTAATGGCAATGGTGATTCATGACATGCTAAAAATACAACTTCACCTTTTGAATAATCCAATGTCGATAAAGTGACGGTATGTGGTAATAATAACGGCTGTTGAGCAATCATATCATAAAATAATTGAATAATGCCTTGTTGCTGTTCAAACTTGCCTGCCCAATATAATAAATACGACCCTAAATAAAATTGATGATTACTATCTTTATATAAAACGCCTTTTTGCAACAAACTTTGTAAAATATTGTGTGTACTACTACGAGCAAGTTTAAGCTGTTTAGCAATTTGAGCAGAAGTCAAGGGCTGATTACTTGCGGTAATTAAATCCAAAATTTGAAATGTTTTTTCAAGGGCTGGTACTCGTGTTAAGTCATTATTTTGATTATGACTATCTATTAAACTATCATTCATCTGTTATTTTCAACCTATCCAAATTGGCAATCTTATCATCTGACAAGGATTTTTAACAAAGCTACAAATTAACGCTTGCCAAGAGATATAAACTATTCTTATAATGCAAACGTTCTGTATTTAGAATAACTGTTCAGTATATAGAACAAATTAATCACTGAACGTATATTAACTTATTCTACCAATATTTCAACTGCTAATCATAGGAAGTTATCGTGTTAGAATTAAATAACCCTACCTTATTAAAAAATGCCTGTCTTATCAATGGAGAATGGCAAACTGCTCAAAGTGGCGAAACCTTAAATGTAACTAACCCTTTTAATAATGATTTACTTGGTACTGTACCTAATCTAGGCCATGATGAAGTTGTTAAAGCAGTAGATTTTGCTTATACCGCCCAAGTTGAGTGGGCAAAAAAAACGCCTAAAGAGCGTGGCGATATTTTACAAAAATGGGCAGATTTAATTGATGAAAATAAAGAAGATTTAGCCAAAATTATGACTGCTGAACAAGGCAAACCATTAACGGAAGCTCGTGGCGAAATTGGTTATGCAAATAGTTTTATTCGTTGGTATGCTGAAGAGGGTAAACGTGTTTATGGTGACGTTATTCCTGCGACTAACAAAGATTTACGTTATGTCATTTTAAAACAACCTGTTGGCGTTTGTGCAGCAATCACCCCATGGAACTTTCCTTCAGCAATGATTACCCGCAAAGCCGCTCCAGCCCTAGCAGCAGGCTGTAGTATGATTGTTCGTCCTGCCACTGAAACCCCTTTTTCGGCATTAGCTTTGGGCGAGCTGGCAGTACAAGCAGGTATTCCTGCAGGTGTCTTGCAAATTGTGACAGGTAAATCATCAGTGGTCGGCGGTGTTTTAACGAGTGATGAACGTATTCATAAACTATCATTTACAGGTTCAACAGAGGTTGGACGTATTTTGATGCAACAATGTGCCAGCACCGTAAAAAAACTATCCATGGAATTAGGTGGTAATGCACCATTTATCGTATTTGACGATGCAGACTTAGAAAAAGCAGCAGATGGCTTAATTATGTCAAAATACCGCAATGCTGGTCAAACCTGTGTTTGTGCTAATCGTGTGTATGTACAAGAATGTATCAAAGACAAATTCCTAGAAATTTTTACTAAAAAAGTTGAAGCATTAAAAGTTGGCGATGGTATGGCTTTAGGTACAGATGTAGGACCTTTGGTCAATCAATCTGCATTAGAAAAAGTCCAACAACTATTAAGTGATGCTTTAGATAAAGGGGCAACTTTAGTTACTGGTGGTAAAAAACACGAAGCATCTGCCTTAAGTTTTGAACCAACCGTTATCACTGATATTACACCCGATATGGATATCGCCACCCAAGAAATTTTCGGACCAATTGCCCCTGTATTTGTGTTCAAAACTGAAGAAGAAGTCATTCAACATGCAAACGATACCATTTACGGCCTAGCTGCTTATTTCTATACACAAAACATGGCTCGTTCATGGCGTGTCACCGAAGGTTTAGAATATGGTATGGTTGCCCAAAATACAGGAATTTTATCAACAGAAGTTGCTCCATTTGGTGGCGTTAAGCAATCAGGATTTGGGCGAGAAGGTTCAAAATACGGTATTGACGAATATGTCACTACAAAATATTGGTGTGCCGATATCCGTTAATCATTCACTATTTAAAATTTTATAAACAAGGAGTTTATCCATGAGCAATAATCAAACTTTATTAGAACGCCGTGTTAAAGTATTACCAAAAGGTTTAGGTGTTGCATTTCCTATCTTTGCTGACAAAGCCAAAAATAGTGAAATCTGGGACGTAGAAGGCAATCGTTATATTGACTTTATTGCAGGTATTGGTGTTGTTAGTACAGGTCACAGCCACCCAAAAATCGTTGAAGCCGTTTCTGCTCAAATTCAAAAATTTTCTCACACTTCCGCCCAAATCGTTCATTATGAAAGCTATATTGAATTATGCGAAAAACTGTGTGAAAAAGCACCTATCAGTGGCGAGAAAAAAGCATTCTTATTGACCACAGGTGCAGAAGCCGTTGAAAATGCCATTAAAATCGCTCGAGCAAAAACTGGTCGTGCTGGTGTTATTGCGTTTGTGGGTGGCTGGCATGGTCGCACCTTATTAGCGATGGGTTTAACAGGCAAAGTCATTCCTTACAAAAAATCATTTGGCCCAATGCCTGCCTCAATTTTCCATGCGTCATTCCCTGCACCAGAAAATAACATCTCTGAAGAAGAGGCCTTGCGTGACCTTGAAATGATTTTCAAAGCTGACATCGACCCATCAGAAGTGGCAGCTATGATTGTTGAACCTGTTCAAGGTGAAGGCGGTTTTCATCAATTAACCCCATCATTTGCTAAAAAATTACGTGAAATTTGTGACAAACATGGCATCGTTTTAATTTTTGATGAAGTTCAATGTGGTTTTGGTCGCACAGGCACATTATTTGCAACAGAACAGCTAGGCGTTGAGCCAGATTTGATGACCAGTGCAAAAAGTTTGGCAGGTGGTTATCCAATCTCGGCATTAATTGGTCGTGCTGATATTATGGACGCACCACAAACAGGTGGTTTAGGTGGTACTTATGCAGGTAGCCCACTAGGTACAGCGGCAGCGTTAAAAGTTCTTGAAATTATTGAAGAAGAAAACCTACTTGAACGTAGCCGTGAAATTGGTGAAAAAATGGCAACTTTCTTAGCAGAGTTAAATTCGCCAAAAATTGCCCATATTCGTCACAAAGGTGCAATGTTAGCTTTTGATATTGTTGATGAAAATGGTAATCCTGATGTCGAAACAACCAACGCTTTAAAGGCAAAAGCATTTGCTAAGGGATTATTATTAGCCTCTTGTGGTATGTATTTTAATACTATTCGTGTGATGGTGCCTTTAACTGTAGAAGATAGTGTTCTTGATGAAGCATTAGCCATTATCAAAGATGCACTGTAAAAAATAAACTATCAAGGAATTAATTAGAGTGGCTAATTAAAGTTTTGGGCGGTACGCATTGGCACGCCGTCCAAAGCATTTTTAGGAGGTAAAAAATTTACGTTATCTTGTGGTGTTTTAACTCTAATTAAATAAATTTTTAATCCTGACTATAAGGAGTTTAGTCATGTCAAGTAGTGGTTTTAAAAAATCGCTTAATACCATTGACCTAATTGCCCTAGCGTTTGGAGCAATGATTGGTTGGGGTTGGGTTGTGCTGGCTGGTGGTTGGGTCAATTCAGCAGGCGTGTGGGGTGCAGTCTTAGCCTTTTTAATTGGTGGGTTAGCGGTTTTATTAATTGGTTTAAATTATGCAGAGTTAGCAGCGTCTATGCCAATTACGGGCGGGGAGCATACTTATACCCATAGGGCATTAGGTATACATGCCTCGTTTATTTGTTCTTGGAGTATTTTATTTGGTTATTTATCAGTTGTCGCTTTTGAAGCCGTAGCTTTACCGACAGTTGTTGAATATTTAATTCCCAATTATAATCAAGGCTATATGTATAATGTAGCAGGTTGGGACGTATATGCAACATGGGTTGCCGTGGGTATGATAGGGTCAATTATCGTAACATGGCTAAATGTTCGAGGTATGGAGGTTAGTGCTTGGTTTCAAAAAATGGCCGTTTTTGGCATTTTGATTGTTGGTGTCATGCTATTTTTTGGGGCATTATTATTTCAACCTAGTGAAAGCCTACAGTTATCTAAAATTCCATCTTTTGTTGATGGTATTGCTGGGATTATGACTGTAATTGTCATGGTACCATTTATGTTTGTTGGCTTTGATGTTATTCCACAAGCGGCTGAAGAGATTGACTTAAGTCGTCCTAAAATTGGTATTTTCTTAGTCGTATCGCTAGTTATTGCTGTCATGTGGTATATGGGCATTGCATGGAGTGTGGGTCATATTTTAACGGTAGACCAAGCGAAAGATGCAACTTTGGCAACTGCTGATGCTATGACAAATGCTTGGGGCGGTAAATGGGCTGGTATCTTACTGGTAATGGGTGGGGTATTAGGTATTTTATCAAGCTGGAATGCGTTTTTAATTGGTGGTAGCCGTTTAATGTACGCAATGGCAAAAGCTCATATGTTGCCAAGTACATTAGCAAAATTACACCCAGAATATAAAACGCCAGTGAATGCCATTTTGTTAATGGGCGGTTTAGCAACATTAGCTCCTTTATTTGGACGTAAAATGTTAGTTTGGATTGTCAATGCAGGCGGTGTAGGTATTGTGATTGCATATACCTTTGTTGCTTTAACATTCTTAGTGTTACGTTTTCGTGAGCCAAACATGGTTCGTCCTTTTGTCGTACCCGCTGGTAAAGTGATTGGGTTTTTAACTGTCATCGTCTGCTTTGGCTTATTATATTTATATATGCCTGGCAGTGCTTCTGCCTTAACACCAATTGAATGGGTGATTTTTATGGTTTGGACGGTTGGTGGTATCATGTTATATGCTTACTCACTTGCTAAAAATCCTGGTAAAAGTCAAGCATTTATGGACGCAGAGATTGAGGCAATTAAAGCCCATAATCAACAATGGCTTCGTGAACAAGGTATGCCAAGCCGTGCCTATGAAAATGAAGCAAAACGCAATACAAAATAATTCATTTAATTTAAAAAAGGACGGAAAACCGTCCTTTTTTTATGCCTTATTCAAACTGCAACATCAATCCCGTTTGTCGATTACCTTTTTGACTAATTGTATCTTTCAAAATTTTTTCTGTACTATAAATGGTTAATTTACTTTTACTACGTGTTACCGCCGTATAAAATAACTCCTGACTTAACAATCTTTCATGCAACTCATCTAAACAAATAGCAACATAATTAAACTCTGAACCTTGTGATTTATGAATAGTCATTGCATATGCGGGTTGGCAACTTTCGATATTTAATCGGCTAGCATCAATGACCTTATCCGTAAAACAAACTTTCATCTGTCCTTGAACAAATAAACAAATACCCACATCGCCATTAAATAATTCTAACTGATAATCATTTTTTTGTATCATCACTGGTAAGCCATGATAAAAATAGTTATCAGAACGTGTTGTTAATAATTTTTTATGTTGCTCAACTATCATCATATTTAACAACGTTACCCCCAATTTTCCATGATGTCCCGCTGATAAAATTCTATAGGTATCAAATACATTAAATAATTGTTGGCGAATAGATGGCTGATAAATATCTGGTGGCTGTTGCAACCATGCCAATGTTAAATCAAAATATTCTTTAAATGGCTGGATAATATTTTTATAAATATCTTGAAAATGATTATTTAGTGAACATGGATAAAAAGCTATATCATTTGTTTGTAATAAACCTAAGATTTTTTTAAATTTTTGTTGTATTTCATCATTATTATTTATTGGTAATTTTATCAAACTGGCAAGCTGTCCAATTGGAGAATTATCATGAAACCGTTGAGAAATCTGCAATTCTGTATGATAAGGCTGTAGCGATTTTACTCGACATAAATCAGATAATACTGAACCTGCATCAACTGCTGATAATTGATTAGCATCACCCAACAAAATTAACCGCCCAGTTGGTTTAATGGCATCAACTAATAAACTTGCCAACTCTAATCCCAACATCGAAGTTTCATCAACAATAATCAAATCATCAGGTAACGGGTTATCTTTATGATAATAAGGCGTACCATCTGTACCTATTCTTAATAAACGATGTAGCGTTTTTGCATTATCTAAGGTGATATTTTCACCTGATAAACTTTTTAGTAATGACTCTTGCATACGTTGAGCGGCTTTACCCGTTGGAGCGGTCAAAGCAATTGATAAAGGTGGTAAATAAGGATTTTTCGCTTGCTGTTGCTGATGAGCTTGTTGCAAAGCAATAACTAATTGGGCGACCGTATAAGTCTTGCCCGTACCAGGCCCACCTGTAATTATGCTAAGTGCATAATGACAAGCTTTCTTGATTGCTAACGTTTGCTGTTGATTTGTATTCGTATTCTGAGGCAAATCTAATATTGGTATCGAACGCTGAGCAATCGCAAGTAACTGATTAGCCAACTGATTTTCAGCAAACCATTGTCGATTTAACCAAACAATCCATTGATTTTCCAATATTTTTATAATAATTGGTTGTTCAATATTTATATCTGGTTGATTATCAAGTACATACACCCAGTTTTTTTGTCGCCAATCATCTAAAATTTGCTGTTGAACTGGATTAATCACTAAAACAGTATGCCCTTCATTTAACTGCTCTGCTAACGCCATAAACAAATCTAACAAAAGTCTATCATATTCTGGATTTGAGGTATCTACTTTAGCATTCAAGGCTAATTTAATTTTTGCCCGAGTTTGAATAAAATAACCAATTTGTTGGAAATGTTTTGCAAAATCACTATATTCTCTTTCTTTTTGCATTATCATAAACTGCCTTATTTATTGAGCTGTACCAAACAACTTATCCAATTTTAAAATAAATTCTGGATTTGGTTGCCATACTAATCTGCCATAATGATTATTTTTAGACATACCTCGTAAAAACGCATACTCAACTGCACCTAGATGTTGATAAATATCATAATTTTCTAAACGCATTTGTAAATAACGATGCAATGCCACTTGATAAATACCCGCTTGTAGCCAATAACCATGCTCATTCATTGCCTGAATTAATTGACTTTCTTGATAACAATGAAACTGATTTCCTAAAAAATTACTTTTATAATCAACCACATAAAATTTATTATCATGCTGATACACTAAATCAATCTCTCCTCGTAAATATCGCCAATGATGGAAATTTTGATAATTATTATGTAAATTTAAATGAATATTTTCTGTCATAAATAATTGATTGATTGACTCCAATGTCAAATCATCACGAATACTCATATTAAAACCAAGCTCAGCAACTTTTTGATTTTTAGGAAGTTTTAATAGAGATTGTTTTGAAGCTAAAAAAGGTGTTTGTAAAATATCTAATAACCAAGCTGACAATTCCATAAATTTTGACTGAACATTATCTGTTGCTGTTGGGTCTTTTGATAAATAATAATCAGGTAACTGATATTCTTTAATAATTTTATCAATGGTAAAAGACCACATCGGATTGTCTTGCCAATTATCCAATGAAACATGAATGCCTGCCAAACTTTCTAACACTTTATGCAAAAATGTACCTGCATTCGCTCCTTTTTCAAACTGAAAACGTAATAATTGTTTTTCTGCCAAATTTTCTGTGTTATTCTCCAATGACTCAAATAATAACTTATCATTAACAAAGTTATCATATTCTGGCTCATCAACAGCAACTTTTTGTTTTTCATGGGATAAATGGTGAGATAATGCCGTAAAACTGGTATTTGACCAACCTTGAAATTTTGTTTTTAAATACATGGTATCATCAAATATTTGACTATCATTGACGCTACTTTCATCAGTTTCTTGATTTAAGTCATATAAAAAATCTTTTTGTAAATACTCACCTAACGTATTAATATCCACCTGACAAATTTTATCCGCTAAATCTTCAGGTACTGCATAATCCCTATCACCTAGCCAGTGTGCTAAAGCAACTTTATTATTATTGTTGTTGTTGCTATCTGATTGATTTTTTTGACTTTTTAATGGTCTTTTAGATTGGGCAATAATATATAGTCGTTCTTTCGCACGAGTTAGAGCAACATAAGTTAAACGTAACTTTTCTTCATATTGGGCATCATTATCTAAATTTTGATAAAAATCTAACTCTGAACCACGATATTTAACTGGAGATAACCTTCTGTTACTTAATAAATTTTTTTGATTTAATTGATTGTCAGTATATAAATATAAATTAAACTTATCTTTATTATTTTTTGAATTAATATCTTTATCTAAGCCCACCACAAACACAATTGGAAATTCTAAACCTTTTGATTGATGAATAGTCATAAGTTGAACGCCATCATCAGAAGCCAGTCGCTGTTGAATTGCCCAATCATCTTTTGTTTGCTCGCTAATATGTTTTGCTAACCATTCAAGTAATTGATATTCACCCAAGCCATGAGTAAATTGGCTAATAATATCTAATAACTGACGCAAATCCACCAACAACCGCTCGCCATCACGATGTCTGGCTAACCGTTGCCAAAAATTTATTTGACTAGTTTCATTAGGTAAAATAAATTGATAATTTAATAATATTTGTATCGCTGATAAAAAACCAAATTTTTGCCAATTTTTACCTGTATCATGAAGCAGTTCTTGTAACTTAGAAAATTGGTTATTTTCATTATTACTATTAATAAACTGATTGGTTTTCTGTAAATCTAGCTGAAAAAAGTTTGTTAATAATAAACGTTTAATTTTATCCAGATGATATGGAGATAATAAAGCCTGCATTAACAATAGTAAATCGTGACTCATACTATCGGCAAAAATACTTTTACTACCACCTCGTATCGTTGGAATTTGATGTTGTGATAATTTTCGTTCAATTTCATCAAGTTGCTTATGTTTATCCGCTAAAACCCCAATATCTTGACAAGTTAATTTACGATTTTGATAAAAATAAGTTTGCTTTTTATTGTTTAGCAACGCTAAAATCTGTGCTGTCACTACATCGCTATAATCGATAATATCATCTATATTTTCAGCAGGATTTAACATCGGTCTTGGTTGCTGATATGCAATATTTAATAGAAAAATAGCTGGTTGCTGATTATCATTTTTTGCTAAACTATCTGTTAATTGAATAGTTAAATCAGTACTATCACGACTCGCCACAATATGTTGATAATAAATATTATCCCCCAAATAACAAGGCAATTTATTTTTTGGAGTTTTTTCATCAAACTTTTGATTATCAATAGAATTTTTATCAGGCACACCAAACCAATGATTTAACCCATCAATTAATTGACTTGATGAACGAAAGTTTTCAATTAATGCTAATGACTGATTTTTAAACTGTTTTTTTAACAACGTGTAATTTTGCACATCACCCCCTCGAAAGCCATAAATCGCCTGTTTTGGGTCACCAACTAATAATAAAAACTGATGACTTGGTTTATCTGTGGGGTTTTCTTGATGATGATTTAAATAAATCTGTTGAATAAGCTGAGCTTGTTCAGTATTAATATCTTGAGATTCATCAATTAATGCAACAGGATAATGGTAACGAATATGACGTGCTAACGCTTTTCCGTGTTCTCCTTGTAACGCTTGATTTAGGCGGGCAAGCTGTAAAGAAAAAGTAGTTTTTTGTTGATTTTCTAATACCAAGGGTAGTTGTTGGCGAATATATTGACAAATATACTGATGGCACTGATTGTTTAAATCATCAATATATTGAGTTAATTTCCTTTTCAAATCTTCCAATTCTGCTAATTTTTTAATTAAGATTATATTTGAAAATTGCTGTTGATTTTCTTCTGAATTTTTATTAAAAAAGCTATTTTTTTGTTCATCATCAGAATATTTATAAATATAAAAATATTCATAAATTTTTGTTAGAAAATTTTCTTGAGGCTTTGTTAAACTAAACAGACTGTTTAAATCATTTTTTTGTAAAATTGGTTTTAAATAAAGCCATTCTTCAAGAAACTTAGCCCTGCTTTTATGTAGCTTTTGTTGTGTTCTAAACTCTAAATTTGTATATTTGATAAATTCGCTGTCATCTGTTTGATTAATTTTATTAATCAATTGTTTAATGTTTGTTAAATTAACAGGTCGTAACTGTACTTTATCAATACTTGCACTATAAAAATTTAATGCTTTTTTTACTGGATTTAAACAATTTTCAACGGTAGGTAATTGTTTATTACTATACATTAACTGATATAAATCAGGGTATTGTTGGTGTAAAGTATAACGATAGGCTCGTAACTGGTCATGTATCATATTGGTGATAATGTAATCTACATTGTCGCTAATTTGAACATCTGTCTGATAACCTGTGTCCGTGCTAAACTCCCTCAGCCATTTTTGACATAGGCTGTCTAACGTACCAATAAATAATTTATCAAGTTGATTAATAGCCGTTAAAGTTCGATATTCTGCAATTGAAAAATTAATATTGGCATGTTTTTGTTGATTTTCTTTAGTTTTTTCATTGTCGATATTGTTACTAAATGTTTGTTCGGCGAGCCATTTAATTAAATACTCATTAACTTTATCTGTAACTAAATCTAATAATGGTGTTTGTTGGGCTTGCTGTTGAAGCGTTTCCCAAAATACATCGACTTTTTCTGTGAGCGTTTGCTGGTCGCTCGTCACTGACAATTTATCTAAAGTATTGATACTTAAGCGAATTAATTGCAATAAATTTTGCAGACGCTCCTGAATTCTTTGTTGCATTTCACTTGAGGCACTACGAGTAAATGTCGTGGTAATAATTTTTTCGCAAGTATGTCCTTTTTCAATCAATAAACGTAAAAGAATGCCCGTTAATGTCCACGTTTTTCCTGTGCCTGCTGATGCCTCAATCAGATGTTGTCCTGTGAGTGGAATATCAATAGCAGGTATTAAATGAGAATTAAGGTCGTTCATGGTTATTCCATCGTCAAATCTTTTAAATGGTCAATCAATGGTTGATATAATAGTTTGCCAAAGGTTTCCAGAAATGGAAAAATCGCTTTTTTGTTCGCTTGGTGTTTTAACAAAAGTTGCCAATTTGGGTGTTGTAAGTTATCTTCTGATAAGTACTCTACATGTTGGTTATACCATGTACTTAATGTATTTTCTGGTTTTTTTAGATAACTAATAGTTGTTTCTGGTGGCAGTATTAAGATGCTCTGACCACTTAATGACCAACACAAAACCCAATCTTGTAAATATTGGTACGCCTGTTGCCACTCAATTGGAGCAAGATAAAAAGTTTTTTCATGATTATATTGCCAAAGCGAATAGCCGTCCGATTGTTTAACTTGTTGCAGACTGGTTTGACGATGTACTTGCCAGCATAAATGATGTAACCAAAATTGTAGTTGATATTTTTCCTTTCCACTGGTTGGCAAATAGTTAATCCATTGATTTTGATGCTGTTGTTTACTATCAGGTAAATTTACCGTAATATTAAAATCTTGCCATAATTGTTGAATTTTTATCGTTTCTTCCTCTAACATTGGAATTTTAATCATAATTTGCTGTTCATGACAAGCAGTAATCATGTTTTTTGCTTGTTGAATAATCAACTGTTGATTATCTGGTATATTTTGAAGATGGTTGATTGATAATTTTTGTTGCAGTTTATATATTTTAACTAAAAATTTTTTTAAATTATTTATAATTATTTGCTGTTGATTGATTAAACTATATTGACGATTAACACCCGCAGGCAACAAAGAACTATAAGCCAAATAATTATTTTTTAATAAGTTAAACTCATTTGATAATAAAAAATGATGAATTTTATAACGTGTTAATGTATCTAAATCAATCATTTCTAAATTTTCATTGCTCACTATTTGTTTAATATTAGGTTGATGTATTTTTTGATTTTGTAAAAATCTTCGAGCAGGATTTTGCATATTCTGTATTATTTTATTTAACGTTGTATAATGAACCCTTTGAGTTTCAACATGAACAACTTGCTGTTGTTTTTCCCATTCTGCCAGCCATTGCGTCATTTGCTGTTTATTCCAAATAATAAACTGTTGCTTTTGAGTGTGTTTATTTTTTTGTTGTAATTGCTGATAAACAGCATGCCAAATTTTAGCAGGCGGATAAAGCTTTGTATTTTTTAGATGATTAAAATAATTTTGACTAAATGGCAAGCTTGGGTGATGCGTTACTAACCATTCTAAGACTTTTTGTTGTTTATTGATGTTTAATTGTTTTGTTTGCCACTTAATTTCACCTTGCAAAAAGTTAATTAATTCTTGTATCGGGCTGGCAGGCAAATGTTGATGAGTGTCGCTGGTACTTGCTCCATTATAAAACAACCAACAAGTTTCTTTAGCACACAAAATAGCATCTAAAAATGCTCCTAACTCATCATCTTCTTTAAATTTATCACCTTTTCTGCTAATTTCTGCTTGCATTAAGTTATAGCGATTATTTGGGTCTTTACTTGGGAAATTTGTCAGATTTAAGTTCATCATCACTACCAGTTTATAAGGCAGATTTCTAATCGCCCCAATTCGTCCAAAGGTAATATCGCCTGTAGGTTCCGCACTAATTTGTTGCTGATGAATTTCTGTTTCAATACTATTTAATACAAAACTTAATTTTAACTTTAAATTTTCTAGATAAATATTTTCGCTATTTAATTTGTTATTTATTTGATAACGGCTATTATCATGAAATTTTTGATAACGTTGATTAGCCCGAATGTTATTTTTAAATAAGTTTTGAGCCCGCCAAATCGATTTTAATGCGTTTGTTTGTTCAAATTTACTAAATTTTTTATGAATAAATTCTTCGATTTTTTTTAACCAATCTTCAGCAGTGTGTTGTTGTTTATTTAACAGTCGGCATTGATTTAATTGTTGATAAATATCAACTAAGGTTGCAATAATTTGTGTGTCTGCTAATTGTACATTAGCAAATGGTAAAATCTTTTCCAAATTACCTTGAGAGTTATAATATTTACCAAAATTTGTCATAACAACATTTGGCATTAATAAGCCTGCCACTAATCGTTCTAAGGCATAGACAAAACTAAACCGATAATCATCATCGCTTTCATGTAATGTTTGTTGCAAATGGTATTCGTCAAACCCTCGGACAAAACCTGCCTGCCCAAGCAATTCACAACCTCTCGCCATTTGTTCATGTGTCAAACCGTAACTTTCAAATAATGGTGGCAACATTAGCCAGTCAAATACTTGAGTTTTTTCAAAGCGAGAACCCATTTGATTTAATAAAGTAAAAAAACCTTTAATAGCAGACCACAGTTGATTAATTTCTTTTGAGACAACGCCTGTCACTTTTGCAGGCAAGCTATAGCCATCTGTACCAATGCCTTTAGGAAAAATTGACTCAATAACAGCTTGTTGCTCTTCAATATTTGGTAATAATACTAAAATATCGGCTAAAGAGCGTTGATTGTCTTTGGGGATTTCTTGAATACGATTTGGATAATATGGTGTATCTGTATAGTTTAACCAGCCTATTAACATGCTTCGTAATACTTCAAGCTGACGTACCATACTATGACAGGCATGAATAGATAAACTATTATCTAGCTGATTAATTTGCCACAATCGTTGTCTGTCAGGAGAACGGGGATTTTGATAAATTTCCTGAATAATCTCTTCAACTTTTTTTTCTGTATCCTGCTCAGATAGCATTAAAATGTCTTGTTGCAATTGAGCCAGTAGTGTCGTTGGATTATCATTTTCAATAAATTTATCTTCCCAAATGACTTGATTATCATCATTGCCTGATAAATCTGCCAACATCGCAAACACTTCTCGAGATTGCTTGCCAAAACGTGATAACAACGTATGTCCATAATCTTTAAGATACACACTTTGCGGATTAATAAATCGGCGTTGTAATAACCAATTTTTATCAACAATATCTGCCCAAAACAATGCTGAAGGATTGTAATGCAATAAAATAATATCAATAAACTGTGCCAACCGTTGCATCATTGTCAATTCAATTTGGGGTAATTGTTGCACAGTAAATAAAACTAATTTTTTTGGTAATGTATTTTGACAAGCTTGCCGAACCTTATTATCTTGATGTGTCAATGCCCGCCAAAATTGATTTTCTAACTTTTGCCGATATTGATACACCTCAACAAACAATAATCGCCATAAAAACCGTTGTGCCTGTTCAAGCTGAATATAATCTGCCACCAACCAATCAGGTGTAAAAATACAATCGTCATCAAATCGCCCCTCAATCCGATTTATCATGACATCTTTAGCCGTTATCATGTCTTCAATTGGTAAGGCTTTATCTTCCGCCCACATTTGCAACCAGTCTGGACGATAAGTAATATAACGACTAAACATACTTGCTATATCATTTGCAAATTGCCAAAGTCGTTGTTCATTGGTGTTAAGTTGTACTTGTTGTTGATTTTTTATCACAAATGATAAAGGCAGTTCAGCTGATTGATAAGCATGATTGTTTAATAGTTGTGTCAAAAATGGATATAAAACATGTTTTTCATTGGTTAAAATTTGCGATTGAGCATGTGTTAAGTAACTAAATAATCGCCATTGCATCACACTTCTGGACAAAACGGCAACTTTTGGTACTTGTAATGTCTGTTCTGGATAAAAATATGCCAAAGTATTTGACACTTGTTCAATTAATTGCCACTGATAACGCCCCCAAAATTCAGTTGTAATTAAAGTACTAATACCCGCCTGCTCTGCCACTTGTTTTTTTAACCATTCCCCCATAACTTTTGATGGTACAATTACAATAAATGACTCAAAAACGGCATTGTTTTTTTGTTGATATTGTCGCAACAAATCGTTAAACAGTTGATAAACATCATTACTTTGGATAATATGAAACATAATTTTTTACAACTAACAATTAAAAAGAAATTCAAGCAAATTTTGACAATTTATGCTAAGATAAAAGTTTATATAGGGCGTGTTACAGTTCAATTTTACTTGGTAAACTTTGTGAATTAACTTTAAAAAACCAAAATATTTTGGTTTTTAACAAAAACGATATGAATAACCCCCTAACATTATAAATCAAACTTTGAAAAGATATGCAATCGTTTATCGAGTTTTTGTTATGTTAAGACCGATTGATGTGATTTTTAAACACCCAACGAAAAAATTTACCGTAATTTACCAAAATGGTCAATTATGGCAGTTACCTCGTTTAGAGTTTGACGGGCAGTCTTTGGAATATAAACAGCCATATGAAGGCAGTCGCAAGCATATTTTTGTTGCTAATGACCAAATGCTCGACCCGACTGATAATTTGCTCATTTCACAGTTGCTAACAGTCAAATTACCTGCTTCTGTGATTGGCTGTGATGTCAATGAGTTTGAGCATTGGTGGGAGTATAATTGGTATCAATTTCGTGATGAAATTGCCATGAAAGAGCAACGTCAGCAACTGGCCAAACAAATTATCGCCCTAAGCCGTCTTGCCCCATTCCAAAACGAAAGAAAACAACCGCAACCGCAACCGCAACCGCAACCGCAACCGCAACCGCAACCGCAACCGCAACCGCAACCGCAACCGCAACCGCAACCGCAACCGCAACCGCAACCGCAACCGCAACCGCAACCGCAAC
>JBHAEG010000032.1:0-2748 GCA_041855445.1 Moraxellaceae bacterium
CATTACTCATCAGTAGGCTATCTTGTTGTTTTGGGGCTTTGGCACGCCATGTTAATGCTTGAACAATCATTTTTATATCAATAAATGTTATTTTATTCTTTAGAGTTTATAATCTAAATCTAGTATTGTCAAAAGTTTTCATCTTATTTTTAGGCAATATATTATCGTCATACATTTTCCTTGATATATTAATCAAGCTATTATACTTTACTAATAATTTCAATCTGTTGGGTTTTGCTATCGCTCAACTCCAACCTACCGCATAATTTAAGGTTATAATTGAAATAAAATCAAAACATCCTTGTTTTAAATATCCATTTTTATTTATTATTTTTCAGGTAATAATTTTAATAATTCTCTTAAACCTTGACGACCATATTTACTTTTATTACATGGATGGCAAGTACGATAACAAATAGGAAAAGATTGTTGATTAAAATAGAATCGTTCTAAATATTGTTTTGGTAAATGTTCAACTTCTGGTTGTCCACTGCCGATTAATCTTGGGAAATATTCACGGCGAGCTTGACTGGCTTGAGTATCTAAACCGCTAAAGAATAATACGATATCTGGTTGTAAAACGGTAATTTGTGCTTGTAATAATTCTTTTGATAGCTGTTTAATCAAATTTAATTCTGTTTGTTGGCGTGGGTGTAGTTTTTGAATATCGACTGCAAAAAGGTTTGCCCAAGAAATGCCTTCATCGCCTGATTTTTCAGCGATTTTTTTGATAAAATTAAAAAAACTAGACTCTTCTTGTTGTTGTGATTCATGATTTAAATGTTTTTTAAGCCATTCTTTACTGTAATTCATTGATAATTCAATGGCATTTTGGTCGTATTGTTCAATATATTCTCTATTTCGCCAACCTTGTACGTCCCGTCCAACCACAAGGATTTGATGTCCAGCGGTTGCATAATAGTCAGGAACAAAGCCTAAAAATAAATTGGTTAAGCCTGCTGATTTTTTTGTACTTTTTTGGTCGTGAGCAATGTGTTGGATAAGTGGTTGGTAAATGTCCTTGCTTAAAATATCAAAATATAGTTGAGCAAGTTCTTCATGTAAAGTCATTGGTTTCCCCATTAGGCGATTTAAATGCAATCGCCCATATTATCCCAAGGTCAATAACGATACAAGTCTTTCTCTGTGAGAACATATAAAAATTGGGGGAAAACGTCCTTGTTTTTGTCTATTAAATGGTTGCTTTTTCGCAGACAATCCCTTGGAAACAGTCTTCTATGCCTTGTTCTGCATCATCATTGGTCGGTTCAATCTTCAAGGCAAGGCGTAATTGTTCCCATAAACGCTCCCAATCTTGGGATTCTTCATCTTCTGTTGCTTGGTTTGCAATTGGATAAAGTGCATTGCGTTGTTCTTCACTGGTTTGCATAAAGTCTAGGAAAGTTTGGGCTTGTGATGCAAACATACTGTCTTGTTGTTGAGCCAATTTTTTCATGGCTTGTTCATCTTCTGCGGTTGCAAATTGGGTGATGTCATCATTGACCCAACGTGAGTTATCAGCCCCAAAGAAAATCATGGTTTGATAGGCTTTGAGTAATTCTGTAACGTCTTGCGCAAAATAGCCGTTTGGATAGCGTTTTTGATAGCTTTCCCATGCTAATGCTAAATCAATCAATTCTGCCAATGAGCGAGTTAAACCAGCATCGACCCACATTGGTTGCTGGTTTTGTTTTGCCATTAATTGAATAAATTCAGCATGTTCTGGCTGTAAATTTGGGGCAAAAAGTTGGACTGCAAAATCATTATCATAACGGAATTGGAAAATGCCTTCACCGACATCAATCAGTTTAATATGTGATTTTTGCAGGTTTTTAATCAGATATTGTGTCCGTTCAGAGAGTTGTTTCACAATATTATCATCTGCAGGTTTGCCTTCTGCAATCGCTGAAAATGCGGTATATGCCGAGTCAAAATCGACCCCATTTAAACTGCTTAATTCAATGTAAGATGAACGTTCTAATTCTGGCATTTCGGTTGTGCTATCATCGACTGAAAGGAAACGTCCATACATGGTATGATAATCATTTAACCATTGTAATTTTTGGTTCTGTTCTGCTGATGCTAAACAATCTTTTAATTGGTCTTGAATGCGAGTTAAGTCATCAAGCGAACTATTATAAGAAAGATTGGTCATATTTTGCGTTAATGCTGAACAAAATTCAGGTTGTGCCTTAGTACCTGTTGCCGAACTTGGCTCTTGGCAGGCAATCAATGTTCCGCACATCAGTGCAAGTGAGAGATAACGAAGTTTCATCATTTTTATAAAATCTCTTAGGTCGGTAAAAAGGGAATACAGGCTTTTAAGTCATCGCAGGGTAAATCTTGCCGAGATTTCATAAAGTAGTCTTGTACCATACTGGCTTGTTGTTCAATGCCATAGTGGACAAAGGCTTTACCTGTTTGAATCGCATAATCATAACGGCGGTCAAAAATTGCCTTGCGAAGGACATTTACCCCTTGTTGTAATTGCCATACATGCACTAATTCATGAATCAGCCAACCTTGTTTAGACAGGCTTAACACTGAAAAATCAGCTGTATAATCCTTTGGATTAAAATAAATATTACCATTTGGACTCATCGCATACCCTTTAACAATGCAACGATGTGCCACAATTTGAATTGCATCTAATTGTAACTGTTGTCCAAACACTTGCCGAGCTAACTGCTTTTCTGATTCAGTTAAAAAACGACGATTCGGCATAAAAAAATTAAACCATAATTGGCG
>JBHAEG010000033.1:0-40657 GCA_041855445.1 Moraxellaceae bacterium
GAGTTCAAACCAACCTGCATCGTAAACCGATTTGGCTAGTTTGCCTTTTTTGCTATTAAATTGATTGGTTTTTACATCGCCAACCACGATTAGGGCATTATCCTTAACTAATTGGGTGGTGAATTTGTGTATGAGGTCTTGACGTGTGTTTTTGATTTTGGCATGAATTGCCTTTACACGCTGTTTATTTTTGGCTCTTTGAGCGATGGCTAAATCTTTGGCGTATTTGAGTGTTTGTTTGATTTGCAATTTATCACCATTAGAGGTGGTAGCACTATCTTTTAAGCCTAAATCTATGCCTACACTACCCGTTCCGCATGTGGTTTTAGGGTATTCTTTGACGGTGATACACGCATACCAACGATTACGGCTATCTTGTACAATCTCGCAAGTATTGATTTGGTATAAGCCAAGGTTGTAGCTATCCCACATATCAATGTTGAGCTTTTGCCCTTTAGCTAGAGAGAGTTGTAAGGTGGATTTGAGTGACTTTTTACCACTTTGTCTTGTCGCTAGGTGTTTGATGGCTGATTTTTTAAAAGGTATCCAGCCTAGGCTTTTGCGTTTGGCATCAGGTCGGTTGGTTCGCCAGTTGAGTTTTGCTTTTTTAAATTGTTTACGACTTTTAGCATGAGTTTCGTTAATGGCTTGAATAGTCTGACTATGTAAACCTAATTCAACATTAGCACCTTTGGTGTATTCGTTTAGGTCATAAGCACTAAAGAACTTACCAGTTCTTTGTAGATGTTTGTAGCTCAAGTCATTCACATAATTCCACACAAAATTAACCGAACTGCTTAAACGGTTTAGTTGGTCTCTGTGTTTGTCTCGTATGCGTAACTTGAGTGTTTTCATACGGTTATGGTAGCATATTCTAAGTTATATTTGAACCTCGACCGCCGTAAAACTCCGCACTTTAGGGCGGAGTTTTACGGCGGATTGGATAAATATCAAGGTGCTTTATGTTGCTAATGAGTGAAATAATTAATCGATTAAATTTTATTAATTATTTGTCTTTTACTTCGGTAAACTCTGCATCTACCACACCATCATCATTAGGACGGCTAGATTGTTGAGCTTTTTTCATGCGTTCCATTTCTTCTTGCATTCCGCCCATTGCTTGTTCTGGGCTTACTGAATTACCAGCGTCTGCATAGATTTTTTGGCTAACTGGTAAAAACGCATTATCTAACGCTTCAAGTTTAGCTTTGATATCGCTTGCATTATCTTCTTTGGTAGCCAGTTCTAATGCTTTGATAGCATCTTCAACAGATTGTTTATCTGCCTCTGTGACTTTGCTTTCTGCATCTTTTAATGCTTTTCTGACAGCATGAATACGTCCATCTGCTTCGTTACGCACTTGGGCAAGTTCTGCAAATTTCGCATCTTCTGCAGAGTTTGCTTCAGCGTCACGTATCATTTCTTCAATTTCTGCATCTGATAAACCAGAGTCTGCTTTAATTTGAATACTTTGAGCTTTACCTGTGCCTTTATCTTTAGCAGAAATATTCATGATACCATCAGCATTAATGTCAAAGGTCACTTCAATTTGTGGAATGCCTCGTGGTGCTGGTGGAATATCTGCTAAATCAAAGCGTCCAAGCAATTTATTTTGTGATGCAATACGGCGTTCACCTTGATATACTTGAATTGTTACTGCTGGTTGATTATCTTCCGCCGTTGAAAATACTTGTGATTTTTTGGTCGGTATCATGGTATTTTTTTCAATGATTGGTGTCATCACCCCACCCATCGTTTCAATACCTAAGGTCAATGGTGTAACGTCAAGCAATAACACGTCTTTTTTATCGCCCGCTAATACCGCACCTTGAATAGCAGCACCCATTGCTACAGCTTCATCAGGGTTTACGTCTTTACGTGGCTCTTTACCAAAGAATTGTTGCACTTTTTGTTGTACCAATGGCATACGGCTTTGACCGCCAACTAAAATCACATCATCAATGTCACTAGCTGATAAGCCTGCATCGCTTAAAGCGATTTTACATGGTTCGATAGTACGAGCAACCAAGTCTTCTGTTAAGCTTTCTAATTTGGCACGTGTTAAATTCACTACCAAATGTTTAGGACCTGTAGCATCTGCGGTGATGTATGGTAAGTTTACATCAGTGCTTTGAGCAGAAGATAATTCGATTTTGGCTTTTTCAGCAGCTTCTTTTAAGCGTTGCATTGCCAATGGGTCGCCTTTTAAATTAACATTGTTATCTTTTTTGAATTCTTCTACTAAGTATTCAATTAATGCTAAGTCAAAGTCTTCACCACCTAAGAAGGTATCACCATTGGTTGATAATACTTCAAATTGTTGTTCACCATCAACATCTGCAATTTCAATGATAGATACGTCAAATGTACCACCACCTAAGTCATATACCACAACAGTACGGTCGCCACCTTTTTTGTCAATACCATATGCCAAAGCCGCTGCTGTTGGTTCGTTAATAATACGTTTTACATCTAAACCTGCGATTTTACCTGCATCTTTAGTCGCTTGACGTTGGCTGTCATTAAAGTAGGCTGGTACAGTAACAACCGCTTCAGTAACTGTTTCACCTAAATAGTCTTCTGCTGTTTTTTTCATTTTTTTCAAAACTTCAGCAGAAATTTGTGGTGGTGCTTGTTTTTTACCATTGACTTCCACCCAAGCATCGCCATTGTCTGCTTTAACGATTTTGTAAGGTACCATACCAATATCTTTTTGTACCACTTTATCATCAAAACGGCGACCGATTAAACGTTTGATTGCAAATAAGGTGTTCATTGGATTGGTGACAGCTTGACGTTTTGCTGATTGTCCAACTAAGATTTCACCATCTTTAAATGCAACGATAGATGGAGTAGTTCTTGCACCTTCGGCATTTTCAATAACTTTAACTTTATCGCCTTCCATTACAGAAACGCATGAGTTTGTTGTGCCTAGGTCAATACCAATTACTTTTGCCATAAAATATTTCTCCGAATAATTTTTAATATGTGGACATGAGTTTTATTTTAGGTTTTATAAAACATCATGTTGTATTGATTTTATATATCGGTTTCGTTGATAGTTTTTTCAAGCAATCATGATAAATTTTTATGTTAATTTATGTTTATTGCCCAACTCGTACCATCGCAGGACGGATTAAACGCTCATGTAAGGTATAACCTTTTTGCAATACTTGTCCGACCATTTCACTATCAGCATCTGGGTCGATACCTACTGCCTCATGTAAATCAGCATTAAATTTTTCACCTAATGGATTAACCACTTGTACCCCTTGACGTTCAAGCACTGTTAATAATGACTTATACGTTAAGGTCACACCTTCAAGTAATACATTATCTTTAGGCGTATTTTCAATAGCACGCTCTAAATTATCTACTACTTCTAACATTTCTTTGACAAATTTTTGTAGAGCAAATTTTTTAGCTTTTTCAGTTTCTTGTTCCATACGATGACGAGCATTATAGGCTTCAGCATTCGCTCGGGCATGGGCTTCTTTAGCTTCTTTTACTTGTCCTTCAAGCTCAGCAATACGGGCATGAAAAGTTTCTAAATCAATATCACTGGCAACAGTATCATTCGTAGCTTGTGGATTTGATGATTGCATGGCCTCTTCTAAAATTGTTGATTGTGCTTGCTGATGTGGTTCAACTTGTGGATTTTGCTCTTGTGAACTCATGGTATGTCCTTGTAAATGTAAATATTGTTTCATAAAAATTTATATCAAATAAACCCTAAATTTTGCTTACTTGATTATTGTTTTGATGATGGCGATGCAAAGGAATTTCAAGCAACGATTGTCAATTTCGTATCAACTGACCGCTACTTGCTTCTTTGATTTGACTTGGCTGAGTAAAATGTAATGTATCAGCAATCAGATAACCAATTTTATCATTAAAATACTGATAAGCTTGAAAAAAATCTATTGCTGGCATAAGAGTAGAAGGATTACAGCTGGTAGAAATTAAAAAACCGAATGGATTATTAGAACAATTTTTAGCTATATATTCACAAACAGAACTGATAGCTAACTGACGAACCACTCTAACTGCTAACGTTTGTTTACCACCCGTCACCCAAACTGGGATTTGTTTAGTTAAATGTTGGGGAATTGGTAATAACCAAGTGGTTGCTTGATTTTTTGGTTGATGCCAACTATTAGTAATCACTTGTTGGATAGTTTTTGGTAGTGGTTGTAAAAACTCTTGAATATAATATTCATCACTCGTAATAACTATCATGCCTTTATCATATGCACGATTTTTAATTGCCAAAATTTGTTCGACTGCTTGCATATTAAACGGGTCACAGCCAATTCCCCAAACGGCTTCAGTTGGATAGGCAAGTAACTGCCCTGCTTGCAAAAACTGTGTCATTTCATTGACTTGATGAGGTAAAAACAATTTTTTTGACAATGACTTTCCTTAATGGCAAATAACTAGCGACAACGCATATATAAACCGCCTTGTTGCATGACTTTTCCCATTAATTCTAACTCAATTAACCAGCCTGTTAAAGTCGCAATATCAATTTTAGTTTTTTCTATCAACATATCCATATCTTGCCCAACCCAATCCAATACCTGAAATACTGTGATTAAATGACTTGGTATACTATTATCATCTGATAACGCTGGTTGATATGATACGGTCGCTGGAATGGTAGATTTATCTGTTGGTTGAGTTATTGGTGTCGTTATTAAATTAGATGATGTGATAATATTTGTTAAATCTTCTAAAATTTGGCTTGGGTGGTCAATTAATGTTGCCCCTTCCCGAATTAATTGATGACAACCTTTTGCCTGCTCATTATCAATATGACTAGGAATTGCAAAAACTTGTTTACCTTGTTCATTGGTCAAACGAGCAGTAATCAATGAACCACTTTGCAAAGTTGCTTCTACCACTAACGTTGCCGTACTTAACCCTGCAACTAATCGATTTCGGCGAGGAAAGTTATGATGATTGGCAGTCGTGTCAGGTAATAATTCACTAATTACACAACCCCCAGACTGGATAATTTGTTGTTTTATATATAAATGATGTTTTGGATAACATTGACGAATTCCCGTTCCTAAAACTGCCACAGTTCGCCCTTTTTTCTCTAAATCACTTTGAGATAATGCCCCTAAATGAGCTTGTTTATCAACACCATCTGCCATACCACTAGTAATCCATAACCCCTGATAAGCAAGATATTGAGCCATGTCAAAAGCAATTTTTTCAGCATGAGCCGTAGATTTTCGGCTACCTACCACCGCTAATTGTGGCATATTTAAGGCAGACACATTGCCTTGATAAAATAATACAGGAGGTGGGTCAAAAATATGTTTCAAAGTATTTGGATATGAATTTTCATTATAAAAAACAACTTTGTATTCTTGATTTGCTAACTGTTGCAAGGTTTGATTTAAAAAATCGCTTTGTCGGGCATTTTGAATGTATTGTTGAAAACGTTGCAAATGTGATGTGTGTAAATTTAACGCTTGCCAGTCAGCAACAGAGGCATTTAAAGCTTGTTCAGCAGTATGAAACACCGCTAATAACTTTGCATAAGCAGATAATGATAAATTAACTATCTGCCATAATGCCAAAACTGCCTGTTGCGATGAGGTCAATAACATAAATATTTAAAAAAATTAATTAGTTATCGATAGGTATAGTTAAATAATCATTCACACTAATTGGCAATTCTGCCTCAAGTACATAAGCATAACTGATATTATCAAATGCTTTAAAAATCATGACAAAACCTGTTTGCTCACTTGGCAAGCGTACCGCTCCACCACCACCCAAGTCATCTCGTACTAACGCCCCTCGCTGAAATACTGTTAAGACATCACCTGCTTTTGCTCCTTGCTGTGTGCCAAGATTTACCGCAATGACACTTCCTTTAGCGGCTTTGTTAATTGAGTCCATAATCCGAATTACTCGACCACCTCGACTAACTTTGGCGGGCTGTGGATAAAACATTGGTGGAATATAGTTGCCTACTTCGATAAATACTCTATCGCCTTCTTGTACTTCTTTACCAAAATTTTGTTTTAATTCAATACTAGAAACACCATTACCTGCAACATCAGTGACAATCCCAGTTGCTACTTGAGTGACTTCTAAGCCAATAACTTTTTGATTAGCTGGGTCAATATAGGGTTTGCCTTCTCGATAGATGCCATAACGTTGTCCAACAATTAATGGTACCCCTTTGGCATAAATTTTATCGCCCATACCTGTCAGTAAGTTTTTATTTTTTGAGGCAATAATATAAGGCGTTGCTTTAAAATCATCAGGTGACACAATGATGTTACGGTCTAGCCATGCTTCAATTGATGATAATGGAATAGTTGGTACACTACCTGCTAACGAAACAACTTCTGTTGTCGTTTTGGCTGGTGGGCTAACAGGCTCTGCCATCGCTTTTTCAATCCCTGCACAACCTTCGCCTGTGTCAATACCAACTAAAGTTTTCCCCTTAATAATACACATAATAATTACATCATTAGGGTAAATAAGATGGGGATTTTTAATTTGTTTATTGACAGCCCAAATTTCTTTCCATCGCCACGGACTTTTTAAAAATTTACCAGAAATATCCCAAAGGGTGTCACCTTTTTTGACGACATAACGATTAGGGGCATCAGCTTTGATTTGTGGTGGTGGATTTCCTGCATTTGCCAGTGAGCTGACAGACAAACCACTGACGACTAACATACTCATAGCTAAAGTTTTTAGACGTTTTGACATTAAAAATGATGTTGTCATGATTTTATCCTAAAACAGAAACTTGCAGATGATACAAACCACCCATCATGGACAATGTCATATTGTAACAAGATAGTTTCATCAACTTGCTATTGGGTCACACTTTGTTAAATTTGATTTAGCATAGCATAAAATTAAACTGAAATGGCATTTGTTTATCCCTAAATAATGTGCATTCGGCAGGTTGTTTTGTCGCTTTTTAAAAATTTATAAATATATCAAACGCCTATATTTAATAAAATAATATATTAAATTAATACAAAATAAAATTTGGCAAATTAATTATTTTTTTATTATTTGTTTATCTGCAAAAATATACATTTAGCGGATAGCTTTTTAGAACAAATGACCCAAAAATCATCTTAATATTCAATTTTTCCTATCAATATCATCAACAAATTACGATTTTCTGACCGCTTGCAAATTAGAAAATCATGCTATAATTTTAACAAATATTGATAGAAGTAATGTTATGGCATTAAGAACGATTTTAAGTTATCCTGATTTACGTTTGCGTAAAGTTGCAAAACCAGTTGAAACCGTTGATGATGGCATTCGTCAGCTTATCGCTGATATGTTTGAAACTATGTATCACGCTAAAGGTATTGGACTGGCTGCAACTCAGATTGATGAACACATTCAATTGATTGTCATGGATTTATCTGAGGAAAATAATCAGCCTCGTGTATTTATCAATCCAAAAGTCACACCGTTAATTGAGGAGACTGTTCCTTATGAAGAAGGTTGTTTATCAGTACCTGATTTTTATGAAAAAGTCGAACGCCCAAAACGTGTGAAGATTGAGGCATTAGACGCAGATGGTAATGCGTTTAGCGAAGAAGCAGAGGGTTTGTTAGCAGTATGTATTCAACATGAAATCGACCATTTAAATGGAAAGTTATTTGTTGATTATTTATCCAAATTAAAACAAGACCGTGCCAAAGATAAGGTGCGTAAATATTTAAAAAATCGTGATAAATAACTGTTTATGTTATAAATATCTTCTGCTTACTAATAGAGGCTTTAGCCATTACGCTTGAGTAATGGCGAATGCTATTTAGCTAAATGGCATAATTAATTCACGAAACCTCTAAAAAATATAATAATTTTATAGCGTTATTTTGCCACTTGTGTTCCATTATTCCACATGACTGTACGAATTAATTTAGGTTTACTAAACGTGCGTGGTTTATAAAACTTTTCTTCACCATGTTTGACACCATTGACCCAATTAGCTTCACGAATGATGACATAGCTTTCTGTATTATTAATATCATATTCCGTTTCTTTACCATGTTTTTGGTTATTTTTATATTCTTGGCTTAGCCATGGACGTTCATAACGTTTGCCAAATTTAAAAAGTAGGGTTTGATAAAGTTGTTCATTGCTATCATATTCATGCCATTCTTGGGTATATTCTTTACCGATGACTGTTTTGTCAATTCTTGAAATGGTGCCATTTTTACGATAAAAAATCATCGTTTTTTCTTTGGTTTTTTCATCATAAGTTTGTTCGGTTGCCAAAAGTCCATTGTTATAATTTTTGGAGAGTATTGATTGACCATCGGCATTTTCTATATAGGCACGAACCAGTTGCCCTGTTTCGTTATAATGATTGCAGGCAACATAGCCATTATTCATAGGCTTACAATCAATTTCGTGTAGGTCGCTCAGACGGAGAGTGGGGGTATCGTTATTGCTGTTACAAACATAGGGTACTAGCTCTTCAATTTGCCACCCTTCACCAACCACACTGCACACATCGCCAAAAGGATAAGCACCTTGCGGGCAATAGCAATTATTTGCTAAAGCGGATTGACTAAACGACACGATGGCAAAAAATGCCATAGGTAATGCTGAAAATCTAAGCAGAGTTTTCATAAAACTATCCTTTTATGCTTGACGTTTTAATAAATATAACCCAATAAATGCACTCACAAGAATAGGTAATAACACCATAAATAATGGAGAAAAGCCAGTACTTAAACTAATAAATCCAACTAAATCTTGAATGTAACTAAATACCAAACCAAATAATAACGATACCACAATGCGTAAACCTAAACTATGAGTACGCAATGAACCAAACACAAATGAACACGCCAACAATACCAAAGATAATACTGAAAACGGAGATAAAACTTTTTTCCAAAATTCTACTTCATGTTCTAATGAACGGCGATTTTCCTCCGCTAAATACCGTTGATGTTGCCATAGTTCCGTTAAAGACATATCTTCAGGTACTCGAGTTAATAAATAAATGGAGGCAGGCTCAATCGGTAATTCAACTTTTTGATTAGTCAATACTGAATGCTTTACCGTACCATTGTTGGCAATCTGAATTTGTTGAACATCATGTAATATCCAAAAAGATTGAAACTTGGCTTGAGTAAAATTTGTGGTATTTTGATTGATGATACTCTCAAATGTGCCTGTTTTTGCTTGGCTAACTTGTTGTAACTCGCCTGCCTGCCCAAGTTGCCAAATAGTAATATCTTTAATTTGTCCATTAGCATCAGCATAATCAATAGCAATAATTCGATTTTCCTGTTTATCCCAATAACCACGAATGGCACTAGATAATACAGGAGAATTATATTTAATTTGTTTTGCTAAATGATTAGTCGTTGGTAAAACAAACTGACTTAATGCCAAACCAAGTAATACAAAAATTACTGCTGATTGCATTGCCCAACCAACAATACGAAAGCTACTAATGCCAGAGGCACGCATAACGACCAGCTCACTATGATTAGCCAGCATACCTAAACCAACCACCGCCCCCAATAACGCCCCAATTGGCATATAACTTTGTAATGAGTCAGGAGCCAAATATAAAATATATTGCATGGCATCTATAAAGGTATATTTTTCTGATAAATCTTCTAATTCAGCCAAATAATCAAAAACTATCTTTAGCAACCATAAACCAACAACCGAACCCAAAATCGCCAATAACGCTTGTTTTTTCACATAACGAGCAACAATCATGCCTGCCCCCTTTGCTGTGACTGCGAACGATAACGAATACGTTGCTTAAACCAACCTTGCCAATTTAGATACAACGCAAATATCATAAAACCCAATACTACCCAAGCATAAGCAAAAACCGTGACTTTTTGTTTAGTAATCGCAGTTTTTAATGAAATAATACTAATAGCACAACTCACAAAAATTAAAATCGCTGGTAACAATCGAAGCCATCGCCCTTGACGTGGTTGTACCTGAGCCAATGGCACTGCCAACATCACCGCAATAATAATTAAAAATGGCAAACTAAATCGATAACCCAGTTCTGCTTGCACCATAGGTGCGGTTGAATTTTCTAACAATTTTTTTGTTGTCACCGTTTCAATGCGTGCTTCTTCTAACGTTTCTGATGGTGGTTTTGCCAAACTAATTCGGTAACTTTCAAAACTCACCTGATTATATACTTGGTTATTTGTACCAATTTCATAACGCCGACCCTCAAACAAATCTAATTGGGTCATTGGGTCATCTTCAGATGTCTGGACTTGTTTAGCACTTTTTGCCATAACAATCATATCTTTACCATCATTAAGGTTTCGTTGAATTAAATACACATCTTGCAACGCCCGCTGTTTTTTATCAAACGACCCAACATATAAATGATAATTTTGACTATTAATAAATGTTTGTGGCTTAATCAAATCTAATGCACTGGTTAAAGCCTGTCTTTGCCAAATCTGTTCTGTCTGCAATACCCCCCAAGGCTTTATCCATAACGTCAAAACAAACTGTAAAATAAACAGTCCTAAAATAAGAGGTGTTATCATTGTTGCCAACTGTCCACGACTGATACCGCTACTGTTGATAATACTCATTTCATTATCAACATACATTCGCCCAAAGACTAACATTAACGCCACAAAAAATGATAATGGTAAAATTAACTCTAAAAAAGCAGGTAAATTATAACCAATAATCAAAAACAATAGCCCAACGTCTAATCGTCCTTCCGCCGCTATACCAAAATAACGAATTAACCGCCCCCCCAGCATTAATGTCATCAAAAAAAACAACACAATGGCGGTGGTCGTTGCAACTTGTTGAGAAACATAACGCCGTAAAATCACAAACAATTACCTAAAATACAAAATTATCATTATCATGATATGTTTATAATTATTCAATGTTCATCAAGAAAAATTTTGCAAAAAATGATTTCAAACCTGATAAACTATTCATTTTTTTATTAATAAATAATAATTTATATTCCAAAAATCCAAATTATAAAAACTAATCAAATTTTTATAATGACTTTTGATATTTCGTCATTATATTTGACACTAATAAGGCAAGAAAATACACAATCATCAATCAACAAATTAAAAATTTTATGTTACAGTGATACATTTCAACAACAAATTGGTGAATTGATGATAAATGTAGGTATTATTGGTGCGGGTGGTCGCATGGGTCGAATGTTAATCCAAGCAGTCGCCAACAATCCACAAACCCAATTGGCAGGAGCTATTGAACGAACAGGCTCAACACTCATTGGCATTGATGCAGGCGAGCTGGTTGGTATTGAACGTTTAAAGGTGGCGATTGTTGATGATTTAACTAAAGTCATTGATAATCTTGATGTATTAATTGATTTTAGCTTACCTAATTCTACCATTGACAATGTCAAACATTGTGCTGAAAAGAAAGTTGCAATGGTGATTGGTACAACTGGGCTAAGCGATACACAAAATGCCCTTGTACAACAAGCTAGCCAACAAATCCCGATTGTCTATGCGGGCAACTATTCAACTGGTGTAAACTTAACGTTAAAATTATTACAAATGGCATCAAAAGCCTTTGCTGATACCGCCGATGTTGAAGTGATTGAAGCTCATCATAAACACAAAATTGATGCACCATCAGGCACCGCTTATATGATGGCAGAGGCAGTCGCTCAAGCTCGAGGGCAGGACTTAAAACAAGTTGCTATTTATGGACGTGAAGGACAAACAGGCGAACGGCAGGCAGGTACTATTGGTATTCATGCTATTCGAGGTGGAGAAATCGTTGGAGACCATACAGTCATGTTTATTGCTGATGGTGAAATTGTCGAAATCACACATAAAGCCCGTGACCGTATGACCTTTGCCAGCGGTGCAGTGCGTGCCTGCGTATGGGCAACTCAACAACCACCTGCCTTGTATGATATGCAAGATGTACTTGGTTTAAAAAATTAATTTATCTATACTAAAAGGAAAACTTATGTCTATCAAATTAAAACTAACCCATAGCCTGTCAAATAAAAAATTAGGAAAACACCCTTGTTATGTAATTTTTATTGATGAAGATAAACAAATCATCGCATCTGATTTATTAGCAGAATTTCAGGATAATATTAATAAACTAATAAGTCGTAGTAATTTTTCAGGTAAAGCTAATGAAGTTGTTATTCATCATGCGTTAAATGATAATGAAGTAAGTCTATTGTTAGTAGGTATTGGCAATAAAAATAAATTAAATGCTACATTGTTACAAAAATTAGCGAAAACTGTTTATAGTAATTTAAGTAGTCACAGTAAAAATGCTTATGTCGTTTTAGGCGATAGTATTGATGAAGTACAGTTTGGACAGTTTTGTTTAGCGTTATTAAATAGTAGTTATAGTTTTCAAAATTATAAAAGCCAAAAAGCTGATAATCCCCATCTAACTACAGTTAATTTTATTATTAATTTAGATAATCAATCAGCATTTGAAACCGTGTTAGCATTACAAGTTGCAATCTTTCAGGGACAGTCTGCTACCCGTGACCTTGCCAATGAACCACCAAACGTTTGTAATCCTGTTTACTTTGCTGAACAGGCAAAAAAACTTGCCAAAGCCTATCCTGATTTATTAACGGTTCAGGTACTTGGCGAAAAAGAGATGACCAAACTTGGTATGAATTGTTTTTTAGCGGTGAGTCGTGGCTCAGATAATGAAGGACAATTAATTATTTTAGAATACCATGGGTTAGCTTCAGAAAAACAGGCGAAAAAAGGCAAAAAGAAAAAACTTGAAGATAAGCCAATTGTACTCGTTGGTAAAGGGGTAACGTTTGATACTGGCGGAATTTCATTAAAACCAGCATTAGGTATGGGGGAGATGAAATTTGATATGAGCGGTGCAGCTACGGTATTTGGTACAATGAAGGCTTTGTGTGAGGCACGTTTGCCATTAAATGTCGTTGGGGCGATGGCGTGTGCAGAAAACATGCCTTCTGGCAAAGCCAGCCGTCCAGGAGATATTATGACTGCAATGAATGGTAAAACTGTTGAAATTTTAAATACAGATGCTGAAGGACGGTTAGTATTGGCAGATACGTTAGTCTATGTACAACGTTATCAACCAAAAGCGATTATTGATATGGCGACTTTAACAGGGGCTTGTGTGGTGGCGTTGGGTCATGTACGTTCTGGGGTGTATAGTAATGATGAAGATGTCTTGTTTGAGCTTGAACAAGCCAGTGAAATCGCTCATGACCGTATTTGGCATATGCCATTAGATGATGATTATCAAGAACAGCTTAATTCTAATATGGCAGATATGCAAAATATTGGTGGTATGCCTGCAGGCTCAGTGACCGCTAGTTGTTTCTTATCAAAGTTTGTTGCAGACTATCCTTGGGCTCATTTAGATATTGCTGGTACAGCTTGGCAAACAGGCAAAGAGCCTCAAGCAACAGGTCGCCCTGTACCGTTATTAATGCACTATTTACAGCGTCAGGTAGTCAGTCACTCTTCAGAGTAATGTATAACTTTGACACTGTTTTTTCTATGGTATCAGGTTGTTTACCTGATACTTTTTATTTTTGGAGGCATTTATGCAAGCTTTTTGGCAGGCCTATCAAAAGATAGGCTTAGTTCCTTTAATTATTTTAGGTTTGGTGTTGGGGGTTTTGGCAGGTTCAGCATCAAATCCAAATATTTGGGGCATTTTACCTACTAATGTTGCTGATACCTTTACATTATTTGGTACGTTATTTGTGGGAGCATTAAAAGCCATTGCTCCAGTTTTGGTGTTTGTATTGGTGATTTCTGCGATTGCCCAACATCGACAAAATACCGATGTTTACGTCCGTCCTGTGTTAATGATGTATTTGGTTGGTACATTTTTAGCGGCATTAACCGCAGTCGTGGCCAGTTTTTTATTTCCCAGCACTATCACGTTAGTCACTAGTGAAGTTAGTCAATCTCCGCCTGCCTCATTGGCTGAAGTTTTGACAACATTATTAAATAACATGGTCAGTAATCCATTCAATGCCATCGCTACCGCCAACTATATGGGCGTATTGACTTGGGCTGTGCTAATTGGGTTAGCATTACGTCATGCAAACGATAATACAAAACAAATGATTAATGATGTATCTCATGCGATTTCTTCAGTGGTCAAATGGGTGATTTGGTTTGCTCCATTTGGTATTTTTGGTTTAGTTACGCAAACTGTTGCTACAACAGGATTTAAAGCATTAGCTGAATATGCTCATTTATTAATGGTTTTAGTTGGCAGTATGTTTTTTATTGCCTTGGTGGTTAATCCATTAATGGTATTTTTCAAAATTCGCAAAAATCCATATCCATTGGTGTTTACTTGTTTAAGAGAAAGTGGCATTACGGCGTTTTTCACCCGCAGTTCTGCTGCTAACATTCCTGTCAATATGACCCTTGCAAAAAAATTAGGATTACATGAAGATACTTATTCTGTCACCATTCCATTAGGAGCAACGATTAATATGGCAGGTGCTGCAATCACGATTACTGTGATGACTTTGGCAGCAGCTCATACACTAGGTATTCAGGTTGATTTTGTATCAGCATTACTATTATCGATATTAGCAACATTGGGAGCATGTGGTGCGTCTGGTGTCGCTGGTGGTTCATTATTGTTAATTCCGTTAGCATGTAGTTTTTTTAATATTTCTGATAGTATTGCCATGCAGGTTGTCGCAATTGGTTTTATTATTGGGGTAGTACAAGACTCTGTAGAAACCGCTCTAAACTCATCAACAGATATTTTATTCACTGCAGCTTCTGACCCTAAATATTCATCTTAATCATGATAAAATAACAAAGGTAGGCTAAGATTAATCTTAGCCTACTTGTTATTCTGACTGATAACCAATCAATTCTTGCTCACAAATTCGCCTGTAGCATAATAGCGACAAAATAATACCGCAAATCCGTAGAAATTTGCTAAACTAACACGGATAATTTTTGTGTGTTGATTATGGTTCAAAGTACATGGCAAAAAAAAATAAAAGCACCCCTTCAGACAATATAACCAATAGCTGTATTTTAGACAAAAAGCTTGCCCATCGTGACGCAAAACAGCTTGGTTTACGCAAAAACGATTTACCAAACTCGATTAAAGATGTCATTAATACTTTAACGCAGGCAGGTTTTGAAGCATATATCGTTGGTGGTGGTGTGCGTGATAGTTTGCTTGGATTAAAGCCAAAAGATTTTGATGCAGTAACCAATGCCACCCCAATACAAATTAAAGAAGTGTTTGGCAAACGTTGCCGTATTATTGGACGGCGTTTTCAGCTATGTCATGTCTATTCAGGGCGAGATATGATTGAAGTCGCTACTTTTCGAGCCCCACCCAAAGATGACAGCTTTACCACAGATGAGGGTATGCTCACCCGTGATAATGTATGGGGAGATATTTTTCAAGATGTCGTCCGCCGTGATTTTAGTATCAATGCGTTATATTACCAACCATTTGAAAATGTTGTTTATGATTTTTGTGGTGGACTTAAAGACATTTCCCAAAAAAAAATCCGTCTGCTTGGTGATACGCAAAAACGTATTGAAGAAGACCCTGTTCGCCTATTACGAGCGTTACGCTTTAAAGCAAAATTAGGATTTCAATTTGACAGCCAGTTAGAAAAACAATTTAATCCAAAAAATTGGCAATTATTATTACAAGTTTCACCGCACCGTTTATATGATGAAACACAAAAAATGTTTACTGGTGGCTATCTTGCCCCACTATTGCCATTGCTGTTTGATTATGGTGCATTACAAACTTTATTATATTTTCCTTTACCACTAATTACACCATTGGTTGAACAAGTCAGTATTAATACAGATAAACGTATTGCCTCAAATAAAAGTATTAATCCTGCATTTTTTTATGCAATTATTCTCTGGGAAAATTATTTATATTTACTCAATAAACATAAAAAAAATATGTCATTTAGCGATGCTCAAAACTTATCTGCTAACAAAGTATTAGATAAACAACGACTTCGCACTGCCATGCCACGATTTGCAGAACAATTTATCAAAGAAATCTGGCTAATCCAACCTCGTCTTGCCGAACCTCGCAAAAAAAATCTGCTAAAACTATTTGAACAGCCACGTTTTCGGGCAGGCTATGACTTTTTGATGTTGCGTGAACAAGTCGAAGCCAAAAATAAAATGTTGCATAGCATTCATGGTAAACCAATTACCCTTGATGATGAAAGCACAAACGGCATGGGTCATTGGTGGGCTTGGTTTCAAACGTTAGATGAAAAACAGCAACAAAAAGCGATTGATGAATATGATTTGGCTCAGGCTCGACAGCGCTTTGCCAATATTCTGACCCAAAATGACAGCTCAAATGAAACCCTTGGCAAGCTAAGTCCACAAGAACAAAAAGAAAAAGACCAACTGCGATTGTTATCTTTGGCAAATCAATCAGATGAACCGCATGAGCCTGCAAAATCATTATGGGATACTGTAAATCCTATTACAACTATTCAAGAAAATCTTAATAATCCTATTGAGCGTGAACCTGTAAAAACAGCAAAAAAAACCAGAAACAAAAAATCAGCTCACATTGAAACACCTGAAGCTACATTACCAGCGACTGAAAATCCAGAACAACTTGCTTTTCCAAAATTAGTGGACATTATCAAAGAGCGAGGCGATAATCCTTTTGATGAAAGTATGTCCAACGTTCAAACAAAACAGGATAAATATATACCATTTAAACGTAAACGCCGACAACCTAGCTCGGATTTATCAATCTTAGAACGACAAAAGCAAACAACGTAACTTGATAAAATTTTAGGTAAAACATGAGTATAAACACAACATCGGTCACTTGTTATCTTGGATTAGGCAGTAATTTAGCCAATGATTTAGGTTCACCGATAGAGCATATTCAGCAAGCAGTTGCATCTTTACAACAAATACCCCAAATCGAAAATGTCAAATGTTCATCATTGTATGTATCTGCTCCAATGGGTGTGCTTGACCAACCAGATTTTATCAATGCGGTGGTTGAAACTTCGACCACATTATCCGCTTTTGAATTATTAGCGGTATGCCAACAGTTAGAGAAACAAGCCAAACGCCAACGATTAAGACATTGGGGAGAACGTAGTCTTGATGTCGATGTACTATTATATGGTAATGAACAAATTTATAGTGAAGATTTAACTATTCCCCATGTTGGTTTAACAAAGCGTAATTTTGTATTAATCCCTTTGTTAGAAATCAATCCTACCTTAACCGTGAATGGTCAATTACTTAATGAATTACCCACCAGCCAAGATTGGACAGGAATTCGTTTGTATGCCCCATATCAGTAACAAGGAACTCTGAATGATTACTTTATCAACGTTAAATAAATATAAAGCCAATGGCGAAACTTTTTCATGTTTAACCTGTTATGATGCAAGTTTTGCTCACGCCATGCAACAAGCAGAAATTGACACGATTTTAATTGGCGATAGTTTAGGCATGGTGGTACAAGGACAAGCTTCAACTGTGCCTGTCACTGTGGCTGATATGGCTTATCATACCCAAAATGTCGCCCGTGCCAATCATCATGCGTTAATCATTGCCGACCTACCATTTATGAGCTACAGTACATTAACTGACGGTATTGCCAATGCTCGGACATTAATGCAAGCAGGAGCAAACGTGATTAAAATCGAAGGTGGTGCAGAACTTTGCGAATTAGTCACTATTTTAGCAAAATCAGGTACACCAACTTGTGTACATTTAGGATTAACGCCACAATCCGTCAATGTATTTGGCGGTTATAAAGTACAAGGAAAAACTGAAACCTCTGCTCAAAAATTATTATCTGACTGTCAAGCAGTCGTTGAGGCTGGAGCAAGTATGTTATTACTTGAATGCGTGCCAGCCTCACTAGCCAAACAAGTCACCGAAACTTTCCCTGTACCTGTCATTGGTATTGGAGCAGGTGTAGACTGTGATGGGCAAGTGTTAGTCATGCATGATATGCTTGGTGTTTACACTCGAAAACCAGCCAAATTTGTCAAAAATTTTCTCACTGACAGTAATAACCAAACGGGCGATATTGTTGGTGCTTTTACAGCATTTCATCAGGCAGTCAAAACTCGCCAGTTTCCTACGGTTGAACATAGTTTTTAACTATAGTATTTAACTGTTTTTAAATATCTTAGCCATTATTCAATGTTAAGGTTTTGAATTTTATGAATAAACAACCGCAAATCTACCATACAATTCAACAATTACGCCAACAGTTACAATCTTATCAAAATCAAAAAATTGGACTTGTGCCAACGATGGGTAATTTACATGATGGACATTTACAGCTGGTAAAAATTGCTCAACAACATTGCGATATTGTCGTGGTTAGCATTTTTGTTAATCCAACCCAGTTTGGTGTTGGCGAAGATTTTGACAGTTATCCACGTACTTTATCAGCAGACATTGAAAAACTTGCTAGTGTGCAAACCGACCTAGTTTTTGCACCTAGTGTTGAAGAAATGTATCCAACCTTGCCACCACAAACACATATTTCTATGGGTGACATTGCTAAAAAATTATGCGGAAAATCTCGTCCAACCCATTTTGATGGCGTGGGCATTGTTGTTAGTAAATTATTTAACATTGTTCAACCAGATATTGCGGTGTTTGGCAAAAAAGATTATCAACAATTAGCGATTATTCGTCAATTAGTCGCTGAATTAAATTTTAATATTGAGATTATTGGGGCAGATATTGTTCGCTCAGCAGATGGTTTAGCCTTATCCTCACGCAATCAATATTTAACTACTGAGCAACGAGCTATTGCACCAAGATTACAACAATGTTTACAACAGTTAAAAAATCAATTGCAACAGGCTAATTTTACCGAATTTGACAATCTTGTACAAAAGAGCAAAGATTATCTAAACAATCATGGCTTTAATGTTGATTACTTAGCATTATATAATCCACAATTACAGCCTTTAGCTCAAACTGATAGCCAAGCCGTTCTGTTAGTAGCAAGCTGGCTGGGCAATGCAAGATTATTAGATAATCTTGAATTTAATTTAACAAAGTAATAAGGAGATTTTATCCATGACACACCCACAAAACTCGATAAGTGTCATTGTAGTTTCTGGGCGGTCGGGTTCTGGCAAAACATCAGCAATTAATATCTTAGAAGATTTTGGCTATTATGCGATTGATAATTTGCCTTTATTACTTGTGCCTGATGTGGTCGCCAAATTGGTAAACGATAGCCAAATTTATAAAGTAGCATTAGGAATTGATGTGCGAGCTCCTCAAGCAGATTTATCAAAATTTGCTGATGTTTATCAAAAACTGATTAATAATTACGGACAACAAGCCATCAAAATCTTGTATGTTACTGCTCAAGAAGGCGTATTAGTAGCTCGCTTTGGTGCGACTCGCCGAGTACACCCATTGATGGCAACCATGAATAATTTGCCAAACGCTATCCGTAAAGAAATCGAATTATTAGAACCAATTGCCACACGAGCCGATATTAAAATCGATACCAGCTCTTTAAACATTCATGAATTAAAAGAACAAATTCGCAATCATTTAGGCGTTGATAATCAAGTGATAGTCAATATTTTATCATTTGGTTTTAAATATGGCAGTCCGATTGATGCTGATTTTGTGTTTGATGTGCGGATTTTACCAAATCCTCATTGGAAAGTTGAGTTACGCAAACAAACAGGTAACGATGATGGCGTAAAAGCTTTTTTTGCTGAATATCCAGAAGTCGATGAAATGACAAAAGATATTAGCCGTTTTTTAACGCGTTGGTTGCCTGACTTTTTACATAATAATCGTCATACTGTCACGATTGCTATTGGTTGTACAGGAGGCAAACATCGGTCGGTATTTGTGGCACAAGCAGTTGGCACAAATATTGCCAATACTTTACCAACAAATATGACTGTCAAAGTTAAACATCGAGAAAAAAGTCATTGGTAATTCATCACTAACGACAAGATTTTATCACTTTATGTTATCTATGTGATGATTATGTTATCATTTATCCTAAAAATGTGTTTTAACAAATCCTCACAAGGAATTTTACTGTTATGATGTTAAATCGTTTTCAGCCAATTGTGGTAGCAGGATTACTACCTTTATTGGTCTTTCCATGGTTTACTACGACTATCGCAGGGCAAATTGACTTTTGGCTATTGTGGTTAGTAGCAATGGTTTTGGTAGGCTTGCCATTAGTTTTTGCAGAAATTGGACTTGCTCACCGCAGTAATAGCACTGCTTTAGTCGCTCTACCAAAATTAACCCGAGATGCAGATATTAGCACAATATGGCGTGGATTTGGTTGGCTGACGATTTTATTATTATTAATTGTTATTGCAAGATTAATTAATAATTCAGTGGTCATACTTAGCCCAATGTTTGCTGGTGTTTCAGCATTTGCCATTCTAGGCATAATGACATTAATTGTGATAGCTATAAGTTTTACTAAAAATATATCAGGATTGATAGCTGTTGCCTGTGCAATGATTGCCATTTTAATCAATTTAACGCAGTCGGCAACACCCACATGGCAAATCACTAGCATTTCTTTACAAGAATGGTCGATGGCGATTGTGTTAGCATTAATTTCGGTTGGTGTGGCAACTGGGCTTTATTGGCATAGTCGGGCTAATCAATTACTCATTGAAAATCAACAAGATAATAAACGGTTAATCGCTAGCCGTTATGTGCTACCAATCTGGGGATTACAATTGTTGGTTGGTGGATTTATGGCAATGGCAACGCCACCTGCCTCATCATTAGTTGCTACTTTATATGTGATAGCAATGTTAGCAGGTTCTGCTTATTTATTACAGCTAGTAACCAATCAAATATCATTACGATTACACCAACAATCTTTTAATTTTTTATTACTAGTTATCATAGCAGTATTTGGGGCTGGATTATCATTAATTCCAGAATTTTTATTAAATCATTTATTGGTATTATTAAGCTTTTTATCGGCTGTTTGGTTAGCGATTTTTATCGGCTGGCAAATGAAAATCAGCCATGTGCGTAAATCATTAAATTTTCAATCTGAAGCAATATACAACTTATGGCGGATTGCGGTACGCATTATTGTACCATTGGCGGTTATTTTAGCAGTCATTGGTTGGGGATTATCATGGCTGAGTTAAAGCAAATGCACACACCCTTTCAGATAACGATTGCGTTTGCTCCCAATGCGTCATTACATTTATATCAGACATTAACGCTTGAACATCACACCACTATTCAAGCATTGATAGAAAGTTTGGGCTGGCACCAACAATATACAGATTTTTTTCATCAATATGATGTTGGAATTTTTTCAAAAAAAGTTGATTGGGATACTCAATTAACGGCGGGCGATAGGGTGGAAATTTACCGCCCACTGACCATCGACCCCATGAAAAAGCGTAAAAACAAACAAAAATCTAAATAATATCAAAGTTTTAACGTTCGATTTTACTCACAACGCCTGCTTGATTAAAATAAATTTTAACGTATTGTTTTGCATTATGTACACTAGCGATATTTTTCTTTTTAGCAGGTGTTCCTGCGGTAAAGTCATAAATATAATCCCAACGATTTGGATTTAAAGTATCTCGTACGGCTGGACTACCTAAAATATATAACACTTGATTTTGTGTCATGCCAACTTTCACTTGGTCAAATTTAGCTTGATTAATTGGCGTTCCTTGTGCCACATCAATTTTATACACCCCTACCCATGAACAAGCAGGTAATATACAAGTCAAAGAAACTAACACAGGTAGCAGTACAATTTTTTTTACAGATATCGTCATGATATAATCACTTTAAATTCAGCTAAAAAATTATTCACAATGATACGTTATTTAACAGCGATTGCCTACTGTTTAGGATAGAATTTTAATAATTTATCAGTGAAAAATATGTTTTTCACCAGCAGATTTGATATGATAAACCATATTTTTTGCACGTCACATACCATAATAAATGAGGATTATTTATGAGTTTTAATCAGGATTTACGCCGTGCTGGCTTAAAAGTTACTTTACCTAGACTAAAAATTTTGGAGTTATTAGAAAATACTGACAAACATCATATGAGTGCTGAAGATGTTTATAAGTCATTAATTGAACAAGGGGAAGATGTTGGCTTAGCAACAGTTTACCGTGTTTTAACCCAATTTGAACAAGCAGGCATCGTACAACGTCACAATTTTGAAAATAATTTATCAGTCTTTGAAATTGCTCAAGAAGGACATCATGACCACTTAGTGTGTGACCAATGTGGAAAAATTGTCGAGTTTCATAATGAAGATATTGAACATTTACAAGAACAAGTTGCTGAGGAATATGGTTTTAAATTATCAGGGCATTCGTTGGTATTGTATGGCATTTGCGATGATGAAAAATGTCGTAGTGCAACTAAAAAATAACTCACAAATGCCATTATCAATCAAAATTTAACGATGTTTTAAGTGGTGAGGACGAAATCCTGTGGCTAATAATGCAATGCCATAAACAACCGCTCCCACCACACAAATTAACAGTAACGCAAAAACACGTTGCCATTGACCCGCATTACTTGGAAAAAGCTCTACAGCAAACCATAACGCCACACCCATACAGACATTGGCAAATAAAAATTGTGCCATTAATTTTTTCCAATGGCTACCAAAACGGAAAATATCCCGTTTATGTAAAAAATAATATAACAATCCTGCATTTACCACTGATGCTCCTGTGGTTGCTAATGCTAAACCTGCATGCAAAGAAATTCCTAGTAGATAAAATAATCCAATAAAACTTGCACTAAAAATCATATTAGCAAATACTGAGGCAATCCCAATTTTTACAGGGGTTTTCGTGTCCTGTCTAGCAAAAAAAGCAGGTGCAAAAATTTTAATCAACATAAAACCTAAAATACCACCTGCCATACTTTTTAATGCCAAACCTGCCATTAACGCATCATTCATGCCAAACTCACCACGCATAAACAACGACATCATCAACACATCACTAATCATAAACATCGCAATCGATGCAGGCAATCCAACCAAAACAATCAAACGAGATGCCCAATCAAGTGTTTTACGAAACTCGACATCATCACCCTTTGCACGGCTGGCAGATAGACTTGGTAAAATTACTGTACCAATCGCAACGCCAATCAAGCCTAAAGGCAATTCACTCATACGCTCTGCTGCATACAGCCAAGAAACAGACCCCGTTTGCATCAATGAGGCAAATACTGTATTTAATAATAAATTAATTTGGGTGACTGACACCCCAAAAATCGCAGGTAACATTAATGCCAAAATACGTTTTACCCCTTCATGTTGAAAATCAATTTTAGGCATAACCAACAATTTTTGACTATAAAGTTGAGGTAATTGAATAAATAACTGTAATATGCCTGAAACTGCTACTGCATAACCTAATGCCATAATTGGCTTTGACATCATTGGTGCTAAAATTAATGCACCACCAATCATACACAAATTGAGTAAAACAGGAGCAAAAGCAGGCATCGCAAACCGTTGATAACTTTGCAAAATACTACCAGCAAACGCCGTTAGCGAAATAAATAATAAATAAGGAAACGTTAAACGTAATAAATCAGTCGCCGTATGAAATTTTTCACTATCATTACTAAACCCTGGAGCAAACAAAGTAATAACATAGGGAGCAAAGGTGATAACAATCACCGTTAATAATGATAAAATTAAAGTTAATGCCCCAGATACTCGACTAATTAAAATTTGTACTTCTGTTAAATGATATTTTGTTTTATATTCGGACAACACAGGAACAAATGCCTGCGAAAATGCCCCCTCAGCAAATAATCGCCGTAAAAAATTTGGAATTTTAAACGCCACCAAAAAAGCGTCCATCAAACCGCCCGCACCAAATACCGCCATCACAATCATATCACGCACCAGCCCCATAATACGGGATAGCATAGTCATCGAACTGACAATCATGGTTGAGCGAAATAACCGACTCGCCATAGAATTACCTTGTAATTTGTAATTGTAAAAAAATACTAGATTATAACATTTTTCAATCAATAAATAACAAAATAACGTAGCTTAAGGTCGGTTTATGAAACTATAAAGGTATTACCACTAACATTATCCTAAATCACAAGAAATTTTATGAATTGGATTTGGTTTGGTGGTGGCAGTAGGTCAATGTTATAATATCGAAACTATTCAAAATTTTAGCCTAACTGTGGAATGTAACTATGACCCAAATTGCTGGACATTCATTTTTAACCAATTTTCAAACCGCCAAATTAATAAAGTTATTAAATAGCAAATTCAATCTAGCTATTACCGCATTAAAAAGCCAACAAGTATTTGTTTTTTCTCGTGATTTAACCGAAAATGAACAACAAAAAGCCATCGATTTACTAAATCATGGCGATAACATCGATTTAATCACAAAACATCAAGGTCAGCTACAAATTATTGTAAGTCCACGTTTTGGCACAATCAGCCCATGGGCAAGTAAAGCCACTGATATTTTTAATAATTGTGAAATTGATATTGAACGAGTTGAACGAGTCATTGTTTATACTTTGAGTGCTGAGCAACCATTGCCTGAAAAATTATCACATGATATTGAAATGGCATTTTATGACCGTATGACGCAAAGTTTATTTTATGATTTAAACAAAGCATCACATTTATTTGATGACCACGAGCCAGCCTCATTAAATCGTATTAATATTATTGAACATGGACGTGAGGCATTAGAAAAAGCAAATAAAGAATTTGGTTTTGCTTTATCAAGTCAAGATATTGACTATTTAATGAATGCCTATGTGAATGAATTACAAAGAAATCCGACTGATGTTGAATTGATGATGTTTGCTCAAGCCAATTCAGAACATTGTCGCCATAAAATCTTTAATGCTCAATGGACAATTGATGGTGAAATTCAACCAAAATCATTATTTGGTATGATTAAAAATACTTTTCAAAAAAACCCAAATAACATTTTATCTGCTTACAAAGACAATGCCGCTGTGATGCAAGGCTTTGAGGCAAAACGTTTTTATCCAAAATTAAACAAAGAAAACAATCATTTAGAATATGGCTTTCATCAACAACAAATTGATATTTTAATGAAAGTTGAAACCCATAATCACCCAACCGCTATCGCACCATATGCAGGGGCAAGTACGGGTTCAGGCGGTGAAATTCGTGATGAAGGTGCAACAGGGCGAGGCGGTAAACCTAAAGCAGGATTAGCAGGTTTTCATGTCTCACATTTACATTTAGCAGAAATGCCTGAAAAATGGGAAATGTCTGGTAAAGTCAGCTCTCAAGCATATGGCAAGCCTGAACGTATGGCATCAGCATTGGATATTATGACTGAAGCTCCTTTAGGTTCAGCCAATTTTAGTAATGAGTTTGGCCGTCCAAACTTGGTTGGATACTTTCGTTCATTTCAATTAGATACTTCAAAACAACAAGATGGCAGCCAAATGCGTGGCTATCATAAACCAATTATGATTGCTGGCGGTTATGGTAATATTAAACCAAACTTAATCGAGAAAAATCCAATCCAAGCAGGTGATTTATTAATAGTATTAGGTGGACCTGCCATGCAAATTGGGCTTGGTGGTGGGGCAGCCTCATCAGTGGACAGTGGCGAACTTGACGAAGGGTTAGATTTTGCTTCGGTTCAGCGTGATAATGCAGAAATGGAACGCCGTTGTCAAGAGGTTATCGACCGTTGTTGGGCAATGGCAGATAGCAGTCTTGACCAAAATCCAATTGTTTCAATTCATGATGTTGGTGCAGGCGGTTTATCAAATGCGATGCCTGAATTAGTCAATGACCACGAGCTTGGCGCTCATTTAAATTTGCGGAAAGTGCCATCATTAGAACATGGTATGTCACCAATGGCAATTTGGTCAAATGAAGCCCAAGAACGTTATGTGTTAGCCATTCGCCCAGAAAGTGCTGAACTTTTTGATAGTATTTGTGAACGTGAACGTTGTCCATATGCCATATTAGGCACAGCAACAAAAATCCGCCAATTGCAAGTTGATGACCCATTATTAATAGAACAACCTGTGGATATGCCATTACAAGTGTTATTAGGTGGCACACCAAAAATGCAACGTTCATTCAAACGTTCAACACCTGACTTAACCGCATTAAATTTAGAAAATGTTGATATTACGCAGGCAATAAAAGACGTTTTACGTCACCCAACTGTCGCCAGCAAATCATTTTTAATCAGCATTGGTGACCGTTCAATTACGGGTATGGTAGTGCGTGACCAATATGTCGGACGCTATCAAGTACCAGTCGCTGATTGTGCAGTAACAGCTTCAGCCTTATTAGGATTAGACGGGCAAGCAATGACTGGTGAAGCCATGAGTATGGGCGAGCGAACGCCTATTGCATTAATTAGCCCGCAAGCATCTGCCCGTTTGGCAGTGGCTGAAGCCATTACAAACATTGCAGGAGCAAAAATCGCTAAACTTTCTGATGTGACCTTATCTGCCAACTGGATGGCTGCTTGTGGCGAAGATAAAGAAGACCAAGCATTATTTGATGCGGTATATGCAGTCGGCGAGGAACTTTGTCCAAAATTAGGCATCGCCATTCCTGTAGGAAAAGACTCTTTATCAATGCGAGCCACTTGGACAGATGAACAAGGACAAAATAAAGCGGTTGTTTCCCCAATGAGTCTGATTATTTCAGCCTTTGCCCCTGTCACAGATGTTTGCAAAACTTTAACGCCAGAATTAAAAAATGGCGACAGTGTACTATACCGTTTAGATTTATCAAATGGTAAATTGCGTTTAGGCGGTTCGATATTAGCCCAAACCTTAAGTCAATTAGGCAATGAATGCCCTGACTTAGATAACGCAGATGATTTAATTAATTTCTTTAATTTTATTCAACAAGCTAATGATGCAGGCATCATTCAAGCATATCATGACATTAGCGATGGCGGTTTATTAGCAACTGTTGCCGAAATGCAATTTACTAGCCGTCAAGGTTTAAAATTAGCACTGACTGATGAAAATTTATTAGCTCAATTATTTAGCGAAGAACTAGGAGCAGTCATTCAAGTACTACCTGAACATGTTGAAAAATTATTGGCACTCGCAGAACAAACAAATATCAGTCATTTACTTAGTCTAATTGGACAAAGCATTGCCGAAGATAGTTTAATTATTCAAACATCAAGCCAAACTTTCAATCTTGACCGTGCCGAATTACAACAAGAATGGACTAAAGTAAGCTATCATATTGCCAAAGAGCGAGATAATCCTGAATGTGTTCAACAAGAATTTGATTTAATCGCTGATAAAAATCATCAAGGCTTAATCGCTGTAACGAATTATGATTTAAATCAAGCAATTGAAGCTCCTTATATTAATAGCCGTACTGTACAACCGAAAGTTGCAATTTTGCGTGAGCAAGGGGTAAACGGACATTTAGAAATGGCTGGCGGTTTTGTTCAAGCTGGCTTTGAAGCGGTTGATGTGCATATGAGCGATTTATTAAAAGGTCGTGTCAATTTGCGAGATTTTGATGGCTTAGTAGCATGTGGAGGCTTTAGTTACGGTGACGTATTGGGAGCAGGCTCAGGCTGGGCAAAATCGGTACTATTCCATGATGAGTTAAGAATGCAATTTGTGCGTTTCTTTAGCCGTCCTGAAACCTTTACATTAGGCGTATGTAACGGCTGTCAAATGGTATCACAATTAAAAGATTTAATCCCTGGTGCGGAAAATTTCCCTCGCTTCATCGCCAATAAATCGGCTCGTTTTGAAGCCCGCACCGTCAATGTAAAAATTGAACGTACCAAATCAGTATTATTAAAAGGTATGCAAGACAGCATTCTACCAATTGCTGTAGCTCATGGTGAAGGCTTGGCAACCTTGACAGAAACAGACATTGCAGGCATGAGTCATCATGGACAAATCGTGATGCGATATGTCGATAGTCAAGGTAATCCTACCGAAACTTATCCATTAAATCCAAATGGTTCATTAGCAGGCGTTACAGGTGTATGTAGTACAGATGGACGAGTCACTATTATGATGCCACACCCAGAGCGTAATTTAAAAGCCTATAACCATAGCTGGAAACCAAGCGAATGGGATAAAGACGGCGCATGGTTACGATTATTTAGAAATGCCAGAGCATTTTTACGATAAAAGCTCATAACTTATCAAAAAGCTAGGTTTTTACCTAGCTTTTTTAAGTTTATATGAATTTATTGCATTGGTCATGATAATTTTTTGTTTATCAATTACAAAAACTGTTTTTTATATAAAAGCGTTTTCTTGGTAAAATAACTGTTTTATATGTAATATTTAACGATTATGCCTATTTCTTCAGATACCATTCAACAGTTAAACCAACAAGAGCAACTATACTCTTTAGCATTTTTAGAAGATTTTATTCAACAAATCACGATTTATCGAGATGATGATATCTGGGTATTAAATAAACCCTATGGATTATTAAGTGTTGATGGACGAGAATTAAAGGTAAGTTTGCAATCACGTTTATTAAAAATTGACCCAACGATTAAACTCATTCATCGTTTGGATATGGATACCTCTGGATTAATTATTTTTGCCAGAAATACAGAGGCTCAAAGCCATATTGCCAAACAATTTATTCAACGTTTGCCCCAAAAAGAATATCAAGCTATTGTTTGGGGAACGCTCGCCCAACATGGTGAAATTAATGTACCTGTACGTTATGAGCCAACCACTAAACCACGTCATATTGTTGATTTACAATGGAATAAGCCTGCCTTAACTAAATTTGAAACGCTACATCATGAATTACGTCAAGGTTATCCCGTGACTCGAGTCGCACTACACCCAGTCACGGGACGAAGCCATCAATTGCGGGTGCATATGGTGCATCTTGGTCATGTGATGTTAGGCGACCCAATTTATGCCGAAGGTTTAGCATTACAACTATCCCCACGCCTATGTTTACACGCTCATAAACTACGTCTAAAACACCCCAATTCTGGAGCATGGATAACTTGGGAAAGTGATGTACCATTTTAATTTTGTTGAATAAAATCTGCCACTTGTTCACTTAAAATTTGCCAAAGTCGTATTTGAGCATTACTACTGCCCCAAGCATTATGTGGCGTAAACATCACTCTTGGGTGATTGATTAAAGACAATAATGGGTCATCTGCCAACATCGGTTCTTGTTCAAATACATCACTGGCATAACCAAACAAATCCCCTGATAAAACCGCTTGAGCAACTGCCAGACTATCTACAACACCACCACGAGCCACATTAACGATTAATGGTTTTTTGTGCATTTTACTGATAGTATCATGATTAATTAAATGTTGGGTATCATCTGTCAAAGGACAATGTAAGCTAAGAATATCCGCTTGAGCTAACACCTGATAAAAATCTGTATATTCGGCATTTCGTGGCGGTTTGCCTTGATGTTCGGCAAATAATACTTGCATACCAAATACTTTTGCCAATTTTGCAACGCGTTTACCAATCACGCCAGCCCCAATAATACCCAACGTTTTACCTTCAAGGTCAATAATAGAAGTATCTAACAAACAAAATCGACCATCTGCCTGCCAAGTTCCATCAGCGATTTGTCGATGATAATGCAAGCCTGCCCGCATCGCATTTAACATTAACATAATAGTATGTTCAGGCACGCTTTTTATTGCATAACCTGCCACATTATACACCGTCACGCCTCGTTGCTGACAAGCCAAAATATCAACATTATTCATGCCTGTTGCAGTCAATTGAATAAGTTTTAAATGAGGCAATTGTTGAATAATTGACGCAGTCAGTTGTACTTTATTTGTAATAATAATATCCGCCTGCTGACAACGCTCAATGATAATAGCTGGGTCATTTGGGGTTGTGGCATAACTTTGATAATCTGTAATACCTTGCGGTATTGGTAAATCAAGCTCGGCAGAAAATGTCGCACGGTCTAAAAAAACAGCTTTCATGAAATTTTTCCTATGAAATTTTACCTAATGGTTGCAGACTGATAACATAACAAGAAAAACCAAACGAAACAATCACAAATAATTAATGCAAGCCATTTCTTGAAATCGGCTTTTTTGCTATCATATTTTATCGAAATTTTTATGTTAATAATAAAACGAAATATACGGTTAATGATGATGATTGATTTTGCCATTGGACAACGTTACCTTTCTGATACTGAAACTGAGCTTGGTTTAGGTGTAGTGGTGCTGGTTGATGAACGTTGTGTGCATATTCTTTTCCCACAAAGTGAAGAAACTCGAGTTTACGCCAAAGCGTCCGCCCCACTATCACGAGTAACATTTAAAGCAGGTGACACTATTCACGACCAAGATGGTAATAGCTGGCAAGTCGTCAAAGCCGAAGAAGTGGCTGGAGTTTATCGATATCATGTGACAGACCATCAAAAACCTATTATGGAAACCCGTTTAGCGGCAAATATTAATTTAGCAAAACCACTTGAACGCTTATTGGCCAGTCGTATACATCATAATGATTGGTATGAATTACGCCAAGAAATTTTACGAATGCAAGGAGCATTGGCCACCCACCCACTACGGGGACTCATGGGGGCAAGGGTTGATATCATTGAACACCAACTGTATATCGCACATGAGGTCGGAAAACGTATCGCTCCTCGTGTATTGTTAGCTGATGAAGTTGGCTTAGGTAAAACTGTTGAAGCAGGACTCATTATTCATCAACAACTATTATCAGGTAAAGCGGAACGAGTATTAATTTTAGTACCTGACAGCTTACAATATCAATGGATGATTGAGTTACGTCGGCGTTTTAATTTAGCTTTTTCAATTTTTGATTTAGTTCGTACGGCTGCTATTGCTGAACATGACCCAGAATTAAATCCATTTTTAACTGAACAACATATTATTTGTAGTGTCGATTTATTCCTTGACCATCAAGATTTATATGAAAAGGCATTAGAAGCAGGATTTGATTTATTAGTCGTTGATGAAGCTCATCATTTACATTGGGACAGTGAGCAAGGTGGCAATGATAAATATGAGATGGTCGCCAAATTTGCTTCACAAACAGCAGGGGTATTACTACTCACAGCGACACCAGAGCAGTTAGGCTTAGAAAGTCATTTTGCCCGTCTACGACTGCTTGACCCAAATCGTTTTGCCAATTTAGATGATTTTATCAATAGCGAAGAAAATTTTAGCCAAATTGCCAGCATCGCCGAAATTTTATTAAGTCATCGTCCACTCAATCCTCAACAAATAGTTGCTTTAGAAAAATTACTTGGTCATGAAGTCATCGATGATGAGCAAGGCAGACATCGAGCAATTAATGAATTATTAGACCGTCATGGTACAGGTCGGGTACTGTTTCGTAATACCCGTGAAAGTGTTGCTGAATTGATTTCAGGTTTTCAAGGTCGTTATGCAATTAATTATCCATTACCACTGCCTGAAAGCTGGCAAAATAGCTATCATACTCAAGGTAAATTAAGAGAACAGCTGTGGAGTGAAGAGCTAAAGCCCGATGGTAGCTGGCTAGAAGAAGACCCTCGAGTCACATGGTTAATCCATTTACTCAAACATGATTTAAAACAATATAAAGTATTATTAATCGCTCGCAGTGGTGCAACCGTAGAAAGTCTTGAAGCTGTGCTACGTTTACATGCAGGTATCAAAACTGCTATTTTCACTGAACAAATGAGTTTATTGGAACGTGACCAAGCCGCTGCCTTTTTTGCAGACCGAGAAGGTGCAAAAATTTTATTATGTTCAGAAATTGGTTCAGAAGGGCGTAATTTTCAATTTGCTAGTCATTTGATATTATTTGACTTGCCTGCCAATCCTGATACACTTGAACAACGCATTGGACGACTTGACCGCATTGGACAACAGCAAGAAATTACTATTCATGTTCCCTATGTTCAAGGCACAGCGACTGAACGTTTATATCATTGGTATGATAAAGCTTTAAATATTTTTAATCAAATCTCACCCACAGCCCAAACCGTTCAAGAACAATTCATTGTTGAATTAAAACCGATTTTAGAAGGTAAAGGCACATTTGATGATTTACGCCAACTGATAGAAGCAGGTAAACAACAACGATTAGCATTAGAAGAAGTCATGCAACAAGGGCGAGACCGTTTACTTGAATACAATTCTTGCCGTCCTCGAGTTGCTAGAAATATTGCCCATGCCATGCGAAACTTTGATGATACCAATGAATTACCACGTTTTTTTGAAAAATTCATGTCATCAATTAATATGGAATTTAGTGGACAAAGTGACGGCTCGTTAATGCTTCACCCAAGTGACGAAGTACAAGTGGAAGGATTAGCCGTACCTGAAGAAGGCTTAACTTTAACGTTTGAACGCCCACAAGCACTACTACGAGAAGATATGGCATTTATGACGTATGAACACCCATTAATGCAAAGCATTTTTGATGTCGTCAATTCGGGTACATTTGGTAATACAACAGTGGCAATGCTTCACACACACGCTATGCCTGAAGGTCTACTATTATTAGAAGTCAATTTTCGGATTAAAGCAATCGCACCTAAATTACTCAATCTCACTGCCTATTTACCCAAACCATTAATTAGAATATTTTTAAGCCAGCAGGGTACAGATTTTTCTGAAAAAATCAGCCCTCATGTGATTATGCCTCATATTCACCGACTTGAAAAAGCCAAAGCCCGTCAAGTCATTAAAGCTCGCAAAGACATTCTAGAAGCTCGTTACGAACAGGCTCAAACTTTGGCACAACAACAATTGCCAATGATTAGCGAAGAGGCAAAACAAAATTTTTACAAGCATTGGCAACGTGAAATTGACCGTTTAATTTATCTACAACGAATAAATCCTAATGTTCGAGAAAGCGAAATTACCCAGTTAAAACGTTTACAAGAACAAGGATTAGATGCGTTAGAACAACTATCATTAATTCCAGATAGCATTCGAGTACTAGTTGCTGTCAAGCCACATTAATATATGCGTGAATTTTCTAGCGATTAATCAATGATTTGATTAGTCGCTAATTTTTGTTTATTTTATAATTCAATTGTATTTTTCTATATTTATATATTATACTTAATATATAAACAATGTATTTTTTATACTAAATATGAGAAGAATTATGATGAACACAAATATCCATATATTAAAAAATCTATCAATCCATAAAATTAGTTATTTATTATTTTCTTGTCTTTTAGTTGCCTGTAGTTCTGCACCAGTTCAGGAACTATCCAAATCCTCCTCCAATCATATCCAGTCCACGCCATATACAAAAGCAGATGAGAAATTAGGTACACGTTGGGGCGATGAAATCCAATCCACTGTCTCCAGTGTTAATTTAAAACGCCTATCTAATCAACCTGTTGCTGAGGTTCAAGTACGTTATGCAGACAAAGATTTTGTAGGTAGGGAAATTAATAGTATTTCAGTTGGCGCTGGACAAATTAGCTTTGTAATAACAAACGATATGGCAAAAAAATTACCAATGTATCGAGTTGATAACAATTATTACCTATCCGCTAAAGAGGGACAAAGTTATCAATTACGTTATACCAATCACAGTAACCGCACTTATGAAATCGTTGCAAGTGTTGATGGTTTAGATGTAATTAATGGTAAAAGTGCCTCACGTTCCTATAACGGCTATGTATTACGTCCTTACTCTACATTAGTGATTGAAGGTTTTCGCAAAAATAACAATACAATTGCCAGCTTTATTTTTAGTAAACCAAAAGATAGTTATGCCAACAATAATCCAAGCGGTTCGATTTATAATGTAGGCATTATCGGCTCAGTTGTGTATGAATTAAATGCTCCAAAAAAACCACAAACCATCACAACACCTAATCCGTATGCTCCAAATCCACAACCTCAAGCTTTCCCTGCTGATAACTAAACAAACTACATTGATAAAAAAAATAGCAAGATGAAATCTTGCTATTTAGTTTTAATAAATAAAATGATTATTTTACCTGAACAGGAATAACATTCGCAGTATCTTTGACAATATTGCCTTCGTCTAAATAAACCAGCTGAGGCTTATGTTGGTCTGCTTCGGCCTCTGTCATTAACGCATAACTTGCAATAATCACAATATCACCAACATCTGCCATATAAGCAGCTGCTCCATTTAACGAAATAATTTTTGAGCCTTCTTCGGCACGAATTGCATAAGTACGAAAACGTTTACCATTACTGACATTGTATATATCAATTGATTCATTTTCACGAATACCAGCCAAATCAAGCAACTCGCCATCAATACCACAAGACCCCTCATAATGTAACTCACAATGAGTCACTCGTGCACGATGTAGTTTTGCTTTTAACAGCGTTAATAACATAGTTTAATTCTCTTTATCAGCAGGTAACTTAAAACCGTTAATATATTGTTGTGCTTTAGCAAAATTGCCCTGTACTAAATCAGGTAATGCCCGCATTGCTTCATCTATCATGGCATCAAGAGCTATCTGCTCATCTGTGCTAGCTTTTCCCAATACATAACCAGACACAAGCGATTTATGTCCTGGGTGTCCAATACCTAACCGCAACCGATGAAAATCTGTCCCAATATGAGGCACAATATCTTTTAAACCATTATGCCCACCATGTCCGCCACCCGTTTTTAAACGCATACGAGCCACGTCCAAATCTAACTCATCATGAGCAATTAACAATTCATCATTTTGGATATTGTAAAAATTTAATAAAGGTACAACTGCTTGTCCAGACTTATTCATAAAAGTATGAGGCAACAATAAACGCACATCAACGCCATGCACTTGCCCTCGTCCGACCATACCATGAAATTTTTTATCCAATGTCATGCTAATATTAAAGTCGTTAGCAATACGCTCTACAAACCAAAAGCCAGCATTATGCCGAGTTTTCGCATACTGCTGACCTGGATTGCCCAGTCCAACGATAAGTTTTAGTTTAGACATGGGTAAATTTTCCAAATAAACACAACGGTTTAAGCGTCTTGATTATTTTCAGCGTTTTTATCGACCGTTGGTGGTTGCATTGTTGCAATCGTACGATTTACTGCATCTTCTGCCTCTAACTCACGAATAACCACACCTTCTGGCAGTTTAATATCTTGTAAATGTAAGCTTTCGCCAATTTGCATAGCAGACACATCAACACTGATAAACTCAGGAATTTTTGATGGAATACAAGTTACTTCAACTTCTGTAGCATTTGAAGTAAAGATACCACCTGCTTTATGACCTGGAGCCACATCTAACCCTTCAAAATGCAATGGCACATGAACATTCATCGCCTGACCACGCACGATACGTTGAAAATCTGCATGCATTGGGATATTTTTTGCAGGATGGCGTTGTAATGCTTTGATAATAACTTCTTCAGCCCCTTGACCTTCAACATTAATCGTTAAAATATGTGAAAAAAACGCTTCAGTTTCAAGCGATTTAATCAACTCATTATAACGTAAAGATACAGCTAATGGCTCTTGATTACCACCGTAAATAATTGCTGGAACTAAATTTTGTTTGCGAAGACGGCGGCTCGCACCTTTTCCTTGCAAATCTTCACTACGCACAACAGCGTTTAAAATAAAATCATTTGTACTCATGAGAGTTTCCTTTTTTGGTTAAAAACATAACATAAATTTGCGACCAATTTATGCCAAAATTTTGCTAAACCTACTGAAATCTTTGTAGTTTAGCATTAAAAGCCAAATCACAGCTTTAATAATAAAATCAATTACATTACGTCAAACAATTCAAACATGGCACTTAACGACTCTTCGTTGTTGATACGGCGTAGAGCCTCTGCCAACATTGGAGCAATCGTTACTTGACGCACCTTACCACTATTTTTTGCCTCTTCTGATAGTGGAATAGTATCTGTCACCACGATTTCATCAAGCACTGATGCACTAATTGTTTGTATCGCTTTTCCAGACAATACAGGGTGACTAATATAGCCAACAACACGTCTTGCCCCATGTTCTTTTAAGGCAGCCGCAGCTTTACACAACGTACCTGCCGTGTCTACCATATCATCAATAATGACACAATCACGGTCTTTCACATCACCAATAATGTGCATCACTTCTGATTCATTTGCTTTTGCACGGCGTTTATCAATAATTGCTAAATCAGCCTCACCAAGCATTTTTGCCATTGCTCTAGCACGTACAACACCGCCAACATCTGGCGACACCACCATCAAGTTTTCGTAATTTTTTTCACGCAAATCTTTAAACAACACAGGTGTTGCATAAATATTATCAACAGGAATATCAAAGAAACCTTGAATTTGGTCAGAATGTAAATCTACCGTAACTACACGGTCAATCCCAACAATATTCAACATATCAGCAACAACTTTTGCCGAAATTGGCACACGGGCAGAACGAGGACGACGGTCTTGACGAGCATATCCAAAATATGGCATTACTGCAGTAATTCGTCCCGCACTAGCACGGCGTAACGCATCTGCCATCACCATGATTTCCATCAAATTATCATTGGTTGGCACGCAAGTTGATTGTAAAATAAAGACATCTTTACCACGCACATTTTCTTTAATTTCAACGGCGATTTCCCCATCAGAAAAACGATTAACATCAGCACGACCTAGGGGAATATGTAAATGATTGGTGACATTTTTTGCAAGAGCAGGGTGAGCATTACCTGTGAAAACCGCCAAATATGGCATAATACAGTCCTATAAAACAAAAAACTCATCATTTTAACGTAGTTTACGTTTAGGGCGATGAGATAAAAAGTGTGAGTGTAATTTTGTTTGTAGAAAAATGGCAGGGGTAGCTGGACTCGAACCAACGAATGTCAGGATCAAAACCTGATGCCTTACCAACTTGGCGATACCCCTATATGTTGAATGCTATGTTTCAACGAGTGCGAACTATACCGAATTTTAGGTGATTTTGTCAATGTAAAAAAACAATTTTATGACAAAACTTTGTAATACTTATAAAAATGGCAGGGGTAGCTGGACTCGAACCAACGAATGTCAGGATCAAAACCTGATGCCTTACCAACTTGGCGATACCCCTATATGAGCCAAGTATTCTACACTATTTTTTATAAAATGCAAGTTTTTTTTATTTTAACTTGATGATACCACATACGCCAAACACGGTGCCTGTAACTGCCATTGCCGTAAAACTTCATCATCAATACGATAATTTAATGGTAATGGTAAAAATACACTACTCCCCGAACCTGTCATTCTTGGAGTCGTTTTAGTAAATACCGCCAAACTTTCTAAATAACTCAATGCAATATCGACTTCTTTTGACAGCTCTCGTACCACTGGCTGAAACACATTACTAAAATCTCTGGTCAATATCTCTATAAAATTATCATGATTATCTTGCAAATATTGATGGGTAAAAACCGAACACTGACGAAACAATCTAGGATGACTAAATAATTCAGCTGTGCTAATATGTACTTGTGGTGTTAATAATAAATATTGTTGTGGTGGTAAATCAATAGGCGTTAAAATTTCGCCAATACCCTCAGCAATCGCATCTTGATGATAAATAAAAATAGGTACATCAGCCCCCAAACTTGCCCCAATTTTTTGTAATATTTCATTAGTCAAATTTAGTTGCCATAATTGATTTAACATCACTAAAGTTGTCGCACAATTAGACGAGCCACCTCCTAAACCTGCACCCATTGGAATATTTTTTTGTAATTCAACCTCAATTTGAGGTAACAACGGTATATCTTTTAACTGACTTTGTTGAACATATGCCAACAACGCTCGACTGGCTTTTACAATCAGATTTTTTTCATCATTATCAGTAACATGACCAGCGTTTTTTAAAATAATAGGACAATTATTTTCAATAGATTGTTCAGTGTTTCTAAAAATTAAAGTATCATAAAAGTCAATTAAGCGAAAAACTGTTTGTAAATTATGATAGCCATCAGCTCGCTTTCCAACAATATGCAAAAACAGATTAAGTTTAGCAAACGATTTTTTAGTAACTGAATAATGTGTCATAATTCTTAACTGTCAAACTATATTAAACCGCTCAAGATTAAACTGTTCAAGTAAATAATAAATTTTGTCATAAACTATTTATAAAACAGTCATTTTTCATATACACTTAACTCGCAGGCACAAAATTAGCTTGTTGTTCTAAAGCTAATATTGCTTGTTTTTCCATATCTGTTATCAAACGTTTATTTTTTCCATCATTTTGGAATAAAACAAGCACGGTTTCAGCAGTTGCAACAACTGCATTTTGCATTTCACTATAATAAACATACTCATGAACAATGCTAGTATTACCCAACTTTTTTATCCGAACGCCAATTTGTAATACATCAGGAAATACCACAGGACGCAAATATTGACAAGATGACGATGCTAAAACCGTAAATACATTTTTATCAAACATTTCTAATTGTTGCAAATAATGAATACGAGCAGATTGACTATATTCATGATATTTAACATTATTTACATGATTAAATGCGTCCATATCTCCCCATGCGACTGGTTGCCGAAAAATAACTGCAAATTGACTCAATGGATGATTACTAGCTTGAGCAATTTTTTCGTGAAAGTTTGGTGAAGTTTCTGATGTTTGCATATTAAATCCTATTTTCTAAACAAAGTATCGTTTGATAAACAGTTTCAGGCTGTAAATCTGATAAAATTATTATTTTTGTTTCAACAGCTTGTGCAACCTCTTTGGCAATACGAGATTGTAATACTAGATAGTTACACTGTGTTGGATAGCTTTTTAAACAAATTAATAATTGTTGCCAGTTTTTCCAAGCAGTCATACTTGATAATAACACCCATGAATTTTTATCAATTAATTCTACATTATCTCTTAAAATATCAATACTATTACTAGGAAGAACTCGTTGATATAAATTGACAAATTTTACATCAACCCCGCGTCTTGTTAAAGTATCTATCAATAACTCACGCCCACCATGCCCTCGCCATATCAATACTTTATCATTTTTTTGTAAATTCTTTACAACTGATAAATTTAAAATGCCTTCATTATTTTGTTGATTAGTATCAATAGGATAAATGACTTGCAAAAAAGTCAATGGCCAATATTGTTGGGATAAACTACTAAAAAAATCCGCTGTTTTTTGACCAACCGCAACCCACTGAATTGTCTTTAACATCTCTTTAGCTTGGCATTGTTGTATCGAATTTAGCTGTAAAAAAGTTTGATATAACATTGCTAAACCATGTTGAACTGCTTCTTCACTCACTAAAACTACCAAACGAAATTCTTTTTCTAGCAATAAAACTCGAAAAAAATCAATATCCTCATTTGATAAAACACATTTTTGAAGCGTTAATAATGGCAAATCTAATACGGTAATCTGTTGTTGTCTCAAAAAATTTGATAAATTTTCTGCACGATTAACTGGACGTGTGTTTATAAACAGCATGGCTTTTTAACTTTGATAAATTTCCGCTAAAATCTTATCTGCTCCTTGAGTCAATAAGTCTTCAGCAACTTCAATACCCAATTGTTCAGCTTGTGCCTCCATCTTCAATGCCTCTACTGACACATGACAACACCGCTCCGCTTTAAGTAAAACTGAACCTGACAAATTACCCACTCTTCCGCGTAACCATAATTGCTCATTTTCTAATATTGCAAAACCTGCGATTGGCACTTGGCAACCACCTTGTAAATGGCGATTAAATGCTCGTTCCGCTAACAAACAAAGTTTTGATACTTGATGATTTAACGGAGCAAGTAATGTTAAAATTTCAGCGTCATCTGCCCGACATTCAATCGCTAAGGCTCCTTGACCCACCGCAGGTAAACTTACTTCAACATCTAACTGGTGACGAATTCGCTCAGTTAATCCTAAACGCATTAATCCACTTGTTGCTAAAATAATTGCATCATATTCACCAGCATCAAGTTTACTCAATCGTGTACCAACATTGCCTCGTAAACTAATAATTTGTAAATCAGGACGATATTGTTGAATTTGGCATTGACGGCGTAAGCTAGATGTTCCTAATTTCGCTCCTTGAGGTAACTCATTAATATGTATATATTTATTAGAAACAAACGCATCTGTAGGCTGTTCACGTTTACAATATGCTCCTAAAATTAATCCCTCAGGTAATACCATCGGTACATCTTTTAATGAATGCACGGCAATATCTGCCCGTTTTTCATACAACGCTTGCTCTAATTCTTTAACAAATAAGCCTTTTCCCCCAATTTTTGCAAGTGGTGTATCTAAAATCTTATCACCTTTTGTTACCATTGGCACAAGATTAACGATAATATTTGGATATAACATCTCAAGACGGGTTTTAATATGCTCAGCCTGCCATAGTGCAAGCGGGCTTTGACGAGTTGCAATATTGATAGTATTTAACGCCATAACTATTAATCTAATTTTAAAAATATAGCGACATTTTACTGTAAATTGCTGATATAGGCTAGCTAAAAATCAGGCAATAAAAAAGCCCCTTTCGGGGCTTTGGAATAGAGGTGCTGACGATGACCTACTTTCACATGGGCAAGAGCCACACTATCATCGGCGTATTGACGTTTCACTTCTGAGTTCGGGAAGGTATCAGGTGGTA
>JBHAEG010000034.1:0-3109 GCA_041855445.1 Moraxellaceae bacterium
ATTTGGCTTTATCTTATGGAGATGGATAAATTTTCGGATAAAGCCATGCTTGATAATTCTATTTTAATTAGTAAAGATGAAAAGCTAACTTGTCATTATAACAATTGTGTTTGGTAATATAAGGAAAACCCCATGACTGATTTAACTCAAAACACCTATCTTAATGTACGCCAACCCACTCAAGTGGCAGGCGAAATGACCCTAAAATGTGCTGACATTGCCGAAGGTAGCACCCTAAGTAATGACTATGTGGCTAATATTTGGGGCTATACAGGCGAAAATATCAGCCCTGAGTTGGTTTGGGAAAATGCCCCTGAAGGGACAAAAAGTTTTGCTCTAACCCTATATGACCCTGATGCACCTACAGGTTCTGGTTGGAAACATTGGACGGTGTTTAATATTCCAAGTGATTGGACAAGCTTGCCTAAAAATGGCTCAAATAACTTTGGGCATGGTGTAGTGGAGCTAATGAATGATGCAGGATTAATGGGTTTTATTGGTGCATTTCCACCTAAAGGCGATATTCCGCATCGTTATATTTTTACGTTATATGCTCTAAGTGACACTTTGGAATTACCTGAAACCATCAGCCCTGCGGTACTTGGGTTTAATTTAAATGGTAAAGTGTTGGCGACGGCGACTTTAATGGCTTATTATAGTTGGTAAATTTTATTGGTTGTATTGACAAATAAGGGTAAATTATGCAGACCATAATATTATCTATACATGAAAATCATTTAGCAAAATTTATCAATTTTTTGGTAAGTTTGCCAAAAGATGACGTGAAAGTTTTAGAAAGTTTTTCAACCATTAAATCAAATACAGCTCATGACAAACTATCTTTAAACCAAGATGTGCCAGTCATTGATTTTGATGATATTTCACAGTTATCTATGGCGGATTATCTTGATGATGAAAAAAGTAACATAGATGATAAATGGTTAAATAATCTATTTGCTTTAATGGATAGTTCTGTTGCAAATAGTGAAATCAAAGGTATTAAATTAACCAATCAAGATGATAGAAATTGGACAAGAGATGAGCTTTATGAGCGTTAATGTGTTTCTTGATACCAATATTTTGGTTTATACCATAGATGAAAGATTTTTTGATAAACAACAAAAAGCAAGACAATTATTGAGAAAGTTGCAAAGTGATGTTGGTTTTAATCCTGTGATTTCAACACAAGTATTGCAAGAATTTTTTATGGTAACAACCAAAAAATTAAAACAAGATAAAAATGCAATGCATAAAGTTGTTTATGAACTTTCACAAATGCAAGTGGTGAATAGTGATACAAAATTGGTTTTATTTGCCATACAAATTGCCATCAAATATCATTTGACTTTATGGGACGCTTTGATGATTGGTGCTGCTAAAAGAGTAAATTGTGAAATTATGTACTCTGAAGATTTAAATGATGGTCAGATTATTGAAGGTGTCAAAATTGTCAATCCATTTTTAAATGAATTTTAAATAAGGTTATTCATATGAAAAAATACACCATTGAAACAGGCATTGTTGCCCCCCTTGACCGTGCCAATGTGGATACGGATTTAATTATCCCAAAACAGTTTTTAAAATCCATTAAACGTACAGGCTTTGGCGATAATTTATTTGATGAATTACGCTATCTTGATGAAGGTTATTTGGGTCAAGACATTGCCAAACGCCCCAAAAATCCTGATTTTGTGTTAAATCAAGCACGTTATCAAGGGGCAACCATTTTACTGACTCGCAGTAATTTTGGTTGTGGTTCAAGCCGTGAACACGCTCCTTGGGCATTAAATGAATATGGCTTTCGTACCATCATCGCTCCAAGCTATGCCGATATTTTCTTTAATAACAGTTTTAAAAACGGTATGTTGCCTGTGATTTTAACAGAAAGCGAAGTTGATGAATTATTTAAAGACTGTGTAGCAAATGAAGGCTATCAATTAACCGTTGATTTGGAAAACCAAAAAGTCGTTTCACCATCAGGTAAAGAATATCATTTTGAAGTAGATGCGTTTCGTAAACATTGCTTATTAAATGGTTTAGATGATATTGGTTTAACCTTGCAAGATAGCGATAGCATTCGTGCCTTTGAAGAAAAAGCCAAAGCGGAACGCCCTTGGGTGTTTAAAGAGTTGAATGCTTGATATTGGGGGTAATTATGAGTGCCTTGCTTAATCTAAAAATTTTAATGGAAAAGTATCATTTAAGTATCAATGAAGCTAATGAGTTGAATGATTTATTGCTGTTTTTGCAGAATAAAAATTTCACTAGTAGTAAGCAATTAGGAAAATATATAGTTGGCAATAAAAGTCTTTTAAATAGATTTCCTAACATTATTAAAATAAGAAAGTTTCAAACAAAAGATGGTTTAAATGAATGGTTTAAACCAGCTCTTTCTAGAAATCTTTATAAGATTACTTGCTGTTATCTTGATTTAGTGATAGAAAACAGTAATACATATATGGTAGATGATACACTTATTGAAGTGTTACCTTATGATGATTTTCCGCATTTATCTGTTTTTGAGAGCCTTGAAAGGTTTTTTATTAATGATAATACTAATGATAGTGATGAAGAAAAATACACTATTGAAGATTTGGTTCAGATATATGGTGGCGACCCATCGGAAATGTCTGATGATGAGATGTTATTATTTTTAGAAACTCAAGAACCAGACTTTGATTAAATATTTTTTTATTTAAAAGGAAGCCCTTATGAAACACATTGCAATTTTAAAAGGCGACGGTATCGGACCTGAAATCGTTGCCCAAGCGGTGAAAGTGCTAGATAAGCTGATTGCTGATGGCTTAGATGTTACTTACGAATACGCCAAATTAGGCGGTGAAGCCTATGACACTTACGGCTCGCCATATCCTAGCCAGACCCAAGAAATCGTACGAAAAGCAGACGCTGTACTACTTGGGGCGGTTGGTTCTCCACAATATGACAATTTAGAGCGTCCACTACGTCCTGAACGTGGACTGCTTGCCATTCGTAAGGATTTGAATTTGTTTGCAAATTTACGTCCTGCCATTTTGTATAAAGAGCTTGCCAACGCATCAACCCTAAAACCTGAAGTGGTGGCAGGGCTTGATATTTTGATTGTACGAGA
>JBHAEG010000035.1:0-46640 GCA_041855445.1 Moraxellaceae bacterium
ACTGCTTCTAATTTAAACTCTGCACTAAAGCTTCGTCTTGGTCGTCTCATGGTTTATCCTCATTTTTATGATATTGTACCACTTATTGAGGACTGCGGGATTGGTGTACCACTACAACTGCCAATGTTGGATTGTGTGCCAGTACCTAATAAATACAAAATCTTTTACACTTTAACAATCAAAGGTTATTTTTACTGGATGATTAAATAGAGTGGAATATGCAACAATCTTTTCCCATTTGGCTATTTTAACCCAAATGGAGTTTTTAGTCATTATCCAGGACAACTCCTTTATTTATGGTAAAATACACCAAAGGGTAGGCAATCACTGCCCAGACTGCAAATACTTGTTAATTACTGCCTATACGATAACATCATGGAGCGCCTATGTCCAACAACAGCATGAGACCAATTCATGTGGGTGAGATATTGCGTGAAGAGTTTTTAAAACCTTTGGGGTTGTCAGTAGCGACTTTGGCTGAGTCTTTGGGCATTGCGCCTGACCATCTTAATGATATCATCAGTGAACGGTGTGGCATCAGTGCAGACACTGCCTTGAGCTTGGCACAGTATTTTGGTAATAGTTCTAGATTTTGGTTGGACTTGCAAAATACCTATGAGCAACAACTTGCCAAAACAGCCCATTTTTAAATGACATCAGAACCATCACGCCATCAAAAGGAAACTCATATGGAACAAGCAAGCACCCAAAAGCTGACACTTCAAGACTATGCGCCCAAACACTACATCGAGCTATCAGAATTAGAAGAGAACTTTGATTACTGGATGGAAGTTGTCGAAAAAGATGTGATTGCTATTATAAGAGATGGTGAGCCTAAATTTTGCATGATGCCTGAATTTATTTATGCTCAGATGATAGCTTATACATCTTTGGATGATTAATGGTCAATAGCAATTGTCATGAGCCGAAACCCATAAAAGACCTACCAACACGTATCTTTGATGCCTTTTGTGAAGGGATATTGGACACTGCTGTGTTCTATAGCAGTGATGATGCGTATTTGTATCGATTGGATGAATATAGACAGGTCTTTGAAAGACTGGCTAAAGATGCTGACATCCGTGTAATTTATTATGACTTTACTGATGTGCAAGTATCTATTTATCAGCATTTTATGTCGCACATGATTGCAACTGTTTACCCCAATCAAGCAGATAGCTGTTATTCTTTAAGAGTTGTATTTGAGCAAATTATCTCAGGTAATCAGCGGTATTTGTTAATACTGGATAATATTGAGTGTTTATATCAACCATTCTATCTCCAATCATCTGAAATCAAAGATTTCATCGGCTCATTACGCACCTACCTAGATGTCTATCGAACAAATATCCGCACGGCTATGCTTTGTCGAGATGTGGCAAATTTAAGAAAGCTGTATCATGATTACCGTGAGCCGTTTTATTGTTTTGGGTATTTGCAGGATGTGGGGAGGTGAACACCCTTTAATCAAAACGCTTAAAAGCGATATCAACCCCACTTTACCAATCCATATCCCACGGTTCCAGCTCCAATAAAGTGGGCGGCTTAGACAACTTCATCGTAATTTTCCATAAAATATCACAACTTGTCGTATTTTACCCTATTTTATCGTAAATTATCGTATTTTATCTCAGTTTGTTGCTAATTGACTTTTGGGTAATTGTTTTTATGATTGAAACTTTTGTATATATTTTAAAAAGTTTCAATCACACTTGAAACTTTTTCTATTAAGACAAGTTTTCAATGATTATTTTAGAAAAGTTTTATTCTTGAGTTGTCAAACCAACAAACCCTTGTTTTGTTGATATATCTCATCCAAATGCTTGGCAATCAGTGCAATGATTGTACCAGTACAAAACACTCAAATACCGAGTCGGCTGATAGTTACTTATCATAAGCGAGCACCTCAGCGATGGTTTTGGGTTTGATTGCTTCAGGTTTGGTTAATTTCATAAACCGAGCAATATCATCCAAAATCATCCACAATAACAAAAAGTTCTTCAAAGAAATATAACCTGTATTCTCAAACCGACGAATGGTTGGCTCGGGAATCAAGGATTTTTCAGCCAGCGCTCGGCGTGATAGCTTGGCATTTTTGCGTTTTTGTTTTAGATACGCCGCCAAAGCTAAGCGTGCATCAATATCGTCATACAGATGAAGCATAACCAATCTAAACTCAGTTTAATTTTGATATTATTTTATCAAATTTATGGGATTTTTGGTGGTTTTTGATAATATTTTATCAAATTCATGTATTAATGACTTTTTGTAGCTACCCCACAAGACAACTCAGCTCATAACTTTGACTGCGTCCAGAAGCTAATGACTTCACCAAAATTCCTTTTTCAACCAAATCATTGATGTCTCTTAGGGCGGTATCTGTAGATACTTTTGTGATACTCGCCCATTTTTTGGTGGTGAGTTTGCCATAAAAATCACCCCAAAGCTTATTAATCATCACTACCTGCCGTGGATTGAGTGATGTGTGGCGATATGTATGCCAAAACTGTGACTTAGCGACAACCTTTTGTGACTGAGCAAGTGCTTGTATCAAAGCCGCTTCTAGATTGGTTAAAAACCAAATTAGCCATTCAGTGGCTGACGCCAATCCCCTTTGAGTCTGTTCAAGTATGTGATAATATTCACGACGATTGGCAAGAATTTGTGCGGACATGCTATAAAATCGCTGTGGACTGCCATCGCTTTTGGCAAGCATCCGCTCGGTGAGTGCACGAGTCAGACGACCGTTACCATCATCAAATGGGTGCAGCGTGACAAACCACAGGTGTGCAAGCCCCGCCTTAATTGTCAAATCAAGTCCCGTCTCATCATCGTTATACCACCGAAAAAATCGCTCAAGCTCATCGGGCAATCTATCGGCCTTTGGCGCTTCAAAGTGTACTTTGGCTTTGCCATAGGCACCCGAGACCACTTGCATCGGGCCATTAGCATCATCTCGTAATGCACCCACATTAATGTCATACATACCGCTTAGCCCTTGTGGGAATAGTGCGTGATGCCAACGACAGACTTCATCTAAGGTTAATGGCAAATCAAATCTTGAAGTCGCCTTAAGCATCATTTCAACAATCGCTTCTACTTCATAGCTTGGTGTAACAAGCTGATGCTGATACAGTGCCTCAATACCTAAGTGCCGTGCAACCGAAGAACGTACCTGTTCAGTATTAAGATATTCACCCTCAATTTCTGATGTCTTAATCACCTCCAATGTCAAAGCCTCAAGACTAACCTCAAGCGGTAAATCAAACCCAAGGTTACTCATCTGCCCCAACAAGCGCCCCTGAAGCAGACGAATGCGAGCGACAAGGGGGAGTAGCTGCACCTCATCAAGCTGCCAATCTGTCCAATTTGGATATTCATGAATATAAGTATCAACCATCATTATTCTCAAATTTGCCACATCTGCGGTAATTATACCACATATTCTCCGCAAAATATGCGGTGAATAACACCATCAATCACCGCAAAATTGACATACCAAATCCCAAATCAAACTGATAAATTACAAGATTTGAATAAAAAAATTCAATATTATTAAATAGAAAATATAAAATTAAAATAATTCAAATCCATCAATATCTGCAACTTTCGTCAGCAAGCACAAGGGCAAAAAATTTAAAATTATGATAAAATACGAAAAACGATGGGGTAAATTTACTCTATTGTTTTTCGTGCCAAGATATAAAAAGACATCAGAGGGTGTAATTAGCATCCACACTGATAATAATCATAAGATATTGATATTAAAAGAGATTATTTAAGGTAAAATAAGGGTATTTAGCGAAAAATAGTTGCCCGAGATTGCCAAGGTTGGGGTCGCGAGTTCGAGTCTCGTTTCCCGCTCCAAATTCTTAAAGGCATTCGTTCAAATAGCGAATGCCTTTTTCATTGCTCTATTAAAATACTCAGAATATACGCAATAAATAACAAATTCAAAAAAAAGCCCCACTAAGGGACTTTTTTCTATAATAAAAATAATTGTTAGATTAGTTTGATACAACATCAGCAATAGCATTTGCCACATAGTCAATATTACGGCTATTTAAACCTGCAACACACATGCGACCATTACTTACCATATAGATACCATAGTCACTTTGTAAGCGGGCGACTTGTTCTGGATTTAGACCAGTAAAGCTAAACATACCTTTTTGAGTCACTAAGTAACTAAAGTCACGTTCTGGCACTTTTGCTGTTAATACTTCATATAGTTTTTGACGCATTTCACGAATGCGGTCACGCATTGCGTATACTTCATTTACCCATTGATTAAATAATTCTGGGTCATTCATTACCCCATCAACAACATGACCGCCATGTGATGGAGGGCTTGAATAGATACGGCGAACAGTAAATTTTAATTGACCATGAACTAATTTAGCTTCTTCTTCGTTTGGACAAACTGCTGATAATCCGCCAACACGTTCACCGTATAAAGATAGATTTTTTGAGAATGAGTTACTGACAAAGAATGCTAAGCCTTTTTCAACAGCACGGCGAATGGCATAAACGTCTGCCTCCATATCATCGCCAAACCCTTGATAAGCAATGTCCATAAAGGCGATTAATTGTTTTTCTTTTACTGTATCTAACAAGGTATCCCATTGTTCTTGAGTTAAATCAACCCCTGTTGGGTTGTGACAACATGGGTGTAATAACACAACATCATCTTTATTTAATGTGTTAAAAAATGCGATTAATTCGTCAAATTTTACCCCATTAGTTTCAGCATTATAATATGGATATTTACCTACTTCAAAGCCTGCCCCTTCAAAAATACCAATATGATTACCCCAAGTTGGGTCACTGACATAACATTTGGCGTGTGGGAACCATTCATGAATAAAATCTGCACCAACTTTTAATGCCCCTGAGCCACCAATAGTCGCAATGGTCGCCACTCGATTTTGTTGTAATACTTCGGCATTTTCACCAAATAATAAACGTTGGCACGCTTGACGATAGCCTGCTAAACCATCCATTGGTAAGTATGGACGAGCTTTGACAGGATTGGCTAGACGCTCTTCGACCACAGTTACAGAAGGTAGTACGGGTAAAATACCATCATCATCATAATAAACGCCAACACCTAAATTGACTTTGTTTGGATTTGTTTCTTTACTGTATTTATCCATCAGCCCCAAAATTGGGTCGCCTGCATAATGTTCAACGTGTGAAAACATTGTTTTTTTCCTCGTTTTAAAAAAAGAGATATTGCATGGTTAGCATAAACCAAAAACTAAACTAACACAATCAAAACAATGATTTTTCAATTAATCATTGGATAAATGAATAGTCAAACTAATACCATGTTCCAGATGATAAATTAATATTTGAGTATTGCTAACAGCTATCATTAATGCAATGCCTGTCAAATAATAATGATTATCTTGTATGACAAAATGATAATCACTTTGAATTTGTCCTGTTGGGATATGTAATGACCAACGTTCGCCTGTTTCTAAATGTTCAATGTTTAAACGTTGATACATACGGGAAAAAAATACTCGCCAATGAAAAAATTGTAATTCACTGGTTATTTTACGTTGGCTTGTTTGCTGAGTTGGTGGCGTAAATGTTGGCGATGTTGGTGTAATCGTTTGCATAACAGGGGCTGACTGATTTTGAGTTGTTTCAGGGTTTAAAGTTAAAGAAACGGGTTCTTTCATGGTGTCTGATGTTTTGGCTATCTGTGTTTGATTAGCTGATATTTGTTCATTAAATGATGGGTTATCATGCTGTGCTGTGCTTTCTACAGATGTCGTGTCATCAGATATATCATTGATTTTTAATGTATTATCTTCTGTATTGTTTGATGTATTATCAGATATTGTTTGGGTGACTGATATAGTATCTATGAACAGTTTATCATTGTCTTTTTCTAAGACTTGTTCTTCAGGGACAGTTTGTTCCTGTTTCTTTTGTTTAGCAAGTAATAATGATTGTTCAAGCTGTTGTAAGCGTATTTCTTCTGCTTGTTTTTCAAGGTCTTTTTGCTTTTGCTCAGCTTCTAATGCTTTTTGTGCTTTGATTTCGTCTTGTTTTTGTTTTTGCATTTCCGCATTTTCTTTATTAGTTAAAGCTAAGACAGATTTTATTAATTCTTCTTTAGTTTTTAGTATGGGTAGTTCATACGGATTGTCAGGGGTTTTGATATTTTTAAATAATTTTTTGTATTTAGCATCTAATACAATTGCTTGTTTGATGAAAATTTTTTTTGTTTCGTCAATTTCTATATCATTATTATCTTCTAAATTTAACTGACCAAAACGTTGCATCATCACCATTAACCGTTCAACAGTAAATTCATTTAAAGATGAATTGTTACTTTGGCTTAAGATGCTACCATATAGCTCTAAAATATCTAATGGGTTGTAACTTTTTTCCAATAGGTAACATAAACTGCGTATTGCTGGAAATTGAAAATTCCAAACCCCTTCTTCTTCGTGACGTATTGAGAAAATTTTACGAATATTATCAAATATTTGTACGATATGTGGTTGTTGGGCATATTGTTGTAGAGCTGTGCTGTCAGTGATGATGTGTAAGTTTTCATTTAAATTTAACGCATACAAAATATCGACTAGTTCTTCTTGTACTTTATAGTTCATTTTAGGGCGAGTAATTTTGGTACGATTTTTAAATTTGCTAACTTGTTTTTGTCCAAAACCTAACACTAGCTTGTTATACATATTATCTGTGTCTTGAATGGGAACATAGTGTTCTAAACGTTCAATAACTGTATCCCAGTCATTGTTAAAACAGGCTTGTAACGTTTTAAATCGTTGTATACGCATGGCAAAATTTTCTGAAGTATCATTTTCGCAAAAATGATATAACCTATCTAAAATATCCTGATGATGGATATGAGGTAGCAAGTCGAGTAGTACTGGCTCAAGTTCGTCTTCTTCTGCTAAATAGGGTAAGATTTTATCCCAATACTGTAACTGTAATTCATTTAAATTATGGGTCGTTAAGAGGTTCATAAGCATATCCAAGTTTTTTAGTTGTATAGAACAAATAATTTTTTCATGCCAATCATCGGTTGTTTCGAGTAACGATTGATAGTAGCTATCTGGTAACTCTTGAATTTGTTGAGTTTGTAAAGCAGTTTGCCAAAGTTGTAACGCGGTTTGTGGTTGTTTTAATTGATATGCACAAAACGCTAAAATATCTGGGCTAACTTGATAAACTTCTTGTAATTCAATGAGTTTTTTTTCGATGATTTGCCAGTTTTTTATTGATAAGGTGGTTTGCTCGGTTAATTTTGTTAATATTAATGGCAAGATTTCCTGCCAGTAGTCGGCCCAAATGGGTTGTTGATATTGATTTAAATATTGCTCAATCGCCAAACTAAAAGCCTGTAACCATTGGATAGTTAAAGGATTATCATAAACGATTTGTAATGCGTATAAATTTCCTCGTAATTGTTTGGGAAAATACGCCGAAAAATGCAACATAATTTGTGCTTGTTGTTGTTGCCATAGCTGTTGCATTGTTAAAGTTTTTTGAGACTCAATTTCTATCAATGAAAAGAAATCTTGATAATCCTCCAATGAATTTTTTATTTGATAATATTTTAATAGACATATGAAATAATTTTCATAATGATGATATTGATAATAATGTAAGGCAATCTCAAAAATTGCTGATGTATCTTGGTTTTCTAGGGCTTGTTGATAACGATTAAATAAATCTTGTTGTTCAATTAGATAGTTTGGATTAATCGTATCGAGCGTTGCTTGTGATATGATATTTGGGTAATCATTAATTTGTAATAATTGTTGCCAAATTGGTAATTCGTTATTGTCACCAATAATAAAAATTTGTCGTAAGCCATGTTGTATTGCATATCGAATAGTATTAATTTTTTCATCAAGAATATAACGTTCTTCAAATGTTAAAAAAGCAAAATCTGTTTTTTCTTGCTTAAATTTTATTAAATCAGTATGGTAAAAACCAATTAATGCAATACTATAAAATTTTTGTGGAATATTATTAATACCAAAACAAGGTAAATTGATTTGCGATACATTGGCATATTTAAATAAATGTTGCAATGGACTACTATGTTTTAAATAAGTCAAACGATTATCATGGGCGGTTTTTAAAATAATAGCGATTTGTTCATTAGCAATTAATGCTTGTAATACATCAGTTTGTTGATGACTAATAAAATAAATTTGCGGGCAAGGTAAGGTTGATAAATCATTCCCGTCTAAAGTATTTGTTAGCTTAATAACATTTGTTTTATGACGTTGATACTGTAAATAGTAGTTAATTATATTGATATAATTATTATTAAAATTTTGTTGGTTTACATGTAGTGATGATAATTCTCTTTTACCATCAAATAATCGATAAAATAGCTGATGCAATTCATCATACCAACAATATAATTGGGCAGGGACAGCACCTTTATCATAACCTGCAAAAATTAATGGCACTTGTGACAACAAGTGTGGCTGTTGATGCCAATAACATTGTTGTAAGATAAATTGATAAGTTAATTTAGAATATTGCTCAGCATCATCAACTAATAATGCTGTGTATTTAGGAAAATGTAAAGTCTTTTTTGTCTGAATGTATGCAACAATATCTTGTAAGTCCCAATAATTGTTCTCTGTTAATGGTTCATACCATTCTTTCCAAATGACCCGATAAATAATATCAAAACTTTCTCGACTTAACGCACTATATTCATCAAGTGTATCTTGAAATACTTTACCATCACCTAATAAATATTGCTCCCCTTTGATAACATACTGCACAATAAACCAATATAAATCAATAGAATAATTTGCCAATTGTCCATTTTTAATGGCTGGCTGTTTTTTTAGTAAGCTAATGAATTGTTTTTTATCAATAAAAAAATCGGGTTGAAAACGTTGTTTACCTTCATCATCAAGATAACGTAAAATAAATGTTAAAATATCTGTACAAGATAATTCGATTTTTTGTTTTAATTGTTGTTCATTTTCAGTAATCGTATTTAATGGTAACTGTCCAAATTTTTGTTGAAATTGAATATAATAAAAAATTTGCTGTTGTAAAAAGGCTGTTTCTTGTGGTTCGCATAAAAATAAACAAGGCAAATGATGTTGATAATTATTGTTAGGTTGTAATAAAAAGTGAGCAGATAAAATTGCTAAAATACTGGTTTTTCCTGCGTGACTTGGTGCATTGATAAATAATGGAAAACTATCGGTTTGATAAAAAATTTCTTGAACAACTTTATCCTGAAAATCATTTAGATAAATTGGTAGGTCAAATTTTTGAGTATCAAGCCATAATGTTTTGTCTAATAATACATCAGTAGGTAAGTAACGAGAAAAAACTTTATCTTGTGATGATTCATCAGCTGTTAATAGATAGTTTGGTTCAACTTCAAAATGTATTTGATGCCGATTGATTGATAATTGGTGATTTTTATGCTGTTCAAATGCAGTTTGAATAGAATGAAATGTATCTTTAAGCTGAGAGTCTGTTAAATGTGGACGCACGCCTGCCCACCACGATATATCTTCACAATAGTAGTCATCAGTGACTAAACGAGAAAGCTGTAAATAATTGGTTTTTGCATGATGTAGGCAGGAATAACATTCTTCAGTATGTTGTTCAATGGGTAAGTTTAAATCATTATTTTTAACTTTAGTCGTGACAAACTCGCTGACGATATTGTCTAGGTTTTGTTGTTGATAAAAATTATCGCCGTTTTCTTCAGCTTTGATATAGAGTGTTTCATAATCTTTACGTCCACGATGAAAGATTTTAAAAAAAACTACCACTGGATATTTAATACCATCAACCATTACATCGGTGAGCTTGACCAATAAACGATAGCGATGAGCTAGCCCTTTTCTGACGTAATAGGGATATTCAAACATTTCAAACATACTAGAAAATTGTTGATAGTCGCTTTCTTCGACCCAACCTGCTAATTCTTGTAGTTTTTCTTCAATGTGATAAGTCTTTGCATCTTGCAAACAGTCATCAGAAATAAAAATATACATACACGATTACCATTACTTTTATTAATTCATACGCATGACACCATTCCAAAAAACTCGCTGATATTTGACATTGATTATTTATGATACATCATAGTTTTATGAAATTTTTTTACTATATTACATGATAACATGTTCTGCTAAGTATAGAATAATTTTTGCTATCAATGGACTTTTTTTTGTTAAACGCTGGTAGGTTCTGGATAAGGTTTATATGCTAATAGATTATTAAGTCGTTGGATTGTCAATTTTTTTTATGTGTTGCTCATTGATATGTTAAAATACATCAAATTTTAGCTGTATTTGAGAATATCCCATGACACAAACCACCCATGATTTATTAACCATTGGCTCACGCACCTTTACTTCTCGTTTATTAGTGGGTACTGGAAAATATAAAGATTTAGCTGAAACAGGTGATGCAATTAGCACATCAGGGGCAGAAATTGTCACAGTTGCTATTCGCCGTACCAACATTGGACAGCACAAAGACCAGCCAAATTTACTCGATGTGATTTCTCCTGAAAAATATACCATATTACCCAATACAGCAGGCTGTTTTGATGCTGATAGTGCGGTGCGTACTTGTATGTTAGCCCGTGAATTATTAGATGGACATAATTTGGTCAAATTAGAAGTACTGGGCGATGATAAAAACTTATATCCAAACGTTATCGAAACTGTCAAAGCGTGTCAAACTTTGATTGATGATGGCTTTGAAGTGATGGTTTATACCTCTGATGACCCAATTGTCGCAAAAGAACTAGAAAGTATGGGCTGTGTGGCGATTATGCCTTTGGGTAGCTTGATTGGTTCAGGTTTAGGATTGTTAAATCGTCATACATTGAGTCTAATTATTGAACAAACTAAAGTACCTGTGTTAGTTGATGCAGGGGTTGGCACCGCTTCAGATGCTACCATTGCCATGGAGCTTGGCTGTGATGGCGTGTTAATGAATACCGCAATTGCTCATGCAAAAAATCCTGTATTGATGGCAAGTGCAATGAAACATGCGGTAATTGCAGGACGTGAAGCATTTTTGGCGGGACGAATGCCAGCCCGTTATATGGCTCAAGCCAGCTCGCCACAAACAGGTTATTTCTTTCGTTAATTAACAATATTAATTATTAAATTACAAATCAAAGGTATCATATGCGTTTGCTAACGTTGGTTGATTATTTATTTATTACTTTAGAAACTCGCCGACAGCCAATGCACGTTGGCGGATTGTTTTTATTTGAATTGCCAGCCAATGCAGAAGATGATTTTGTTGGTACTTTTGTGCAAAAAATGCTCGATGATGAAACGCCACCAACATTTCCATTTAATCAAGTGTTAAATCGGGTATTTTGGCAAACCGATGAAAATTTTGATGTAGACCATCATTTTCGTCATATTGCTTTGCCAAAACCTGCCCGTATTCGTGAATTATTGGTATATGTTTCTCAAGAACATAGCAAACTATTAAATCGTGCAAAACCAATGTGGGAATGTCATATTATCGAAGGCATTGAGGGCAATCGGTTTGCATTATATTTTAAAATCCATCATTCTATGGTTGATGGTGTAGCGGCTATGCGATTGGTGAAAAAATCATTATCAAAAACCCCTGATGAGCATACTAATTTGCCAATTTGGTCACTGATGATGCGTCATCGTCATCAAGTTGATGCGTTACTATTGGAGGATAAATCACTTTGGACATTGGCAAAAGAACAAGTCAAAAGTATTTTTCCTGTGGGACGAGAGTTATTTAAAAATACTTATGAACGTTTTAACCCGCATTATATTACAGCAACTCAAGCACCCGATTGTATTTTAAATCGTCCGATTTCAGGCTCAAGACGAATTTCTGCTCAGTCTTATTTATTGGCGACATTTAAAAAAATTGCTAAATATCATTTGGTTACATTAAATGATGTGGTGTTGGCGGTATGTTCTGGGGCGTTACGCCGATATTTATTAGAATTAAATGCCTTACCAAAAAAACCGTTAATAGCCTTTGTGCCGATTTCCTTACGCACAGATGAAAGTAGTACGGGTAATCAATTGTCATTTATTCTGGCAAATTTAGCTACCAATCAGCCAGACCCGATAAAACGGCTAAAAATCATTCAAGGTAGTACCATGAATAGTAAACGGCGATTTGCTCGTATGAACCAAGTTGCGACTATTAATTATAGTGCATTGGCTTATAGTCGTTCAGCGTTACAAATTGTGACTGGGTTATTTCCTGATTATCGAGGCTTTAATTTAATCATTTCTAATGTGCCAGGCTCTCGTGAACCATTATATTGGCATGGGGCAAAGTTACAAGCGTTATATCCTGCTTCGATTGTATTTGGTGAGCAGGCAATGAATATTACTTTATGTACTTATCATGATAATATTGAATTTTGTATCACTGCCTGTAGTGAAATATTACCTCATGTTCAGCGAATGTTGAATTATTTAGAGGAAGAATTAGCAATTTATGAAGCAACTACCCAAAATGAATAAATGGTATATTAATTAAATGGTATATTAATGTACTTGACGACCTGTTGTGTCAATATAAAAAATTTGTTGAGGGTTTGTCATGACTCGGGCAACACCTTGTGAAAACGCATCAACGGCAAGATAGCGAAAAGGGATAATGACTCGACCTGTCTCATCAATAAAACCCCATTTGCCATTTTTTTTAACAGCAATCAGGTTATCAGAAAATCCTGCTTGATGAATTTCTTCAAATTGAATAGGAATAAAAACTTTTCCTGATGTATCAATAAATCCCCAGAAATTCCCTTGTTTTACAGCGACAATTTTACTTACGCCAGCAAAAAAACGAATATCATCATACTTTAATGGAATAATAACTTTGCCTGTACGATTAATAAAGCCTTTTTTTCCGTTTAATTCAACTTTCGCAAAACTGTCTAAATGTTGTGGTGAAAAATTATCAATATTGTCATATTTGGGAGAAATGATTAGTTTTCCTGCTTTATCTATTAATCCAGCCTTATTATTTTTATAAACAACTGCAACACCGCCAGAAAAATCTTTTACATTATCATAACGAAATGCCACGACTTGCCGACCTGTATCATCAATAAATCCCCATTGATGATTTTTCTTTACCCCTGCCAAACCTTCCGAAAATTTTTTTATATCATCATAATTTGATGCAATAACTGTCTGTCCTGCATTGTTGGCAAAACCAAATTGATTATTTCTGATAATTGTAAGATTTTGTGGACAGTTAGCCTGTGGGTTTGTCGTGTCACAAGGATTACTATTGGCAAAAATTTTGCCATTCATGGTGACTAATATAAATAAAAAAAAGAGATATTTTTGCATAGTGATATCATCATGAATGATGATTAACTAATAATCATCACTCAATATATTTTTTAGTAAAAATTTATCGAACAGCATCTTTCCATGTTGGAACAACCATTTGCATTAATGGTTTTAATAATTTGATATTACAAGCAAAAACTGAACCTGTTATCATCGCATTGTGAGCCCCTGTATGGTCAACAACAACGCCACGAGCTTCAGTTACGATTAATTCACCTGCACATAAATCCCATGGTTTTAATGACATTTCAAAATAACCATCAAATCGACCACAGGCAACATATGCTAAATCTAGTGCTGCTGAACCTAAACGGCGAACTTGTCCGCCCGACTCACATACTTTTTGTAAACTTTCAAAATGTTCTTTAGCGTAAGAGCGTACGCCTGTTGATAAATTTTTTTCCATAGGGTGACCTGTGGTAAAAAAACCGCCAGCAATGGTTTTACGCTCACTAACATTGATACGGCGTTGATTTAATCTTGCCCCTTTGCCACGACTTGCAGAAAAAAGTTCATCTTTCACAGGGTCATAAATAACAGCGTGCTGGGTAACGCCTTTGTGTTGTACACCAATCGATACGCAAAAATGAGGTAATCCATGAATAAAATTGTGCGTGCCATCTAGCGGGTCAATCACCCAACACCAGTCAGCATCGTTGCCTTTACCTTCTTGTAAGCCAAACTCTTCACCTAAAAATGAATGATTTGGGTAACTTTCTTTTAATAATGCTATCAGTAATTCTTCACTATAACGGTCAATTCTTGTAACTAAACCATCAATACCTTTGCTTTCAATGTTTAGTTCAAGTTTATGCCGATTAATATGTGCGTTTAAAATTTCTTGACCTACTTTTTGGGCAGCACGACCTGCCATCACGACCATGGGTTCCATAATTGACCTTTTGTTAAGTGAAAATGATAAAAAAATAAGTTGTTAAACAATGTTATTCCGATTGTAGTAACGGCTGAATACGTTGTATGACACCAGCAACATCTAAACCACAACGGGCAAGTTGTTGTTCATGACTACCATGAGCAATGAACATATCTGCAATACCTAAGTTTAAGATTTTTGGTAAAACAGTGGCTGTTGATAAAATATATTCATTAACTGCACTGCCAGCTCCACCCATAATCTGATGTTCTTCTAAAGTAACCAATAATTGTTGGCTATTAGCCAGTTCATCAAGTAATTGTGTGTCTAGTGGCTTTACAAACCGCATATTATATACAGATATTTGCCATTGTGGATACTGTAAACTTAATACTTCGCTAGCTTTTTTTGCAGTTTCTACTAAACTGCCAAATGCCAATAGAGCAATTTTTTTAGGATATTTAGTGTTTGCACTAGGTTGTTCGTTAAATATTTGCTCTAACACGGCTTTACCAATTGGGTAAGGTTTGGCTTGTTTATCAATGATTGCTCCTGTGCCTGTGCCTCGAGGGTAACGAACAGCCGTAACGCCTTGATATTCATAACAAGTATTTAATAAATTGTAGCATTCATTTTCATCTTTTGGTGTGGCGATTACCATATTTGGGATACATCGCATATAGGCTAAATCAAACACACCTGCATGAGTTGCCCCATCTTCACCGACTAGCCCTGCCCTATCTATGGCGAACATCACATCTAAATTTTGTAATGCCACATCATGAATTAATTGGTCATAGCCTCGTTGTAAAAAGGTGGAATAAATTGCAACAATTGGTTTAACACCTTGTGTCGCCATACCTCCTGCCAGTGTGACAGCGTGTTGCTCGGCAATGGCGACATCAAAAAATTGTTTTGGGAATTTTTGGGCAAACTCGACCATACCAGAACCCTCTGCCATCGCTGGCGTAATAGCCATTAAGTTAGGGTCTTGACTGGCTTTATCACATAAAAACTCTCCAAAAACTTGTGAGTATTTTTTGCGTGGACTGGCTGAAGATGCTTCACCAGTTTTAGCAAGCTTACTAATCGCATGATAGCCAATACGGTCACTTTCAGCGGGCAAAAATCCTTTGCCTTTTGTGGTATAAACATGAACCAAAACCGCCCCTTTGACCTGTTTGGCTTGCTGTAATATGCGTACTAATTCGGGTAGATTGTGTCCGTCAAATGGTCCAAAGTAGCTAAAACCAATCGCTTTAAATAAATTATCCTCAGTACAAGGAATGGTTTTTGCTTGTCTTTCATTAAATGGCATATCAGGACGATGACAAACGATAGCTTGCCCCATATCATCAATATTCACCTGATAACCTGACTGCCAAAGCGATAATAAATGTTGTGAAAATCCACCTGTGGCATGAGAAATGGACATATCATTGTCATTTAAAATGACCATCAAATCGGCTTGTTGTTGCACAGCATCGTTCATCGCTTCAAACGCCATACCGCCTGTCATTGCCCCATCGCCAACCACACAAACCACCTTATCGGTTTTTCCTTGATGACGTAATGCTAATGCCATGCCTAACCCTGCAGAAATCGCTGTTGAAGAATGACCTACGCCAAACGTATCATAAATCGATTCATCACGTTCAGGAAATGCGGTTAATCCGCCTTCGCTACGAATACTGACCAGCTGTTCACGCCGACCAGTGAGAGCTTTATGTGGATATGCTTGATGACCCACGTCCCAAATTAATTGGTCATGTGGCGTATTGAACACAAAGTGTAAGGCTATCGTTAATTCAACAACTCCTAAATTTGCCCCAAAATGTCCGCCACTTTGTCCAACAGAATATAATAAAAATTCTCTTAACTCATCTGCCAGATTTTCTAACTGTTCGGTTGTTAAAGATTTTAAATCGTTGGGGCTATTAATAAGATTTAATAATGGGGTATCTGGACGAGTCGTTGGCAATTGTTCAAAAGTTTTTAGACGATGACCTACATCACCAACATTCAAAGAATTTAATGTGTCATCTTGTCTATCGGCAATCTGCCTAATGGCTGAAGTTTCAAGGTCTTTTGTATGTAATTGTTGCATAGCAGATGACTTTTGCATAATGTCTATATACCCAAATAGCTAAAACGATAATAAAACAATCAATGAACAATCAAAATTTTCATGGCATAATAGCATTTTTTTGATTTTGAAACATCATTAGCGTTCTAGTTATCTATGAATTAATGATGAAAAGTTAGTGATTTTTTGTATATCGCTTGATTTTTCAGTAAAAAGCGTTATTTAATTCATTCATATTTTATCATGTTGGGAGTGATGCGTGTCTTATCAATTTATTACCCAAGCTAAATTACCCACGAAACATGGATTATTTGATATTCATGTTTTTGAAAATGCCGAAAAACAAGAACATATTTTGTTATCTGTGGGATTGCCAAATAATAATCCTGAAAAAATTCCATTAATTCGTATTCATTCTGAATGCTTGACAGGTGATGCGTTTAGCTCATTAAAATGTGACTGTGGCGAACAGCTAAATACTACCATGCACATGATACAACAATATGGTTGTGGAGCAATTTTATACTTACGTCAAGAAGGGCGAGGCATTGGTTTGACAAATAAAATTCGGGCATATGCGTTACAAGACCAAGGACATGACACGTTAGAAGCAAACTTATTACTTGGGTTACCTGCCGATGCTCGCACTTATGAAATGTGTTTACCAATGCTACAACATGTTGGCGTTAATCAAGTAAAAGTTTTGACGAATAATCCAAATAAAATCAATTATTTAAAAGATTTAGGTATTGATGTCGTTGAACGAGTACCATTGTTAGTTGGGATTAATCCTTATAATCAAGACTATTTACAAACAAAACGGGATAAAATGGGTCATTTTTTTTAGAAAAACTTTATAATCTTAAATTTCTGTTAGGAAGGTAACTATGCACAAACACATTCAACAAGTTCGAGATTTTTTATTAGCATTACAACAAAATATTTGTCGTGCTTTTGAACAACAAGAAATGGATAGTGGTAGTTCTGCTAGATTTATTATTGATGACTGGGAACGTTCAGAAGGTGGGGGCGGTCGTTCTTGTGTGTTGTCTGGTGGGCAAGTCATTGAAAAAGCTGGGGTAATGTTTAGTCATATTCATGTGACAAATTTACCTGCATCAGCGACTGCTCGTCACCCTGATTTAGCAGGCAGGCAGGCTCAAGCCTTAGGAGTGTCATTAGTTATTCACCCAAAAAATCCTCATGTACCGACTAGTCATGCCAATGTACGTCTATTTGTTGCAGAAAAAGATAATGAACAGCCGATTTGGTGGTTTGGTGGTGGTTTTGATTTAACGCCATTTTATCCTGTGTTAGAAGATTGTATTGCTTGGCATCAGGTGTGTTTTGATTTATGTCAGCCATTTGGTACAGAAGTTTATCCAAAATTTAAGGTATGGTGTGATGATTATTTTTATTTAAAACATCGTCAAGAGCAACGGGGGATTGGTGGTTTATTTTATGATGATGTGAATACTGATAGTATGGGCTGGGATTTTACGACTTGTTTTGCATTTATGCAGGCGGTTGGTAATGGTTATTTACAGGCAATTATGCCAATTGTTGATAAACGTAAAAATACCCCATATGATGAGCAACAACGCCAATTTCAATTATATCGGCGTGGGCGTTATGTTGAATATAATTTAATTTATGACCGTGGTACGTTATTTGGTTTACAAAGTAATGGGCGAATTGAGTCAATTTTAGTGAGTATGCCCCCATTGGCAGGCTGGCAATATCGCTTTGAACCTGAAGTGAATACTGCCGAATTTGAATTGACTAACTTTTATTTAAAACCTAGAGATTGGTTAAGTTTATCTTAATAATTTTAATATAAACATAAGCTGGAATTTATTCCAGCTTATTGGTTATTGCGTTTGACCTTGTGAGCTACTACCTTTAACTGGGTTGTTGGTACTTAGTTGGTCAAGATTGGTATTTTCAGGCTCTGGTTGTTCTTCGGGACGCTTTTGTGTGGTTGCTTGTGGCAGTTTAATTTCTTTACCACTGCTATCAATGCGTTTTTCCCCTTCGTCTGTTAGTTCAATGGTTTCAAGTTCTTGTTTTTTCGATTTGGCTTGATTATGTGGTGAAACCCATTGGGCAGGTTTACCTTTTAGCATTTTTCCTGTGTAATCCATCCAAATCGGTAATGCTGCAATACCACCATATTCACGAGCACCTAACGTGGAAGGCTGGTCAAAGCCAACCCAAACGATGGTAGACATGGTTGGGTGAATGCCTGCAAACCAAGCATCTTTTGCTTTATTGGTTGTTCCTGTTTTACCGCCAATGTCTGGACGACCTAAATTACGAGCTTTTTTGGCTGTACCACGTTGGATAACGTCTCGTAAAATATTTGCCATTTCATAGGCGACCCGTGTTGATAAAATTCTAGGTGCTTGCTCTGCTTCAACATATTGGACAGGTGGTGCGTTTAGGCGGTCAGTTTTTGGCCCAGCATTGTATGTTTCTGCTTTAAGTTTTTCAGCGGCTAATTTTGCTTGCTCTTCTGCTTGTAACAGTTCTAACTCTTCTGCTGATAGTTCTTTAGCGAGTTTTTCTTTTTCAAGTCGTTCTTTTTCCTTTTCTTTTTCTCGTTTGGCAAGTCGTTCTTGCTCTTTTTTCTCACGTTCTTTTTCAGTGAGATTTTCGTCAAATTCTTCCTCATCATCTTCAAGTAAGTTATCTATCACTTCTTGATTAGCAAGTTTTTCTTGACGTTTTTCATAGTCTTGTAATGCTTCACTATTTAATTTTTCTAATTGTGAGTTAAAACAGACGGCACATGCTTGAGCAGGATTTGCTTGATACAATAATTTATTACCATAGGCATAAATTTGGTCAATAAAGTAGGGTTGCACTCGATGCCCACCATTGGCAAATGAAGCATAGGCGACTGCCATCTGTACGGGAGTGGCCTCACCTGCCCCCAATGCTAATGATAAAGTCGTTGGTAAGCGTTTTTTGTCTAAGCCAAATTGGTCAAGTAAAGCAAGGGTATCAGGTACACCTGCCGAACGTAAAACCCGAATAGATACTAAGTTACGAGACATGACTAATGCTTGATTGATTGGCATCATACCCAAAAATCTTCCGTCAGCATTTTTTGGTCGCCACGGTCCGACTCGTAACGGACCATCAGAAACGAGCGTGGTTGGTCTAAAGCCTTTTTCCATCGCCGAGGCATAAACCAACGGTTTAATGGTTGAACCCGGCTGACGATAACCTTGTAAGGCACGATTAAAAGTATTTTTATTAAAATCAAATCCGCCAACTACAGCTTGTAACGCACCTGTTGATGGATTTACTGATACTAAACTGCCTTCTACTTTTGGAACTTGGACTAAGCTCCAAACTTCACTATTAGCATTTTGACTAACATATACAATGTCATTATTCTTAACAATGTTACTTGAGTAATAAGCAGAATTAGCGGTGCGATGACGTAATGCTGCCCAATTCATTGCATAACGTGGCACGTTAATAGTCGAACCATCTTTAGTCACTGCCTGAAAACCGCTAGCAGAAACTTTAGTGATTTTTACAGGGTGGAATGAGCCGATTTTATTAAATTTTGCTAAATCTTCGCCATTGGCAGGAGCACCACGCCAGCCGTGTCGGCGGTCATAAGCGATAAGCCCACGTTTAATCGCACGCTCAGCGATAAGCTGAGTATTACTATCAACGGTTAAACGTACCCGCCAACCTGAATCAATCACATCTTTACCATATTGATTGACCAATGCGTAACGGGTCATTTCTGCTAGATATGGTAAATTTAAATCGAGTTTTTCTTCATACGGATTAAGATTTAATGGCTCTTTAATGGCTTCATTATATTGAGCTTGGGTAATACTTTGGTTTTTAAGCATTTGCCCTAAAATCCAGTTTCGCCGTTCAATAGCCCGTTCAGGTTTGGTGACAGGGTTATCTCGACCGGGGGCTTTTGGCAAGCCTGCAATCATTGCCATTTCTGCTAAGGTTAGTTTATCTAATGATTTACTGTAATATTGCTTAGCAGCCGCTTTAATGCCATATGCCCCTTCACCTAAATAAATTTTATTGACGTATAACGTCATGATTTCTTTTTTGGTTAATTTTTCTTCAAGTTTACGGGCTAAAAAAAGTTCGGTTAATTTACGATGTAAGGTGCGTTCTGGCGATAAAAAGTAATTTTTTGCCACTTGCATCGTAATTGTTGAACCACCTGTTTGTCCTTCATCTTCGCTCACCGCCTCTGTCAAAGCTCGTCCTATCCCTTTAACACTAATACCGCTGTGTTGAAAAAAAGTAGAGTCTTCAGCCGCTAAAAATGCGTTAATCATACCTTTGGGAATTTCTTCGTAAGTGACAGGCAACGATTTACGGTGTCCGTATTGACCGATAAGTTTATCATCTTTTGTGTAGATTTGTAATGGCATTTCTACTTTTGCCACCTTTAATTCGTCTACACTAGGCAGTGACGGAGTGATATACATCGCCATACCATAAAAGCCGATAGGAAACGCCAATACCAAGATAAACGCAAGGGCGAAAATAGCAAGAATAATTTTTAATAAATATCGAAGCCAGAGAAACGATACAGATGATTGAGCCATAACAAATATTAATTCAACAATAACTAATTGGTATTATAACCGAAATTTGGTAGATAACGGCTAAAAAATAGTAAGTTTACAAAAAATTTATGATTAAACGGTTAGTTCTTATGTATTAAAAAGGTTGATTATGTGTGATTTCTAAAGTATCGTATCACATATATTTAATATCTTTACCGATTAAAATAATAAGGAACATTCCTGTGAGGTTTTTTACAAAAGACAACAAGCAGTTGATTGGCGTCGATATAACAGCGACTGCCGTCAAAATGGTTGAAATCGTACGTAAACAAGGGCTATTTCATCTCAAAGACTATGGCATTGAGCCTTTGGAAAATGGTCAAGTTGTCGATAAAAATATTGTTGATACTGAGGCTGTCGGTGAAGCGATTAGACGTTTGTACCAACAACATTCGTTTAGCACGAAAAAATCGGCAACGGCGGTGTCAGGTTCAGCAGTGATTAGTAAAGTGATTGATATGGACAGTAATATGTCTGATATTGAACGAGAAGCCCAAATTCGTCTTGATGCTGACCAATACATTCCTTACCCACTTTCTGAAGTTAATATTGACTTTGAGGTGTTAGGTCCTTCTTTAACTAATCCCAATCAATCACGGGTGTTGTTGGTAGCTTCTCGTTCAGAAAATGTCGAACAGCGAGTTGATGCGTTATCATTTGGTGGGTTAGAAGCAAAAATTGTTGATATTGAATCGCATGCTATTGAACGGGCATTTCAACTGATTGTTGATAGTTTACCAGGACAGCCAACAAATGTAGCATTAGTAGATATTGGGCATACACAAACAACTTTATATATCGCAAAAGATGGCGAATTTGTTTATAACCGTGAACAGTTATTTGGTGGTAGTCAGCTAACAGAAAGTATTCAAAATCGTTATGGTTTAACTTATGAAGAAGCGACTATTAATAAACGTAATCAAACGCTACCTGATGATTATCAGTCAGAAGTATTGATGCCGTTTTTAGATACGATTGTGCAACAGATTACTCGTTCGTTGCAATTTTATTTTTCATCTAGTCAAAGTCATAATGTTGACCATATTGTGTTGTGTGGTGGTAGTGCGTCAATCGCTGGATTAGCCAGTATGGTTGAACAAAAGTTAGGTAGTCGTACTACAATAGCAAATCCATTTGCCAATATGACCATTAATGCAAATGTCAATACAGATGCGTTGGTTTTAGATGCACCAAGCTTGATGGCAGCATGTGGCTTAGCATTAAGGAGTTTTGACTAATGGCAAGAATTAATCTATTGCCTTGGCGTCAAGCGGAACGTGAACGTAAAAATCGTGAGTTCATGACCCTTGTCGTGGGTGTGCTAATCCTGTCCTTATTGGCATCGTTTGCGGCTTGGAGTTTCTTTAATAATACTTTAGAAAGCCAACGCATTGCCAATCAAAATGTAAAACAGGCGAATGATAACTTAGATAAAGCATTAAAAGAAATCGAAACGTTAGAACAGCAACGTGATGAAATCGTAGCTCGTATGAAAGTTATTCAAGATTTGCAAGGTCGCCGTCCAATTCCAGTACGGGTTTGGGACGATATCGCCAAAATCACGCCTCCACAAATGTATTTAAATAATATGAAACGAGAAGGCGACCAAATTACCTTTATTGGTAAAGCAGATAATCCAAATGTTATCTCTAGCTTTATTCGTAATCTTGATGAGTCACAATGGCTAGAAAATTCTGCGGTAAAAAGCATTAATCAACCACAAGCTACTGCCTATAAAACAAACGAGCCAAAACCTGCGACAAATACCCAAAATGGTGAAGAGCCAGCACCTGTATATCCTGAAGAGAATTATGTTGAATTTGTGGTGACTACCAATATTTCGCAGGCAGAAGCACCAAAAGAAGGGGAGGAAGGGCAAGCAACTACGCAAACCAAGGAGCCAAACAATGGTTAAACTTAGTAAATCAGGTAAAAAATCGTTGTTTTCAAAAAAGCCCAAAAAAGATGATGTCGTCAAGAAATCATTTAGTTGGAATGAGTTTGCTAAAAGTTTTCAGTCACTTGACCAAAATAACTATGGTAGTTGGCCTATTGCGGTCAAAGTTACGGTATTATTATTTATTATGGCAATGGTTGGACTGTTTGCTTATGCGTTGCCTATCAGAAATAAAATGGAAGAAATTCGCAGTGCTGAAGCAGAACAAGCAACATTATTGGAACAATATCGCACCAAAGAATCCAAAGCTCGCCATTTAAAAGAATACAAAGCCCAAGTGGCTCAAATGGAAGCGGACTTTACCGAATTATTAAATCAATTACCTAAAGATACACGTATTTCTGACCTAGTAGAAGGTATTAACACAGTTGGTGTTACAAGTAGCATTCGTTTCCACGATATTTCAGTAGAGCCAGAAGTGCAACAAGAATTCTTTATTGAGCAACCAATTAAAATTTCAGCCATTGGTGATTATCATGAATTTGGTGATTTTATTAGTGGTTTAGCTAAATTACCTCGTATTATTACGTTACATGATTTTGAAGTGAACAATACGAAACCAACATTAGAGCAATTGCCTGAATTGACTTTGACATTACAAGCAAAAACTTATCGTTCAAAAGAATTAACCGAAGAAGATTTGAAAAAGGCAACATCTGCCAATGCTAATCCTGCAAATGGAGGGGCAAAATAATGCAAGCATCTAAATTTGTTATGAGTTTTTTTGTATTATCTGTTGCCTTCTTGACAGGTTGTGAGGATAGAGTGGGACTTGCGGAACAAAAAATGCAAGAAATTCGTCAGCAGACTGCCAGACCTGTGACACCACCTCCTGTGCCACAAATGGTTGAGGAATTTACCTATAGTGCCCAAAAAATGCGTAGCCCATTTATGCCTCCAAGTTTGATGATACAGGCAAACCAAGTGGCACAAATTCAAGGAGTACAGCCTGATGTTACTCGCTTAAAAGAGCCATTGGAAGCATTTGAATTAAGTGAATTAATTTATAAGGGTACAGTCGTTTCTACTTCTGGTGAATTATATGGTTTAATACAGCGTCCCGATGGTAGTGTGGCGAGTGTGAAAACTGGTAATTATATGGGCAAAAATCATGGGCGTATTGTAGAGATTACCCCAAGTCAAATTAATTTAATTGAAATTGTGCCTGATAGTCGAGTCGGTTATGTTGAAAAACCAAACTCTATTGTGTCACCAGCTGGTTAATCAAGATTTAATAATATGAAGGATAATCACATGAACTTTAACCCATTGCATACATCAATGACAAAGTTAGCAACAGCTATCACAATGATGGGTATTAGCAGTATTGCTATGGCTGACACAATTCAAAACATTAGTGTCAGTCAGCCATCAGGACAAGTGACAGAACTGAATATTGATTTTGCAAATCGTCCTGTTGAGCCTGTGGCATATTATTTAGATAATCCTGCTCGATTAGTGTTAGATTTTGCTAATGTCAATCATCAACTTGCATCACGGCTACAAACCATTAATCAAGGCAATATTAAAGATGTTACAGCCCTATCTAGTGCTAAAACAACCCGTTTAATTGTTGGACTAACGCAAGCGGGTCAATATACTACCCGAATGCAAAATAACCGATTGGTATTGGCAATTCAAAATCCAACCAATGACACACCCGTGATTGTAACACCAGCAACTGTGGATACTGTTGCTCATACAAATGCAAATAAAGGCAAAACTAGTCCGCCACCAGATACTATGATTGTTAAAGTCAATCCATTGTTAAACCCTGCAAACAGTAGTAGACCTGCTTCATTTAATTATGATGGATTATCTTCAATTAATTATAATGCAACCGCAAGCGGTGGTAGTGTGGTGATTAATTTGACCAATGAAAGTGTACCTTTAGATGTACAGCGTTCAGGTGATGAATTAGTCATTCGTATGTCAGGTTCAACCATTCCAAAAAATTTATTACGACAAACTAACGTAGGTGGCGGATTGGTACGTAGCATTATTGCTAATAATCAAGGGCGAAACGGTATCATACGCATTGCTATGAATGGTGATTATGAATATAAAGCCTATCAGACAGGTCGCCAACTAAATATTAGTATTGACCCACCAAAAAAATTGCGTGAACCAACATTAGAAGAACGCACTTATACAGGTACGCCATTATCTATGGAGTTCCAAGATGTTAGTATTCGTAATATTTTAGAATTATTGGGTAATCATACAAATACTAATATTGTCGCAAGTGATAGTGTCGCAGGCAATATTACCTTGCGGTTAATTAATGTACCATGGGACCAAGCATTAGATATTATCTTAAAAAGTAAAAACTTAGATAAACGTACTAATGGTAATGTGATTTGGGTTGCTCCTGCCGAAGAGCTACAAACTCAAGAAACTAAAGAATTGGAAGCCCTGCAAAAAAATAAAGAGCTTGCACCTTTACGCACAGAATATATTCGTCTCAATTATGCTAAAGCTAACGATGTTCGTACACTGATTGAAGCAGACCGTTCAGGCAATTATAACAACAATTCACGTTCATTATTATCTAATCGAGGTACTGTTACCATTGATGAACGTACTAACACCGTGATTGTTAAAGATACCACTGAATCAATTGATAATATTCGAGAATTAGTGAGTAAAATTGATATTCCTGTAAAGCAGGTGATGATTGAAGCTCGGATTGTTAGTGCTAGCGATACTTTCAGTAAAGATTTGGGGGTAAAATGGGGTATCTTATCAAATGGTGTGCATAGTAATCGTAACTTGTTAGTAGGTGGTAGCGACCAAACTTTGTGGGATTTGAAAAAATATGATATGCAAACCATGACAGTCAATGGACAATCTGTTTCTTATCCAAGTTATAACATTACTCGCCCAAACAATCTTAACGTAGATTTAGGAGCGGCTAACCCTGCAGGTAAAATCGCTTTTGGTTTATTAAGTATATCTGATTTGTTACTTGATTTAGAGTTATCAGCAATGCAAGCTAATAACAAAGGCGAAGTGATTTCTAGTCCAAAAGTTTTAACTACTGATAAACAAACTGCCAAAGTTATGTCTGGTAAACAAATTGCGTATCAAGAAGCATCTGCCAGTGGTGCAACTTCTACTAGCTTTGTTGAAGCTGCATTGAGTTTAGAGGTAACACCAAATATTACGCCAGAAGGACGTATTGGTTTAAATTTAGTGATTGAAAATGGTGAGCCAACCATTGTTAATGGAGCAACTGCAATTAGTAAAGACTCAATTACTACCAATGTTGTGGTTGATGACGGGCAAACGGTGGTATTGGGTGGAGTGTTTAGAAATAATATTACAAATGGCGTGACAAAAGTTCCATTTTTAGGTGATTTGCCTTATATTAATCGTCTATTTAAACGCACTACTCAAACTAATGAAAAACAAGAGTTGTTGATATTTGTGACACCAAAATTAGTACATGATAGTGTTAATCGTATTAACTAAAAGTTAATCAAATAGCAATTATTTAGCAATAAAACAGTAACATTATCGCTATGATGAACGATGATAGCGATTTACCATAAATCATCGTATAATACGCTCTGTTATTTTACGGTGATTTATGGTTTTTTATGTCTAATGATAAAGAACAAACGCTCATTGTGTTAATTGGTCCAATGGGAGCAGGAAAGACAACAATAGGACGTTTATTGGCTCAGCGATTAAATTATGATTTTTATGATAGCGATGCCGTGATAGAAGACAGCACAGGTGCAAGTGTCAGCTGGATTTTTGATAAAGAAGGTGAAATTGGTTTTCGTCAGCGAGAAACGAAAGTTATTGATGAATTAACTCAAAAAAAACAAGCGGTAATTGCCACAGGTGGCGGTGCTATTTTAGCTAAAGAAAATCAACAATATTTGCAACGTGGTTTTATTATTTATCTACAAGCTAGTGTTGATGTACAATATGAACGTACTTATCGTGACCGTCATCGTCCTTTATTACAGACTGCAAATCCTAAAGAAAAACTAAAAGCACTATTTGATATCAGACATCCTATTTATACTCAATTGGCTGATTTAATTATTGTGACGGGTTATCTTTCACCAAAAAAAATGCTACAAGAAATTTTAAAACAATTACCTCCACAGTCACCGTAACGATTATTTGTGATAAATTTATGATGAATATTAACTCACTGATAATGTGATAAAAAATGATGGTTGATTTATGATACAAACACTTACAGTAAAAACCTTATCCCATGATTATCCAATTATTATTGGACAAAATTTATTGTCTACTTTTGATTTTTCACCTTATATCAAAGGTGAACAAATACTAATTGTGACGAATGAAACGATTGCTCCACTCTATTTAGAACCATTGATAGCACAATTGCCGATTGGCAAGATTATTGCAACTTGTATTTTGCCCGATGGTGAACAATATAAAAATCAACAAAGTATTAATCAGGTTTATGATGTATTAATGCAACAACATTTTCATCGTGATTGCACCCTGATTGCATTGGGTGGCGGTGTGATTGGTGATATGGTGGGGTTTGTTGCATCAACGTTCATGCGAGGTGTGGATTTTATTCAAATTCCAACCACGTTATTATCTCAAGTAGATTCTAGTGTAGGCGGAAAAACAGGTATCAATCACCCATTGGGTAAAAACATGATAGGGGCGTTTTGGCAGCCAAAATTAGTGTTGGCAGATATGACGACCTTAACCACTTTGCCTAGCCGTGAATTGTCCGCAGGCTTGGCAGAAGTGATTAAATATGCGTTAATTGAAGATGAAGCATTTTTAGTTTGGCTTGAGCAACATATGGCAGGTTTAATCACTTGTGATTTATCACTATTAGCAACAGCCGTATTAAAATCTTGTCAATATAAAGCCAATATTGTGGCAGAAGATGAGTTTGAGGCTGGCAAGCGAGCTTTATTAAATTTTGGACATACATTTGGTCATGTCATTGAAACTCATGAAGGCTATGGCTCATGGTTACATGGCGAAGCGGTAGCGGTTGGCATGCTTCAAGCGACACGATTGTCTGCTGATATGAATTGGCTGACCACCAATGATGTCAAACGTGTACATCAACTGCTTCAACGAGCAAATTTACCAACGACACCACCAGCCATCGCTGTAGATACAGCTTTAGATTTAATGAGTCATGATAAAAAAGTTAAATCAGGTAAAATTCGATTAATTCTGCTAAAAGCATTAGGCAAAGCAGTCATTACAGCAGATTATCCATCAACATTATTAGAAAAAGTGTTAAAATCTTAAGGCTATGTTAGTGGCATTGGCATCTAGTTATTTTGGCCAAATTAAAAAGGTTATTTATTAATGTTAAACTCTATATCAACAGCATATCGCTCTTGGGCTTTTCAAGTAACAATTTGGTTACTTTTAGCTGCGATAGCCGCTAGCTTAACGTTTTTTGTTTGGGTTGCATCGGCAGTTAAACCTGACACCGATAAAAAACCAAAAACAGCCGTTGCAAGCAGTGTTATCGACCCAAGTACAAAAATCGCAAAAAGTCCCCCTGAAGAAATGAAACTGAATGTGAAGCCTGTCACATTTGATGCCGTAATACGGGATATGCGAAATTATCCAGCTGAATTTAAAGACCCTAACTTTATCAAACAAAATAATGGTAAATGGACAGTACAGGTGATGAATGTCGCTGAGCATGGGGTAATTACAAATTATCTAAATGGTCGTGGTGACAGACAAATGTTTAATTACTTCCGTATCGTTGATGAAAATCAACAAAAACGCTATATCTTGACATATGGATTATTTGCAACTTCACAACAGGCAATTACCACCAGTCAGGCAATTAATTTTGGATTACCAAATAACGTTTCGGCATTTCCAGAACAGGTCAAACTATATCAGTCACAAATGGACGAATATGAAATTGCAGAGCCTATTCGTGACTTAGGTAGAAATGTCCCTCGAGATATTCAGCTAAACACAACGAAAACAATATTACCAGCACCCAAAGCCAAGCCAAAAAAAGTAGAGAAAAAGGTAGAAACGAAACCTGTTGAAGTAAAAAAAGTAGAAACTAAAAAAGTAGAGAAAAAGACAGAAACGAAATCTGTCGAAGTAAAAAAAGTCAATACGGAAAAATCATCATCTCGTAGTATTGAAAAATCTACTGACAAAAACGAAACGTTATCTATCCAACGAGAGAAAAAAGTAGTCGTTAAAAAAGATACGGAGCAACGAGAAAAAGAAAGAAAAGAAATTCAGAAAAAAGTCGCTGAACAAAAAGCTGAAAAACGGGCTGAGAGAAAAGCCAGACAAGCTGCAGAAGCTGAAAAAGCAAAAGCTAAAAAAGAAGAAAAAGCTAAAGTAGTCAAAGAAGAAAAGCCAAAGCCTAAGAAAGAGGAAACAGCTAAAGAAGACAAACCAAAGCCAAAACCAAAACCTAAAAAAGAAGAAGCATCTGCACCAGCCAGCGATAATAATGACAGTATGTCTGAACTGATAAGAGAAAAATCAGAGTAGCAGGCGAAATCAGGTCATAAAAATGAAAAAAATTGTCATATCATTGATAATTAGTGTGAGTGTTGTTGGTTGTACATTCAAACAACACCCAGCACTCACACCACGTCCAAGCACATGGGCAAATAAAATCGACCATGAAACGAATTTGTATCAAATTGATAAACAACTATATCGTAGCGAACAGCTATCAATAGAAAATTTATCCACGTTAAAACAACACCATATTGATACATTGATTAATTTGCGGTATTTTGACCGTGATGATGATAAAGAAAATTTTTCACAGCAAAAAAATTTCACCTTAATTAATGAACCTTTGATGGCATGGTCAATTAAACCTGAACAACTGGCTAAAATTTTATATCATATTGAAAATCAACAAAAACTTGGCAAAAAAGTTTTGGTGCATTGTTATCATGGAGCTGATAGAACGGGAATTGTAATTGCGATGTATCGGATTATTCAGCAAAACTGGTCTATCGAAGAAGCAAAACAAGAAATGATGCAAGGTGGTTATGGTTATCATACCATTTGGAAAAATATTGAAAAACTATTAACTCAAGAAAAAGTTGCTGAAGTGAAACAACAGCTACAACGCCTAAAAAATACTTTATGATAAATTAATAATATAGTAAGCTAAGATTTATTCTTGGCTTACTATATTACCTATTTTATTTTACATATTCACTTTTAATCTATCCCAATATTGTTGATAAATTGCCATTGTTTTATCGCTCACATCTTCCCGAAATAAACTATCTTTTATCAATTCGGCTGGTGGATAAATAATTGGATTTTCAGCAATTTCTTTTGGCATAAATTGTTTTGCTGTTGCACTGGGTGAGCCGTAGCCAATTTCTTCACTAATTATCGCTGAGTTTTCAGGTCGTAATAAAAAGTCAATAAATTGATAAGCGTTTTCTTTATTTTTGGCATTTTTGGGGATAACCATATTATCCATCCACATAATAGCCCCTTCTTTGGGATAAACAAAGTCCAATTCAGGCATTCCTTGGTCTTGAGCCATAATCACTTCACCATTCCAAGCTAATCCTAAATAGGTTTCTCCTTCCATAAAAGGCATTCGTGGTGCGTCCGAGTTAAAAGTACGAACATTGGGCATCAACGAGGTTAGTTTTTCATAGGCTTGTTTAATATGGTTTGGGTCTTGCGTTCCGCCATGATAGCCTAAAGTTAGTAGACTCATGGTAAAGACATCTCGCAAGTCATTCATGAGCATCACCCGCCCTGCATATTCTGGTCGCCATAAATCATTCCATGACGTTAGATTTTTTGGCTCAATACGTTTACTATTAACAGCAATACCTGATGACCCCCATAAATATGGAATGCTAAATTTGTTTTCAGGGTCAAAGTTGGTATTTAAGAAGTTTTTATCTAAATGCTTAAAATTCGTGAGTTTATTTATCTCAATAGGTTCAAGCATATTTTCTTTTCGCATTTTGCTGACAAAATCTGTACCAGGAAATGCTAAATCATATTCACCACTACCATTCATCAATTTTAATTTGGCATACATGGCCTCATTAGAATCAAAGGTACTGTAAACAACTTGAATACCTGTTTCTTTGGTAAAATCTTTTAATACTTGGTCAGAAATATATTCTGTCCAATTGTACACATTAACGACTTTGCCCGTTTTTTTCACAGGAACAGCCTCAGTGACCGTTTGTTCTGCACTATTACAACCTGTTAAACCTGTTGCCATTGCCAAACCTGTTGCTGTCCAGCCTAGAAACTTTCGCCGAGAAATAGAATTAAAAGATGGCATATTTCCCCCTTAGTGCTTTTTCATCAATAACAATTGAGCAATTGCCAGTCCAGCCAATGAAATTCCCAATAAAATTGTGCCAATTGCATTGACTTCTGGTTTTACCCCTACTCGCACCATTGAATAAATTTGTAATGGCAAAATCTCAAAATCAGGGCCAGTAACAAATGTTGAAACCACAACATCATCTAATGATAAAGTAAACGCAAGTACCCAGCCTGCTAAAATCGCTGGCATAATAATTGGCACTAAAATCGTGCGTATCATGGTAAATTCACTTGCTCCCAAATCTCGGGCTGCCTCTAAGACCCGATTATCAAGGCTAGACAGTCGGGCAGAAACGGTAATAACCACAAACGGTAGACAAAATGTTACATGGGCAATTAATAAAGTGACAAAGCCTAATTGAAAACCAATAATTAAAAACAATGCCAATAATGAAATTGCCAACACAATTTCAGGGGACATCATCAACACAAATAATAAGCTTTGTAGCAACGTTTTTCCTTTAAAATCATAACGTTGAAACGATAAAGCTGTTAATCCACCAATCACGGTAGATACAGTTGCTGCTACTACGGCTAATAATACCGAATGCCAAGCGGACTGTAACATGCCCGCATTATCAAATAATTCTTTATACCAATATAAACTTAAACCTGCCCACTGATAACCAATTTTTGATGCGTTAAATGAAAACACCACCATGACCACAATTGGGGCAAATAATAATAAATACACAATAGTTAAATATAGGCGAGATAGCCATTTCATTGAATTTGACATAAATCCCCCTTAAGCCACTTCGTTATAATCAGTTTTGCCAATACGTTTACTGCTGATACGATAGGCAACAATTAAAAATGCCATGGCAATGGTTAATAAAACGCTTGCTGCCGCTCCAAAAGGCCAATCTCGAGCATCTAAAAATTGTGATTTGATAATATTACCCACCAATAAATTACGAGAACCGCCTAAAATATCTGCAACATAAAACATGCCCATCGCAGGTAACAACACTAACAATACCCCTGAGATGATACCAGGTGTGGTCAGTGGCAAAATAACATGCCAAAACGTTTGTAATTTATTTGCTCCCAAATCTTTTGACGCTAAAATCATATCTTCTCGTAAATCAGTAAATACTGCATATAACGGTAACACCATAAATGGGAACAATAAATATACTAAACCGCCAATGACGGCCTTTTGCGTATATAAAATTTGTAATGGTTCATCAATTAGCCCAAAACCAATCAGGGTTTGACTTAGTAAACCATTAGCGGCAATAATTAATTTTACCGCATATAAACGCACCAGCGAATTTGTCCAAAATGGAATAACTAGTAACAACATCAACAATGGTTGCCATTTTTTTTCGGCACGACTAACCAACCAAGCAAATGGATAACCCAATAATAAACAAATTAACGTTGTAATGACTGCCATACTTAACGAATGTAAAAATACAGTTAAATATAATGGGTCAATTAATCGAATATAATTTTCTAGCGTCATTGGCAACGCTAAAAATTTATCCTCATCACGAGTTAAAAAACTCGCCACAATGACAATCAAATTAGGTAATAACGCAAAAATAATTAACCATACCCAAATGACGGATAATGTGGCAGTACGGAAAGTATGGCGTTCAGTTGTCGCCACAGTTTTAAGCGTTGTCTTTTTCATCAGGTAAAATCCACTCCCAGCCATCAACCCAAGTTACACAAACTTCCTCGCCAAGTTTATAATTAAAACTTGGGTCATCTTCATCAAAGAATTCTGACGCTTTGACACGATTACCATTAGTCAATTCAATGGTAGAATCTAACGTGCTACCTTTGTATGATGTATCAACCACACGTCCAAGCAATCCGTCTTCTTCACCTTTGGCATATACTCGAATATCTTCAGGACGTAATAGCAAATTTACTGTATCGCCAATTTTTGTATCAAATTTAGGTTTTGGTAAATTGCGAATGGGGTGATAACCATCTTTTTGTTCAGTTACTTCAACTTTAATAGTTTTTTCACCAATATCTAAAACTTTTGCTTTAAATAAGTTAGTTTCACCAATAAATTTTGCCGTAAATAAATTAGCTGGACTTTCATAAATACGAATAGGATTATCAATTTGTTGAAAAACGCCACTTTTCATGACGGCAATACGGTCAGACATGGACAATGCCTCTTCTTGGTCATGCGTAACAAACACAAATGTAATGCCTAACTCACGTTGCAACCGTTTTAATTCAGACTGCATTTGAATGCGTAATTTATGGTCAAGAGCGGATAAAGGCTCATCAAGTAACAAAAGTTTAGGGCGATTGACGACTGCACGGGCAATGGCAATCCGTTGTTGCTGTCCACCTGATAAATCTTGTGGTCGGCGATTAATGGTATGTTCAAGCTGTACCATTGCTAAGGCTTCTTTTACACGTTGCGTAATTTCAGCCTTTGGCACTTTTTTTAGCTTTAAGCCGTAGGCGATATTGTCAAAAACGCTCATATGTGGAAATAGGGCATATTGTTGAAATACCGTATTAATTGGACGTTTTTCCGCTGGTAAATTGGCAATATCCACGCCTTCAAGCTCTATCGCTCCAGAATTAGGTAATTCAAAACCACCAATCAAACGTAGTAACGTGGTTTTTCCACACCCTGAAGGGCCTAATAAAGTTAAAAACTCACCGTCTTGAATATCAAGATTAATATCGGTCAAAATGGGATTATCACCATAAGATTTTGTTAAATGACGAATACGAAGTAATGGCGGTTTTATCGAGCTATTCGCACTCGTTGCAGATAGAGCTACTGACATAGGCATAATTTTCCTATATTAATGGGCTGGTGTGATGTATTGATGCGATGGGTGAACCAGTAAATGATAACAACCGCCCAAACTTGCATCAATACCGTGTTTTTTTAGCGACCTTTCACCTGTTAAATTCACAGTAAAAATTGTGCCAAGTATAACGTTTCATGTAAAAAAATGTTACCTAAAATTTAAAATTTTTCACCATTTTTTCGTAAAAAATAGGAATTGCTAAAACTTTGCAAAAAATTTTGCTATCATACCTGATATATTTTGTAACAAATTTAAACTTTATTTGAGAAAGGAAAGTCTGTGTCAAATTTTAATCAACATTTACGCCCAGAAACTGCCCAACAAGCTTTACAATTACTCAAAGATGGTAATGCTCGCTTTGTCGAAAGCTTAAAAAATCCCAATGCAACATTATTAGCTTCAAATGCACTGACCACAGAACATAATCCATTTGCAATTATTTTAGGTTGTTCAGATGCTCGAGTACCTGCAGAAATTGTATTTGACCAAGGTCTTGGCGACCTGTTTGTTATTCGGGTTGCAGGCAATGTGGTTGCACCTTCACAAATTGGTTCTGTTGAATTTGCGGCGGAAAAGTTTGGAACAAAGTTAGTTGTTGTCTTAGGGCATTCACATTGTGGGGCAGTGACCGCCTGTGTAGAAACAATGATTAATCCTGAACAATATTTTTCGCCAAATTTGCAATCAATTGTCGATAGAATTCGTCCGAGTGTATACAATTTACACGAAATTTATACAGCTAATGGACAAGCAGTTGATGCTGATGAATTAGTTAATCATGGTATTCGTGCGAATGTGCGAATGTCAGTTAGCCAATTGCGACATGGGTCACGCAGTTTGGAAGATTTGGTAAATACTGGTGAATTGTTGATTGTTGGTGCCCATTACGATTTAGAAACAGGCGTTGTGCAGTTTTTTGACTAAATTTTGTTAGAAATATACTTTGTTAATACAGTTTCTACAATGTATTATCGACAATAAAAAAGCCCAAATATCAAGGATTTGAGCTTTTTATTGATATGTTTTTATAAATTTGGAGGCGATGATACCCCCTTAACAAGACAATATAACTAATTGATTTATAAATTTATAAGTAGTTACATTTAGCCGTTTTTAATAGGGATACAAGTATGTTAATTTCAAAAAAAAGATTTATTATTTTATTCTTAGTTTTTCCAAGTATTTTGGTCGTTTTTTTGACCTTTTATTTATTTCTAGATACTTTGGCTCGTGACTCAATTATTCTAAGAGATTTTGGAGATGGGTTTTTCAATGGCACGATTTTGTTATTCTTTGTTTTTGTTTTTTATTTGATAGTTCTTGCTTTGATTGTACGTTATTATGTAGTGCCTATTAAGATTGCCAAAATTAAATTTGGCATAGTAGCATTTGTTCTATTTTATTTTTTGTTGGTGCGTTTACTTGGAGATGTGCTAATGGAATGCCAATATAATACATCAAATGAAAAATATAAGTCTTTGTGTCGCTATAACGACCAGTCTAATCAAGACAAGTCATTACTTGAAATCTATTTAAACCTAAATAAGTGATACCAACTTAAATATAAGTATCAAGAAATAAAAAACTTAAAAACTTGATTTATCTAGGGTTTTAAATGATAAGTGATTATGTGTGGTTATATGATTGGTGGAGATGGCGGGAGTTGAACCCGCGTCCGCCAGCACTACGCCCATGAGTCTACATGCTTAGACGCTGTCTATGGCTTTAACCCTTGATGAACCGACAGTCAGGATACCAACGGCGAGCCTCTAAAATTTCATCAACCAGAGCGAGACAATCTATTTGACTATCCTTTGTGCGTTCGCTTCGGCGTGACCAACCTAACCAAAGGCAATTAGTGGCGACGCAAGTGCCCTTAGGCAGCTAGAGCGTAAGTTTCGTCGTTTGCGACTATTTTAATTGTATATTTTATTTACGAGAGAACATACTCTCTCGACATGCGTCATTGAGTTTCATTACCAGCGTCGAAGCCAGAACATCCCCAATAATAGAAATTATTATTTTATAATAACTCTTTATTACTTTCAAGCGAACTTTAAAAATAAATATTAATTGTTCAAAAATAATTTAATCCAATAAATATTTTAAATCATGGAAAAATCATAAGTTTACGTTAAGGTTCATCGGTGATAATAGTTTCAGACAGCAAGCAATCAAGCATATAGGTTGTTTTTTTATTAACGTTATTCAATAAAGGTATATTTATGAAACTTTTCCAACAAGCAATGATTATCACTGTAGGTTTAGCAATTGGAGTAAGTGCATTTGCAAAAGCAGACTGTATGGCACACCCAAAAGACCAATGGATTTCTCAACAAGCGTTTAAAACAGCATTGGAGAAACGTGGTTTTCAAGTAAAAACTTTTAAAGTGAGTGATAATTGCTATGAAATGTATGGTAAATCACCAAAAGGCAAAAAAGTAGAAATGTATTTTGACACAAAAACTGGTGAAATCGTTAAAAAAGAAATTGATGATTAATTATAAAACGACATCAGAAAAATAAATAAGGTGGCTTGTTGATAGCAAAATATCACAAGTCATTTTTATTAAAAACAATATTTTATATTTAAGTATAGCTGGAGGGTAACAGCGATGAGCCAAAAAACGATAAAAGTTAAAGTATGGGATATTTTAGTTCGTTTAACGCATTGGGTGGTTGCTATTGGCATTTTTGCAAACTTAACTTTTATAGAAGAAGGTAACGATATTCATGAATATGTGGGTTATGTGGTTGCAGGTTTGGTAGTGCTACGTTTATTCTGGGGATTTGTTGGAACAAAATACGCCAGATTTACAAACTTTTTTCCAACGCCAAGCCGTATTAAACATCATGTGCAACATATGAAAAATCGTGAATTTGGTATGGACGCTGTTGGACATAATCCGCTGGCAAGTTTTATGATTTTTGCCTTATGGGGAACGATTTTAGGACTTGGTGTGACAGGCTATCTTATGGGAACAGACCAATTTTGGGGGGTAGAGTGGCTTGGAGAATTGCATGAGGTGCTTGCGAAAGGGTTGTATTTACTAGTACCATTACATATTGTTGCTTCTATTGTGATGAGTTACTGGCAAAAACAAAATCTGGTAAAATCAATGATTACAGGTAATAAAACAGTGGTGGTGACAACTGATAATTAACACACAATAACATATTTAAGGAAAAATCATGGCACGCATTTTATTAATAGAAGATGATTTGACCATTGCTGATGGTATCATTGCAGGGTTAAAACAACATAATATGATGGTTGATTGGTTTGCTGATGCAAAACAAGGGGAAATGGCAATTCATGAAGGGGTTTTTGACGCAGTATTGTTAGATTTGACGTTACCTCGTGGCGATGGCATGAAGATTTTGGCAAGTTGGCGAAAAGCCAATATTGATACACCTGTATTAATCATTACTGCCCGTGATGCGATTGCCAATCGAGTGGCAGGACTTAATGCAGGTGCAGATGATTATTTAGTCAAACCGTTTGCTCTTGATGAAGTGGTTGCAAGATTGATGGCACTAATGAGACGTAGTCAAGGGCGTAGTCAGTCAGAGATTTGTTATGGTGATGTGAGTTATCAGCCACAAAACGGTCAAGTGTATTATCAAGGTAAACCTGTCGAATTGACGACTAAAGAAATAGCTGTATTAGAACAAATGCTTACCCACCCAAAACAAATTCATAGCCGAGCCAGCTTAGAGGATAAATTATATGGTTGGCAACAAGATATTGAAAGTAACGCTATAGAAGTGCATATCCATCATCTGCGAAAAAAACTTGGTAATGATTTTATTTTAACTAAACGTGGTGTAGGTTATTATCTTAATCCATTGTTGAATAAATCTTAATGAACTGTTAATTAATGACATCTCATGCAATCCACTGAATTGACTGTAAAAAACTCGAAAAAAAATTATAGTATTCAACGGCGTTTATTAATGTCGTTGTTGTTTGGTTTACCAATTTTATGGCTAACGGTGACATTATCGATTAGTTGGCAAATTTGGCAAGAAATGAACGAAATCAATGATACGCAAATTACCCAAGTTGCCCGCTATTTATTGGGTACTTCGCAAATTTATGATATCGATAATAAGGCAGGCGATGTCAATTTACCATCATATCAACCAAAAATTTTAGCGTTAAATAGTAATTTATTAGAAGATTTAGAGTTAGGGGAAGCGGAAGAAGATTATATGGGATTTGCGGTTTGGGATAAACAAGGTCGATTGTTACTAGCGGACGAAAATGGTGAACAATTTGATTTTTTACCCAATCAGCATGGTTTTTTAGAAAAAGATAATGATGATTATCAGTCGCTTAATCCATTTAGTCGAGAGTGGCGACTTTTTTATGTGCATGATGATAAAGGCTCGCATGTTATTGCTGTTGGACAAAATTTGCATAGTCGGCAAGAAATGATAATTGACGCATTATCTGTACAAATTATTCCAGCATTAACGGGATTAATATTATTTTTAGGCTTTGCCTTTTGGTCAATTCGGCGTGGATTAGCACCATTAAATTTAATTAGTAAACAGTTAAGTTATCGAAATCCGTTAGATGATAGCCCATTACAAGTGATTGCACCTAAAGAAGTCAAACCGTTAGTGAATGAATTAAATCAATTGTTTGTTAAAGTTGCAGATACGCTTGCTCGTGAACAACGTTTTACTGCTGACGCATCACATGAGTTACGCAGTCCATTGGCAGCCTTAAAATTACAAGCTGATGTGTTAGAACAGCAAATTTTACAAACAGATTTAGCCGAACAGCAACAAGACCAGCTTTTTTATCATACGCAACAAATCGGGGTTGGCATCGACCGAGCTAATCATTTGGTTGAACAATTACTAATTTTGGCAAAACTTGCTCCGCAACAAGGTTTAACCGCAGACCAGTTACAAACCATTGATTGGTTAAACTTGACTGATATGGTACTGTCAGATGTCAATCGTAATGCCCGTGAAAAACATAGTCAGTTAAAACGTGACGTTTTCTGTGATAATTCAGTTAATATTTTACCATTACAAGGCAATGTGACTTTACTAAGTTTATTACTACGCAATTTATTAGATAACGCTATTCGTTATTGTCCAGCACATAGTATCATTACTTTGCAATTATATGATAATAAAATTCGGGTGATTGACAATGGTCATGGTGTTGCTCCAAATGATTTAGCCCGTTTATCAGAGCGATTTTTCCGTCCTGCAGGACAAAGTGAGCGAGGGAGTGGCTTAGGATTATCAATTGTCAAACGTATCGCAGATTTACACGGATTGAAATTAACAATGGCAAATCGTATAGAAAATGGAAATATTATTGGATTTATGGTAGAAATTACCCGTTGATAATCTATTAATTGGTGAAATTAAACGATAAATTGTCGAAAAATCGCCATACCCCATAAAATAAATAACATCAATAATGCTAACAATTGAGCAGCCGAGCCAACATCTTTACCGATTTTGGCTAATGGGTGATGTTTAGTTGATGTGTGGTCGATGCAGGCTTCAAGCCCTGTATTAAATAACTCGACAATGACTGAAAAAAATGAAGCAAATACCAATACCATTTTAACTGCCAATGAAAATGGCATAAAAAAAATTAAAAAAATCAAGCTGATATTTAAAAAAGTTACTTGGCGAAAGGCTGGCTCATTACGGTAGGCAGCCAGCAAACCATCTCTTGAATAGCTTGTTGCTTTTAAGATGCGTTGAATACCTGTTTTGCCTTTGACTTGACTGGCATAGTTAGGGTCATCAGAGGAAGGTTGTTCAAACATGGGAAACTCATCATTATATCAAATATTACTAGCATTATATCGTGCAAAAATTATTCCAGCCACTAAAAAAATATATCAGAGCAGTGCATTTTTAAAGTTAAATTTTGATATAATTATTTATATATTTGTTAAATGATATAACAAAATACAATCAATACCATGAACTAGCGGGGCAGATTGATGAGTAATATTGCTAAATATTTTTTTAAAAATTTTTTATGTGGTATGTGTTTGATTGTATTAGCAATTACTAGTTCTGCCAATACGCAAGAGCAAGTTATGCCACAAATTTTGGCATCAGTGGAGATGGTAGATAAAACTTATCAGCAACATGGTATGGCTGGGTTACAACAGCTTTCTGAACAATGTTATCGAGATGTTGGGCAGGCGTATTTTTGCTTATATATTGATGTAGCAAGTAATTTATTAGATGAGGCGATGCAAAATGTTATTTATAAAAAATATGGCACACGCCCACCACCTTATGCCTATTTTGCTCCTGTTGTAATGTTCAAACGCTTTGATAAAGTGTATGACAAAAATCAAGTCAATTATGAACAACGAACAGAGCATTTAGCATCAGTGCGTAAGGTGATATCTGGGGTATTAAGTCGCCAGTTGTTATTTGAAAAATAATTAATTCTTTGTTGCTTAATGTTGGCGTTGCCACAGCCACTCGACTAAATTCAATAATAAATTTTCTGCAGAAAAGTTATCAATGATGATTTGTTTCGCCTGTTGAAATAAGTTTTCGGCGTATTGTTGAGCAGGTTCAACGCCTAATAATTTAACATAGGTTGATTTATCAAGCTTTTCATCACTGCCTGCCATTTTGCCAAGTTGTTCCGTATTGCCAATGACATCTAAAATATCATCTTGTACTTGAAATGCTAGACCAATATTTTTAGCAAAGTTTTCTAAAGCCTGTAGTTGAGCTGGATTTGCATTGGCACAGATTGCACCCATTAATACTGATGCTTCGATTAACGCCCCAGTTTTATCTTGGTGAATGGCTTCTAGTTGTTGTTGATTAAGTGTTTTATTTTCACCATTTAAATCAAGCATTTGACCCATGACCATACGTCTGGCACGAGGAGCAAATGTGGCTAATAAAAGCTTTGTTTGTTCATTAGCGATGTCACCAAAAAAATCACTGCTAAACGCTTCAAACGCTAAATTTTGTAAAACATCGCCTGCCAATAAAGCGGTTGCCTCACCAAAAACAATGTGACAGGTTGGACGGCCTCGGCGTAAATCATCATTATCAATACACGGTAAGTCATCATGTACTAACGAATAACCATGTAAACACTCAACAGACATCATGGCACGGCGAACGGCATGAGTAATGTTCGTTTGTGGTTGTAACATGGCGAATGTGCTTGCTACTAATAATGGACGTACTCGTTTCCCGCCATTGGTCATGGCGTATAGTGTTGCGTCATGTAATGGACTGGGTAGCTGGCAAGCTGATATAAAATGATGAATATCAGTATTGAATTGTTCCAAAATATTAGTAGAGAATTGTTGAAATGCTGGCATAATTTCACAGTCTTGTTAGCGAGTTAATCAATAGAAAAAAGGTTGCTCTGTTGAACAAAACAACCTTTGCAAATGCGAAAATTGGGTGATTAGTTTACCTGATTAATTGAAAAAGTGAAAGTTATCAATTGCCATTGCTGTCATGACTTCACTGGTAGCAACCATACTTTCAGCATGACCTGAGGCACGGGGTAATATTTTATCAAAATAAAATTCAGCAGTTTGGATTTTTGCGGTGTAAAATTCAGGGGTTTCTTGACCGCCATTTTTGAGCTTATCATAAGCAATAGCCGTCATTCTCGCCCAATGATAACCCATCATCACATAGCCTGAATACATTAAATAGTCATCACAGGAGGCAGAAATAATATCACGGTCTTTGCGAGCCATTAATAATAAACGTACAGTGAGCGTATTCCATTCTGCACATAGTTTGGTTAAAGACCAAACAAATTTTCTCATGTCTTTATCAAGGGCATATTCACCACACCATTTCATGATGCTTGCTGTATAGTCACGCACGATTTTACCTTTAGATTGTAATAATACTTTACGACCTAATAAATCTAATGCCTGAACACCTGTTGTACCTTCATATAAAGTTGCGATACGAGCATCACGAGCGATTTGTTCCATGCCCCATTCTTTAATGTAACCATGCCCGCCGAAAACTTGCATACCATGTTTACAAGCTTCTATAGCACATTCTGTTAAAAAACCTTTGAGAATAGGCGTATAAAAAGCAAGCTTTTCGTCCCATTTTTCTATTTCTGCTAAGTCGCCAATAGCAACCGCTTCTGCCATTTTATCTGCATAACGTGACGCATGATAAATCATTGAGCGACTGCCTTCAGCAAATGCTTTTTGTGTCAATAACATACGGCGAACATCGGCATGATGAATAATCGTATCAGCGACTTTATCAGGTTCTTTTTTACCTGACAATGCTCGCATAGAACGGCGTTCCTTAGCATAACTTAACGCATTTTGAAATGATAATTCAGTATGAGCTAACCCTTGAATTGCCGTGCCTAATCGTGCAGCATTCATAAAGGTAAACATTGCTTTTAAGCCTTTATTAGGCTGACCAATTAAAAAGCCTGTCGCATCATCAAAATTCATCACGCATGTTGCTGACGCATTGATACCCATTTTATGTTCTATTGAACCACAAGTCACCGTATTACGTTCACCAATTTCTCCACCTTTAGCAATGCTGTGTATTGTTGGTAAAAATTTTGGAACAATAAATAAAGAAATACCTTTGGTACCTTCGGGGGCATTTGGTAGGCGAGCCAGTACAATATGAACAATATTTTCTGTTAAATCATGTTCACCACTAGAAATAAAAATTTTTGTACCTGTAATCTTATAACTGCCATCATGTTGTGGTATCGCCTTTGTTTTTACCTGACTTAAATCTGTGCCACATTGTGGCTCAGTCAAACACATCGTACCAGACCAACGCCCCTCTACAAGTGGAGGCATATATGTATTTTTTTGTTCCTCTGTACCATATTGTAAAATAGTATTCATACAGCCAATTGACAAACCAGTATACATAGTAAACGCCCAATTTGCTGTTGCCATTAATTCATTTTTGATTAAATTTAATGACATTGGCATACCCATACCGCCATACTGTTCAGGATAAGGTAATCCTTGCCAGCCACCTTCAACAACTTGCTGATAAGCTTCTTTAAAACCTTTTGGCGTGGTCACTTGTCCATTTTCAAAGTGACAGCCTTCTTTATCACCCGATTGATACAAGGGTAATAACACGTTTTCACAAAAATCTGCCAAACTATCAACAATCATATCAACAGTTTCAGGGTCAGCATTTTTTCCTGATTGCAGAGCCTGATAATGTTCAGGGTAGTTAAACACTTCATTGGTTAAAAAACGAATATCGCGTAAGGGGGCTTTGTAAGCTAACATACAATATCTCTTATAACTTATAACAAAATTTTTGCTAAATATAAGTAACTAACAACTTATCTTTATCATCACAGTGTTATCATCATAAAACAAATGCTAAAAAACAGTTAGTAAAAATTGTTAATCATAAAATATTTTCATAATTTTATATTTTTTTTATAAAAAATGGTTATTAATCTATTGCAATATACAAACTTTCTTTGACCTCTTCCATGGCAACATAACTACGGGAAGATGCGGAGGCAGGTAATTTTTTTAATAAATCGCCTAATAATTGCCGATAAGCTCCCATTTCTTTTAAGCGTGCTTTGACCAAATAATCAAACTCGCCTGATACTAAATGACATTCCAACACCTCAGGGACTTCCGCAATTTTTCTAGCGACTTCTTCAAACACATCACCTGATTTTGCAGATAGTTTAATTTCTAAAAAAACTAATAAATTTTTATCAACGAGCTTTGGATTAACACGGGCATAATATCCCATAATAACGCCTTCTCGTTCGAGGCGTTTTACCCGCTCTGAACAAGGTGTTGCTGATAAATTAACTCGGCTGGCAAGTTCACTTAATGGTATTCGTCCATCTTGTTGTAAAATATCAAGTATCATGTTGTCGATACGGTCAAGTTTTCGCATTAGAAAATCCTGTTTTTGCTAAATTTTTAGAAAAAAATATTAGTTTTTTGGCATTATAGCATTTAAAATAGCGAAAAAAACTGTTAGTAAATGAATATACTGTGTAAAATCGTTTAACTTAACTAAAAGGGATAATCATGCGTGTTATCGTATTAGGTGGTGGTGTTATTGGTGTGACCTCAGCCTATTTTTTGGCAGAACAAGGGGCAGAAGTGACCTTGATTGAACGTCAGCCAAATGTTGCCGAAGAAACAAGCTTTGGGAATGCAGGACAAGTATCACCGGGCTATTCAACGCCATGGGCTGCCCCCGGTATTCCAACTAAGGCTATGAAATGGCTATTTCAAAAACATGCTCCATTAGCGATTACTCCTGATAGTGCTTGGCAAATGGCATGGATGATGCAAATGCTAAAAAACTGCAATCCAGAACGCTATGCCATTAATAAAGAACGTATGATGCGAGTTGCCGAATATAGTCGGGATTGTTTACGAGCATTGCGAGCAAAAACCGGTATTAGCTATGAACACCGTTCAAAAGGTACTTTACAATTATTTCGTAAGCAAGAACAGCTTGATGCAGTTGGTCAAGATATTGAAGTATTAAAAGAATGTGGCGTTGAATATCAACTATTGTACCGTGATGACCTTGCTAAAATTGAACCAGCCCTTGCTCAAGCCAGAGATAAATTAGTTGGTGGATTGCAATTACCCAATGATGAAACAGGTGATTGTAATTTATTTACCAAAGCCCTTGCTGAAATTGCTAAGGCAAGAGGGGTTAGCTTTAAATTTAATTCAACCGTTGAAAAAATTTTAGTTGAAGGAAATGAAGTTACAGGCGTATTGTTCGATGGGCAGGTACTGACCGCAGAACGTTATGTATTAGCATTTGGTAGTTATTCAAGAGATATCGCTAAACCGTTACAGTTAGATTTACCCGTGTATCCTGTCAAAGGTTATTCGCTGACGGTGCCTATTATTGATGAAACCCAAGCCCCACAATCAACCGTTCTTGACGAAACTTATAAAGTTGCTATTACACGTTTTGACCAACGTATTCGAGTTGGAGGCATGGCAGAATTAAGCGGTTTTGACCTGTCATTAAAGCAAGCCCGCCGTGAAACACTAGAAATGGTTTGTGGTGAATTATTCAAAGGTGGTGACTTGCCTAACGCAAAATTTTGGACAGGATTACGTCCAATGACACCTGATGGCACGCCTATTATTGGTAAAACACGTTATCAAAACTTATTTATTAATACAGGTCATGGTACGCTTGGCTGGACGATGTCTTGTGGGTCGGGTCGATTAATCAGTGATATTGTACTTGATAAACAACCAGAAATTAGCCTTGAAGGATTATCTTTAGATAGATACAATTAATAAATTTATATAGGAAATTATTATGAGCGATATTCAACGCTTTGAAAGTAATCATGTTTTAAGTGATGTTAGCATCTTTAACAAAGTCGTATATTTAGCAGGACAAGTGCCAGATGATGCAACACTTGACATCGTTGGACAAACTCAACAAGTATTAGCAAATATTGATAAGATGCTTTCATTGGCAGGCACAGATAAATCTCGACTGCTTTCTGCCCAAGTATTTATTAAAAATTTATCAGACTTTGACGCATTTAATGCAGAGTGGATTAAATGGCTAGAAGGCATTACCCCACCATCTCGAGCCACTATTCAGGCTAATTTAGTTAATCCTGATTGGTTAATTGAAATTATGGTGATTGCCAGTCAGCCATAATACCTATCAATAATTTACTTGATTTTTTAGATGATTTAGCATAGAATGGCTAACCTATTTTAAACAGAATTTTGATACCCTGTGTTGGCTAATCGATATAAATAATATTGTGAACATCGCAGACCAAAGGGCAGGGTAAGAACTTGAGAGAATTATTATGCGTGCAGGTATTCACCCAGATTATCGTGAAGTATTATTCCATGACACCAATGCTGATGTGTATTTTTTAACTCGCTCTACCATCAAATCAAAAGTAACTCGTGAATACGAAGGCAAAGAATACCCATATGTTGCATTAGATATTTCAAGTGCATCTCACCCATTTTATACAGGCGAACAACGTAAAGCCCAAAACGAAGGTCGTGTTGCTAGCTTTAACAAGCGTTTTGGTGCATTTGCTAGCCGTGGTAAAAAATAAATCCTTGTTTGATTTCAGTTTTGCCCTAAAACCACCGCAAGGTGGTTTTTTTATGGAAAATTTTTGGGGAAATTTAATGAAAACCTGCCCATATTATTTAGTCAATGTATTTGCCGAGACCCATTTTGCAGGAAATCCACTTGCTGTTTTTTTGATAAATCAACCATTACCTAATGATACAATGCAAATCATTGCTCAACAAATGAATTTATCTGAAACAGTGTTTTTAGATTTACAATCTAATATACCAAACATTCGGATTTTTACTCCTGATAGTGAGTTAGCATTTGCAGGACACCCTGTATTAGGCAGTGCATTTATTTATCAATACTTAACGCTTGAATTGTCAAACCAAGTGCAACGTTTTTTTGAAGTAAACTTCATAAGGTGTTTTCCAACCTAAACATTTACGCGGTCGTAAATTCAGTTTATTGACCACCTGTTGAATATCAACTTCGCTCCACTGATTGATGTCTTG
>JBHAEG010000036.1:0-2525 GCA_041855445.1 Moraxellaceae bacterium
GTAGAAGCGTTATTGATAGAATTTGCCGAAAAAGGCTATCAAAGTGATGAACGCTGCGCTTATATGCTGATTCGTGAAGCCATTCGCAAAGGGCGTGGCAAACGTCATATCTTGGACAGCTTTCGTGAGCATGGCATTAGCTTACCCGACAGCTTGGACGAACTCATTGCCAAAGCCGACATTGATAGCCTAAAAGACGGCACTGTATTAGATGATGATGTTGAAGACACAGAAATTGACTGGTTAAAACTTGCCGTAGAAGCCCGCAGCAAAAAGTACGGCGACACACCCCCCAAAGACCCCAAAGACAAAGCCCGTCAATTGCGCTTTTTGCAATATCGGGGCTTTGAGATGGACGTGTGTTTTGATGCGCTTAAATTTAGCTTAAAAGATTTGGACGAATAACGTTTGATGGTATATGTAGATTTTTGATCAAATGTATTATGTTGGGTAGCCAATATCAAGATTAAGTGGATTTAAATTACACTTCATGGATTCTTATTGAAAATAATTTAGTATTCGTTTTTTTAAATAGTTAAATATTTACTGATGTTTTTCTATCCATTTTTCTTGTTGCTCTTTTTAATCATTTAAACAAGCTGAATTATAAATTTTGGGGCTGACGTAGATAAGGTTTAAATCCCACACCATTTTCTCAATGTTTTAAGCTTTCGAGATGGCGTGCCATAGTTAAAACGAAATTCACATTCTTTAATAAAAAGATGGAAATGTTTCTTGTCAATGCCATTGTACTTTCTAAGCACTCGTTTGGCTTGATTCCAAAAGTTTTCTTGTGCCTGATGTGATTATAGTCTTTTGCAAACTCTTTTGAATGGTTGATTCTAAAATGCTTAAAATCACTCACATCAAGAGCATTATAGATTTTGTAGTAGTCCATATAAACAATACTATCAGGCTTGATTTTGCTTGTAATAATAGGCATTAGCGTATCAGTTTTGGTGTCTTTAACAACAACGCCATTTCGCTTTAAAAGACCAAACACGGCGGTTTTACCACCAGCACCCGCCCACGCTTACCCTTGCGGATACCGCCTTCGTTGCTTTCATCAAGTTCAATCTCGCCGTCAAATAACTGATTGGCTTCAAGATTGAGATTGTATTCTATCACAAGCCTGATTTTGTGGTAAAACAATATGGCTGTATTGTACTGAATATCAAGCAAATCCGCCAACGTTCTAGCAGTAACTTCTGCGACAAAAAATTCAAGCAGTTTTAACTGTAATTTTTTACTTAATTTACAACGAGTTAGCTTCATATTTTATTTGCAGTATATCATATGTGCTAATCTACGTCAGCCTCATTAATGTTTATTTGCAGATGTTTACCTTTTGTTAATCGTCAAGGCGTTAATTATCCACAAAAAACCCAACTTAATAAATGCCAAACCCCTGCGTGATATGCTTGACACACAAGGGGTAAAAAGTTTATTTTCATCTATTATGGCTTTCGACCACAGTATGCACACTCATAAGCCTTATCTTCATTAAATCTGCCACAACCTTCACACTGCCACATACTTCTGATAATTGTAATGTCAAATTTAATATTTGTACTCACAAAAGTCATAATAACCCCCACTCTATTAGATTAGTTAGATAGTATGAAAAATCTGATTTGGACAAGATGATGCAAAACCATCATATACAGTTCTACCATTAACAAAAATGGTGATACTACTACCACTAACACAGATAGTTGCCTGACCATTATTATCAGTTCTAGTCTCAGAACTCATAGTTGATACCTTAACCCCAGATTGCGCTTTACCATCTCTATTGGTTATAATAACAGTAATATATTTTGACATGATAGATCCTTGTAGACCAAATTGCAGAGTTGTCAAATGGTTTATATTAAACCAACCTAGTACAACTATGTTCAGTATATGTGTTAATACTTATTATTACTAGGTACAATATGTCCTTACTAGACACCCAAAATGGAGCATTATTATGGAAATAGTTGAACAAATTAAAATATTAAGAGAATTGAACAATTTATCACAAGAAAAGTTAGCGGTTAAAATTCATATGACAAGAGAAGGTTATGCTAAAATTGAGCGCGGAGAACGTGGATTAACCGTATCTCGTTTACAACAAATTGCAGAAGCCTTAAATGTATCTTTGCCCGAACTGCTTAGTATTGATGAAACTAGCCGTGCGTTCTTTATAAATGACAATCATTTTTGCATTTTTGGAAAAGAAACAAGTGGTGCAATTTATCATAATAATTCATTATTGAAGTTGCAAGCCCAAATTGACAACTTACAACTATCTCTAAACCACAGAGATGAAATCATTGAGCAAAAAAATAAAGAAATACAATTACTAAAAGACACAATAGATATTTTAAAATCAAAATAGACTATACCAACCGAACCTAAAAACTACCACAAATCCACATAAAATAAAAGAACAAGCTATCAATACAATCAAGCCTCCAATCTTGCCTTAGACTTTTTATCCAGCTCCAAACTTGTTCTATGGGATTTAGGTCAGGAGAATA
>JBHAEG010000037.1:0-2554 GCA_041855445.1 Moraxellaceae bacterium
AAATGCTTGACGCGTGATAATTATCCTGTATAATACGCACCCATACAGCGAATGCTGATCAGCGGGAATAGCTCAGTTGGTAGAGCACAACCTTGCCAAGGTTGGGGTCGCGAGTTCGAATCTCGTTTCCCGCTCCAAATTTTAAAAAGTCCAAATCGAACGGTTTGGGCTTTTTTGTTGTTTAAAACCACAAACACCCTGACTACCCAAGACCTGATAGCCACCGAATACTGCACCGGTACAATGAAACTGCCTACCCTTTAGTAGCATTGAACCCGTTGATTGAGTATGAATATCATTTGAGTCCATAGGTTGGGTTGAGCTTGCGAAACCCAACAAGTTCAATGAGTTACACCATAAATGCTGGGTTGGGCTATCGCTAAATTAGCCTACCGTGCTACAGCTTTAATCAAGAGATGGACAATTAATGGATGTATAAATCCCATTATAAAAAACCCAGTAATTCTAATTATATCAAATTCTTCACCGATAGTAAGAAAAATCAAAGGTGGGCATATAACAGCCAGAATACCACCCAATATCATTAGAAAAAAACTTTTGTATTTACTCATGGCTTGCCAATATTCCCCTATGGTAATATCAATCCCAAATAAAATTAATGTATTGGGAAAGCCCAAAATCGCATAACCCATACTGGAAAAAAGGCGAAAGCAAATGGTATTTCCGCCCCACTTTGAACAACCCATTCTATAATATAGATACATAGCCCAAAAGAAAAACCAGCAATGACCGATGAGAGTACATATAAGAAAAAAAGAATGTAATTATTCATTTTAATTTACAGTGCGTAGGTGCGTACAACGCACCATTGAAACAGATTTGCTTAGCAACATCAACAACACGCTGATTTTGTTCTTCTATGAGTTTGACCATTTCTAGTTTAAATTCGTTGCTATACTGCTTACGCTGTTTTGCCATAAGAAGTTACTCCTAGTTTGGGGTAGTATAACCTCTTATGGAGTGTCTGGGAATATTGTACTGGTACATAGACGCCCCGCACCCCAGATTAATGGCGCGCTGTGCGCACCCTACTGTACTTAGGCGGTGTCATATCGCCTGTAAAGTCCACAAAATAAGGGTGTAAGCCATCGGGTTTACCATTTTCCTTTTTCTATCTTGGTTTCATTTTCAAATAATATCAATATATCATCGCCATATTTCTCAAAAAACACATCAGAAATTTCTCCAATTTTACTAGAATAGTCTTTGTCATTTAAGGCGATTAAAAATTTGTTTTTAGGAAAAAAATTAAATTCTGAAGCGATTTCTAACTCAATATCATTTACAAATCTTGGGTTGTATAGTAAAAATCTATTCTCAATAAACAATATTGTTAGCAATTTCTGTGTTAATTGCTAAAATTTCACTTGCTTCTTTCGTGGTGTAACAACTTAAATTAATTGCCATTATTAATCTCCTTTTTTAATAAGAAAAATGATATTAGAATTTTTATCAATAACAATGATATTTTCTAAACCATTAATTGGGAATTTTGCAAACTAAGTTTTTAGTGTACCGATATTGACACTACTATTTGAAATATTGATGACGACATTTTTAGTTTGACCTTTATCGATTATTTTTAATAAAAACCAAAATCTTTAGACAGCCAAATTAAATTCCATACACCAGTATTATTTTGAATATCTATTTTTAAATAATGTTCTATAATGCTTTTTATAAAGGGCTTTATCTCTTCTTTTGTTAATATTTTTTGATCCTCTCCTCTTGATAAATCACCATGCTCATCAGCATCAATATAGAATAAATATCCATCAAATTTTTCGTGGATATTGTGGTCTTCTGCCATATATTCATCCCAGTCCGAAATACCCCAAGCGATATCGCCACCAACATGACCATCCTTAAACCACATTTCAAATCCACGCACATCTATTTTATCTATTGATAGTAAATGTACCAGACAATTTATAATGGTTGCGTGATTGTCATCATTGGCATAGTCTTGCTCCGAAAAAGGCTCGTATAAACTTATAAACATAAAATTCTACTCTTTAACCACATGAACATTATCAATAAAAATTATTACCATTAATATCTTGACCTAGATATGAACGAAATGTAATACCGTTATAACTAGATGTGTATATTCTATCTTTACCATTGCTAGACTTGAAATGAGCAACAGTGCGTAGAGTGTGTACTGCGCATCATTACCCTGATTATGTCCTGATAAAAAAATGCAGGCAATACTTAGTATCACCTGCACATGTCTTTCATCACTTATAATTGCTTGGTGCCAAAGATCTTATCACCTGCATCACCCAGACCTGGGATGATATAACCATCTTCGTTTAGGTGACTGTCTAGAGCGGCGGTGTAGATTTTGACATCAGGGTGTGCTTCATTAACCAAACGCACGCCTTCAGGGGCAGCCACCAGCACTAGGGCTTTGATGTTGGTGCAGCCGTGTTTTTTTAGCATATCGATGGTGGCGACCATGCTACCACCCGTGGCCAGCATCGGATCTAGGATCAGGGCAGGGCGGCGATCGATGTCATTGACGAATTTC
>JBHAEG010000038.1:0-60576 GCA_041855445.1 Moraxellaceae bacterium
GACTTTGCTAAATTTGCCCTTTTTGCCTTGATTGTGGCGGTCATCTGCCCATGCTTTGGCATATTCTAGGCGTTTACTTAGCCAAAATAGCGGAGTTTCTGCGGTGTGATGTCGCATAAAGCCCTTTAAAACAGCGGTTTTGGCATCATTTAGCACCACGGACTCATGCACCAAATTGTCATTATAACCAAAAGTACTTGGATACAGTCGCCAATGGGCTTTGATTGCCCAATAGGGATTGTCAATTTCATGCCCAAAAATACAGTCAATACGTTTAATGCCGTACACGGTATTGTCAGGCTTATTTTGAATGACCGCCAAAATACTTTGTTTTAATTCAGGGGTAATTTCTTCATCAGCATCAAGGGCTAAAATCCAATCCCCTGTTGCATAGCTTTGAGCGATTTGACGCTGGCGACCAAAGCCCTGCCAGTTGGTATTAACAAACCATTTGGCGTTAAACCGCTCAGCAATTTCTTGGCTATTGTCGGTACTGCCACTATCTAAAATAATAATCTCATCAGCCAAGCCTGCAAGCGGTGGCAGAGAAATCGCCAAATTTTTGGCTTCGTTTTTGACTATCATAACTACTGATAACTGGTTTTGTTTTTTCATAAAATTACCGTGAATTTTTTGTTTCATTTTTGTGGGGTTGTAATAATACACCATCAAATTCTTCAAGTGTTAAATAAGGTTTAATGCCGTCATCATAGACTTGAACGTCTGCCAAATTATTGAGATGGTAATGGTTTAAAAATGTATTTTGTTGTTGATTGTGTGTTTGAATACCTAGCCAGTCTGTCAAAAACCATACAAATCCAAATCCACTAACTATATGATCATCTATATGTTGACTTTTATCATCACTGGATAGTTTAAATAATGGTATTTGTAGACTAAATTGTGTGGTACCATGTTTAAGTTTTTGCGGTGTTAGCCCGTGATCTGTTAAATATATCATGCTAAAGGATTGGTTGCTTTGTTTTAATTCTTGATGAATTTCTTGAAGTAGCATATCTGTTTGTAAAATGCTTGAGAGATAATCAGATAGATATTTGTCATTAAAAGAAAAATGTGATTTGGTATTATCTACACGTTTAGAAAAACGAGCATGAGATCCCATAAGATGTATAATAATTAATTTTGGTTGATTGATGGGTTGATGGATAATTTCCTTGGTTTTAGGTAATAATTGATAATCATAACGTAATGAATTGGGTTGTGCTTCGCTTAAATAATATTGTTCTTTTGCTTCGGTGGCAATATAAGCAATTTCATTATCATAAATCCCCAGTTTTTCTTGATTGGATAGCCAATAGGTATGCATACCTAGTTTATTAGCTAAAGTTAGGATATTGTTTTTAAACTCTATTTCATTTTTATTGGGAATGGTTAAAAATCTTGGTATGGATTGTATTGTGTAAGCAGCAGGGGCTATTGCTTGCGTATATTTTACTCCAAAAGCGGTATTTAAAAAAGGTGATGTCTGTACAGGATAGCCATAAGCGGATAAAAAATTCTTTGAAACACTCTCTCCTATAACTAGCACATAGGTTTTGTACTTTGGTTTAAAAGAAGTTATATTCCAGTTATCTTTTTGGTTCTTTAAATTAAGAATTTTTTGTTGACTGATTTTATAAGTTTGATATTGCTCCATTGTATGAGGTATAATATTTAATATTTTGGAATAGTCAAGTTTTAGTGTTTTGTGTTTAATAGAAAAAATATTAACCAAAAATAAAGTGATTAATATCCAAGAAAAATATTTAAAAAATTGGTATTGCTTCTTGGTGTTTTTTATATTTTTGGTTAAACGATAGGTGATAATACTTAGTATAATAATAATTATTGTATAAATAACTAAAGTTAAATCAAAGAATTCTTGAGTTTCATTGATATTAGTTTCAAGTACAGAAGCTATCATGCCTGCATTGGGATAACCGTATTGAAATCCAATAGGATTATATAAAATCAAGACTAGCAATAAAGGACTAATTATTTTAAATATGATTGGTTTGAGCCACAGACAATTGATAATGCACCATATAAGTAATATATCGTGCAATCTAGGTAGTGTACCTGAAACTCCCCAGCTTAACCATGTAGCGAATAAGAAATTAAAGAAAAAAATGCTATGGTTATAAGCTTTGTGTTTTTTTAATAAGTTGCTTTTTATCATTACTGCCATGCGTCCTTAATCCAATCACTAGGTAATACATAACGATACCATTTACCGCCACCACCCGTAATCGCATCAGGTGGATTAATTTCGCCATGAAAAATAATAATTTTTGCCCCAGTCGGTTTTTTGGGGGGAATAAAATAAGCAAATGGGATTTTTTGTAGGCAGTGATATTTAAAACTAACACACCATGAACTATCCCAATATTCTAAATGATGGTGTTCACGCAAGTAATTAGATAAAAATGCTTGTTCATGACGGACTTGTCCACGGATTTTTTCAAAATTTTGTTCAAAATAGCTTAGTAAATTTGGATAAGTGTTGTAGCCGACCTTAAAGCGATATACCGAGCTATTACCCACCATTCGCCATGGCTTTTTCCAATCACGAATAATCATTACGCTATCGTCATGTTCTGCCTTGTGGGTAAAAAAGCAGTCAATATTATCCACGATGACAATATCAATATCCAAAAAAAGAGCAGTGCCTTTTAAACCGTATAAATCAGGTTTAAAGGTGGTGAGTTTTTTCCAGCCCCGTTCGGGTAAATTGGCAGGCAAGTTTAACTCTGGAATGGGAAAGCATTGAATGTCGGGATAGATACCCGTAGTGTCATCGGTCAGACAAATCATCTGAAATGGTAAGGTCAAATAACGGCTTACCATGCGGTATAGGCGATTGACATATTCGGCAGAATATTTTGTTCCCCATTTCATGCAGATAATATAGCGATTTTCATCAGTTTGGCTCATGGGAAATATTCCTTGTTTGCTGGGATAACTGTCGTAGTTGTTCAGAAGTTAAAGTATAGATATTCTCAACATTTGGGACGTGCTTAAACCGCCGATAACCCCACATATATTGATGAGGAAAACGATTAATCATGGCTTTGATTTCGTTATTTAACGCTGTCGTGGCGATGCTTATATTTTTGTTATATAAATCAGGATTATCCAGTTTATCACAGTATACATCAAAGCCTTCGCCATCATCTCGCCGAACACAGGTCAAACCAACTAATGCACAGCCTGTTTTACTGGCAAGCTTTGGTGATAACGTGCTAGATAAACACGGCACATCAAAAAATGGCACGACTTCCCCCCCTGAAATGTCTGGGACATGGTCGGGTAAAATAATACTAAATCCACCTGCTTTTAAGGTTTTAAAAATGGCTTTAACACCTGTGCCATCAGTTGGAACAAGCGTTGCATTCAGACGCTGTCTTCCTGCTAAAACAAATTCGTTAGCTTTTTGTCCTTTGACAGGTTTATACATGATGGTAGGCGAACCAAATTGATTAAGCCATGCGTTCATCATCTCCCAAGTGCCTAAATGCGGTACAATGGCGAGCATACCTTTAGGATTACTTAAAGCCTCTATTAAAACATCTTGATTATGTACGGTGTGGATTTGAGCAATTGACCAATCAGGTGGCATCGCCCAACATTTGACAGACTCAACCGCAGTCAAAGTTTGATGATAGATGATTTGTGACGTAAGCAAACGTATTTCATCATCATTTAGTTCTGGATAAGCAAGTATTAAGTTAGTTTGAATATTACGATGTATTTTTAAATTGGGTAAATGTATCATCACCCAAGCCACGAAAATTGCCAATGCTCGTAAAACAAACATTGGCACATAACGTGTGATGTAAAAAGCATTCATAGATAAATTTTATTCAGCTTTCTTTTCTTTTTCACGCATACGAATGCCTAACTCTCGCAATTGACGATTATCAACTTGAGCAGGAGCATCAGTTAATGGACATTCAGCAGTTTTAGTTTTTGGGAAAGCAATCACGTCACGAATTGAGCTTGCTCCTGTCATTAACATAATTAAACGGTCTAAACCAAACGCCAAGCCACCATGTGGCGGTGCACCATATTTTAGGGCATTTAATAAGAAACTAAATTTCTCGTTGGCTTCTTCTTCGCTAATTCCCAATGCTTCAAAAACCGCCTTTTGCATATCCAAAGTATTGATACGCAGTGAACCACCACCAATTTCTGTACCGTTTAATACCATGTCATAGGCGATAGATAGAGCGGTTTCTGGGCTGTTTTTCATCTCTTCTACCGAACCTTTAGGGCGAGTAAATGGGTGGTGAACAGATGTCCATTTGCCATCATCGGTTTCTTCAAACATTGGGAAATCCACGATCCAAAGTGGCGCCCATTCACAAGTTGCCATATTTAAATCATGACCAATTTTAACCCGTAATGCACCCATGGCATCATTGACTACTTTGGCTTTGTCTGCACCAAAGAAAATTAAATCACCATTTTGGGCGTTAGTGCGATTAATCAGTTCAATTAGTACTTCATCAGTCATGTTTTTGATGATAGGTGATTGTAATCCTGACTCTTTGTCCACGCCATTGTTGATGTTGGTAATATCATTGACTTTGATATAAGCCAAGCCTTTTGCCCCATAAATTCCAACAAATTTTGTATATTCATCAATTTGTTTACGGGTAATTTCTGCACCATTTGGAATACGCAGAGCAACAACTCGACCTTTTGGGTCATTGGCTGGTGCAGAAAATACTTTAAATTCAACATTTTTCATTAAATCTGCAACATCAACCAATTTTAACGGAATGCGTAAATCAGGCTTATCAGAGGCATAATCACGCATCGCATCGTTATAAGTCATGCGAGGGAAGGTGTCAAATTCCACGTTTAACATGGTTTTAAACAAATCCTTGGTTAAACCTTCAGCGATGTTCATGATGTCATCGTCTGATAAAAACGAGGTTTCAATATCAATTTGGGTAAATTCTGGCTGACGGTCAGCTCGCAAATCTTCATCACGGAAACATTTAGCGATTTGATAATAACGGTCAAACCCTGCCACCATCAATAATTGCTTAAATAATTGTGGCGATTGCGGTAGAGCAAAAAATTCGCCTTGATGGGTGCGTGATGGCACCAAATAATCGCGAGCACCTTCTGGGGTGGCACGGGTTAAAATTGGGGTTTCAACATCTAAAAAACCATGCTCATCTAAGTAACGGCGAATGGTTGAAGTTGCCTTAGCACGAAATTTCATGCGTTCTTGCATTTCTGGGCGACGCATATCTAAAAAGCGATATTTTAATCGTAATTCTTCTGAGGTATTGGTAAAGTCATCATTTAACGGAAATGGCGGTGTTTCGCTCGTAGCGATAGTTTCAATTTCTTTTGCCAACAATTCCACTTGTCCGCTGGTCATATTTTTATTTTCTGTACCTGCATATCTGGCACGCACACGTCCTGTGATTTTTAATACATATTCTGAACGGGCAACGTCCGCAGTCGCAAACGCTTCTGGTGTGTCAGGGTCGATAACTACTTGCAATAAACCTTCACGGTCACGCATATCCAAGAAAATCACCCCGCCATGGTCACGGCGACGATGTACCCAGCCACAAATTGTTATAGTTTGGTCGATAAGTGCTTCAGTTACTGCACCGCAGTATTGTGTACGCATCATGATGATAATTTTCCCAATGTAAATTTTTTTCAAACGAATATTATGCCTTGTTTATCCATTTGATACAACTATCATCAATCATTGCTTGGTAAATTGCTGATAACATATTGAAACGATTTTTAGCATTGAAAAGCAAAAAAAACACTACCATAATAAAATGACATGACAAATTATTTAGGAAACTGTATGTTATTTCACACTGATAAACACCCTACCGAGTTGAAAATTACCCATTTGAACAAAGAACAATTACATTATAAACAACAGCTGTTAGTCAGCATTGGCGATAAAAAACAACTAAAAAAAACCTTAAAAAAAGCATTGTTTAGTAAACATAAATCAACAAAAGAAGAAAATAAAGTTTATGTTTTAGATTTTCATGGTGACATCAAAGCCACTGCTGTGCAACAATTACGAGAGGAAATTAACGCATTATTAACTATTGCCAAACAAGGTGATGAAGTGATTATTCGTTTAGAGTCATCGGGTGGATTAGTACATGCGTACGGTTTAGCATCATCACAACTGGCAAGAATTAAAGAAGCAGGATTAAAACTAACAATTTGTATTGATAAAGTTGCGGCAAGTGGTGGCTATATGATGGCGTGTGTCGCTGATGAAATTTTATCAGCACCATTTGCTGTGGTGGGTTCAATTGGTGTTGTTGCCCAAGTGCCAAATTTTCATGAATTTTTAGAAAAACATAATGTTGATGTTGATGTATTTACCGCAGGTAAATATAAACGTACCGTGACGATGTTTGGTAAAAATGAAGAAGAAAATAAGCAAAAGTTTCAACAAGAATTAGAACAAACTCATCAATTATTTCAAGAGTTTGTCACAAAATATCGTCCACAGCTTGAGCTTGAAAAAGTTGCAACGGGTGAACATTGGTATGGTACAGATGCGTTAAATTTAAAATTAGTTGATGAATTAAAAACCTCAGATAGTTATATTTTAGAATTGATGAAAAATCATGAAGTTTATGCCATTCATACCCGTAAAAAACCAACATTGGCGGAAAAATTAGGACTAGCTCAAACCGCCCAAACTGTTGTTAGTAGCGTGATAGATATCGCTGTTAGTAAAGCTATGGAAAAATTGCCTGAAGTGATGGCAAGCTTAGACAATGAACAAAAAATGATGATAAAAAAATAAAATCAATAAAAAACCTTTAAAATCTTTTGATGATTTTAGAGGTTTTTTTATGAATGAATTTTTCAAATAAACTATTTAAGTTTTTTCTAGCTATGTTACCATATTAACTAAGCAAATTTATAGGTAACAAAAACTCTCATGAATTATCAACACGCATTTCATGCAGGCAATTTTGCCGATGTGGTCAAACATATCTTATTAATTCAACTATTAGAACAACTTAGTCAAAAATCTAAACCATTTTATGTATTAGATGCGTATGGTGGGCGGGGATTATATTCGCTAAATAGTGAAGAAACTAAAAAAACAGGTGAGGCAAGTGGTGGTATCCAAAAGCTACAAATGGTGGATAATACAAATGCACCACCAGCGGTACAAACTTATTTACAAGATTTAGCGTATGCTAAGAAATTTTATGATAAATATGTATATCCAGGTTCACCATGGTGGATAGCTCGTCATTTACAAAAGCATGATACAATAAATAACCGAGCTGAAGCGTTTGAGTTTAAAGCAGATGAATATGATGCGTTAAATTATCAATTACATCAGTTACCTATTGGTATTCATCATCGAGATGCGTTTGAAGGGATTTTGGCAGTCATTCCGCCAGCGGAAAAACGTGGTTTAATTTTAATTGACCCACCATTTGAAAAAGAACATAAAGATTTTTCAAACTTAGTTGAGTTGTTAGAAAAATCTTATAAAAAATGGGCAACAGGTATTTATGCGTTATGGTATCCATTAAAAAATAAAGAGGCGGTTGAGCTGTTTTACAAAAAAATGAAACGTACAGGCATTAAACGTCAGCTAATTTGTGAATTAAATATTTATCCAAATGATGTTGCAGTTGGATTAAATGGTACAGGTATGTTGATTATTAATCCACCATGGCAATTTGATAAATATGCTTTATCAATTTTACAATATTTACAACCAATTTTACAGCATCACAACAGCCCAGCAATGACCAAAGAGCAAAGCCTCAAAGTAGATTGGCTGGTTGGCGAATAAACCTGAATATATGATGAAAGGTAGTAAAATGGGCAATTTACAGTCTAATAATCAACAAAATTTACCAGAAGATAATGCGGAAGGTTTGACCTTTGAGGTTATCGAAGATGAAAAAGTCGCCAATAAAACCGTTAGAAAAAAAGGGGTGTATCTTATCCCTAATTCATTTACGTTATTATCGTTATTGGTGGCGTTTTATTCGATAATAGAAAGTGCTAATGGTAATTTTTATAAAGCTAGTCTTGCGATTTTCTTATCAGCCTTTTTAGATGGTCTTGATGGTAGGACGGCTCGATTGTTAAATGCTCAAAGTGCGTTTGGTGAACAATTAGATTCATTAGCGGATTGTATAGCCTTTGGTCTTGCTCCTGCGATTTTGATTTATCATTTTGCATTACAGCCATTGGGACGGATTGGAATTGCCTGTGCCTTTGTGTATTCTGCCTGTGCAGCAATGCGATTGGCTCGTTTTAATGTACAAATTGGGGTAGTTGATAAAAAATATTTTATTGGGGTGGCAAGTCCATTAGCGGCGATTTTGATTATTACTTTTGTGATGGTGATGATAGACTGGCAAGCGATATTACAATGGCAAAATCATACAATACAAATCATATCTGCAGTTTGGGTGGTGATTGTTGGTTTATTGATGGTGAGTAATTTAAAATATTATAGTTTTAAAGAGCTGGATAAAAAACGAGTGCCATTTGTGGCACTCATTTTGATTGTTTTAGTATTAGGCATTGTGATGTATGATTTACCAGTGGGATTATTAGCGATTAGTGTGATTTACGCCTTATCAGGTATTGTTTCTGCATTTTTATTTAAGAAATCTTAAACCCATTGCCCGTTTTGTAGTTCCATTTGTTTATCTGCCATTTTTGCTAATTGGCGGTCGTGCGTAACCATTAATAATGCTGTGCCAAAACTATGTTGTAATTCTGATAAAATTTCAAATACGGCATAAGCGTTAGCATGGTCAAGATTACCTGTTGGCTCATCAGCTAAAATGAGAGATGGTTTGGTGACCAATGCCCGAGCAATCGCAACACGTTGGCGTTCACCGCCTGATAATTCGCTTGGACGATGAGTCAGTCGATGTGATAAACCAACTTTGTTTAATAACTCAATGGCTTGTTCTCTTGCTTGGGAAATAGATACGGTTGGACGCATTAATAATGGCATTGCCACATTTTCCACCGCAGTAAACTCAGCGAGCAAATGATGAAATTGATAAATAAAACCTAAATATTGGTTGCGTAAATTACCTCGCTGGGTTTCATTAAGCTGGTTTAAACATTGTCCATGTAGCCACACCTCACCAGAAGTCGGTACATCAAGTCCACCTAAAATATGTAGTAATGTGCTTTTGCCAGAGCCACTCGTGCCAACGATAGCGATTTTTTCTCCTGTATTCATGCTTAAATCTAACCCCCGTAATACAGGGGTATCGACTTTGCCTTCTTGATAAATTTTTGTGATATTGGTTGCAGTTAAAATTGCAGTCATAAGTTTAGTTTCTCTTACTATTCATAACGTAACGTTTGAGCTGGTTGAATGCTTGAGGCACGTTTGGCAGGATAAATTGTTGCTAAAAAGCTAATGACCAAAGATGCTAAAGCAATCACAAATACATCTCGCCAAGCCAATTCTGAAGGTAAATAATTGATAAAATATGCGTCAAATAAATGTAAACCAAATGCTGAATTGAGCCAGCCAACGACATTACTGACTGATAACGCCATCACTACCCCAAGAACTGTACCTGCCAGCGTACCAATGACCCCAATCACCAGCCCCTGTACCATAAACACTTGAGTAATTAATTTTGGTGAAGCACCAAACGTCTTTAAAATGGCAATATCAGCTTTTTTATCAGTAACTAACATCACCAACGATGACACAATATTAAATGCAGCAACTAAAATAATTAAAAATAATAGCAAGCCAACCATCGCTTTTTCCATTTGAATGGCACCAAACAAATTGCCATGGGTTGATGTCCAATCATTTGGTATCAATGTTTGAGGCATAATATTTGCTGACTGTTGAGCGACTGTCGGTGCAACAAACAAATCATTTAATTTCATACGAATACCTTGAGCTCCATCGGGTAAACGCAATAAACGTGCCGCATCATTCATGGGAATAAATGCCATTAAACTATTGACTTCTGGGCTGATGTCAAAAATCCCACTCACCGTAAATCGTTTAAACCGAGGGATAACGCCAGCAGGTGATGGAGAAGCTTCAGGTAATACTAACGTCACTTTATCCCCAAGTGTTACCCCAAGCGAATCAGCCATACTTTGACCAATCACGATATTAAACCCGCCAGCTTGCAATGTTTTAATGTCTCCAGCTGACATATGTTGATGAATAATAGAAACTTTTTCTTCATACTCAGGTTCAATACCCGTCACCATAATACCAGCAACTTGTCCATTTGCCGTCAGCATACCTTGTAACTGAATAAAAGGAGCAACCGCCTCAACATTGGGATTTTTAGCAATTTCTTTTGCTAAGGGTTGCCAATTTGGAATAATTTCGCTTGATGTGACAGTTGCCTGAGGTATCATTCCCAAAATTCGGGTTTTTAACTCTCTATCAAAACCATTCATGACTGATAAAACAGTAATTAATACCGCTACACCAAGCATTAAGCCCAACATAGAAATTAACGAAATAAAAGAAATAAATCGATTACTGCGTTCGGCTCGGGTATAACGCAAACCAATAAACAACGCCAATGGACGAAACATAATAGATATCCAATTACCTACATCACAAAAAAGCCATAGTCTGCCATATTTTGCGACAAAATGGGCAGGATTTTTTATAATTTTACTTAAAAAAGTGGAAAAAAATAGAAAATGTAACAAATAAAGATGAAAAAAACAAAACTACCCCCATATTAACACTAATAGAAAAATAGGATAGCTATATGACTGCGACAACTTTGTTTCCTGACACTATCAGCCTTAATCAACAACAATCCGTTGGACATGCTGACCACTGGGCATGTCTGACTGATAACATTCCTAATGATGTACCTCAATGGCTACAACAACATATAGATATGGCAACCATACCGCATGGCTTGACCAATGACCAGCCAAGTTTTTTAAATACCTTATTATTATCAGGGAATTTAGACATTCATATAAATCAAGTTGTTACTTTAACTGATGCAGGTAAACCAAAATCATTTGTGAATGCGTTTCCTTGCGTGAATAGTCCTTATGGACAATGGGCAATCATTGATAGTATCTTACGTTGTGACAAACGCCAAGAAGCAATTTTGCGTTTAAAAACAGATGATGGTACGATTTTATATGCGTTTGACCAGCTGTATACTGTCAATCAGTATCATTATAAAAAAAATACCCGTTATTTTGTAAACTTAAGTGCGTTTGCTTACGAAGTTCAACCAAGCAATAAATCAGAAATTATTACTGTTAGAGAGCCTGAAGCTATTCGTTATCATCTTGCATTTCATGACATTTTAGCCAAAAATAACAACAATCCTCCGATTGATTTAGAACAACAAATTGCCAAATGGCAACCAGACCCCAGTCAGCTACCACTTGAACCTATTCAAATCAATGTTGGACATATGTGTGCTTATTTATTTGGTGACACGATTGGGCAACAAGATGAGGCATGGTGTCAAGGTCAAGTTTTAGGCATGCAATCTACCCAGTTTAATCAAATTGCATGTGTTCTATTAGATGTCGTTATTTTGCGAGAAAGTTTGGATAATCCAGTGGTAATTCGTATTGCAGTACATCGTGACAAATTAGCAAAAAATATTCGAGTGGGTGACTATATTCAAGCTAACATTTGGTTACAATTAGCCATCTACAAAGAAAATCAATATTCCAAAAAATAATTTTGGCATATCAATTATTTAAAAAACCCTTATTTTTGTAAAGGGTTTTTTAGGTAGAAAAAAACCTGTCATTTAATCGTGAAAAAGCAACAGAATATCGAAAAGGCATTGAAAACGTTACGCTTTTCAATTACCTTATTATCTGTGAACTCGCTAACATTAACTTTCTTAGGAATATTTGCAATGAAACAAACATCATCATCTTTTGTGAAACAACCGTTTGGTCTAGCCACTAAAGGTATGGAACACAATTTATTACCATTTGTATTTTTCGTTTTTGGTATGGCGGTGATGGTTAAATTAATTCATTTTGCAGGTTAATGTTGCTAAAGGTTAAGGTTAGGTTAGGCAACTTCTGTTATTGCAAGAATGTTTTTAAATAAAGCTTTTTGTTCTGCACTTGGTGTTGCAGTTTGAATAGACATAAGTTGCCCCATATCGCCTTCTACTTTAATCTTCCCTTCCATAAACGCTTGCATTGCATAGTTCATATCACGTTCTAAAAATACCGCTTTTAAGGTTTTAGCATCTAAAATTAAAGTAGTTAAAGCACCTTCTTTTAAGCCTTGATGAATATTACCCTCATAAAATGATGCAGAAACTTCACCATCAGCTGTATCAGTCACTTTTAAATTAATTGTTAAGTTTTTAATGACAGGTGGCAAGTTTAAATCGCCTGCTTGAGCAGTTAATTGTGCTACTTCATCAAACCATGCTTGTGTTAAAAAAATCGCCATAAATTTTCCTTTGATAGGTGTTGTAAAAAATTTTCACCTATTATACATAGATTTGTTGGTGAATTGTTGAGATTATGAAAATAATTCCTTGACAGTTTCAAGGTTTTTTACGATAGTGATACTAAAATCCATAAAATATACAATTTTTTTTACATTCTAGCCGTTACATTAGGTGATATTTGGTAAATATTGAGTTACAATACCACACATGAAGTCGGGAGTTTTTACATATAAGACAAGTTTTTGTGGTTGCCAGCTATCGCTAGCATATTTTAATGAAAATTTTTAGTATAATTGAGTACAAATTAAATTTTCCAGTCTAGTGATGGTATGAAAATAGTTGATTTTTAATTATTTTCTGGTAGTGACAGCAAGGTTGGTTGTAATAAACTTTTTGATATTATTGGCTGTAAAGGAAATCATCGAATGAATTTACAAAACACAGCAATACCTATTAACGATGATTACGAAATTAGCTTGATTAAGCTGTTTGCAATCATGACGGTTGTATGGGGTATTATCGGTATGGCAGTTGGGGTGTTCATTGCATCGCAGTTAGCATGGCCTCAACTTAATTTTGGCATTGAATGGCTAACGTTTAGCCGTCTGCGTCCTCTTCACACCAATGCGGTTATTTTTGCATTTGGTGGTTCAGCATTGTTTGCTACTTCTTATTATATTGTTCAAAGAACGTGTAAAACTCGTTTGTTTGCCCCCTATTTAGCTTGGTTTACTTTTTGGGGTTGGCAGGCTATTATTGTGTCTGCGGTGATTACTTTGCCACTTGGTTTGACCAGTGCAAAAGAATATGCCGAACTAGAATGGCCGATTGATATTGCCATTGCAGTAGTATGGGTTGCTTATGCTATCGTGTTTTTTGGTACATTGATTAAGCGTAAAACTTCTCATATTTATGTGGCGAACTGGTTCTTTGCAGCATTTATTATCACAATTGCGTTATTGCATATTGTTAATAGTTTGGCTGTACCATTGTCAGGCTGGAAATCTTATTCATTATTTGGCGGTGCAACTGATGCGATGGTGCAATGGTGGTATGGTCATAATGCGGTAGGTTTCTATTTAACAGCGGCGTTCTTAGGTATGATGTATTATTTCGTGCCTGTACAAATTGGTCGTCCTGTTTATTCTTATCGCTTGTCTATTGTGCATTTTTGGGCGTTAATTGCTGCCTATATGTGGGCGGGTGGTCACCATTTACATTATTCAGCATTACCTGACTGGGCTCAGTCTTTAGGTATGGTGTTTTCATTGATTTTATTTGCTCCATCTTGGGGTGGTATGATTAATGGGGTATTGACGCTATCTGGTAGCTGGGATAAATTACGTACAGACCCAATTATTCGCTTCTTAATTGTTGCGTTATCGTTCTATGCGATGTCTACCTTTGAAGGTCCAATGATGTCGATTAAAACAGTTAATGCGTTGTCACACAATACTGACTGGACTGTAGGTCACGTTCACTCTGGTGCGTTAGGCTGGGTGGGTATGATTACAATTGGTTCTATTTATGTGTTAATTCCACGTTTATGGAACAAAGAGAAAATGTATTCAATAGACTTGATTACAGCTCATTTCTGGTTAGCAACTGCAGGTACGGTTTTTTATATCGTGTCAATGTGGATTTCTGGTATTGGTCAAGGTATGATGTGGCGTGCCACAAACCCAGATGGAACATTGGTTTATAGCTTTGTTGATACAGTGTTATTCTCTCATTATCCTTATATTGGTCGTGCATTTGGTGGTTTCTTGTATGTGACTGGTATGTTTGTTATGGCATATAATGTTTACAAAACAATTACCATGCCAAGTACAAAACGTGTTGATGCAGGGGAAACGTCTGTTGTAGAACCAATGACCACAAGACAATCATAAGTGGGAGACAAATCATGGCAAAAATGAATCATGAAATTATTGAAAAAAATACAGGTCTTTTACTTATTCTTGTTGTCGTTGCAATTAGTTTTGCAACATTGGTAGAGATTGTACCATTAATTTTTAGTAAAGATGTGAACAAGCCATTACCAAACATGAAGCCATGGACAGCGTTAGAGTTAGAAGGTCGTGATATTTATATCCGTGAAGGTTGTCACGTATGTCATACTCAAATGATTCGTCCATTGCGTGCCGAAGTAGAACGTTATGGGCCGTATTCTCGTGCAGCTGAGTCTACATGGGACCACCCATTTTTGTGGGGTTCAAAACGTACAGGGCCTGACTTAGCTCGTGTTGGTGGACGTTATTCTGATGATTGGCAAAGAGAGCATTTAATTGACCCTCAATCACTTGTACCTGAATCAGTGATGCCACCATTCCCATGGCTTGCGAAAAAAGAAGTTAATGGTGAAAAAGTGCAAGAAAAAATGCGTTTATTCCGTGACCGTTTTGGTGTACCGTATAGTGACGCAGATATTGCAGCTGCCCCTGACCAAGTGCAAGGCAAAACCGAGCTAGATGCTGTTGTGGCATATTTACAGCAACTTGGGAAAGCAATGGAAGGACAACGCTAATGTCATTAGGCACATTGCATAGTATCGCCACTGTGGCGGCATTTATTGCCTTCTTAGCAATCGTTTGGTGGGCATACTCACCCGAAAATCGAGAAAGATTTGAAAAAGATGCACAACTTGCATTAGATGATGATGATATTGATGTCACATCATCACAATGCAATAAGGATAAAAAATGAGCCTATTTTGGAGTTTATGGGTTACGATTTTAAGCCTTGCCTGTTGGTTGTTTATTCTCTGTGTTTTGGTGTTTACTTTGCGTTATCGTCCAAAACTTGAAAAAGATGGCACGACAGGTCATACTTATGATGGTATCCAAGAATATGACCGTCCATTACCTAAATGGTGGCTATGGATTTTTTGGGGAACATTGATTTGGGGACTAGGGTATTTTGTATTATTCCCAAGTATTATGCCAAATTATTGGAAAGGTATCACGACCGTTAATATTGATGGGAAAGAAGTTGCTTGGACGAGTGATAACGAATTAAAAAGTGACTATGCCTCAAATAATACAACATTTTTAAAAAGCTTTAATGAAAAAATCTTACAAGACCCAGCTGTGACTAAACAATTGGTTGAGTTAGAAAAGCTACAATTAGAGCAACGTAAAAATGCTGAGCCAAACCCAGATTTACAAAAACAAATTAATGATAACATTGTTGCTTTAGCACCAGCCGTAGAAAAATTAGCAAGCAATCCGCAAGCAATTAAAATTGGACAACGCTTGTTTTTACAAAACTGTGCGTTATGTCATGGCTCGCAGGCAAAAGGTGCAAAAGGTTATCCTAACTTGACTGATAAAGACTGGATTTATGGTGGTAAACCAGAACAAATCTTATTAACCATTCAAAATGGTCGTGTTGGTGCAATGGCTGCATGGAAAAATCAAGTGGGTGAAGATGGCGTGCGTGCAGTTGCAGAATATGTTTTATCACTATCACCAAATAAAGGCTCAAAAGCTAACGGCGAACTTGATAAAACATTGGTTAATCAAGGTAAAGCCATTTTTGACGCAAACTGTGTGGTGTGTCATGGTGCAGAAGGTAAAGGTAATCACGACTTAGGTGCAGTAAATTTAACAGATGATGTTTGGTTATTTGGTGGCGACCGTGAAGATGTTCGCACAACTATTCGTCATGGTCGTGCAGGTGTGATGCCTGAATGGAATACCAAGCTAGGTAACGAACGTGTGTTACTATTGGCTAGCTATATTTATTCTTTAGATAAAGCTAAATAAAATATTTTTTAAAATAAGAAGCGAACGAAAGGTTCGCTTTTTTAGTATTCATTTAATATCCAGCCACTAATAAATGCAAAATATTCTCGAAGCCAAACGTTAAAACGGGTTTTTAAGGGTGTTGGACTACCTACTACCACGATATTTTGATAACCTTGTTTTTTTGCAATGGCTTTGGCACGAAGTGTATGAAAATCGCTACTAACAATGGCGATAGGCTGTGTTAAAAGAATATTATGTTGTTGTAAAATTTGCTGAGAATTTTTTAAATTCAGCTCAGTGCTTGTACTGTTTGCCTCTAAAATCATTCTTGATAAAGGTAAATTATATTTTTCCTGTAAATAATTTGCCATTACTTCTGCTTCGCTTTGGGTTTTGGCAAATCCAATACCGCCCGATAAAATTAATAATGCGTTGGGTTGAGACAATGCAAGTCTAGCAGAACTATCTAAACGACTGGCTAAAATTGGACTTGGTTTACCGTTTTTAAAACCAGAACCCAATACAATAATTGCATTGACTGTCGGAATATAAGAATTTTTACTGATATTTTGTTGTAAAATTAAAATAAAACCAATAAAACTGATAAACCAAATCGTAAAAGCAACCCAAAATCCTCGCCAAACCATGTGTAAATTTTTATGCAATTGCAAAAAATTGTGTATTTCTTTCCAAAAAATCGCTTGAATTAAAAAAATCAATCCAATAATTGCAGGTAATACTGTCCCAAGATTAATTCTTCTTAAACCAATAAAAATAGCACCATTGAGAAATAAAATCGTACCAACTATCAACAAAATAAAACGAATAATTTGCATAATAAACCTTTAACTCTAGCTATGATATAATGGTATAAGTTTTTGATTTATAGGTGTTTTTATGTTGTGGTTTGTGCTGATTGCCAGTATATTGGGATTTTGGGCAGTTACACCCTTAGCGACTACCACAAATAATTTACCCACCAATCCAGAAATTTGGGCGGTATGTAGCCTAATTAGTCTAGGATTTTCAGGCATTTTAGCAATAATTTATTCTTATCAGCAAGCGAAGTTCAGAGCATTTTTCCAGAAAAAAACTGTTTACTTACCATCAGTATTTTGGCAACAGTTAATCATTATTAGTTTTATTTTAATTTCAGTATTATTAGCCAGTAGCAGTTATGGTTTATATCGATTTTATCAATACCAGAAAACCTTGTTAAAACAACCAATAACTATAACTGCCACCATAAAAGTACAGCAAATTAGTGATAATGTTGCTCAGCAACTTTTTTTTGCCAATGCTAATGATATGCCAATCAGTATTGGTAATGGCTATCAACGGCAAATCTGGCAAATTGTAAGTGTACAACCATTTGATAATCAGGATAAATCTGAGCCAATACTAAATTTGCCAATGCAGGTTTTAGTGACAGCGAATACATTGCATTATCCTCACTGGCAAACTACGCTGAATAAAATTCAGCCAAATCAAACAGTAACAGTCAAATTAGCATTACAACCAATTTTACAAAAAAAATTTTATCAATTGCCTAACTCTATTAAACCATTAAATTTAGGCTTTGATGAAGCATTATGGCTAAGACAAAGAGGCATTCAGGCAAAAGCACAACTGATTGAAATACAAGAAGATAGTTTACAAACCCAAGACAATCCAACTTTGTTACTAAAAATTGAACAAATGCGTTGGCAGTTTCGCCAAAAGATTTTACAAAACTTACAACAAAATATTCAACATCAATCACTTAATACTCATCAGGCGATAAGTCAATTACATGCACACGCCATTTTATTGGGATTATTAACTGGCGATAGGGGCTTGATGGGGGCGGATATTCGACAAATTTATCAAGTCACAGGAATTAGTCATTTGTTGGCAATTTCGGGTCCTCATGTCATGATGTTAGCCAGTATAGTGTCGTTATGGATAATTTGGCTAATAAAAATGGGGCTGCCAAAATTGTTATTACGTTTGCCTAGTCGTTTGTTGATGTTGTGGACGAGTGTTGTTGTTAGTATTTTTTACGCTTTTTTTGTTGGGTTTGAATTACCCGCTCAACGTACAGTGTTTATGTTGTTACTGGTGACATTGGCGTGTCAATGGTTAATACCTATATCCGCTTATCGATTGTTGGCGTGGGTGGGATTAATCATGATATGGCTAGATACGACCGCAGTCACACAAGCTGGGTTTTGGTTATCATTTGTTGCGGTTGGCTTATTGATGATTTTTAGTCAAATATCTGTCAAGGAAAATCAAATTATTGATATGGAGTTATCCATATTTCAAGGTTTTAGTTTTACAGTATGGCAAAGTTTTAAGCAGTTGTTTATATTGCAGTTATGGCTATTTGTATGTATGTTGCCTGTAACGATTTGGTTTTTTGGTAAGGTATCACTACTGAGCATTTTGGTAAATTTAATCGCCGTGCCTTTGTTAGGTCTTGTCATTGTACCGCTGGATATGTTGGCAGGATTGCTGTCATTTTTGCCTGTGATTGGTGGGTGGCTCAGTCAGGGTATATGGGGAATTTTAGCAAAAATTTTAATCTTATTTCACAACATCTTACAAATGCTGATTGAGGCGGGGTTAGCAAAACAATGGTATTTTTCCTTAACCGTTAGTCAGATGTTATTGTTATTGCTGATATTATTGATTTGGTTAGGTCGAGGAGTGATTTCAAGATTAGTTATTATTCCGCTGATTTTTACGATTATTGCTATTCAATATCAATTTTTTCATCAAGAGAAAGCCCGATTAATCGTACTTGATGATACACAATTATCGATAAGTTTGTTAATTTATCAACGGCAGGCTTGGTTGATTTTGGCAGATAATGACTACCAAACAATTGATAATCAATTTAGTAAACATGAACAAAAAATTAAGCAAAATAAAAGTTTTCTGGATAAATTAGATACAAAAATTTATCCATTATTAGCCTTTTATCATATTCATCAGCTTGTAGGCATTATTAATCAAACACCAAGTTTAGCGGTCAATGATTTAGTACAACAACTTGTCAAAACTGTACCAACTCAACATTATTGGCTGGCAGGCTTTGACCCATTAAAATCGCAACAAGATATCATGAGTTATTCAATGATTTCGCCAAAATCTTGTCAAATTGGGCAACAATGGCAGGAAAAAAATCTACAACTGTCAGCAGTGACAGGTTGGCAATTGAATTTATCACTTAATCATCAACAACGTTGGCAAACACAAACTTGTTTTGTACAAATTCAGTACAAAGATAAACGAACGTTGATAGTTGCAGGTGATGATAATGTTACTATGCAGATGAGCGAAAAATTATGTTTAGCACGTCCAACCAATCGATTAATTATACCTTATCAAACACCATTATCTAAAACATGGCTACAAACAATTAATCCAAAACAAATTCATGTCATTACTGGAAGTGATAATAATCAACAATTAAGCTTTGATAATCAATTAATTTTAGCGAATATTACCGCTGATATTTATCAGTCTGGGCAGTTGGGTAGTATTGAATATCGATTAGATGACTAATTGAAACATTCCTAAGATTGTAATTTTACTAAAAAGCCCCTATTATTTGAAGTAATCAAAAAATAGATAGGAAAAATTATGTCGAATAATTGGCCGCCAGACCCAAATAAACAACCAATACAACAAGCAAAGCCAGTCCAATCGCAACATTCACCCTATGCAGGCAAGGAGTGGCAAATTTTGGAAAAAACCCTGATGGCAAGTATTATTGAGCAACGGCGGGCTAGACGCTGGGGGATTTTCTTTAAATTATTGACGTTGCTTTATGTTCTTATAGTTGGGTTTTTCTTATTAAAAGGCTGTGGCACAACACCAAGCACGGGGGTTAGCCGTGTGGATTTGAGTCAGCCACATATTGCCATGATTGATATTCAAGGAGCGATTAGTTCTGATGGGGAAGCAAATAGCGAAACAATTAATGAAGCGTTAAATGAAGCGTTTGAAAATAAACAAGCCAAAGCGATTGCATTACGCATTAATTCTCCAGGGGGTTCTCCTGTGCAGTCTGATGAAATTTGGCAAGAAATGACCCAGCTTCGTAAAGATAATCCTGATAAAAAAGTATATGCGATTATTGAGGATATGGGAGCGTCAGGAGCCTATTATATTGCATCGGCAGCTGATGAAATTTGGGTAAATAAATCTAGCTTAGTTGGCTCAATTGGCGTGATTATGCCAAGTTATAACGTTCAAGGGTTGATGGATAAATTGGGCGTAAAAGATGGCACAATGAGTGCAGGCGAGTATAAAGACATTTTAAGCATGAGTCGTCCTTTGACAGAATTTGAGAAAACTCATGTACAAAACGTGTTAAATAATACTCATCAACATTTTATTAATGCAGTAAAACAAGGGCGAGGCAACCGCTTAAAAGACCCTGAACAAAATAATTTATTTTCTGGGTTGTTTTGGACAGGTGAGCAAGCGATTAAACTTGGATTGGCTGATAAAACAGGTAGTGTTTATCAATTAGAAAAACAATTAAACGTGGATAATACAGTCAATTATACGCCTCAAGACCCAATGAAAAGTATTTTTGGACAATTTGCCACACTAGTTGGGCAGGGTATGGGTGAAAAACTTGCCAGCCAGTTTAGTTTACAATTTATCAATCAATCAACAAACCCAATGGAATGAAATTATGTCTGAGAAAAAACCATTAATTCATTTTGCCCATGCAAATGGCATTCCTTCAAAAACTTATCAGGTTTTATTTGACTTATTATCTGATGAATTTGATGTTTGTTATATTCCCCAATTAGGTACGCACCCTGATTATCCAGTTGATAATCATTGGGAACGCCTAACTCAACAAGTGATTGATAACATTCGTCATGAATTACAACAACGTGGGCAAAAAAAATTGATTGGTTTTGGGCATTCGATGGGAGCATTATGCACATTAAAGGCTTGTTATCGTGAACCTGCGTTGTTTTCACAAGTTATCACTCTTGACCCACCATTAATTCATGGCAAATATTCAATGATTTTACATTGGGCGAAAAAATATCACCCAAGTATTGTTGATAAAATTACCCCTGCTGGCTTATCAAGTCGGCGTAGAGATATTTGGGATAGCCGAGAAGATGCCTATCAAAGCTTGCGTCCCAAAGGTTTTTATAAAGATTTTGACGAGCGTTGTTTTGCAGATTTTCTAAAATATGGTTTAACTGATACCGAAGATGGTAAAGTAACACTGACTATTCCAAAGGCAGTTGAAATCGCAGTGTTTCGTAATAATCCATCATTATTTTGGTTAAAACCGACTTATCCGCCTGCCGTGCCAATTAAGCAAATTATCGGTGAGGATAGTTTGTTTTATAAACGTGGATTTCCACAACAAGTGAAGACACATATGGGCATTGATTTTGAAACCCATCAAGGCGGACATATGTTTCCTTTAGAATACCCAGAAAGTGTAATTAATCGTGTTAAAGCCATTATTCGACAACAAGCTAATGTTTAAACCAGTTATTAATATTCATACTTCTGTTTATTCATTGCCAATGACGCTGATGCTATCGACATTAGTGTTATTGGTGTTTTTTGTTGGGCAGATTGTGGGTATTATGTTATTTGCCCCAAATATCCTACCTGATGGACATTTACTCGATACAGCCACTCAAATTGCGATGGGTAGTGAACATGGTACAGTGATTAGCCTGTCAGTGGCGTTTACTTGTGTGTTGCTGTTGATAACAGTTTTTTTACTCATTTATCTAAAAAAAGATAGCAAAATTACTGATTACTTGGCGTTAAAAGGCTTTAGCTGGCAACATCTGTTGTTAGGAATTGGTTTATTAATTGTATTTAATATTATATTGGAAATAGTTTTTCGCTGGTTTTGGATAGAGCCATTATTATTTGTTGATGAGTTATACGCTACAGCTCAGCCTTTATGGTTATTGATAGTGGCAATGGTTGTACTCGCCCCGATTTATGAAGAAGTGGTTTTTCGGGGGTTTATGTGGATAGGTATCGCTAATAGCCGTTTGGGATTTTGGGGGGCGAGTATGATTACTAGCCTTGTGTTTGCCATTATCCATTTACAATATGGAATAATTGAAATGTCGGCGATAGTGGTATTAGCGATGTTGTTTAGCTATATTCGGGCGGTATCTGGTTCGTTACTGTTAGTCATATTGTTACACATCGTGAATAATGCAGTGGCAATGGGACAATATTTATTGATTTAATTGTAAAACTGCTTCGCCTGCCTGCCTCACATCAGCGATACTTAACGAGCGTTTACCGCTCAAGGCTTGTCGCCATTTACGAGAACCTGTTAAACCTTGAAACAATCCCAAATAATGACGCATAATCACGGAAAGAGCTAAGCCTCGTTGTTCACAGTCTATTAAAAAATCTAATAATTGATAGAAGATTTGCTGACGAGTAGGGGCGTTTTCTCCCCACAGTTGTAAAGCCTCTGCCAAAATATATGGATTATGATAGGCTTCACGTCCAATCATTACGCCATCAACAAATTGTAAATGTTGTTTAATTTCGGCGACCGTTTTAATGCCACCATTAATTTCAATAAAAATATTAGGAAAATCTTGTTTTAATCGATAAACATCAGCATAACGTAAAGGTGGAATTTCTCGATTTTGTTTTGGGCTTAACCCTTGTAACCATGCAATCCGAGCATGCACAATCACATGACGACAACCTGCCTCAACGATTTTACCAACGAAATCTTGCATAAAATCATAACTGTCAAAATTGTCAATACCAATGCGGTGTTTGACCGTAACTGGAATATTAACGGCTTGTTGCATTGATGCAAGACAATCAGCAACCAATTCAGGCTCTGCCATCAAACAAGCACCCATTTTATAATGTTGAACACGATCAGACGGACAGCCGACATTCAAATTAATTTCATTATACCCATAATCTTGTCCCAATTTGGCACATCTTGCCAAATCATTCGGATTTGCTCCGCCAAGCTGTAACACAATCGGATTTTCATTAGCATAAAAACGTAGATGATAATCGGTGTCACCTTGTAAAATCGCTGATGTGCTTATCATTTCTGTGTATAAATATGTATGCGGGTTAAATAAACGAGCAAAATATAAAAACTCAGGGGTACTCCAATCTATCATCGGGGCTGTTGAGAGTCGCCATTGTTGCTTTTCAAACATTTTGATTGTGTCCATTATCAGCTATAGATTTACTGGCGTGGTATCATATCTTAAAAACAACCTAGATAAAATGCAAAAACTGATAAGAATGGTAAATACAATTGTCAATAGACATGCTAAAATTACCAAGTTTTACCAGTTGTCACTTATTCAACTACCCAAAGTTTTATTAATCAATAGGTTTTCCTGCATATGCTACTCATGATAGACAATTACGATAGTTTTACTTATAACATTGTTCAATATTTTGGTGAATTACAACAGCAAGTGACTGTTTGGCGAAATGACCAGAAAACTATAAAAGATGTTGCTGAACTTGCCCCACAATATATCGTGATTGGACCTGGACCTTGTGACCCTGATAAGGCTGGGATTTCTTTAGAGGTTATTCGGCAATTTGCAGGAAAAATTCCAATTTTAGGGGTTTGTCTTGGGCATCAGGCAATTGGGCAAGCATTCGGCGGGCAAGTTGTGCGGGCGGGGCAAGTGATGCACGGACGCTTATCAGATGTTTATCATCACGGACAAGGCGTGTTTCAAAACCTACCATCACCAATGGCAGTGACTCGTTATCACTCACTGGTTATTGATAAAAATAACTTACCAGACTGTTTAGAACTAACTGCATGGACGCAATATGCTGATGGTTCAATTGAAGAAATCATGGGAGTTCGTCATAAGACTTTGCCTGTTGAAGGTGTGCAATTTCACCCAGAATCGATTTTAAGTGAAAACGGTCATCAGTTATTTCAAAATTTTTTAGATAACTATGCCGATTTTATTAATAACTAATTTAATAACTAATTAAAAATGAATGAATATAGTGAAAAATATGATGACACAACGACAAACTCAATACTTTAGTGAAATTATTGCCAGTATCCAAGCTGGGCAACCATTAACTAATGAACAAAATCAGCTACTATTAACAACAGCATTAGATAGAGTCGTCAATACCATTGATTTGACTTATGATGAAATGCGAGGTGTCATGTTAGCGATTATGCAAGGACAATGTCCTGATGCTGTGATGGGAGCATTATTAACAGCGTTACGCATGAAAGGCGAAAGCATCGAAGAAATTACTGCCGCTTCTCAAGTCATGCGAGAATTAGCCATTCCTGTTGATGTCAAAGATACGCCATATTTAGTAGATATTGTCGGCACAGGCGGGGACGGGGCGAATTTATTTAATGTATCAACAGCGGCAGCGATGGTGATTTCGGCATCAGGCTGTCATGTGGCAAAACATGGTAACAGTGGTGTATCCACCGCATCAGGTAGTTCAGATTTATTAAAACAAATTGGGATTAAACTAGATTTAACACCTCATCAAATCAAAACCTGTATTGAACAACAAGGCATTGGCTTTTTATTTGCTCCAAATCATCATATTGCCATGAAATATGCGATGCCTGTTCGCCGTAGCTTAAAATTGCGGACAATTTTTAATATTTTAGGACCTTTGACTAACCCTGCCAATGTGCCAAATGCGGTTGTTGGTGTCTTTAATCCTGCCTTGTGTGAGCCGTTAGCCAATGTTTTTAAAAATTTAGGAGCTCGTCATGTGATGGTTGTTGGCTCAAGTGATAACTTAGATGAATTTTCGCTTGCGACAGTTAGTCATGTTGCTGAATTAAAAGATGGTATTGTCACTGCCTATGATTTTGAGCCTGAACAAGTGGGTATTACCTCACAAACATTAAAAGGTCTAACGGTACAATCTTCAGCAGAAAGTTTAGCATTAATTACAGAGGCATTATCTAGCAAAACAAATAAATCAGATATTGCTAAAAAAGCCATGAATATGATAGCAATTAATGCAGGTGCAGGGATTTATGTTGCTGGGAAAGCAGATAGCCATCTGGCAGGCGTGCAAATTGCTTTAGAAACTATTCAACAAGGTAAAGCGTTAGCTAAAATGAGTGAATTTGCTAACTTTACTCAATCACTTTGCTAAAAAATTGGTTAAATTATGATACAAAATACACCTTCTGTTTTACAAAAAATTGTTGCTACCAAACAACAAGAAATTGAGAAAGCAAAACAACAGTTTTCTTTTTATGATTTAGAACAGCAGTTAAATCAAACAGATATTCGAGATTTTGCGAAAAATCTGCGTCAAGCTGGTATTCAGATTATTGCAGAGGTAAAAAAAGCCTCACCATCAAAAGGCATTATTTGTCAAAACTTTGACCCTGTACGGACTGCGGTTGGTTATCAGCAGGCTAGGGCAAGTTGTTTATCAGTTTTAACTGATAAACAATATTTTCAAGGAGCAGATAGCTATTTACAACAGGCACGACAAGCAACGACTTTACCTGTGTTGCGTAAAGATTTTATGATAGACCCATATCAAATCATGCAATCACGAGCGTTAGGGGCAGATTGTATTTTGTTGATTATGGCTTGTTTGAGTGATAGTCAAGTTGCCGAGTTACATGAATTGGCATTAACATTGGGCATGAGTGTATTAATAGAATGTCATGATGCACAGGAAGTTGAACGAGCATTACAGTTACCATCGCATTCACAAAATATTTATGGAATTAATAACCGTAATTTAAATAATTTTGTGACCAGTCTTGATGTTACCTTAACTTTACGTCATTTATTTCCAAAAGATAGTTTATTAGTCACAGAAAGTGGTATTCATACTGCTGACGATGTGAAATTAATGTTAGCGAATGATATTCATTGTTTTTTGATTGGCGAACAGTTTATGAAAACTGCTGATGCAGGGGCGACTTTAGCCAAATTACTTACTGAAAGTCAATCATAATATTTGAGAAAAATTTATGTCAAATTCTTTATTTTCTAAACAAATCCAAAATCAGTTAAAGCAATTAAAATCTGAGTTAAGTAAAGGTCGTACAGACAACCAATCATCAGAAACCGCTGAAAAACCAAGCCAAACTGTTAATTTGCCAACAAAACAACAAGTTAGCAAGCAAGTAAAACAATATAATAGTGAACATCTTGATGATGATAAGCTGTTATTTATGCAAGCAATGGCAGGTGTTAAACCGATTAATGATAAAAATTTAGTCAAGCATCAAAAAACCATTGGTAAACCTGATGCAACCACCATTGCCAAACGGTTATCTGCCCAAGGAGGCGACCAGCAGGCAGGTCATCAATTGTCGGATATGCAAGCGTTATTAAATCCTGTTTCTGGTGATGCCTATCTAATATATAAACAGCCAACTTTGCAAACGAAAGTTTTTAATCAATTAAAACAAGGCAAAATTCGTTGGTTTGATGCAGTCGATTTGCATGGTTCAACGATTGAACAGGCACGAGAAGCCGTGACAAAACTGATTAATCAAGCCCGTGCCAACAATGAAAATTGCGTAAAAATTGTGCATGGTAAAGGTGTGGACAGTATTTTAAAAACCTGTGTGAATGGCTGGTTACGTCAAATTCCAGAAGTGTTAGCCTTTTGCTCTGCCCCAAGTGAACAAGGCGGTAATGGTGCTGTATTAGTTTTATTAAAACGTAGTGAAAAACGCCTTGATTAATATTGATAAACTTTAGTATGTTGTTGTTTCCAACACCAAAAAACATAAGGTAAAACAACAACATTCATCAAAACACCATATACCGCAGATGGTACAGCAATGGCAGGTAGACCTGTAGTAGCAGGTAAAATCAACGGAGCGATGGCAATTCCCATGGCTCCATTTTGTAAACTGGTTTCGATGGCAATAGTTTTTTGTAATGATGTTGATAAATTCGCAAATTTACTAATCATTATTCCCCACACTAATAACACACTTGCCATGAATAACACCAATAAACCAATTTGTAAAAACTGATTTATCATTAACTGCCAATTGCTAATCACCGCTAATAATACAATAAAAACAAATAAAATATTCATCAGCTTTTTTAGGATAGAAATGATGGGTTGAATTTTTTGATAAAAAAAGTGACGCAATGTCATGCCAACAAGTACAGGTAATACGCTTAAAACTGTTAGACTTAAGCCGATTTTTGTTGGATTAATGGGTGGAATACTCGTGCCTAAAAAGTAAGGAATAATGATAGTCAGCCAAAAAGGTAATAATAACACACAAATTAAACTTGAGAATGCTGTCAAAGTGACAGATAATGCCACATTGCCCCCAGCGTAATAGCTAAGTAAATTACTTGTGACACCGCCTGCACAAAAGCTTAGCAACATCACACCAACAGATACCATCGGGTCATGAATAAACAATGATACCAACAAAAACCCAACCAATGGCACAATGAATAATTGGCTAAACAAGCCAATAAAAACGGCTTTTTTTTGTTGTCTGATATGTAAAAAATCTTGCCAATTTAACTGTAACCCCAACACAAACATAATATAGGCCAAAGCCAATGGCACAAGTTGAAATATATTTGTCAAAATATTAATCCATTAAAAATTTATTCATTGTGTATTAATGCTAAAAAATCGGCTGGTAAACGGGTTGGGCGAATTTGTAATTTGCTTTGATTGTCTAGCTGATTGCGTACGCAGGTAAGCATGACTGTCGCTTGGCTCAACAGTTGTTGATTTTCATCATAAATACATTGTTTTAATTGCAATGAAGCGGATTTAATTTTTTCAACTTCAACACTAACCATAATTTGCATATCTAGCAAAATTGGTAGATGGTAACGAATATGAATATCACTAACAACAAATTGGGTGAAATTTTGTATATTATCTTTGCCGTCATGCGATACTTGAGCATAAAAATAGCTGGTCATGCCTAATTGACGTAACCAATCACGGCGACATCGCTCAAAAAATTTTAAATAATTGGCATGATAGACAATGCCACCAGCATCAGTATCTTCAAGATAAATTCGATAAAGCTGAGAAAATTTTTGTTGATAAGTCATGATAACGCCTTGGCAAACTTGGTAAAATGCTAACCATAACTTAGCATAAATCATTGATGTTTTCTATCAAATCTTATTAGATACGGTTTTATTTTCATCAAATCTACTATAAAGCCTTGCATTTTAGGGCGAGGGAATGACATCAACATTTTGCCAATATTCAATTGATTTAAAGTCATTTATAATAGCCTAGATTTTTTAATGACAAATATTCTCATGCGTATTAGAAAACTATTTAAATTTGAAAATGCCCATGTGGTGCGAAATTGCAGTTCAGACCGTTGTAAACGCTCCATTCATGGACATAGTTACCAAATCGAGTTAATTTTAGAAGCTCATCGCCTTGATTATGGGCAAATGGTATATGATTTTGGCTTGTTAAAATCCTCAATTAAAGACATCATTGACAGTTTTGACCATGCAATTTGTTTTTGGAATAAAGACGACCCTGAATATATCAAAGCGTGCAAACAGTTTAGTGCTAGATGGATAAGTTTACCCGTATCACCATCAGCGGAACAATTTTCACGAATAATCTTTTTTTGGGCAAGACAGATTTTAGCACAAACTCAAATGCAAAATGGCGAAGCAGATGTTCAGGTATATTCAGTGATAGCACATGAAACTGCGACAGGCTATGCTCAATGTTTTGCTGAAGATGTAGATAATCCACAAATGGGCGAATTACGTTTGACAGACTTTGTGTTTAGTGAACAAGTTAAAGCAGAATGGCAAGATAAACAAATGTATGATAAGCTGATTGCAGGTCAGCCTTTTATTAATCCAAACGTTGATTTACAAGTCAAATAACATGATGAAAATCTTAGAAAAAATTAGCAAAATTTTGACCAATGAAACAGACACACAACAGCTGGCTGAACAATTGGCAAAACTAAATATTATTGGTAGCGTTTGGCTATCAGGAGATTTAGGAGCAGGTAAAACCACATTAACCCGTTATTGGTTACAAGCATTAGGGCATCAAGGTAGTGTTAAAAGTCCTACTTATACATTAGTTGAGCCTTATCAAATCCTTCAAAGCAACGGTCAAACTAAACCTGTTTATCACGCTGATTTGTACCGATTACAAGACCCAGAAGAACTTGAATTTATTGGTTTTTATGAATATCAAGATGAAACAGATGCGTTAGTGATTATCGAATGGGCAAGCCGTGCTGAAGAATTATTAGCCAATCCTGTATTAATTATCAATATTTATCGGCAAAATGACGATAGTCGTTTGGTAGAAATTGGATTAACTGAAACAGGAAAACAAGCTAATATAAACATTCAATTAATTAATCAAGCATAATGACCGCAAGAATTCATAAACTATCGGCATTACTTATCAATCAAATTTCCGCAGGCGAAGTCGTTACCCGTCCTGCTTCTGTGGTAAAAGAACTGATTGAAAATGCAATTGATGCAAATGCAACTCACATTGTCATTCACATTGAACAAGGCGGTATTGGTTTAATTCAAGTGAGTGATAATGGCTCTGGTATTCACCCAGACGATATGCTACTGGCAGTAACTCGTCACGCAACCAGTAAACTGGCAGATGTTGGGCAATTAACAGGTATTAATAGTTTAGGCTTTCGAGGAGAAGCATTAGCATCGATTGGAGCGGTGTCACATTTGACCTTAATTAGTAGTCATAACCATTCAGGTATTGGACAACAGCTAACATTATCAGGTGACGCAGTAGAGCAAGCCAACTTACAGGCGGTGGTCAAATCGCAAGGAACAACAGTTATCGTCAGAGATTTATATTTTAATGTACCTGCTAGACGTGCCAATTTAAAAAGCATTACCACGGAATTTAATCATATTGAACAAATTGTACAAAGAATAGCTATTAGTTTTTCTAATATACATATTGAGTTATTCCACCAAAACAAACTCAGATTTAACCTAGCTAGTCAAAGCACATCATTTAGCCTATCACGGCTAGAACAACTATATGCCCTGTCATTGCGTACAATCGCTCAAGAATTTAGTTTGTCTTTACAAAATTTACAATCAAATCTTGATGAAATACCCGCAAAAATTATTGGTTGGCTATTTTTAGACCATCAGGAAAAAAAACCAAACCTACCAAAATTAATTTATATTAATCAAAGACTTGTTACCGATTTAACCATCAGTCAAGCCATACAAAAAACTGCTAGGCAGGCAGGCATTGACCATTTTAGCTACGCCTTATTTTTTGAACTACCAACAGAATGGGTCAATGTTAATGTTCACCCTAGTAAACAACAAGTTAAAATTCAGCCACTGACGAATATTTTAGTTTTACTAAACCAAGCATTATTAGAAAAATTAAAAAAATCTAAACAGATAGTCAAAAAAAAATCTCAAGTTGAAGAGCTACGACAGCCATACCAAACGCCAATTACTCAAGCATCAACAAAAAACCAATCTAACTGTAAGGTTATACTAAATAAAAACATAATAAAAAATAAAGAAAATAACCTCGTATTACCAAAACCGTTTGAACTACCAATCGTATTGCAAATCGTCCAACAAGATGATAACTTGATGATGTATGTTCACTGGAAAAAAATATTATATTTAATACCACTAACAAAAACGATGCAAAATTACTCAATTACTAAAATTAATCAATGGTTAAATGAAAATTTAACAAGTCTTGAAAAAATTGAAAATTGGCTACAGCAATGTATTGCAAGTATTGAGTATCAAAAACTGACAGATTTTATGAAAAAATCAAATAAAAACAATGGTTAAGGATAAAGTATGCAAGAGGTCATGTGTCTTATTGCCCCAACTGCCAGTGGAAAAACTGCTCTAGCCTATGAATTGTATGACACAGGAAAATATTACCTGATTTCAGTAGATTCGGCGTTGATTTATCGAGATATGAACATTGGCACAGCAAAGCCCACTATGGAAGAATTACAACGCTATCCACATGCGTTGGTCGATATTATTAATCCAAATGAAACTTATAGTGTAGCTCAATTTGTTTATGATGTAAAACAACACATCGACATTGCTCATCAGCAACAAAAAATTCCGTTGTTAGTTGGAGGAACAATGATGTATTATATGGCAATTTTGCAAGGTTTAGCAGATATTCCTGCGACATTGCCAGAAATACGTTCTCAAGTAAATCAAATGCTTGCAGAAAATGGCGTGGAAGAATTGTATAATTACCTGAAAAAAGTTGATTTAAAATTAGCTAGTAAACTTAATTCTACTGACGCTCAGAGAATCGGACGAGCGGTCGAAATTTTTATACAAACGGGAAAGCCATTGAGTGAATGGCAAGCACAAAGCAATTTTTCCCTTGCGGATAACCCAAATCAACGTTGGAAAATTTATTGTATCACACCAGATAGAAAATGGCTACATGATAGAATTGCCAAGCGTTTAGATATGATGTGGCAACAAGGATTTATTGAAGAAGTTATTAGTTTACGTGAAAAATACTACCTAACTGAAAACATGCCTTCAATGCGGTGTGTTGGTTATAGACAAGTGTTTGCTTATTTAAATAAATTTGAGAAAAACGAGGTTTTTTGTAATAAAATTAATTGTTCAATAACAATCTCTCAACCAAATTTAAACATCGATGGACAGTGCGATGCTAGACAAATCATGCAAAATCAGGCATTATATGCAACCAGACAGTTGGCAAAACGACAATACACATGGTTGCGTAAATTAACGACTTTGCAAAAGCTCAACCAACAACATGTCATAAAACAATTTACAACCGTCATACAAGCAAAACAACAATTACTTGAATGATAATTCTTTTTTAGTTCTTAATGAATGATAACATAATTCATTTATGTTCAAGATTGTTTAGAATAAATATAAAGTGTTGTCATTATCTGTAATGTTGTCATGAGGCAACATAATTAGTCGTCTGATTATGTAGCTAAATTAAATGAACCACTTCATGTTACTGCTAATTACAATACTTGATTTGTTACAGCGATTTTCGGAGAACTAAGCATGTCAAAAGGTCAAACATTACAAGACCCTTTTTTAAATTCTTTACGTAAAGACCGCATTCCCGTGTCTATTTTTTTAGTGAATGGTATTAAATTACAAGGACAAATTGAATCATTTGACCAATATGTCGTTTTGTTAAAAAATACAGTAAGTCAAATGGTATATAAACACGCTATTTCAACTGTTGTGCCTGCTCGTAACCCTCGTAGTGCAGGTGTGCCAACGGCTGGCGGATTTAATCAAGGTACTGGTCTTGGTGGTGTTGGGGTTGGCTTTGAACGTTCAGGCGTAGGCTTTGAGCAAGGTTATGGCGTAGGCGTTTCTCGTGGTGGCTTCTCTCGTGGTGGCTTTGCAGATAGAGGCGGTTTTGCTAGTGACCGTGGTTTTGACGCAGGCTATGATAATGAACAACGTGGCTATGAGCGTGGTGGCTTTGCAGATAGAGGCGGTTTTGCTAGTGACCGTGGTTTTGATGCAGGTTATGATAATGACCGTGGCTTTGATAGTTTAGGTAAGAATGATTTGTCAAGTTTTGATGATGGTCAAGATGATGACAATCAAAATCATAAATTTTAATTGTTAAATTATTGTTATTTTGCATAATTAAAAACTGAATACTACGGTATTCAGTTTTTTTTTATTAGTTTTATTGTCATAAAAAACCCTCATACACTTTAGTGATGAGGGCTTTGTTTTAACAAACTTGATTACTGACCTGTACAAAATCCTTGACTATCTGTTGCAAGATTTTGTCCAAATGGGCTAAATTGATTTGGTCTTATTGGATTATCGCCTAAGCTGACATCGCTGACAGCAACAGGGAAGTTTAATAAACGAGTTTGTACATGTTCACTACCATTCACAGTGGTTGATACTCGCATATTTGCAGTGAACCATTCTGCATGGTCTTTTGGATAACGTATGGTGAAGTTTAATTTACCACTAGCATCAGTAACCATGGTTGTTGCACTGTTAAAGCCATTATTATTTTCATCTAAAATAGTAACAGCATTTCTTGGGTCTAAGATGCCATTTTGATTTTTATCTTCACCATTGTCTAAATTACCATTTAAATTGCTATCTTCACTATGACAAGTAACCGCAGTTTTTGACCAAACTTTTTCATTTGTTGAGGTTGTAAAAACATTATACAAGCCTTTACTGTATGAATTTGCGATTACAGCGATAGATACAGGTTGGTTTTTAGCTGGCTGTCCAATGTTATCAATGACGTAAACTGATGCTTTACGTAAGTAATAAACTTGATCAGAGGTTGGCTCTAATTTATCTGCAATACCTAAACCAATAAAAGTTGCAGGGGATTGAACAGTTAAATGGCGACTATCTTGTAAAGCAGTGGTGATAGGCGTTTCTGTACCATTGATACGAATGCTTGAAACCCGTGCTGAAATTTCAACACCATCGTTCTGAGTTGGTGAGATACCAGAATTATAAACAATGCTTGCAACACCGCTAGCATCAGTGATAGCAACAGATGAGCTTAAATTACCGCCAGAGGCATCTTGTGAATGAACAAAAGTAACAATCGCATTTTTTACAGGGTTGTCATTTGCGTCTAAAACTTTGGCGATGATTCTTGTTGAGCTGTTTGTGTTAATGGTTTTTCTTTCTGGCTGTAATGATAGCTTAACAGGATTAGTAGTTACAAAAGAAATATTGTCTTGTTTTCTTTCATCGTTGTATTCAACAGTTAATGTACCAATGCCCGTGATATCAGATTGAATATAGAAGGTGGCTTTACCATTATTGACTGATGTTGCAACACGAGATAAGTTGCCAATGATATTGGTATTTGAGGCAAAGCCTTTATTTGTTGATAAATAGACAATATCACCATTTTGTGCCTGTGGTACATTCACAGTTACTTCTTGTACAGTTTTGATAACGAAATCTTTGGTATTATTATTGCCATATTCTATGCTAATCACTTGACTATTAGGTGTTTGTAGCTGTAAAACGTTTTCAAAGGTTTGTTCTGCCTCACCTGATTTTACTTGTAGTGATAAGTTTAAATTACCATCGGCATTTGCTTGTAACTGATTTGCAACAATATTATTAAAGGTGAATTGACCAACATTGTCAGTAAATGTTTTAATACCAGTTGGCTGACCATTATTGATTAATTCAATCGGGGCATTGGTAATAGCCACAGATTTACCATTTAATAATTTACCTGAAACATTAAAGGTATCATTTGGATTAATTAAGGTTTTTGATGAGCTGACATCTTTGACAGTTGTACCAATCACATCGATTTCAAGCGTGCTTTGTTTTGCTTTGAAATTGCCATCATCAACAATGACAGTTATTTTGGCTTTATGATTGAGTTTAGATAGTAAGCTAATATCTTCTTGAATTAATCTAACATTTACTAAGCCATTTTCATCAGTTTGTAAATTAGAGGTTTTGTCAAAACGCAGTCCATATTTACCAGCATCTTCAATTTGTAAATAGACAGGGGCATTAGCTTTGATACCACCATCTGTATCCATTACACGAATGCTTAAATCCATTTCGTCAGCCCCAGTACTTAATGTTTCTTTGGACTGTGAAACAAATAATTCATAAGCGTCTGTATTTTTATTACTGGTTGCACCACGGATAATGGTTGTACCAATCGCAGTTGCTCCTGAAATTGCTTGTATTTCTACACCTTGTTCTAATTTAGCTTTTTGGGCTTCAGTTAAGCTTTGAATTTCTAATTCGATAACTGCTTCACCTTGAGCATTGGTGTTAATAATCGGCGAAGTTGTTTTTTTGTATAAACCTGTACCTGCTGAGTCTAATTTAAATACAACGGGAGCATTTGACAGTCTGTTGTCATCTTTGTCTAAGACAATCGCCGTCACTTTTACTTTTTCACCAACTGCCATTTTAATATTATCAAATTCAGGTAATAGTAAAATTGTTCTTGCACTATTTGCCGAAATCGCTTCTTTGGTTCTTAGTGTCAGACTTTTATCTATGCTACCTGCTTGGGCAGTAATGGTTACGCCACCTGTTTGTAGGTAATATTTTTGTGCTTCAGTTAAAGATTTAACTTCTAATTCAAGTTCTGCTTCACCATTTTCATTGGTTGTCACATTATTTAATGGTGTATTTGCAAAAATACCAGTACTATTACTATCATCTAATCTAAAGTTTACAGGTAAATTTGCTAGTCGATTACCTTGATTATCTTCGATAAGAGCTGTAACTTTTATTTTGCTACCTAAACTTGCATTTAAATCAAGATTATTAACACTGGTGACTAAAGATACTTTTGCAATGTCAGAGATTACTGCTTCTTTAACAGCATTGATACGAATGCTTTGCGTTTTTCCATTGGTGGTGGTTGCTTTTACAGTGACACCATTATTTAATAAGTATTGTTTTTGCTCATTGGTTAAAGCTTTTGCCTCTAACTCAATAATTGCTTCACCTTTTGCATCTGTATTAATGGTTGAACCTGTGATATTAAATACACCTGTTAGATTAGGGTCATTTTGTAATTCAAATTTTACAGGAATACCAGAAATGCCAGCTTTTGATTGGTTTAATACATTTGCAACAACTTGAACTTTTGCTCCTTGTCTCATGATGATTTGATTAGAATTAGCAGTTAAAAGTAAGCTGTCAATATTTTTTTCAATTACTGTACTGTTTATAGGTAGAACCAATTTTGGAGCAGGTTTATTACTTGCAATCGCATTGATTTCAAAGCCATTTTTTAAAGCGGTTTTTTGAGCTTCTGTCAAAGATTTAACTTCTAATTGAAGAGTTGCTTCACCTTTTTCATTGGTTGTAACAGTAGAGCCAGATAAGTTAGCAATACCTGATACTTCTGGTGATGGCAAGGTAAAGGTAACAGGAATATTTGCAATACCACCATTATTTTTATCAGCGACAAACGCTGTTACCTCAAACTTTGTGCCGACTGCTTCAATAATATTGCTAACATTTGATGATAAAGTAACACTATTAACTTCAGACAATTTCATTGTTAAAGGTTTGGCAGGTTTATTATTTGCGGTTGCATTAATAATAAAGCCGTTTCTTAAAGCGGTTTTTTGAGCTTCTGTCAAAGATTTAACTTCTAATTGAAGAGTTGCTTCACCTTTTTCATTGGTTGTAACAGTAGAGCCAGATAAGTTAGCAATACCTGATACTTCTGATGATGGCAAGGTAAAGGTAACAGGAATATTTGCAATATCGCCATTATCTTTATCAGTGACAAACGCCGTTACCGTAAATTTTTCGCCAATTTGCATTGGAATATTTGCAACATTTGAGGTTAATGCAACATTTTCTACTGCCAATGCTACAACTTCTTTACCCTTTAACTCTAAAGAAGATGATTTTGTAGTATTTGGAATTTCAGATTTAATAATAAATGATTTTAAAATCTCTTTGTTAATAATCGATTTAATTTCTAACTCAATAGTTGCTTCACCTTTTTCATTAGTTATCACTGTTGAGCCTGTTAAATTGACAATACCTGTTTTATTTGCATCATCAGGTAGGGTAAAGGTAACAGGAACGCCAGACAAAGCCCCTTGCTTGTTGTCTGTGACAGAGGCAACAACGGTTATTTTATTACCAACAATCATCTCAAAATTTGGCTGACTTGATGAAAGCAGTAAAGTATGGGCTTTATTAATGTTTGATTCATTTGGTGGCTCAACGCCTTTAAGTGTAATAGATTGCTGTACACCTGATTTTGCTTCAGCTGTAACAGTTAGACCTGTAGTTTTTAATTGATTAATTTGAGCCTCTGTTAAAGATTTTACTTCTAACTCGAGGGTAGCTTCACCTTTTTCATTGGTAGTAACAGTTAAAACTGAATTAGCAGAAACCCCTGTATCTACTGGATTATTAATTGAAAAATTAATCGTTGTATTTGGGATAATGTTGTTGTCTTTGTCCAAAGCCAAAGCAATAACATTGACAATATAGCCTTTTTCTAATTTAATTTCTTTGCTACTTGGCTCAAGTAAAAGGCTTTTTACAGCGATATCACTGGTTGGTGTTGATGTTTGAGCATCAGTACCTTTTAATATTTTTTTGCTACTGATACCATTAATGGTTGCTATCACTTCTAAACCATTATCTTTTAAATATTGTTTTTGTTCTGATGTTAAGTTTTTAACTTCTAAAGTAACTGTAGCTTGTCCTTTTTCATCAGTGGCAAGATTTTGTGAAGTGTTGCTATAGACACCTGTTAATTCAGGATTAGAAATTTGTAGTGTAACAGGAGCTTCTGCAACCCCCATATTATTACTATCTAATGCGTGAACTACGACTTCAATCGTTGTACCTGCATTCATATAAAATTCAGAAGTTGTACCAGTAATCAAAACCTTTTTGACATTATATGCACCAATATCTACACTTCCAGATGAAGTGTTGCTACTACTAGAATTGCCACCATTTGATACAGTGATTAGACTGCTTGATGGTGTTATTTTTGGTGGAATTGTATCATTACCACCACCGCCACACCCTGCTAATGCTAAAGCTGTTGCCAATGTAGACAGCTGAAATGATTTTTTTAAAGTTGAGATTACCATTAGGATAATTCCTTTATTTGTATGCCTAAAATCATTAAATCCAAACACTAACGTTGGAAAATTTATCGGCTATTTGTGTCGCAATAAATTTGCCAAGTTTGCTATAAACTTGCTGTACTTTAGCAGATTTATTTCGTGAACACCCTAAAAAAGGGAGTTAAAGGTTATTTTTTTACCTTTAAATCGTTATAAAATAATAAACAAGCTTGTAGATACACTTACACTTGCTAACATAACCGTTTATCGTTAATTATTTATTTTTTATTTATGCTGTGATTATGACAAAGCCACAATTAACCACCAATTCTCTGTGTTTATCCACCTTGTGCCAGTCCGCTATTTTTCCAGCATTGCCTTTGCTTGCGGATACTTGTCAATTATCAATCATACAACTAAAATACCTCTCGCCAGTGGTGATTAAAGTTATTACTTATCAGTTATTAACCTATCAGCAAAACCACACAATTCATGATTTATTTCAACAAATTATCCAATACCCATTAGTTAGCAATAATTTATTATCTTTGGGATTAAACTTTAAAAAAATCCAACAATTACAAACAGAGATTACACCTTTACGCAAGCAATTATTTAATCAAGACATATATTTTTATAGTGTGTTGGGTATTTGCTTAACTAAAACTAAAATTTCTATACAGCAATTAGAAAAAATATTTGACTGGTTTTGTTTTTTAATGGTAATAATATTATCAAATATTATTAAAAAATCTGAATTGACCATCGCTCAATGTGAAATTTGGCTACAACAACAACCAATATTTATGGCAACGTCTGAAGATTGGGTATTGATTGAGGCAACAGGTTATCGAATGGATACATCGCTTGCTCATATGTTGCAACAACAAAAACAATTTATAAAACAAGACTATCTTAGCAGTTGGCAAAATAATTTACAGCAAACGATGACAGACTATCTTGCTTGTCGTCCGTTATCAATTTGCCCATCTGTACAAACAACAAAACCAATTATTCAGGCAAGCCTTGATACAAGCGAAACAGAGCCTGTTTATATCGATATTTTTGCTAAACCTGCTGATAAAAAAACCTCGTGGATTAGCAAATTACAACAACATTGGATAATTACCACAGTGGTATTATCTGTAATAGTTTTTCCAACAATTGCATGGTTATTACCCGAAAAACCGTATCAAGATAAGCAAAAATCTGTAGAAAAATCAGACGATAAAGAAATTCTCGATGTGGCGATTGTGCGGATAGATGGTGAGTTATCAGAACGAAAGCCTGAAAAGCAATCTGAAAAAAGTTCTGATAAGCAAAACAAAGCAGATAAAGTGAGTAAATCAGAACAAACTGATAAAAAAAGCGATAAATAAATTTATCGCTTTTTAAGATTTTTTAAATGATTTATTATCCTAAGTTGCGACCTTTACTCGCTTCAATCGCTAGGCGTAAACCGTTTAAGCGAATAAATCCTTCGGCATCTTTTTGATTGTATGAACCTGCATCATCTTCAAAGGTGGCAATTTTATCATCAAATAGTGATTTGTCTGATTTACGTCCAACAATAATGACATTGCCTTTGTAAAGTTTAACACGGACAACACCTTCAACGTCTTTTTGGCTTTCATCGATTAATGCTTGTAACATTTTGCGTTCTGGACTCCACCAATAGCCGTTATAGATAATTTCGGCGTAACGTGGCATCAGCTCATCTTTTAGGTGGGCTGCTTCACGGTCAAGGGTGATAGACTCGATGGCACGATGGGCTTTAATCATGATTGTGCCTGCTGGTGTTTCATAACAGCCACGAGATTTCATACCAACATAACGATTTTCTACGATGTCTAAACGACCAATGCCATGTTTACCGCCGAGTTCATTAAGTTTTAACATAACCTCATGTGGTTTTAATGCTTCACCATTGACTGCTACAATATCGCCTTGTTTGTAGGTTAATTCAATATATTCTGGCTCATCAGGTGCTTGTTCTGGGCTAACTGACCATCGCCACATGCTTTCTTCAGCTTCAGTAAATGGGTCTTCTAATACGCCTCCTTCATATGAAATGTGCAGTAAATTTGCGTCCATTGAGTAAGGCGATTTTTTCTTATTGTTTGAAAAATCAATAGGAATGTTATGTTCTTCAGCATATTTCATCAGGGTTTCACGGCTAGTCAAATCCCAAATTCGCCATGGGGCGATGGTTTTTAAATTTGGCGCAAGTGCTGTTGCACCTAATTCAAAACGTACTTGGTCATTACCTTTGCCTGTTGCACCATGTGAAATAGCATCAGCGTTATGCTCTTTGGCAATTTCTACCAAACGTTTGGCAATTAATGGACGGGCGATTGATGTGCCTAATAAATATTCGCCTTCATAAATGGCATTGGCACGAAACATCGGAAATACAAAGTCACGAGCAAATTCTTCTCGTAAATCTTCGATATAAATGTTTTTTACGCCCATGGCTTCGGCTTTGGCACGAGCAGGTTCAACCTCTTCACCTTGTCCTAAGTCCGCTGTAAAGGTAATCACTTCAGCGTTATACGTTTCTTGTAACCATTTTAAAATAACTGACGTATCTAAACCGCCTGAATATGCCAAAACGATTTTATTAATTTTCGTTGGGTCTATCTCTGCCATAATTACTCCTTGATGCCAGCGTAACAGATATATATATGTAATATAACAAAATATAGAAAAAAGAAAAGACCAATGTTTTATCAACAGGTCTTTTTTCGTGGATACTTTAACAGAACTTTATGGCAAAATCGATAAGTTTTATTGAAATTTTTAACTTTTCTATCAGTGCTTTTTGTTACAATAAAAAATCTTTTTCAACATTGGCAATATTTTGTCGCTGATGTTGAATATGATTTATTATCATATTTGTTTAAAATAAATTAAATATAGTGTTTTGAAAATGTCATTATTTCAATCTGAGAATTTATCATTGTTAGGTCATTATTTTGTGACGGGTACAGATACCGAAGTTGGTAAAACCACAGTTACCGCTCAATTAATTAAAAAATTGGTCACTCAGGGGCAACGTTGTTATGCGATTAAACCTGTTACCGCAGGTTTAACTCAGACCGTTGATGGTGAGTATTATAGCGATGATGCTCAAAGGATTAATCGTGATGCAAATGTCATGGTATCAAAGGCACAGCTTGCTCCAATTTTATTGACTCAGCCATGTTCACCGCATATTTCTGCTATGCTTGATGGTGTTAGTTTAACTGCGGAAACTATTGTGCAAAATATACAAGATACATTATGGCAATATCCTGCTGATACTGTACTAATTGAAGGAGCTGGCGGTTGGTTTACACCAATTAATCAAACACAAACGTTGGCAGATGTGGCAATTAGGCTAAAACTTCCAGTTATTGTGGTGGTTGGTATTAAGTTAGGCTGTTTAAATCATGCGATGCTAACGTTACAGGCGATTTGGCGGGCAGGTTTATCTGTTGATTTAGTGGTATTTAACCAATTAACAGTTGATACGCCATATTTTGTTGAGCAAACAACATGGCTTCATCAGATAATTTTACAACATAGTATAACGTTTCAAGCGTTGCCACCAAGAATTTGGCAACATGATTTTTTTTAGCACAAAAATTAGAATTCGTGTTAAAATTCTTAGCAATATCGGCTTTGTATGAATGAGTTTTAACAAAGTTGGTAATCTTTTAACTCTCCTTTAAAGAGTAAATACGCCTTGACATCATCTTTATCAACTTTAAATTTCGCACCGTTACAGCGTTTTTCGGCAAATCTTTGGGCAAATTTTATATCAACGTTATTGATGTTAATTGGCTCAAAAAAGGCTTTTTATTGGGTTAAACCAACGCTGATACAGTTTTTCGTTTTTGCGGTGTTGGCTTTACTTAGTAATGTGTTGTTTTCTTGGTTATCTGCAGAAGAAACCAGCCATATTAATATACAAGGCATGATTAGTTATTTGGTTTGGCCAACATTAATGTTGATAGTGGGGTTAATTTTAGCCAAACGTCATTATAATGGTATGTTGGTTTTAGTACCTGTGATTTGGTGGTTGTCTTCAGATAGTTTATTGGCATTAATTCAAAGTTTTATTCAAATTTTAGGGCAATATAGCTTACTACCTGAATGGAGTTATGCCATGTTGCCAACGTTGTTTGCGGTTTTGTTTATTTGGCAGTCACTGGCATTATTATGGGTGTTTGGGCAACAGTTAAATTGGACATGGTTAGAACGTATTTTAATTATGTTAGGAGCGGTTGCGTTATTAACTGTTTGGCAAATCAATGTTCACTCTCAGCCAATTTTTAAACTTGATACCGTTGAGCCAACTATTAGTGAACAAGCATTTTATCAGCAACCACAATTATTTAGCCAAGCCTTAACAGAATTACAATTTCATCGCCCAACGACAATTGATTGGTATTTTTTGGGTGTTGCAGGCTATGCTGAACAAGATGTTTTTCGTTCAGAGATTATGCAAACCAAAGATTTTTTTGATACAAAATTCACCACACAAGGACGCTCTGTGGCATTAATTAACAATCCATGGACATTGGACGAGTATCCCATCGCCAGTAAAACAAGCATTGAACAAGCATTACAACAAATTGGGGCAAAAATGAACCCTGAAGAAGATGTGTTATTTTTGTCTTTAAGTTCGCATGGTGGCGATAAAGAATTAGAAATGAATAATAAACCATTGGATTTAGCAAATGTAGAGGCTAGATGGTTGCGACAGGCATTGGATAAATCAGGCATAAAATGGCGAGTGATTGTCATCTCAGCCTGTTATTCAGGGTCGTTTATTGAAGATTTACAATCGCCAACTACCTTAGTGATTACCGCCTCAGCAAAAGATAAACAATCATTTGGTTGTACGAATGAGGCAGAATATACCTATTTTGGACAAGCATTTTTTGCTGAAAGTTTACGCCGTTATACAAAGTTTCGCACAGCATTTGATGAAGCTGTTATATCAATTAATCAACGTGAACAGCAAATGGGCTTTGAACCATCTGAGCCACAATTTGTCATTGGTGACTTAATGAAACAGGCTTTACCTAAGTTTGAGCAAAGTTTAGTATCAAAAACGGTAAATATTGACGAATTTGGTGAGCCGACCATGCCAGATACTAACAATCATGACAATGCTGATAAGACAGGTTTAGTCGTGCAAGCAAATCATGAATTTTGATAAACTTTTTGATAAACAGCGATAGTTTCTTTTACCATAATTTTTAAAGTAAACTTATCAGTAATTGCAGGACGGCAAACATTTAACAGTTGATTTTTGACAGCTTTACATAAGGCTTTAGCATTATTTTCTTTGACCAATCCTTGTGGATAAAGTTCATGTAAAATTTCACTATATGCCGCCTTATCCCAGCCAACAACAGGCGTTCCTAGATGTAATGCTTGTAGTACGTTCATACCAATACTTTCAGGAAAGTTTGCCAAGCCTACCACCACATTGGAGGCGGCAAGCCATTCCCGCACATCGTGACGCTGACCAATAAATGTAAAATAATTAGTCAAATCAAGGGCAAAGGCTCGTTGTTGAAACTCATTAAAATATAAATTGTTGTCATTATTATCATCGTCCATAATAATGACATGAATATTTGGAAAAGTATTTTTTAAATTACCTACAATATCAAATAACCACTCTTGACCTTTATTTGCCCCAATAACTGTTGGAAACAATACCCATTTTTTATGTTCAAGCTCTGGAAACTCGGCAAAAGTTCGTCTAAGCCAAAATACTGATGGATTATGTCGATAAATAAATTTTTGATTATCAACACCTCGATAAATACGGCTGATTTGTTCATCTTTGAGTTGATGCTGATGTTTTTTAATATATTTTGTGACGCTATTTGATACACTAATGACATGATTGACATCAAAAATTGCTTGTGAATAAGGTGTCATCTGATAAAAGCCATAAATAGTAGAAACAATTTTAGGACGTTTATTGGCGTTGATACCATGTAATGCCCACTTGACTATCCATGCAGGAGTACGAGAATGAATGTGGATAATATCAGGTTGATGTTTTTTAATTAATAAATGTAATGGTAAAATTTGTAAAAAACTTCGCCATGACTTTTTTTGTAATGGCATTTCAATGTAGATATTACCTGAACGAATTAGACGCAATACTAATTCATTATCCATAGGCGTACTAGAAATAATGATTGACTGATGTCCTTGTTTGATTAAGGCACGACACAGATGAAAAATACCACGTTCGGCTTCATTATATTGAATTGAAGATAATAACCGCATAATTTTCATCACAAATTCCTTACATGATGATGTGAGTTATTATACTAATAAAAAAGCCAACAATACTATGAATATTGTTGGCTTTAGGGCAAGCAAGAATAGCAAACAAATTATTTGATTTTTGCTTCTTTAAATACAACATGTTGACGTACTTTTGGGTCAAATTTTTTGATTTCCATTTTGCCAGGCATTGTACGTTTGTTTTTGGTGGTAGTGTAGAAATATCCAGTACCTGCAGTTGAAACTAATTTGATTTTATCTCTCATGGCTGTGTTCCTCTGGTGTTAGTGATGGCTAAAATTAGATTTTCTCGCCACGAGCACGCATATCAGCTAAAACTTGGTCAATGCCTAATTTATCGATGATACGCATACCTTTTGAAGATAAACGTAAACGGACAAAGCGGTTTTCACTTTCTACCCAAAAACGGTGGTTGTGTAAGTTTGGCAGGAAACGACGGCGGGTTTTGTTGTTTGCATGAGAAACGTTATTACCTACCATTGGGCGTTTTCCAGTCACTTGGCAAACTCTAGACATGGCTGACTCCTAATTGGTTAGCATGAGGGGTGCTCATGCCTGTCACATGATAACATAACAGGGCTAGTTTTTATTGCTATGCTTATCAAGGGTTATTTTAAATAAAAGGGTAATTTTTTATAATGGCACAAGGCAGTTTTATAAAAAATTGATAATAAAATTAAAGGGCATATTTATACCATAATTGTTTTATAAAAGCAATGTTCGGTTGATATTTTTTATATATTGAAAAAAAATTGAATGTTTAAAGTGTTTTTTTAGTAAATATATTGATATTTGTATTTTTGTGCTATAATTTTTCTTATATGACAAATATGTCAATTATTTTTTTCATTTACGTTAAATTTTTCATGATTTTCGTATAGAAATAGGGCAAGTATATGAGTAAAAATTTGCAAGTGTCTGGTAATTGGTTGCAACGGTTTTTTAGCTCGGATATTGCAGGTGGTGTGGTGCTGGCATTGTCTGCAGTGTTAGCGATGATAGTTGCAAATACACCACTAAATGCGTTGTATCATAATTTTTTAGAAATGCCAATTGTAGTAAAAATTGGTACATTTTCTATTGATAAAGATGCGGTACATTGGATTAATGATGGCTTGATGGCGATTTTTTTCTTTTTGGTTGGCTTAGAATTAAAAAGAGAAGTATTAATTGGTGAATTATCTGATGTTAAAAAAATAATCTTGCCTGCAGTGGCTGCGATAGGTGGTATGATAGTACCAGGTATGATTTATGCACTATTTAATTATCATGATGCGAACTATTTAAAGGGTTGGGCAATTCCTGCTGCAACGGATATTGCCTTTGCGTTAGGGGTATTAAGTTTATTGGGTAATCGTGTACCGATTGCCTTAAAGGTGTTTTTAGCATCTATTGCAATTTTTGATGATATTGGGGCAATTATCATTATTGCGTTATTTTATTCAGGGGGATTGTCATGGAGTGCGTTGTTAGTCGTGTTGGGGGCAATGTTGATTTTGTTTATCATGAACCGCATGAATGTAACACGAACGACCGCTTATGTGATGATTGGCTTGATTATGTGGGTGGCAGTGTTAAAATCGGGCATTCATGCAACATTGGCTGGTGTGTTATTGGCGATGTTTATTCCTTTAAAAGACAATATTAATCCTGACAATTCACCATTAGAAACGTTAGAGCATGATTTACAAGAAACGGTGACATTTATTATTTTACCAATTTTTGCCTTTGCCAATGCGGGGATTTATTTGGCAGATAGTGGTTTATCTGAATTAACCCACAGTGTACCAATTGGTATTGCGATGGGGTTAGTACTTGGAAAACCTATTGGTGTGATGTTATTTAGTTGGCTTGGAGTAAAGTTGGGTTTAGCAAGTTTGCCTGAACAAGTTGATTGGAAACAAGTATTAGGTATTGCCTTGTTATGTGGTATTGGGTTTACCATGAGTTTATTTATTGGTGGTCTGGCGTTTATGGGCAATACGGTAGGTTTTGATGAGCGTTTAGGCATTATTATTGGTTCGTTAATTTCGGGCGTTTTGGGTTATTTATATTTAAATAAAGTGTTGCCAAAAATGGTTTTTCATCAACGTGCTATCGACCCAAGCGACCATACTTATATTAAATAATTGATATGAAATAAAATAAAATGCAAAACTTTTCAATATAATTTTGTTAAGTTTTGCATCACTCGTTAAAAATCCTGTCAAAACTATGGTCTTTCCTATATTCAAATGATAAACTATCAGCACCTTATAAAAAGGTTAGGATAGCCTATTTTTATTCTAATGTTACTTTTTAATTTCATATTTTCCACAAAACCCCCAGCAATTAGGGAGCATTTTTATGAAACAACCCGTTCGTGTTGCCGTGACAGGTGCCGCAGGTCAAATCAGCTATTCATTATTATTTCGTATCGCTTCAGGCGAAATGCTTGGTAAAGACCAACCCGTTATTTTACAATTATTAGAAATTACCCCAGCACTTGAAGCATTAAAAGGCGTGGTAATGGAACTTGAAGATTGTGCATTTCCATTATTAGCAGGTGTGGTACAATCAGATGATGCTAACATCGCATTTAAAGATGCTGACTATGCGTTATTAGTAGGTGCTCGTCCTCGTGGACCGGGTATGGAACGCAAAGACTTATTAGAAGCTAATGCTGCGATTTTCTCAGCACAAGGTAAAGCATTAAATGACCATGCTAGCCGTAATGTAAAAGTATTAGTGGTTGGTAATCCAGCCAATACGAATGCACTAATTGCTCAACGCAATGCACCAGATTTAGACCCACGCAATTTTACAGCGATGACTCGTTTAGACCATAATCGTGGCATGGCACAGTTAGCTGAAGAAACTGAAAGTACTGTCAATGACATTAAAAAAATGATTATTTGGGGTAATCACTCATCAACACAATATCCTGATTTAACTCAATGTACAGTCAAAGGTAGCCCAGCATTAGAACAAATCGACCGTCAATGGTATGAACAAACTTACATTCCAAATGTTCAACAACGTGGAGCGGCAATCATCAAAGCTCGTGGAGCGTCATCAGCCGCTTCAGCTGCTAATGCAGCGATTGCACACATTCGTTCATGGGCATTAGGCACAGAAGAAAATGATTGGGTATCAATGGGCGTTTACTCAAATGGCGAATATGGTATTGAAAAAGGTTTAATCTATTCATTCCCATGTACTTGTCAAAATGGCGATTGGACAATCGTTGAAGGTTTAGATGTATCTTCTGAATTTTCACAAGAAAAAATGAAAGCCACCGAAAAAGAATTAGCTGAAGAACGTGATGCAGTAAGTCATTTATTGCCTAACTAATTTATCAGTTTTATCAGTGACACTAAATAAAACCTTGCCGTTTTATCATGGCAAGGTTTTTATTTTAGTTTATATTTTATGTTATAATGAAAATATACTTTTATTTAACAATATATAAACTCATGATAGTAATAATATGCTTTGGAGGGGGTATTGATGAAAAAATATTTATTAATTAGCTTATTGGCAATGTGTCAAATCACCGCTTGTGCCTCTGAAAAATCCAATCAAACTATTGCTGAGGTCAAACAACCAACAACATCTATCAAACAATCGCAACCAACACCAGAAAATCCATATCAAGAAGTATTTGACGCAGTTGCTCCGATATTAAAAGTTAATGCAAACAACATTCAAACTGAAAATATAAAACGGTCAATGCAAGTAGATGCAAACAATTGGAAAGACGTAGCAATGATTGTTTCTGCCCTAGAAAATCCAGCGACTAATCAGTACAGCCAGATGGAAAAATCCATTACCGCTACGCTAACCAATCTTGGTTGGCAATTAGATGGTAGCTTATTTGCTAGTGGTGAGGAGGGGTCTCGGGCAGTTTTTTTTATTAAACAAAATCATCTTTGTTTTATTTTGTTAGAATATAATGAGGAAGCCACAGGCATTCCTCTTGAAGACTTAATGACAATGAATAATGATGAATATGATGATAGTAAAGTTTATTTTAGTGTTAAAGTCGCTTGTGGAAAACTCCCAAATCAATAAGGAAAAATAATGAAAAAAATATTATTAATTAGTTTGTTAATAGCAACGCAAATCGTTGCTTGTAGCAAAGACCCAGCAAAACCCGTAGAAACAGAAGCACAATCGCAACAGACAAGTAGTGTAGATAATCAAGCTCAACAACCACAACAGGCAGAAAATCAGCCAGCTACGCAAACTGAGGCAAATGTAACGTCTTATCAAGAAGTGTTTGCCAAAACCGCTCCTATCCTAAATGCTGATGCGAGCAAAACTCAAGCCCACCATATCATGTGGGGCGTTAATCAAGGGACAGAAAATTGGAAAGAAATACAAATTACTGGAACAAAGATTGAAAATCCAGCGGTAAGTAGTGATAAACTAGCTAATATGGAAAAATCCATTGCAAAAGAATTGGTTAGTTTAGGTTGGAAGCAGGATAACAATTTATCATCTGATGGTAATGAAGGTTCTAGTATTGGTTTTATTAAAGATGGTCATGTTTGTACCATTGAAACCAGTTTTAATGAACAAGCTACAGGGGTGACACTTGATGAATTGTTAGAGGAAAAAGGTGATGAATTGCGTGATGACCAAGTAATTTATGCGATAAAAGTCGCTTGCGGAAAAATCCCTGAAACTGTACAGTAATTGTAACAATGACTAAAAATTTTATTAAACGGTTGTTAGATATCACCAACAGCCGTTTTTTATTTGCTAAACCCAAGGATTTTGGCTGGCAGGCGGACGAATATCTGCCAGTAGCATTTGTTCCCACAGATACCATTTACCATCTTTGGCTTGACGCAGTACGATAGGACGAGGTGAGTCTGCACCTGATGACTGCAAAAACAATTTGGCATAGCCAGCTTGCTCATAAGAATAGCGATTTTCCATGACAGTGATGGTCAATGGTGTGGCTGGTTGATAATTATTTTGTACGTTTGCCCCATGAAAATAAGAACGTGGCACATAATCTTTATCTCGAAATCTGTCTACCAAAAATTGTTTATCGTAGGCAGTTAAAGGTTGATAACCCTTTAAAAAATCTAGCATTTGAATGCTAACATCATGGTTAAATGGATAATAAGCCAATGCCAGTACCGTCAAACTTGCGGTTTGAAATGGTGTAGATAAACTTGCTTCAGGAAGCTGTTGTAATTCATACACAGTATTTGGTAACTGAGCAAAGCTAAACTGTTGTTGTTGATTACCAGAACCTAACGAATTCATAAAATCTGAAACCAATGAACCAAACATAATCAGCCCCTACTTACATTTAGTTAAAATAGTAGTGTCTTTTTCATTATCAATATAGGTAATATAGTGTAATTTACCTTTTGTGATTAAAAATTCAAATGACTGTGTTTCTGTAAAAGGGTCTGCTTCAGCGTATCCTTCAACTTGATAAGTGCCTTTGATATGTGTTGGCGTGTATTTTTTATAGTTAATAATTTGGGCATTAGCATAACCCCCTGCTGGATAAGCTGGGAAGTTAATCGATTTACTGTTAAATTCAATCATGAGAGTCCCCCATTCAATATCACCACGACAATATTTGGTGATTTGTTTAGGAGTTAATTTTTTTTCTACATTAACAACCCATTTCCCATAAAAATTTTTTGGAATGGGTTTGACATTAGCGAGGGCGGGAGTTGAACACAAAACACCTGTTAAAATAACTAAAGAGATGGTTTTCATAGCTTACCCCTTCTTATTTTTTTGACTTAAATAAATTTTATTATAAAACTTTATATAGATTTTGCAAATGATTTTAATGTGAGGTTTTACCTCCCAATGACCCCAAATAAATCGCTACCATCGTCAATCCAGCTCCTAACCACTGTAAAGTTTCGATTGATTTACCTAAAATAAAATCATCAATTAATAAAGCGGCAATCGGTTCGGATAATAACAATAATCCCGTGACTGCCAATGATAATTTTGGGATTGAATAAGCAATTAACCCCCATGCAAAACATTGCATGACTGCCCCATAAATAAAAATCAAGCCTAAATCTTGCCAAGTTGTTGGTAACATTTTATCCATATCAAATGCCAGCATTGGTATAATCAATGCCAACATGCCACCTAGACTGACCAACAACATCAAAGGAAAAATTGCTGTAGTTTCAACTTGATGGGTTTTACGAATAAAAGTCATTGAACCAGCTAACATGCCCCCTGAAATAATACCACTAATAAATCCCCAAGTTGCCTGATGATTATGCTGAAATTCAGGGCTGGCAATCATCGCAACGCCAATCACTGCCAAAAATAAACTTAATAGTTGTATTTTAGTTTGTTTTTCATTAAACCACACAAAACCAATGAATGCTAAAAAGAAAATTTGTAAACTATTTAATAAAGTAGAAATCCCAGGTCCCACCGCATAAATACTTTCATGCCACAATGCTAAATCAAAACCTAAAAACGCTCCAGCCAGTAAACCAAAATAGCGGGCTTTTTTTGAGGCTGGCATCGTCTGTTTAAAATAACGAGCCAAGCCAAAAAAAATCACGCCAGCCACTGCCAACCGCCAAAATGCAATCGCATATGCACCAACAGGCACTTTTGCTACGATAATACTGCCCATGCCGAACACAACACAGCCAATAATTAATAATAGCATAGAAGAATGTGAGGAATTTTTCATGAAATGATTAGTCCATTAAAATTGTTTCCTCAACATCGTTTATGTCTGGATTGCTTAGTAAATTTGACGCTAACATTGGATAACTATTTAAAATATAACAAAATAATTCAGCGGTTTTTTGCGTATCATATAATGCTGAATGTGCTTCATGACCACAAAACTCAATACCTGCATATTGGCAGGCACGAGCCAGAACCGTTTGTCCAAAAGCCAAAGCAGACAATGTCACCGTATCTAGCACCGAAAATTGATGAAAAGGATTTTGATTTTTACTGTTAGTACGATTTACAATCGCATTTAGAAAGTTTAAATCAAAATGGGCATTATGTCCAACCAAAATACATTTGCTGCATTGATATTGTTGGCGAACTTGTTTTAAGTGTTTGAAAATTCTACGGATTGCAGTTTTTTCATCTTCAGCAATTGCCTTGCGCAATGGGCTATTAGGATTAATACCTGTAAATTCTAATGCTCGTTGCTCAAGGTTTGCCCCTTGAAACGGTTCGATATGGGCATTGACTGCCTCACCAGTAAAAAATTTACCATCATCATCAATTAAAATAGGAATACAAGCAATTTCTAATAACGCATCAGTTTGAGCATTAAAACCCGCTGTTTCCACATCAACAACCACAGGCATAAAGTTACGAAAACGTTGGGCAAGTAGCTGTTGTTTAGGTGAATTATCAGTTACATTCATCATAGTTATCTTAAAATGATTAAAAAAATCCAGTTATAGCACTCGCCAATTTAATGTTTGACCTGCCATTAATGGGGTTAGCGTTTTATTATCTAAATATGGATAATTATCAGGCACTTGCCAAGCTTCACGCACAAGAGTGATTTTGTCATCATTCACAGGCAAGTTATAAAATTTTGCGCCATGAATACTAGTAAACCCTTCTAATTTATCTAGTTTTCCAACACTTTCAAATGCTTGGGCATACAATGGCAATGCAATAGAAGCACTATAACAACCTGCACAGCCACAAGCATTTTCTTTAGTATGGGTAGCGTGTGGTGCAGAATCTGTGCCAATGAAAAATTTAGGATTACCACTCGTTGCCACATCAAGTAATACTTGTTGATGGTTTTGGCGTTTTAAAATAGGTAAACAATAAAAATGTGGTTTTACACCGCCAACCAACAAATGATTACGATTAAATAATAAATGTTGAGGAGTAATCGTTGCACATACTTGTTTACCTTGAGCTAACACAAAATCGGCAGCATCGCTAGTCGTGATATGTTCAAATACAATTTTTAATTTTGGAAATTTGGCAATCAAATTTGACATCACTTCATCAATAAAGCGTTTTTCACGGTCAAAAATATCGATATGTTGATGGGTAACTTCGCCATGTACCAATAATGGTAAACCCAGTTCCTCCATTTTTGCTAAAACTTCAGTGCAATGTTGAATATTAGTCACACCATCGGCAGAATTTGTGGTTGCTCCTGCAGGATATAATTTGACTGCTTTGACAATGCCAGATGCGACCGCAAGCTCAATATCTTTGGCAGTGGTGTTATCAGTTAAATATAATACCATCAATGGGGTAAATTTTTGACTAAATTCATCATCAGCAACATGGGCTAAAATGCGTTGTTGATAGGCAAAAGCGTCTTTAGTGGTTTTGACAGGTGGCACCAGATTTGGCATACAAATCACCCGATGAAAACTTTTTGATGCGTGAGGAACAGTCGTTGCTAAGGCTTGCCCATCTCGTAAATGAATATGCCAATCGTCAGGGGCAGTAATAGTTAAAGTAGTTGTTGCAGGGTTGCTCTGATTGTGGCTCATAAAAACCTCTTTGTTTTTAAGATATTATTTTTTTGGCTAACCTATTTTTGGCTAACCTGTTATTGTAACATTGTTATAGGCGGTAAAAAGGTTATTGTTTAGTAACTTAATTTTAGCAAAGGTGTTTGATTAACTTTGTTTTTTGGTAAAAAAAGACAAACAATAAGACTAATTATAAAATTTTGTTCATGCTGTATAGACTAATTTTTGCAACGTTTATCCTAATTTTTCACCATTATTTATTTAGCTATGCTAAGCTATGGGTTAAAATTCTTGATAAACTTTTTGTGGGAATGATGATGATGAAGTCGCTTTGTCATGTTGTACTATTATCATTGGTTGCATTTGGTGCAAATTCAACCACTTACTATAAATGGATTGACCAAAATGGTGTACCTCATTACAGTCAATATGCACCGACAAATGGTGTGGACTTAAATAAGGTACAAGTAATTAACGCTCGTACCTTTGAACCCGCCAAGCCACCTGCTGGTGCTAATCAACCAATGCAAGCCAATATGCCTCAGGCAAATACAGCTTTAACCCCAGAACAAAGACGTATTCAAGAGCTTGAAGCTCAAAATAAAGCCCAAGAACAACAAGCAAATAAAGAACGTTGTAAATCACTACAAAATAATTTACAAAATTTAAATGCAGGTGGGCGTGTGTATGAAATAGATGATAAAGGACAGCGTCAATATCTTGATGGTAAAGCAATTGAAACCCGTAAACAAACGATACAACAAGCCATGCAACAATATTGTAAATAGTATAATGTTAGTAAAACTATGGCTAAAGTTGATTAAAACTGATACTGAGCCATTCAAGAATATGACTTGAAAAGTTTGATAAATTTTGGCAAAATAAGCGGTTATCTTAAATCTTAAAAATGGTACTAATGTGACACACCAGATAGCATAACAATAAAAGGGTTGGGCGGTTAAACTGTTCAACCCTTTGCGTTTTTATCCTAGCTAATATCACCTTATACCGACTTAACCAATCACAGAAGGGGCAAATAATGTTAAGAATAGTGAATGACGCACTCACTTTTGATGATGTATTACTTTTACCTGCCTACTCAGAAGTATTACCAAAAGAAGTTAGCTTAAAAACCAAATTAACCCAAGGTATCGAACTCAATATTCCCCTTATTTCGGCGGCGATGGATACCGTAACAGAGTCACAAATGGCAATTGCATTGGCTCAGCTTGGTGGTATGGGTATTTTGCATAAAAATATGGATATTGATAAGCAAGCAATGCAAGTTCGCCGTGTGAAAAAATTTGAGGCAGGCACAGTCGTAGACCCAATTAGTGTATCACCAGATACGACCGTGGGCGAACTATTGCACATTACCCAAGAAAATAAAATTAGTGGGGTGCCTGTGGTCGAGAATAAACAGGTGGTGGGTATTGTTACGCATCGTGATGTACGCTTTGAGAACAACTTAAATCAACCAGTGCGTAACATTATGACACCAAAAGATAAGCTGGTAACCGTCAAAGAGGGTGAAAGTACTGAAAATATCAAACGGTTATTACATGAACATCGTATTGAAAAAGTGATTGTCATTGATGATAATTTTCAATTAAAAGGCTTAATTACCGTTAATGATTTTACGAAAGCTGAAGATAATCCAAATGCCTGTAAAGATAGTAAAGGTCGTTTGCGTGTTGGGGCGGCAGTTGGTACAGGTGCGGACACTGAAAAACGGGTAGAAGCATTAATATCAGCAGATGTTGATGTGATTATTGTTGATACCGCTCATGGACATTCTAAAGGCGTTATTGACCGTGTTGCGTGGATTAAAAAGAATTTTCCACATATCCAAGTTATTGGCGGAAATATTGCCACAGGTGATGCAGGGCTTGCATTACGAGATGCAGGGGCTGATGCGGTTAAGGTAGGTATTGGACCTGGTTCGATTTGTACAACGCGTATTATTGCAGGGATTGGCGTGCCACAAATTTCTGCAATTGATAATGTAGCAACAGCATTAAAAGATAGTATTCCATTAATTGCCGATGGTGGTATTCGTTTTTCAGGTGATATTGCCAAAGCCATTGCTGCAGGAGCTTCTTGTATCATGGTTGGGTCATTACTTGCAGGTACAGAAGAAGCACCTGGCGAGGTTGAACTGTTTCAAGGTCGTTATTATAAGGCTTATCGTGGTATGGGTAGTCTTGGGGCGATGTCTGGACAAAATGGCTCATCAGACCGCTATTTTCAAGATGCTAAAGATGGGGTTGAAAAACTTGTACCAGAAGGTATTGAAGGACGGGTGCCTTATAAAGGTCCAGTGAGCGGTATTGTAAACCAATTGGCTGGTGGATTACGCTCTTCAATGGGTTATACAGGCTGTGCAACGATTGCTCAAATGCGTAGTAAGCCTGAATTTATTAAAGTAACTTCTGCGGGTATGAAAGAGTCACATGTTCATGATGTACAAATTACTAAAGAGGCTCCAAATTATCGAGTGGGTTAATTAATTCTATTTATTTTCAGAAAAGTTTAGCAAATATGACAGCCAATATGCTTTTGTATATTGGTTGTTTTTATTGATGGTTTTTTTAATGAATTTGTGTTAAGTTTTTGCTATGCTAATATGTTAAATGTAAAATTATAAGGATAACATAATGAGTTATTTTGGTACAGATGGTATTCGTGGACAGTTTGGGCAGTTTCCGATTACGCCAGATTTTATTTTAAAACTTGGTTATGCAACAGGTTTGGTCTTGATTGAACAAAATCCGTTTCCTAATCATAAACCAAGTGTTTTAATTGGTAAAGATACACGTTTATCAGGATATGTTATTGAGGCAGGCTTGCAGGCAGGCTTTAATATGGCAGGGGTTGATGTACATATGTTAGGTCCGTTGCCAACACCAGCCATTGCTCATTTGACTCGTAGTTTTCATGCCAGTGCAGGGGTAGTGATTTCTGCATCGCATAATCCTTATCAGGATAATGGAGTAAAGTTTTTTTCGCATGAAGGTAAAAAATTATCTGATAATATGCAACAAGCCATTAATGAAAAATTGGATATGTTATTAAATGACCCATATGCTTGGCAAAACTTGCAAATTAATCCAGAAGCATTGGGTAAAAATAATCGCATTAATGATGCAAAAGGACGTTATATTGAATTTTGCAAAGGTAGTTTCCCTTATAATTTATCATTGGCAAACTTAACAATTGTGGTTGATTGTGCAAATGGGGCGGGTTATAGCGTTGCACCTCGTGTGTTACGAGAGCTTGGAGCAAATGTGATAGCCATTCATCATCAGCCAGATGGCATTAATATTAATCATCATTGTGGTTCAACACACCCAGAAAGTTTGCAACAAGCCGTGATTGAACATCAGGCGAATGTTGGTATTGCTCTTGATGGTGATGGTGACCGTATTGTGATGGTTAATGAATTAGGCGAATTGGTTGATGGTGATGCGATTTTATATATTTTAGCGACTCAAGGCAAAAACAAAGTCGCAGGCGTAGTCGGTACATTAATGAGTAATATGGGCTTACAGTTGGCATTAGAGCAGGCAGGTATTGCTTTTGACCGTGCTAAAGTTGGCGACCGTTATGTTATGCAAAACTTAGAAACCCAAGGTTGGTTATTGGGCGGTGAGCCATCAGGACATATTTTAACCTTAGATAAAGCCAGTACAGGCGATGCACTGGTGGCAGGCTTGCAAGTGTTAGCAGTGATGGCAGAAACGCAAAAATCATTAAGTGAATTAACTCAAGGCTATATACAATTACCACAAAAGTTAGTCAATGTACGTTTGGCAGAAAAACGTAATCCTTATGATGTACCTGAATTAGTAGAAAAGTTTGCCAAAGCAGAAGCTGAACTAGCAGGACGCGGGCGATTATTAATTCGTTTATCAGGTACAGAGCCATTAATTCGGATTATGGTTGAAAGTGATGATGCGATTGAATGTGACATACTGGCAAATGCTTTAGCTGATGCTGTTAAACAACATATGTAATTTATCGGTGAATATTATGACAATGGATTTTTCTGCACAACGTCTATCCTATGAAAAAGGGCAACTTAATGAACCTCAACTACCTAATAACCCAAAACATCTATTACAAACATGGATACAACAAGCGATTGATGAAAAGTTAGTTGAGCCATATGCGTTTAGTTTAGCTACCTGTGGGCGAGATAATCAGCCAAGTGTGCGTACACTATTAATGCGAGAACTAACAGAAATCGATGATAATGGCTTTGCTATCGTGTTTTATAGTAATTATGACAGTGCAAAAGGTAGTGACATTGCACAAAATCCAAAAGCCCAAGCGTTATTTTTTTGGCATTATTTAGAGCGTCAAGTAAGAATTTCAGGTAAAATTCGCAAAGTCAGTTTAGAAAAATCGCAAAATTATTTTCATCAACGCCCACAAGACAGCCAAATCGCCGCATGGGTTAGCGAGCCACAAAGTGGTGTAATTGACAGTCGAGAACTGATGGAAACAAAATTTGCACAATTACAGCAACAGTTTGCTAAAACTGAAGTTATCCCTATGCCAGAATTTTGGGGAGGCTATGAATTAGTTGCTGAACAAATTGAGTTTTGGCAAGGGCGAGCCAATCGAATGCACGACCGTATTATCTATTCGCTAGTTGATGGCGACTGGATAATGGAACGGTTACTACCTTAAAAAGTGAGTGTAAGGATTTAAAATGAAGAAGGTATTTGCTATTTTTGGTTTTACTATGGTATCAACAAGTGTGTTTGCCTGTGAAAAACCTGATATTGCCAGCTATGATGAGGTTGAGTGTTTACAAGATGGCTTAGCATTAGTGAAAAAAGATAACAAATACGGCTTTATTGATAGCACAGGCAAAGAAGTTATTCCTGTTAAATATAAATTTGCCTATGCGTTTGCTGATGGTCTATCTTTAGTTAATCTTGATGATAAATATGGTTTTATTGATAAAACAGGTAATGTCGTTATTCCATTGAAATATAACAATGCTTGGTCATTTCGTCATGGACTTGCTCAAGTTAAAGTTGATGATAAATGGGGATTTATTAATACCCAAGGTGAATTTGTTACACCGATTGAATATGACTTTATTTATTACATCATTGCAGAAGATTTGTACACTGTTAGCAAAAAAGATAAATATGGTTTTTTAAATCTTACAGGTCAGGTTGCTATTGGTTTTGAATATGACCACGCTACCCCATTTTCTGAAGGGCTATCAGCAGTTGTCAAAGATAACAAATATGGTTTTATTGATAAAACGGGCAAAGTTATTATTCCATTTCAATATGATTTAGCAAAATACTTTGAAAAAGGCTATTCTCATGTAAATCTTAAAGATAAAAAGGGATTGATTGATAAAACAGGTAAAGCTGTTGTACCAATTATTTATGATGATGTGTTTGCTGTGACTGAAGACTTAATCAAAGTTGAAAAAGATAATAAACATGGTTTTGTGAATACTTCAGGAGAAGTCATTATCCCTTTACAATATGATTGGGCAGGTTCGTTTCATGATGGACTTGCCGTCGTTGGTATGAATAAAAAATATGGTTATATCGATAAAACAGGACAGGTTAAAATTGATATGAAATTTGATTTTGCTGAACAATTTGATAAAGGGCAAGCAAAAGTTCAAATTGGCAGTGAAACCTTTTATATTGATACAATGGGTAATCGTGTAAATTAACAATCTTTAACCAAAAAGCAACTTAAGTCATTGCTGAAATTCTGCTAAGCTATGACTAGTTTTTTTGATAAATGAAATAAACTTTTAATCCAAAGTAAATGAGGAAACATCATGGGACTTTTTAGTTTCGCTAAAGATATTGGTGATAAAATTTTTAATCGTAATAAACAAGAAGAAACTACCACGACACCAACAACCACTGAAACCACAACTCCAGTTACTCAACCAGCCGAACCATCAGCTCAAGAAATCGCAAATTTATTGTTAGCTCGTATTCAACAAAATGCAAAAATTGACGGTTTAAAAGTTAGTTATAATGGCAATACTGACACTGTACATATTACAGGTACAGCCGAAACTCAGGCAGAGCGTGAAAAGGCAATTTTAGCCGCAGGTAATGTTCAACATGTTGCCACTGTGACTGATGATATTGTCGTACAAGCGTCTGAGCCAGAGTCTCGCATGTATACTGTCAAATCAGGTGATACCTTATCAAAAATTGCTAAGCAAATGTATGGTAATGGCGATTATATGAAAATCTTTGAGGCAAACCGTCCATTATTATCAGACCCAAATAAAATTTATCCAGGACAAGTTTTGCGTATTCCTGATTAATAGTTACTACTAACTAGTATCTAAATATTTGAAAACCCCCTAAAAATATACTTTAGGGGGTTTTTGTATGATTATAGGCTGTATAGCTTATGAATAGATAACTGCTAATACTACAATTCCTACCATTATCAGCATTTTTGAACCATCTATACGATGGATAACTTACGGTTGAAGTGCCATATTCTACGCCTGAGTTTCTAAACCATCTATACGATGGATAACTAGCCTACTGAAGATGTCGCCATCATGTTGATTTTCTAAACCATCTATACGATGGATAACCCGTTTTTGATAAGTGTTAGCTTATTGTCAGTTTTCTAAACCATCTATACGATGGATAACTTGTTAATACTGAAAAAGGGTTTTTAGGAATTTTTCTAAACCATCTATACGATGGATAACAAAAGCCCCGCCTGTTTCTGTACTGGCAACCCTTTCTAAACCATCTATACGATGGATAACGCTAATCAATACTGAAATTGGCGTGATGCTTTTTTCTAAACCATCTATACGATGGATAACCTACACGACTATTTAATCAATTCTATGTTAATTTTCTAAACCATCTATACGATGGATAACCTGGGTATCCCATACCTTAATGTACGGCTGTTTTTCTAAACCATCTATACGATGGATAACGCCTTGGCAAGCTCAATCCCTGCTTGCTTGATTTTCTAAACCATCTATACGATGGATAACGTAGTAATAGCAACCACGGTAATCAGGTTGTATTTCTAAACCATCTATACGATGGATAACCAAGCAATCTCCCGTACAAATCTATACCATACTTTCTAAACCATCTATACGATGGATAACCGTTTGATGCTGGTATTTTGTCATTCCGCTATTTTCTAAACCATCTATACGATGGATAACGATTAAGTACGTCATAATAGTTCCTATTGTTATTTCTAAACCATCTATACGATGGATAACGTTTATGCTTGACACCACTTGGCGTAGATACTTTTCTAAACCATCTATACGATGGATAACTTGGTCACACAGTGCGTCCAATAACGCAACACTTTCTAAACCATCTATACGATGGATAACATTTAAATTCCTTATAAAACAAAAAAGCCCAAATTTCTAAACCATCTATACGATGGATAACGTTAATAATTTTAACCGTATGTATACCTTCACTTTCTAAACCATCTATACGATGGATAACGGGATAGCGAAGACGGCAAATGGTTAAAAGTGTTTCTAAACCATCTATACGATGGATAACAATTCCAAAACGGGCGTTTGTTGAGCCAGCGTTTTCTAAACCATCTATACGATGGATAACCAAGCGGTCGCTAGAGGCTTAAAAGTCATCATTTTCTAAACCATCTATACGATGGATAACTTAGAGCGAGCCTTGAAATATTACATAAATCTTTTCTAAACCATCTATACGATGGATAACCCAACATTTATTTACTTTTTCTTTTTTTGGTCTTTCTAAACCATCTATACGATGGATAACTTTCCTAACTTGCGAAAAAACTCTGGAAAGTATTTCTAAACCATCTATACGATGGATAACGCGAGTACCAATCGCTGACTAATACTGAAATCTTTCTAAACCATCTATACGATGGATAACTGCTACTCCAAATTTTACAGACATGGGGTA
>JBHAEG010000039.1:0-126916 GCA_041855445.1 Moraxellaceae bacterium
GATTTAGGAATAAGAGAATGGCAATGCGTGGAATGTGGTACATTTCACGATAGAGATACAAACTCAGCATTAAACATTCTCCGTATTGGACGTAATACGCTCGCAGGAGGAATCCCTTCACTTTAGGGAGGGGAGGACGTCAAAGGCAGTCATTATTTTCGTTTTACCATACAGCCTTTAAATAAAATTTCGCTGGCAGGGCTTTGAATATTAATACTAGATTTTACTACATTTGCCAGTGTAATTGGATTTGCCATCAAACTAAAATTATTTTCATCACCAAACACACTAGAAACATTATCACTACGATTTAAATTTACAGGCATAAAACGTGTTTTACCATTTAAATATGCTTCAGCATATGTTGGCAAATTTTGTTTGTTAAAACCATATTTAACTTTTACTTTTTTACCATTTTGACAAACATAGCTCACACTTTTAGTTTTTACCGTATCATTTGCCATTTCTTGTGCATCTTCATGTGGCTGGCTGGTGGCATATGCTGTGCCTGACAATACTAACAATGCTACTGGAATAAGTTTCAACATCATTTTCATCATAATCTAAAATCATTAAAAACTAACAAATAAAACAATGACTAACATATATTTTTTTATGTCGTCATCAACCCGTCAAAAAATATAAACCATTGAATTTATTAATTTTAAAAGCCTATACTTTGTTGATAGTTATATATTAATTGAGAATGAATATCTCTTCAGTTAGCAATTTGTAATAAAATATTTCTTTAACTGAAATTATTAAAATCAATGTAAAATATGTATGGATAAGCTTAACCATTTTTTTGTAATTTTATGTAAATTGTTTAATGATGCGTTTTGTGCATAAATTTAATACAAGGCAAAATACTCAATATCGCCAAACTATGCTAAAATAATATGTTTAATATCAGAAAAGCCATACATCTCTCATGACGAATAACCAACAATTTCCTATTATTATCACCTGTGCCGATGGTTTAGAACTCCCACTACAAACAGAACTTACCAGCTTTGGTATTCAGACCACCATTGAAAAAACAGGTCGATTACATGCCGAATTAACATTAGCCCAAATTTATCAAGTGTGCTTATGGTCTCGTGTTGCTTCTCGTGTTTTATTACCTTTAGCTAAAAAAAATATTAATCCAGACTATGAAGTCTCTGAACAGTTATACACCTTTGCTAAATCGATTGCCTGGACAGAAAAATTTGATGTTAATCAAACATTTGCTATCCGTCTATCTGTAGATAAACGGGTTCAAGCCAATCAACAATTTGCCATGCTTCGGATTAAAGATGCAATTGCAGATACATTTAATGAAACGTTAGGTTCTCGCCCAAATGTTGATAAAAATCCAGATATTGCAATTTTTGCCACAGTTAATGATAAAATGGCTGAAATTTATCATGATTTGTCAGGCACAAGTTTACATCGCCGTGGCTATCGGGTAGCGATGACTGATGCCCCATTAAAAGAAAATTTAGCCAGTGCATTATTATATAGCGTTGATTTTCATCAAAAAAAATATGACGCGTTCATTGACCCAATGTGTGGTTCTGGTACATTATTAATTGAGGCATTATTAATGCACTGTGATTATGCAGTCGGTTTGGATAAAGCTGAAAGTCAGTTTGGATTTTATGGCTGGCAACATCACAATGCCGAACTTTGGCAATCAATGGTTAGTGACGCTCAACAGCGTTTTGAGGTAGGATTAACAAATGCCGAAAATGGCAACATGCCCAAAATCTTTGGTTTTGATGCTGAAGCTAATGCCATTCGAGCCACTCATAAAAATTTATTAAAAGCTGGTTTAGCAAATTTACTACCAAATATCACGTTACAACAACGCAGTTTAGCAAGCTTTATTCCTGCCTTAGAAAAACATAGTTCTCAGTGGCGATACCCACTGATTATGACAAATCCGCCGTATGGTGAGCGTTTAAGCGATGTAGCATTAATTAAACCATTATATCAAGGTTTTGGTAAAAAGTTACAAATGCTATTTAGCCAAACTTCATCATTAGTCACGGTAGGTATTTTAGCTGTAAAAGTTGAACAAGCTGATACGTTACCATTGATTGAGCCAAAAACTTTACGTTGTCATAATGGGGCAATGACTGTTTATTTTCGCTATGGACAGCTAAATTCACATGCTGATATATCTTTGATTAACCGTTTTGAAAAACGTCAAATTCAAGTTGAAGAAGGACAAGATTTTATCAATCGGCTACAAAAAAATTTAACTAATTTAAAACGATTAGCCAGCAAACAACAAGTTAGTAATTTACGCATTTATGATGCAGACTTGCCAGATTTTAATGTCGCTATTGATTTATATGGTAGTTTTGTTCATGTGCAGGAATATGCACCCCCAAAATCTATCCCGCAAGATATTGCAAAAAAACGGTTTAATCTGGCATTGCATGGTATTCGTGAAGTGTTAAATGTTAGCCGTGAACAAATTTTTATTAAAACTCGGGCTAAGCAGTCAGGTAATGAGCAATACGAGAAAAAAAGCAATACAGGCAAATTTTATGTGGTCAATGAACCCACCGTCAATGCTCAATCAGCGTTGTTTTTAGTAAATTTTAGTGACTATTTAGACACAGGATTATTTTTAGACCATCGTAGTATTCGCAAAATTATTGGCGAACAAAGTCGGGGGAAAAATGTATTAAATTTATTTGCTTATACTTGTACAGCCAGCGTTCATGCGGTATTAGCTGGAGCAAAATCTGTCACGAGTGTTGATTTATCCCAAAATTATTTAGATTGGGGCAGAAAAAATTTTGCATTAAATGGCATTGCAGAAAGTCTTAACTATCAGTTTATCGCTGAAGATGTGTTTGAATGGATAAAAAACAATACTGCTCAATATGATGTCATTTTTATTGACCCGCCAACATTTTCTAACTCTAAAAAATTTAAAGGAACGTTTGATGTACAACGTGACCATGTACCTTTGATTAATCGGGCGATGAACCGTTTGACCAATGATGGCGTTTTATATTTTTCTAATAATTTTAGTAAGTTTGAATTAGATAAACGTCTATTAGAGCGTTATGATGTGCAAAATATTACTCAACAAACTATCGGTTTTGATTTTAATCTAAAAAAACCAATTCATCAGTCATGGTTAATTCGCCATAAAAATCGAGGATAATTTTAGAACCTGTTCACAATTAATTACGCTTTAATATTTTTGTAGAATATTTCATTAAAAATAATTGCTTTTTTGCCAAAAATGGCTAAATCTTGCTTTTCTGCGTCAAAAACTTGCTTGATAGAATCAACTATCAACCTGCATTTTTTCCTTGAAAAGCTGTCGATTTACCTCATTTTTGCCTAAAAAAATTAATCATCAACAGGTTCTTAAAATTTGGTTGGTAAAAATGAATTGTTTTTTTATACCAACCAAATCAGTCGCTATTTTTGTAAGAAATAATTTATAACGATTTTTAATGATATTAATAGAATATTTTTCTAGCATTTTTTATTGTTATAATATAACATATCAGTTTTAGATTTGTATTAATTATCATTTTCATTGAAAGGACTGTTATGACAACAATGCAAACTTCATTATCAAAAGCGGTTTTTTTAGGATTATTAACGGGCAGTTTAGGACTAGCAGGCTGTGGCTCATCTGACGATAGAAAGACAACTAGCACTAGTTCACAAACTGTATCAACTTCTTCAGATACTCATGGTTATGCGACAGAAGATGAAAAAGAGGTAATGACAGGTCGTATTTTAATCACAGAAAAAGATAGTAATCTTGCCCATGTTTATAGTATTGATAAAAATAAAGTTATTCAAACACTACCTTTAGCCAATAAAGGTGCTGTTTTATATACTAGTCCAAATGGTCGTTATGCCCTTGCTAGTTTTCGAGATAATAGCATTGTGCATTTTTATGATAGTGGGTTACTGGCAGAAGCTCATGGCGACCATTATCATTATCCAGCCAGTGCCGTCAGCCAAGTCAGTCATGTGTTCAATGGTGTGTTAGCACATTATCAAACGTATGCTGGACAAGCAGTTATGTTTGATGATGGCACAGGTAAGACAGGAAATCCTATTGATGATTTTGAAAAACAAGCATCTTTTAGCGTAATTTCAGATGCAACGATTGCAACGGGTAAATGGGTTAGTCAAACGCTGGCAAATAATATGCACGGCACAGCTGAGCCAGTTAATGACAAATTTATCATTGCAACCAAACGTAATGTGGCTGAAACTTCTTTACCAAATCTTTTAACTGTGTATGAAAAACATGATGACCATTTTCATAGTCACCAAGAATTAACTGAAGAATGTCCGCTACTGCATGGTAGTGCAACAAATGGAAAATATACGGTTTTTGGCTGTGCTGATGGTATTGTGACAGTGACTTTTGATGGCACAGAAACATTTACTACCAGTAAATTATTAAATTCTAATACAGATTTAGCGAACCAAACTTGTACTAATCAACAGGGGATAACCAACCCTGCACGAATTGGTGCATTTTTACCGTTTGATGCCCATCATCAGTTTACCCTTAGTCGAGTATGTGGCAAGCTTTATCGTGTCAATCCTGTTTCTCAAGAAATTAAACAAATCGCTTGGACATCGGATAGTACATTGACTGTAGCGAATATGAAATTTGTAGGTTTACATTCTGAATATTTAGCGATACTTGATAATACAGGTAAAGTGCATATTTTAGATATTCAACAAAACTTTAAACCTTTAAGAAGCTTTACAACAGCGGTTGGCGGTATTCTAGTCAGCAACCCAAATACGGGCAAATTACATATCATTAGTGGTACTGATAAGAAAATCTTTACTATCGACCCAACATCTGACACCATAACAAGTAACGACTTAAGTTTTACCCCTGCGAATGCGACTTGGTTTGGCTATAAAGCACCGCATAGCCACTAATACTTTATCAGCTAAAACATGTTAAAAAAAAGACCTTTTTATAAAAAGGTCTTTTTTAAATGGACAATTAATATTTAAGTTAAACTTTAATAACTTCTAGCCCGCCCATATATGGTCTGAGGACTGTTGGGATAGTGATTGAACCATCAGCGTTTTGATAATTTTCCATAATCGCTAGCAATGTTCTACCCACTGCCAGACCAGAACCATTTAATGTATGCACTAATTCAGTTTTTTTGCCATCTTTGATACGGGCTTGCATTCGGCGAGCTTGAAAATCTCCACAGTTTGAGCAACTAGAAATTTCCCGATAAGTATCTTGGCTAGGTATCCAGACTTCAATGTCATAAGTTTTCACTGCTCCAAACCCCATATCACCACCACACAATAACACGACACGATATGGCAACCCTAACTGTTGTAAAATATCTTCAGCTTGAGCAGTCATCGCCTCTAATACCTGCATGGAGTGTTCAGGGTGAACAATATTGACCATTTCCACTTTTTCAAATTGATGTTGGCGGATTAATCCTCGAGTATCTCGCCCTGCTGAACCTGCCTCACTACGAAAACAAGGGGTATGAGCAGTTACTTTAATCGGTAATTGGTCAGGTGTTAAAATGGTATCCCGTACACTATTGGTTAAAGGCACTTCTGATGTTGGGATTAAATAATATTCTTTTTCCCCACGCAATTTAAACAAATCTTCTTCAAATTTTGGTAATTGTCCTGTGCCTTGTAAACTGTCTGCATTCACCATATAAGGGACATACATTTCAGTATAGTTATATTTAATTGTATGTGTATCTAACATAAACTGAATTAATGCTCGATTTAAACGGGCTAATTGTCCTTTTAATACACTAAAACGACTACCTGTTAATTTTGATGCCATGGCAAAATCTAATAGTCCTAAATTTTCGCCGATATCGGTATGGTCTTTTACCTCAAAATCAAACACCCGAGGTGTTCCCCATCGGCGAATTTCTACATTATCACGCTCATCTTTACCTTCTGGTACGCTGTCATCAGGCAAGTTTGGAATTTGTAATGCGTGTTGATTAATCAACTCTTGTAATGCTTTTAATTCGTCTTCAGCGTGTTTAATATCTCCGCTAATTGCCTGCATTTGTGCCATCAGTTCGCTAGTGTCTTCACCTTTGCGTTTTAATTCACCAACTTGTTTTGCACCAGCATTACGTTTTGCTTGTAAATCTTCGGTTTGCACTTGCAACGATTTACGTTTTTCTTCAATCTGTTGCCAAAACGTAATATCTAATTCATAGCCACGTTTTGCTAACTTTTTTGCCACTGTGTCAATCTCAAAACGTAACAATTTTGCATCAATCATATTAAATTTCCATTCACCACTAAAATTTGCTTATCTTATCAAGATTTAACGCTTTTGAATATATTTTGTAAAATTTGTGATGATTTTTAGTTTATTTTTTGTGTCAGGTTGGGTAAGATAGCAATAAATTTTTCGATGTAATTGGCAAGACTATGGCACTTTATCCTTATACTTTGCAACCAATTGAATTAGGTTTGACAGAAGCAGAATTCCGTCAGGCACAAACCCAATTATTTGAGGCAAATAATCAAGCCTTAACCAAAATTTCAACAAAAACTTGGATAATTTTGGCGGTAATCGTGGCATTAGCCATCGTTGGATTAGTGCTAGTCAAAGGCTATTCAACAATTATTTTTTGGTTAATGATTATTGGGGTAATTGTTTATTTATTAGCCCGTACCTTTGGTTTAAAATGGTATGTAAAAAAAGAATTTGAAAAACAAATGGCTTCGCAAACTTTGCCTGAAGAAATGAAACATTTAAAATTAGGCATTCAACAACATGGCTTAATCATGAGTATACCCGTTAAAAATATGCCTAACATGCCTCGTGGCTATAATCACCCACAAATGCGAGGTACACCAATGCAACAAGGCATCATTAAATGGGAACATGTCACCAACTGGCAAGAAACTTCTGACTATATTTTTATGATGTTTGAGCTTCAAGGACAACAAGGCAGTCAAATTGTCCCTAAACGTTTAGAAAACAACAAATTTCCAATTAAAACCTTACGTGAACACTTAGAAAAAGAAGTGGGCAAACAAGGCTTTGAGTTAGCCAATAAACCCACAGATAAATATTTTCCAAATCGTAGTTCATAGACTTCACACAAAAAGTCACAGTAGTAAACCCAATTATTTGTTAATATTTAGTGGTTAATGAATGATTGGGTTTTTTATATTTTGATTTATCATTTTAAATATAAAGTTATATTTGATTAATTTTACTTATGATTAAATCGTGATTATACTATATCCATCAAACAAAACAACACAATGAATGAGGAAAAATCATGGCAAAAGCAAAATCAACCACTAAAAAAACCAAAGCAGAAAGTAAACCTGAAGTTGTTACTACTTCTGATGCACTTGCTAAAACGATTGAAAATCTAAATCATGTTTTAGCAAATTATCATTTATTTTATATGAATGTGCGTGGTTATCATTGGAATGTGAAAGGCTCAGATTTTTTTACCTTACACGTTAAATTTGAAGAGCTTTACAATGCCTTACAATTACAAATTGATGCGATTGCTGAGCGTATTTTAACGTTGCGTGGTACACCAATGCACGCCTATAGTGATTTTGTAAAAATTTCTAGCATTAAAGAAGATAAAAACGTCAGCGAAGGTCGTGCCTGTGTACAAGGCGTTTTAACAGGACTCAATGTGCTTATTGCCACTCAACAGCAAGCAATTAATGTTGCTGAAAGCGAAAATGAACAAGGTACGGCTGATTTATTAACTGCGTATGTTCAAGAACAAGAAAAATTAGTTTGGATGTATAGTGCATATTTAGGCTAATGTCATAAGCTTATCAAGTTTTCACCAAGAAAAAGACCTTTATATTCTGTATATATAGGTCTTTTTTTTACAATGATAAACAACAAATTTTCCTTTACTCATGAATAAAAAATTAATAAATTTTATTAGACAATAAATTTTTTCTACACAGCCAAACAAAAATTATTCATCAATTAATATAAATATTTGGTATTTTGTCCTATTTCGGACTAATGCTAATTTTAAAAAATAAATCATAGGCTTAAGTAAAAAAATGTAAAATTTCTTTGTTATTGTTATAATTGGGTAACAATTATGCGTTATGATGTTAGTAATTCACATAATTGATATTATTCATAATTTCATATTACGGTAGGGTTTAATATGCAAAACTTTCATAATGGCATAGATGTACCAAAAAACCTCACTCAAGTAAGCATGAAAAAGAGCGTTTTAACCATTCATACTCTAATGGTCATAGTATCTGTTGTTTGCTTGACAACGTTGTTGTTTGTGTTTTTAACAACAAATTATTTGTCATTGGGCTGGTAAAGACTGGCATAAATCTGTCCAAATTTTCCCGATTTTATCATGGCAAACTGTTGTAATACATCAGCGATTTCTTGTGTATGTGGTTTATCTGCTTCAAGATAAATCTTACTATCTGCATGAATACATTGATGCTCAATCAGTAATTGCAACAGTTGTTGCCATAGATTTAAATGATAGGGAGGGTCTAAAAAAACGATATCAAAACTATCTGTTAATGTTGGTAGAATTTGTTGAGCCATACCAAATTGTAGGTTTAATTTATTATCAGGAATGTGTAACAGTTTAGCAGAGTTTTTGAGTTGTTGATATTGTTGGTAATTTGCCTCTATCATGGTGACATGAGTCGCTCCACGAGATAATGCTTCAAACCCTAATACCCCACTGCCTGCACAACAATCTAACACGGTTGCATTAACTAAGTGAGGATTTAACCAGTTAAATAATGTTTCTCGCAATCGGTCTGGCGTTGGTCGCAAGCCATCTGCATCAATAAATGATACTAAACGCCGACGATAATCCCCACCAATAATCCGCACTTGTGACAGTTTTTGATTTTTTTTTGCTGTTTTCATAATCAATTTTGACTTGTTGGTTTATTTGCTGGTTCAGTTGCATTTGCACTAGCTTGTTCTGCCTCTTGGCGTTTCTTTTCTTCCAGCAATTTTTTCTCAAATTTAATTTTGGCGAGTTCTTCTGGTGTTGGTGGTAAAATTGGATTTTTTTCACGGTGTAACAGCCAATAGTCCATCATTTTTCGGGCAATTGGAGCGACAGCACTACCACTTCGCCCATTTTCTACGATGACTGCAATGGCGATTTGTGGATTTTCCATTGGTGCAAATCCGTTAAACCAACCATGGTCCCAATGACGTTTATCTAAGGCGGCTTCGTTGTAACGTTTCCCTTGAGCAATAGATTTAACTTGGGCAGTACCTGTTTTACCCGCCAATCGATAAGCATTGGTATAAATTTTACTGGCTGTGCCTCGTTTTACGGTGTCTTCCATCGCTTCTTGCATCAGTTCCCAATCTCGTTGGGTGCCATTAAACTCAATAACGCCATCTGGCTTATCAATTGGGGTAACAGATACTGCACCTGTAGAGCGTTTTAATAAATGTGGGGTAACGTGTTGTCCTTTATTAGCAAGGGTAGCAGTTGCATTAGCGACTTGTAACGGCGTGGCTAAAAAATAACCTTGTCCAATACTTACCGAAATAGTTTCACCAGGTAGCCAATCTTTTTTATAGGTTTTCTTTTTCCATTCTGGTGATGGATAAACCCCTGCTTTTTCATTAGGTAAGTCAATCCCTGTTTTTTGCCCAAACCCAAAACGGGTCATCCAGTCATGCAATTTTTCAATCCCTAATTGATAGGAAATTTTATAATAATAAGTATCAACTGATTCAACAATCGATTTATTTAAATTCACCGTGCCATGTCCTGATTTTTTCCAGTCACGAAACTTATGACTATCACCAGGTAAACTAAAATAACCAGGGTCAAAAATGGTGCTATTCCAATTCATAATCCCATAGTGAATAACGCTTAATCCTTCAAATGGCTTAATGGTCGAGCCTGGCGGATACATGCCTTGTAACGCTCGATTATACAATGGCATATCTGGGTCATCACGCAAGGCCTTATACGCTTTACTACTAATCCCTGAAATAAAAGGATTTGGGTCATAACTTGGATTACTCACAAATGCTAACACGTCACCTGTGCTAGGCTCAATCGCTACAATCGCTCCACGCCGACCCGATAATTCATCATGAGCAAGTTTTTGTAATCCATAATCTAAACTTAGATAAATATCATTGCCAGGGGTTGGCTGTTTGGTATCTAGTTTTTTAATGGTATCACCATAAGCGTTGGTTTCAATAGATTGATAACCTGGCTGACCTAATAATAAACTTTCATAATGTTTTTCAATCCCTGTTTTACCGATTAAGTCTGTACCTGCATATAATTTTTTATCTAAATCTTTGCTATCTTTTTCACTAATCCGCCCAACATAACCAATGACATGAGCAAATAATTCATCATATGGATAGGTACGGGTTAATTTACTTTGAATACTCACACCTTTAAAAAATGGTTTACGCTCACTAAATTGGGCAACTTGTTTTTCTGTTAAATCAATTTTAATGGTGACAGGCTCATTTTTACGGCGTTTAATCAGTTTTAGAGCATCTTCAATTTCTTCATCAGATAACTGAAAAATAGGGGCTAATAGCTTTAAAGTATTTTCAGGGTCTTCAATTTCATCAGGGCTAACAACGGCAGTAAATACAGGGTGATTATCTGCTAATAAAATGCCATTACGGTCATAGATATAGCCTCGACTTGGTGGTGCAGATATCAGTTTAATTCGATTATTATCTGATTGCGTAGTATATTTTTCATGAGTATAAATTTGCAAATATGCGTAACGCCATATTAATCCTAATAGACCAAGTACAATAAAAAAACCTGCCAAAATAATACGTCTTTTAAAGATGGCATTTTCTTTTTGTAAATCAGATGAAATCGGTTGTTTCATAATTTGGCGTACTGCTTGTTACTATTCATATCAGGGTTGTATTTTAGCACAAATTTTAATGATGAAAATTGCTTATTTTTTGTCAAGATGCCATTTAATTGTATTCAACTGAATAAATTAATCACTAGAAACTTTCTGATAAGTTTGCTAAACTTCAATTCGATGTAACGCCTATGATAGCTAAGGATAGTATCATTTTTAATCATATGTGAATGATTTATCCTCATTGATTATTTATCTTAATTTACTGATACAATTCATGAATTTATTATTATAGTGACTAAGTAAGGGAGTAACAGTCTATGACAAACAAAGTATATGATAACGCCCAGTCTGCATTAGCAGATGTGGTAAAAGATGGACAAACTCTTGCCATTGGCGGGTTTGGGCTATGTGGTATTCCTGAAGCATTAATTCAGGCATTGCGTGATAGTGGGGTAAAAAATTTAACCTGTATCAGCAACAATGCAGGAGTTGATGGATTTGGTTTAGGGTTATTGTTAGAAACTCGTCAAATTAAAAAAATGATTGCTTCATATGTTGGTGAAAATAAAGAATTTGAACGCCAATTTTTATCAGGTGAATTAGAAGTGGAGCTGACACCACAAGGCACACTGGCAGAAAAACTACGGGCAGGGGGAGCAGGTATTCCAGCATTTTTTACGGCAACAGGGGTTGGCACCCAAATCGCTGAAGGTAAGGAAGTCAGAGAGTTTGATGGTCGTTCATATATTTTAGAACATGCATTAGTCGCTGATATTGCACTGGTTAAAGCCCAAAAAGCGGATAAAGCTGGTAATTTAGTATTTAATAAAACCGCTCGCAATTTTAATCCAGATTGTGCAACTGCAGGTAAACTAACTATTGTTGAAGTAGAGGAGTTAGTTGAGATTGGTGAAATTGACCCAGACCAAATTCATTTATCAGGCATTTATGTACATCGAATTGTTGTGAATGCTAATCCTGAAAAACGTATTGAAAAAGTAACAACAAAGGACTAAGAGGATTTTTATTATGGCATGGACTCGGGAACAGATGGCTCAACGAGCAGGGCAAGAATTACAAGATGGTTACTATGTAAATTTGGGCATTGGTTTGCCAACACTGGTTGCAAACTACATTCCTGAAGGGGTGAATGTCTGGTTACAGTCAGAAAATGGTTTACTTGGCATTGGTGAGTTTCCAACAAAGGACAATGTCGATGCAGATTTGATTAATGCAGGTAAACAAACAGTAACAGCAACTTTGGGAGCAAGCTATTTTTCTAGTTCAACATCATTTGGTATGATACGAGGCGGAAAAGTTAATTTAGCAATTTTGGGGGCAATGGAAGTTTCTGAACAAGGGGATTTAGCAAACTGGATGATACCAAATAAAATGGTCAAAGGTATGGGCGGAGCGATGGATTTAGTTGCAGGGGTGCAACGAGTGATTGTACTCATGGAGCATACCAATAAACATGGCGAACCGAAAATTTTGCCAGAATGCACCCTACCTCTCACAGGGCAAAAAGTTGTTAATCGCATTATCAGCGACCTTGCCGTGTTAGATGTGACAGAAAAAGGATTGGTTTTAGTTGAGCTTGCCGATGGCGTAAGCTTTGACGAATTGCAAGAAAAAACCCCTGTAACGATTTATCAATCGTCTTAGCATTTGATTGTATTACGAATTTTTTTCTTTCATTCTATAAAAAAGACAGTTAATCGCTGTCTTTTTTACTTGCACATCTGAGTTGGCTATAATGCAACCGTGGTTAATAGCTAATTGAGAATAAATATCATGCAAGTGTCGTTTGAGAATTATGTCAATCATTTGACAACCGAAACACCGCTAAATGTGGTGGCTCAAGCATATTTGCAAGATTGGTTTTTAGGTAAACCGATTGATGGCGGGGTAGCATATGAACAGACATTACGCAAAATTACGCTTGATGGCTCAATTCATAGTTTACACATTTTAGATAAGTTTTTAGATAAATTACAACCACATTTAGTCAGTGATATTCATCAATTACAACAACAAGCAAAACAACGCAATTTATTGTTATTTATTGGTTTATATACAGGTTTAACTTATTGTTATCAGCTAAACAAGCCTGCCTATTGGCTAAGTCATACCCAATTAACAACCCAATATCCACCGCTTACAAAATTGATATTAAATGATTTTAGCTATTCAATCGCCGTCAGTTATCAATCTATTCAAGACGCATCATCAACGTTTATTCCTGCGATTTTTAATCAGACAACATTTTTTCCATTAGTAACAATTATTGAACGTTTATATCCAGCTCGTCAAAATCAGCAAAACCATCTACCTTTTTTTGGATTTATTAACAACAGTGTTGCAAATAGTGTGGAATACATGATTGCACAATTTAATCAGCCAACATCAGTCGATACAAGTTGGCAAATTCCAACAACTCATGATAACTTCTCAACAGAAAATAAAACTATTTTGGTTGATAATTTTTTACAACAAAATAGCTTTAGTAAAGAGATGATTGCTGACTTGGATAATCCACTGATTGACAGAAAAAACACGGTTGCAGAAAGTACAATAAATAGCCAACCAAACCCATCTATAAATTATCAACGTCCTGTGTTTCAAACAACGAAAATTGATAATACTATTATTCAACAGCCAGCAACCACAAAAATTTCACCAACTACACAACCATTACATAGTAAACAAGCTCACCATGAAACCAAACAACAAAAACAGCAAAAAATTATTGAGCAACAGGCAAAACGTCAAGAAAAAATTGCTGAAGCATTAGCAAATCCTAAATTACATTCTGGACTATTAAAGCAGAAAAAATCGATGGTTTTGCATAAAAAGCAAGATATTTTTAGCGAATTATGGCAGGACTTGCAAAATTTGTCACATGAACAAAAAAATTGTGACGAAAAAACTCAAAAATTATATATTTCGGCACAAAGAATGTTAAATAAACTTGATACACTGTTAGATAACATTCGACAAAAAAATGCCAATAATCAACTTCATTTGACTCAAAAGCAACAAACTAATCTTCAACAAGCCGTTAAGATATTGTATTACTGTGCCAAACAACAACATACTGATGCAATGTTGCTATTAGCAATTTATAAATTTCGGGGAAATGAATGGCTTGGCATTGATAAAGACCCGACAAATGCCATAAAGTTGTTAGAAATGGCAAGTAAACAAAACGATTGTCGAGCAGAAAAGCTATTAAGTAAATTATATTTTAGCGGTCAAGGTGTACCTATTGACAACGAAAAAGCTAAAACATGGTTACAGCTTTCTGCCAGTCACGGACACCCTGAAGCAAAAAAACTTTTAAATCAATTAGATATTGCTGAACAGCTAAAGTCTTCAAAAAAAGAACAGCAAATATATCAAAAAAAGTTAGGATTTGGAGTGATGGCGTTGATTGCTTTTGCTTTGATAATATTGTTACTTTTTAAAATTTAAGTTAATGGTATGTGATTTGCTATTTAAAAGTGTATTTTTAGAATAGTAAAAATTAAGTTTAGGCAGGATTATTGTAACATGATGGTACGTTCACCTTTTTATTATCGAGCAGTGATGGCGTTGTTAAAACCGTTGTACTGGTTAAAACTACAGTTGTTTCGTTGGAATAAACCACCATTAAAAGGCGAAATTGCTCAACGTTTTGGGCGAAATTATCCCACAAAAAATACTGACAAACCTATCATATGGTGTCATGCAGTATCTCTTGGGGAAACAAATACGGCAGAGCCATTATTGCGTGAGTTGTTAGCTCAAGGTTATGCGTTGTGGATAACAAACACTACGCATACAGGATTTGCCCGAGTAGAACAATTGTTTGAAAAAGAAATCATACAGGGCGATGTCTATCATAGTTTTGTCCCTGTAGATAATGAAAAAGTCATTCATTCATTTATTCGTCATGTACAGCCTGTGGCTGGTTTATTTATTGAAACAGAATTATGGGCAACCACATTAGCAATATTAGCAGATTTACATATTCCAAGTATTTTAGTGAATGGACGTTTATCAGAAAAATCATTTAAAGGCTATCAAAAAGTTGCCAAAGTTAGCCAAAGTATGATGGAAAATTTGGATTTAATCATTGCTCAAGATGGTGACTCGGCAAAACGTTTTCGCCAGCTTGGGGCAACGAGTGATAAAATTCGGGTGGCAAGTTCATTAAAATGGTCAAGCCAAGTTAATCCAATTATGTTTGCGAAAGCAAGTACTATCAAACAAGAATGGCAATTAGAAGATAGAACGGTGTTGGTTGCTGGTAGTACCCACGAAGGCGAAGAAGAAGCGATTTTACAAACATTTAAACAGTTGCAAAGTCGATTTAGTTATAAAAATTTATTACTAATTGTTGTGCCTCGTCACCCTGAACGTTTTGATGCTGTAGCAAATTTATTAGAAAGCCATCAATATGTTATTGCTCGGCGAAGTTTACAACAATTACCAACCAAACTCACGAAAGTTTATTTAGCTGATAGTATGGGTGAATTAGGTGTTTGGTATATGTTGGCAGATATTGCATTCGTTGGTGGTTCTTTAGTGAATGTAGGCGGACATAATCCAATTGAGTCAGCCATTGTTGCTACACCTATTATCATGGGTAAATATACGCAATCTTGCCAACAGGTTGTTAATCAATTAAAACATGTTGGTGCATTAATTCAGGTTAATCATTCTGATGAATTAACAGAAGCATTTAGTCAATGGCTCACCAATCCTGAACAAGCCAAACAAGGTGGGCGGGCAGGACAACAACTTGCTGAAAACTATCAAAATGCCACAGGACAACAGGTTGCCATGATACAAACCATTTTACAACCCAACCAGATGAAAAACTAAAGTAATGAATATTATTTTACTGCCCGAAGATACCCAACATTCAGTCACTTTAAATAATGCAAATGTGCTCAAACATGCCCACCAAGTCTTAAAACTTCAGGTGGGAGATGTGGTAAAAGTTGGAATTCTTCGGGGCAATCTTGGTACAGCGACAGTCGCTGACATACAACCCCATCGCTTAACATTAACTAACATTCAATGTCATCAAACTATACCAAAAAAATTGCCGTTAGGCATTGTTCTTGCACTACCAAGACCAAAGGTATTAAGACGATTAATTATCGACATGACAGCGATGGGTGTTGAAAATTTAATTTTAATCAATAGTTATCGTAGTGAAAAAAGCTATTGGCAATCCCCATTACTCAAACGTATTGATGAGTTTATAACTGAAGGATTGCAACAAGCGGGTGATACTGTACCATTAAATGTAACATTTCAACACCGTTTTAAACCATTTGTCGAAGATGAATTACCGCAATTAATTGTTAATAAACAAGCAATTGTCGCTCACCCTTATAGTGATAGGCATCTAAATCAAGTTTGGCAAAATCAGAAGCCACATATATTAATGATAGGTGCTGAAGGAGGTTGGATAGATTATGAAGTTAATCTATTTTTACAACAAGGTTGCGACATTGCCCATTTAGACAAACGAATTTTGCGTACAGAAAATGCCGTGAGTGTTTGCTGTGCCAAAGCAATATTTAGTTAATTTATTCATAAATTTGAATTTCATTAATAAAAATGCTGTAATTTGTTTCACCTGTTAATTAAATTTACTTAATAACATGATTGTTATTAATGATAAAATATATTCGATTACTAAGGAATATTTATGCGTATTTGTTTGCTGTCCATGCTTTACCAAAGAAAAAAATTCTTAACCATGCTAACGATACCTGTTGTTTTATCATCAGTTTTATTTGGTTGCAGTCAGTCAAGTCAAAATACTAGTACTTTTGTTGAGCCATTATCTTATACAAGTACAGGCGTAGATACAACCCAAGATATTCAAGCAATTAACACTTTAACAATTTATACATCACAATCAAAACAATCTTTGCAACCAATTATTGAAGCATTTAGCCAGCAAACAGGGATTAGTGTTCGATTGGTGCATGACTTGCCCATGTCACTCTTAGCTCGCCTTAAAATAGAAGGTGAAAACACACCTGCTGATATGTTATTAACACAAGATGTCGGCATTATTGCACAGGCAATGGAAGCAGGTATGTTACAACCATTTAATTCTGAAAAAGTATCTGCCAGTTCCAGCGAAAATTTACGCAGTACACAAAGTGAATGGGTGGCATTATCATATTATCCAAGAACGATTGTTTATAATTCACAGTCTATCAATGCAAATGACATTTCCACTTATGCCGAACTTGCTAAACCAAAATGGCAATATCAACTTTGCCTAACTGATGGTAAACAAATTGCTAATCAATCATTAGTCGCTTACTTAGAAGAAACTTTAGGTCATGAAAAAACAGTACAAGTGTTACAAGGTTGGGTAAGTAACTTAGCAACCGAGGTATTTTTTGACGACAATGCTTTGTTAAAAGCAATTGATAGTGGTAAATGTCGAATTGGTATTGTCAATAGTGACGTTTATGGCGAATTTATCAGCAAAAATCCACAGTCTCCCGTCAAAATTGCTTGGGCAAATCAAGGATATGGTGGCGTATATGTAAATGCAAATGTAGCAGGTATTATTAAAAACTCTAAACACCCTGAATTTGCTTTAGCTTTTATTGAGTGGTTAAGTGATAAAAATCAACAAGGTATTTATGCCAGTTTAAGTAATACCTACCCTATTAATAGCCAAGCAGAAGCTTCAGTATTATTAAAATCTTGGGAGGATTTTGAAAAAACCAATACCAGCATCAGTCGCTACATTGAAAAACAAGCAGATATGGTCGAATTAATGAAAGAGGCAGGCTATTATTAATATCAGCTAAACTGACTGTGCCATAATATGCAAATAGCGACCTAACCATTTAAACGGTTCTTGGTCGCTATATTGTAATTCCATTGCTATCACTGCTTGTGGATTTTCATGCCCGCCTCGCTTTAATGGTGAATAATCATGAAATACTCGCAATCCTGAACTGGTTAAAATCTGATAGTTATCTTGTTGTAACCATGCTAAAACTTCTTCTTTACTGACAGGGTGATTAGGTGTCAAGCTACCATTATCTGCCTGAAAATTTGGATTATTTAACACATTAAAATTACCCATAATCAAATTACGATAAACAAAGCTAACAGGATTATAAAAACATAATGAAATCGTTCCTTGAGGCGTAAGCCACTGTTTAAAAAAATTCATAATTTGTTGTGGTTCTGCTAACCATTCTAGTAACGCATGACACATAATCAAGTCATATTTACCATGTAATTTTTCAGATAATTGTTGATAAGGGCAAATTAGCCAAGAAATATGCTTCGTTACATGTTCAGCATTCTGCTGAGCTTTGGCTATCATCTGACTGGAAATGTCATTCACTGTGACATCATGCCCTTGTTCTGCAAGCAAAATTGATAACTGGGCTAATCCTGCACCAATATCCAACACCCGCAGTGGACGCTGTAAATTTTGCTGATTTAACCAGTGAAAAATATCCCGTTGTAACACGGCAAGACGAATTTGTCCCTTTAAACCGCCATAAACTTTTTTAGCAAAATGGTCAGCAATATCATCAAAGTTACGGTCAGAAGTTAATTTTTTCATGATTATCTAGGAAATAACTGGCAAAAATAACCATTTATTTTGCTGGAAAAATATGTGAATGACAAGCCAAAATTCATGGGTTATGTTATACTGATAAAAATTTTTTTTGGTACTAATAAAAGGAATAAATTTATGGCCTTGATTTCTTTGCGTCAATTACTTGACCATGCTGCAGAAAATAATTATGGCGTGCCTGCCTTTAACGTCAATAACTTAGAACAAATGCGTGCAATTATGATGGCAGCAGATGAAACCAATTCACCTGTTATTGTGCAGGCAAGCGCAGGCGCTAGAAAATATGCAGGAGCTCCTTTTTTACGTCATTTAATTTTATCAGCGATTGAAGAATGGCCACATATTCCTGTTGTCATGCACCAAGACCATGGCACTAGTCCAGCTGTCTGCCAACGTTCAATTCAACTAGGTTTTTCATCTGTTATGATGGACGGTTCTTTGCGTGAAGACGGTAAAACTCCTGCTGATTACGATTATAACGTGGGTGTAACTCGTGAAGTGGTGAAAATGTCACATGCTTGTGGAGTATCTGTCGAAGGTGAAATCGGTTGTTTAGGTAGTCTTGAAACAGGTATGGCAGGTGAAGAAGATGGCGTAGGTGCAGAAGGTGTACTTGACCATTCTCAACTATTGACCAGTGCTGATGAGGCAGAACAATTTGTACGTGATACCAACGTTGATGCTCTAGCCATTGCTATTGGGACAAGTCATGGTGCATATAAATTTACTCGACCACCAACAGGCGATATTTTATCCATCGAACGTGTCAAAGAAATTCATGCCCGTATTCCAAATACTCACTTAGTCATGCACGGTTCATCAAGTGTACCGCAAGAATGGTTAAAAATTATTAATGAATACGGTGGTAATATTGGTGAAACCTATGGTGTACCTGTTGAACAAATCGTAGAAGCAATTAAACATGGCGTTCGCAAAGTCAATATTGATACTGATTTACGTTTAGCATCAACTGGAGCAATCCGCCGTTTTATGGCAGAAAATCCAGCCGAATTTGACCCACGCAAATATCTAAAAGAAACCATCACGGCAATGAAAAATATTTGTATTGACCGTTATAATGCGTTTGGCACAGCAGGTCAAGCTGATAAAATTCGTCCAATTAGCCTAGAAAAAATGGTCGATTTTTATAAATAATATTCCTTAGGAAATGTAATGATAGGTTTTATACAAGGGCAAGTGCAACATTTGTTTGCACCTGTCGCTATTATCATGACAAATGGCGGGATTGGCTATGAAGTCGAACTGCCATTAAATACCTTTTGTCAGCTACAACTAAACCAAACCGTTCAGCTTTGGACACATTTAGCTATTAGAGAAGATGCACATTTATTGTACGGATTTTTAACCTATCAAGACCGTGAGTTGTTTCAATTACTCTTAAAAGTCAATGGTGTAGGAGCAAAAATGGCATTAGCCATGATGTCCACTTTAACTTTAGCAGAGCTGAAACACTATATCGCTACCGAAAATGATACTGCTTTGACACGTATTCCAGGCGTTGGTAAAAAAACAGCTCAACGTTTAATTGTAGAATTAGCAGATAAATTAGCAACCTTAGGGGAAACTCAAACTTCTGAACCATCTTCGACAACTATCAGTGATAATTTATCCAATGATATGGTGGTTATTGCAGAGGTTGAGGCAGGACTTATGGCGTTAGGCTATAAAGAAAAAGAAGCTCAACAGGCAATTAAACTATCAAAAAATCAACTCGATGGCAATATGACTACCCAATCATTATTAAAATTAGCATTAAAAAACTTAGCATTAAAATAAAAATAAGCCGACTTTTCATCGGCTTGATAAATATCATTTAGTCTTTTCTGCTAATAAATGTTTTTCTAAATAATGAATATTTTGTGCTTGCTCGCAAAATGCTTCATCTTGTAAAATCACATCTCGATGCAGTGGAATATTGGTTTTAATCCCTGTAATAATCAATTCATCTAACGCATGATTAAGTTTAGAAATTGTTTGTTTACGAGTCTGAGCATGGCAAATTAACTTACCAATTAATGAATCATAAAAAGTTGGAATTGCATAATTTGGATATAAATGCGAGTCAAAACGCACACCTGAGCCACTTGGAACAAATAAATTTGTTACCGTACCTGGTGAAGGCATGAATGTTGTTGGGTCTTCAGCATTAATACGACATTCAATCGCATGACCACGAATATTAATTTCATCTTGATGATAAGATAAACCATAACCAGACGCAATTTTCAGCTGTTCCACCACCACATCAATACCCGTAATCATTTCCGTCACAGGGTGCTCAACTTGCACACGGGTATTCATTTCAATAAAGAAAAACTGTTCATCTTCATATAAAAATTCAAATGTACCCGCTCCACGATAGCGAATTTGCTCACAGGCACGCACACACGCTTCTAAAATTGGGGCTTTCACATCATCAGGAATATCAGGTGCTGGAGCTTCTTCCAGAACTTTTTGATGACGGCGTTGCAATGAACAGTCACGGTCAAACAAATGTATCGCATTGCCTCGTCCATCTCCTAGAACTTGAACTTCCACATGGCGAGGATTTTTTAGATAACGTTCCATATATACCGCATCATCACCAAACCAAAGTTCAGCCTCCTGTTTAGCAGCCTGCACCTGTGGCAACAATTGCTCCAAACGCTCTACCACTCGCATACCACGACCACCACCACCAGCCGCCGCTTTAATTAACAAGGGAAACCCAATATTGCGAGCTTGCTCTTCAGCATTGTGTAATGTCACTGTTCCCACTGAACCTGGAACGGTAGGTACACCTGCTTTTTTCATGGCATTAATCGCCGAAATTTTATTTCCCATCAAACGGATATGCTCCGCTTCAGGGCCAACAAACGTCAATCCAGCCTCTTCAACACGTTCAGCAAATTCAGCATTCTCGGATAAAAATCCATAACCTGGGTGAATTGCATCTGCTCCTGTAATTTCGGCAGCGGTCAAAATGGTATTAATATTTAAATAACTTTGATTAGCATTTGGCTTACCAATACAAACTGCTTCATCAACAAAACGTAAGTGCATTAGGTTATCATCAGCTGTAGAATATACCCCAACCGTTTCAATTCCCAATTGCTTACAAGCTCGCACAATACGCAAAGCAATCTCACCACGATTGGCAATTAATAATTTTTTTATCATGTTTCTATCCTAAAGCCATTGATTGTATTGTTACATGAAATTGTCGCATGAAAAATTACTACAAGAAAAGAATTGTTACGATTGATAACGAATAACAGGTTGTCCAAACTGAACAACATCACCATTTTCCACCAAAATCGCCTCAATAATACCACTTTGCGTTGCTTCTAATGGGTTCATAATTTTCATTGCTTCAATAATACCCAGCGTATCACCTGCTTCAACCTTTTGCCCCACTGTAACAAATGGTCTGTCATTAGGACTTGGAGCTGCATAAAACACACCAACCATCGGCGATGTTTCAACTGCACCTCTTGGCGTTGCTTTAGGTGCTGGTGTTGCAACAGGGGTCGGCGTTGCAACTGTCTGTAACACAGGGGTTGCTTGGGCAACATGGCGGACAATATTCACTTTATTTTCGCCGTCCTTTACCTCAAGCTGTGCTAAAGAACGCTCTTCCATCAGGTCAATTAATTGCTGAATTTGCTGAATATCCATCATCGTATAACTCTAAAAATTAACTAATATCTTTATTCATTGTAACAAAATTTTTCAAAAATATATAGATGAAATTTGCAGTGTTTGTTTACGTTTGTACACTAAAATTTTCTAAAATGTTACTTATCAAGGTTTTATAAACTATCTTAATCAGTAAAATTTATAATTTTTGTAGTAAAAACTGTAAGGCCGCCACATAACCAAATGCCCCCATGCCACAAACTACCGCTTCTGCTTTATCACTAAAATAAGAATGATGACGAAATGGCTCACGTTGATGAATGTTTGATAAATGTACTTCTACAAATGGTTTATTTACGGCAAGCAGTGCATCTCGCAAAACAACCGAAGTATGGGTAAATCCTGCAGGATTTATAATAATAGCATTAATTTTATCTTGTGGGTTTTTACTTAATAAACCATAGTGATGAATAGTATCGATTATAGCAAATTCTTGATTTGACTGAAAAAAAGTTATTCTAGCAGGGTGATTATCTGCAATTTTTTGTAAAGTTTTATTAATATCATCTAAAGTTTGTGAACCATAAATTTCAGGTTCTCGTTTACCTAATAAATTTAGGTTTGCACCATTTAAGACAAGGATATGCGGGATATTGGTAGTGTGTTTATTCATGATGAACCTTTGTAGTACTAGAAAATAATTACAACATAACTATATGAATTTTCAGATATTTTTTCAAAACAATAAAAAGAATGATGAAAATTTGATGAAAATCCTTTGTTTTAAAACTAACCCATGCTATGATGTCGCTATGACTAATTTACTATGTAAGCGTAATTTTTGCGAAAAGTTTTAACAGAAATTAACAATTGAACATAGTGATAGTCATAGTTTATCAAAAAAACCAGTAACTGTATGGAATTAAACTAAAAAACAGTTTTGCATTCCATGAATTTATTGGTGGTAATGTTGTACAAGCTCGTTTTTTAGGAATTATAGATATGTCAGTTCGTGAACAAGGTACTGTAAAGTGGTTTAATGACGCTAAAGGATTTGGATTTATCCAACGTGAAAGTGGCGAAGATATTTTTGTACATTTTCGTGCAATTCAAGGTGATGGCTACCGCTCATTGCGTGATGGACAAAAAGTTGAATTTATCGTGACTGAAGGACAAAAAGGCTTACAAGCTGAAGAAGTTACAAAAGTAGAATAAGAGCAAATTTGCTATACTAGATTTTAATATTTAATTTATTGTATGATGATAGACCAAGTTAAAAATATAGCTTGGTCTTTTGGTGTTTTTATAAATTTATAATATTTGAAATTTAAATAAGGTTAAAAGTGTTTCAGTTATTTTCTCAATTACCATTACATAGTCATTTAGTAAAATCTATTAAACAGTTAGGTTATAAAGACTTAACGCCAATTCAGTCACAAATTTTACCTCATACATTGGCAGGGCAAGATGCTATTGGTCAGGCTCAGACAGGGACAGGTAAAACTGCGACTTTTTTATTAACTATTATAAATGAACTATTAAATAATCCTTTCAAAGAAGATGAAAAACGTTATTTAGGTGAACCTCGTGCGTTAATCCTTGCTCCAACTCGTGAGCTTGCTCAGCAAATTTATCAAGATTGTTTGCAATTAACCAAATTTACCAAATTACATACGGTATGTTTACTAGGCGGGGTGGATTATGAACAACAAGTTAAAACATTAAATAAAAAATTTGTAGATATTGTCATTGCAACACCAGGTCGATTAATTGATTTTTGTTTTCAAGGAGAGGTTTTCTTAGACCGTTTAGAAGCATTGGTACTAGACGAAGCCGATAGAATGTTAGATATGGGATTTATTCCTGATATTAAACGATTAATTCGTATGATGCCAGCGAATACTCATCGTCAAACACTACTATTTTCAGCAACATTTAATCAAGATGTAATGAATTTGGCAAATCGTTGGTTGTATCAGCCGACTTTTATCGAAATTGAACCTGAACAAAAAACTAGCGATACGATTGAACAAAAATTTTATACTTTGGCAGAGCAACAAAAAATGAATGCTCTTGAAGCTATTATTGCTAAAACTGCACCACATAAAATTATTATTTTTGCTAATCGTAAAGACCAAGTCAAAAAACTTTATGATAAATTAAAGCAAAATCATCAAGTTGTTACTTTGTCAGGCGATATTATGCAGGCAAAGCGTGAAAAATATTTAGCGTCATTTCGTGATGGTGATGCTCGTATTTTAGTGGCAACTGATGTGGCAGGACGAGGCATTCATGTTAATGATGTTTCTCATGTAATTAATTATACCTTGCCTGATAATCCTGATGATTATGTACATCGTATTGGACGCACGGGACGAGCTGGCAATAAAGGTGTTAGTATTAGTTTTGTGGGCGAGTCAGACGCATTCAATTTACCTGCTATTCAAAGTTATTTAGAACAAGATATTGTCATAGAACAATGGCAAGAAGAATGATAAATTAAAATATCACATTGTTATTAGGTTGGATAAATAATAAAAAAGCACCATCTCAATACAGACAGTGCTTTTTTATTTAATTATCAAATTTAGTACATGACAAATTTAGTGCATAACTAAATATTCAAATGCAGATAAGCCTGCTTTTGCTCCTTCTCCCATTGCAATATTAATTTGCTTATAAGGAACGGTCGTCACGTCACCACAGGCAAAAATACCTTTTTTGCTAGTACGGCAACGCTCATCAATTTCAATTTCACCAAAACGGGTCACATTGACTAAGTCTTTGACTACTTCAGAATTTGGCACAAGCCCAATTTGTACGAATACTGCGGATAATGGCAATTCTTTAGTTTCATTAGTATTGCGGTCTTGATAAACGATTGATGTCACTTTGCCATCAGTCGCTTTAATTTCTTGGCTGGCAACTGAGGTTAAAATATCAATATTCGCTTTTTCACGAGCTTTATTTACTAGCACTTGGTCAGCTTTTAGTGTATCTGCAAATTCAAATACAGTCACATGATTTACAATACCTGCCAAATCCAACGCCGCTTCAATACCTGAATTACCGCCACCCACAACAACGACATCTTTACCTTTAAAGAATGGACCATCACAATGCGGACAAAACGCTACACCATTACCAATATTTTCATCTTCACCTTTAATACCAAGCTTACGCCATTTTGCCCCAGTTGCCACGATGACACTACGAGTTGCAAAATTTTCGCCTGTATTTAAGGTAATTTGATAAGTACCATTCGTGTTTTCAGTAATATTTTTAACGCTAACCATTTCTTTTACTGTAATAGCATACTCTTTGATATGTTTAGCAAAATTTGATGCCAATTCATTACCATTAGTTAAAGGAATTGAAATTAAATTTTCAATATCTTGAGTGTCTTTAACTTGCCCGCCAATACGGTCAGCAACAATCGTCACTTTTAAACCTTTTCTTGCAGTATAAATCGAAGCTGCTGTGCCTGCTGGCCCACCACCAATCACCGTGACATCTTGTTCTGGTAGTTGTTCAGCACTTGTTCCTGACATAATTTCAGGATATTTCTCTTGTAATTTTTCAATGAGTTTTGCTGTATCAATTTTACCATTTGCAAATGGTTTACCGTCTAAAAATACTGCTGGCACACCTTGAATATTTTTTTCTGCAACCAACTCTGGAAACACGCCACCATCAATCATTTCATTGCTAATATTAGCATTTAATAAGGCAAATTGATTTAACGACTGCACCACATCAGGGCAGTTATGACATGATAAAGAAACAAACGTTTGAAACTTCAACGGCTGTTGAATATTTTTAATAATATTTTGAATACCTTCATCAAGTTTAATTTCGCTACCGCCTGCTTGTAAAATCGCTAAAATTAATGAAGTAAATTCATGACCACCAGGAATGCCACTAAAAACAATCCCCGTATCTTGCCCCTGCGTACGAATTTTAAAGCTAATAGGGCTAAGTGTTGCATCGGTATCATCGCTCAACTGGATTTTTTCAGTAGTGCTAGCAATTTTTGTTAAAAAATCTAACAATTCAGCACGTTTCTCATGTTCGCCTTCCCCTACGACAAACTGAATTTCACGAGTCATACGCTCACTATAAGTTTTTACCGCATTTAATAAACTTTGGTCTAACATCTTTTTACTCCGATATTAACTTGTTGATTTTGTTTTATCTGTATTTATTATTGTGGTTTTTATTAATTTTCTCAATCTTAGATAATTGAAGATTATAATTGATAAAAATAAACGTTATTAACTTTTTATTTAATTTTTTTAAAAACATTTAATGTTACGTTGTGTTTCATCATGTGACAAATATGCAACACAGCAACATGAAGCACAACGGTAATCAAGTAGATATCAATGATAAAATCTGTTAGAATGCAATCATTACGTTAAAACCTCAACATTTAACGTAGTTTTTCATATATTGTATTATCATTCGTAATAAGGATTTTTATCATGTTTCCAGAATATCGTGATTTAATCAGCCAATTAAAACAAACTGACGCCCATTTTGCTAAAATTTTTGATAAACATAACGAATTAGACCAAGAAATCATCAACTTAGAAAATGACCCTGTTGCTAGTATTAGCCGTGAAACCGAAATCGATACCCTTAAAAAAGAAAAATTGGCATTAAAAGACGAGTTATTCAAAATTTTGGAAGCTCATAAATCTAACTAATTTTTGCTAGTTTTTATTCAATTAAGCTAAATTTTTATTATCGCAAACCTCTTCCTATTTTGGTCGAGGTTTGTTTTTATTAGGAATTTAATCACATGATATTCACAGATATTGGGATTATAGGTTTATCATTATTTTTAACATCAACGGTTATTTTTACGATGACCCCTGGTTTAGATACCTTATTTGTACTAAATCGAGCGGTAACACATGGTAAACATATTGGCATGATGGCAGGGTTAGGCGTTTCTACGGGTGTCATGGTACATACTTTGTTCGCTGGGCTTGGGCTATCGGCTATTGTGGCAAAATCTACATTTTTATTTATGTTAGTCAAGTATTTAGGTGCATTGTATTTGGTGTATCTAGGTTTGACCAGTGTTTATCAAGCATCAAAATTTTTTATACAAAAATCAAAAACGCATACTCAAGTTAGTCAGTCTGAGGAAAGTCCTGTTGTCTTGACTAAGCCTTTGACTTTATGGCAAGTGTATTATTCAGGAATTTTTACTAATATTTTAAATCCTAAAGTGGCATTGTTTTTTTTGGCATTTTTTCCACAGTTTATTGCTGTTGAGGCACGAGAACATATTATGCCTTATATTATTTTAGGTTCTTTGTATGCGATAATTTCTGCAATTTGGTTAGTGTTTCTTGGTGCAATGGCTGGTTCTAGTTTAACTAGATTTTTACGCACAACCAAAGCTCAACGTTTAATGGATATGGTCAGTGGTGTAGTATTTGTGGGTATGGGGGCAAAAATTGCGTTTGACGATTAATGAATATTGAATATTATAAAAAAGCCTTAATAGCAAATACTATTAAGGCTATTTTTACAAGGAAATTTTTAATTAATCAATTAGATTTTACCAACTAAATCTAAGCTTGGTTTTAAAGTTGCTTGACCTTGTTCCCATGCTGCTGGACATACTTCGCCATCATTGTTACGCACATATTGAGCTGCTTTTACTTTACGAACCATGTCTTTAGCAGAACGACCGATACCTAAATCATGAATTTCAGCAACTTTAATAAGTCCGTCTGGGTCTACTAAGAATGTACCACGCAATGCGGCATGGTCTTCTTCAATCATAATGTTAAAGCCACGTGTAATTTTACCAGTCGTGTCGCCTAACATTGGGAATTTTACTTTGCTAATTGCTTCTGAAGAGTCATGCCATGCTTTGTGTACGAAATGGCTGTCTGTAGAAACTGCATACACTTCAACACCTAAACTTTGTAATTCTTCATAATGATTTGCCATGTCTTCTAATTCAGTTGGGCAAACAAAAGTAAAGTCACGAGGATAAAATAAGAAAATTGCCCAGCTACCTTTTACATCTTCAGAAGAAATCGTTTTGAATTCACCGTTTACAAATGCCTCTACGCTAAATTCAGGAAGTTGTTGATTAATAATTGCAGTCATAATATCTCCTGTTGTTCATTCAATTATCATAACAAACTTTCATTTTTATTGAATGTTTGTCTTTAAGATATTCATATCTTAACGGATTTTCATATTCAGTCTAGTTAAAAGTTTTTATGTGACTGTTTTATTTTTTTAATTTACGGTATGATAGTATAATTAATTTCATATAACTTTGGTGATGATAATATGATTACTTTACGCCAACTTGAATTTGCTTTAGCAGTTGCTAAACATAAACATTTTAAACGTGCTTCTGAAGAATGTAATATCTCGCAATCGGCATTAAGTTTAGGCATCGCAGAGCTTGAAAAACAATTAGATACTCAAATTTTTGAGCGAAATAATAAACAAGTATTAATTACGCCAATAGGTGAGGATATTTTAGAACGTGCCAGACGTATTTTTTCTGAAGTCAATGATTTGGTCACTCGAGCCCAAACGCATCAAACGCCACTGGCTTATCCCATGACCGTTGGTATTATTCCAACAATTGCTCCGTTTTTGTTACCCAAAGTATTACCAGCTTTACGCCAACAATTTCCCCATTTTAAATTATCAGTGGTAGAGGAGCAGACCGAGCGTTTATTAGAAAAAGTGCGTTATGGTACGATTGATACGGCAATTATTGCACTACCTTATGCAACTGAGGGGCTACATACGTTTGAATTTTGGGCGGAAGATTTTTTTGCGATTTTTCCAGCCAATGATGAACATGCTTCGTTACAATGGATTGATGCCAATACATTAGCACATAGTAATTTAATGTTGTTAGGTGAGGGGCATTGCTTAACTGACCATGCGTTATCCGTGTGTCATTTAGATAAAAATAGTGTTAAAAATAGCTTTAGTGAGGCAAGTTTAAATACTTTGATACAAATGGCATTAAGCGGTATGGGAACAACGCTTGTACCTAAAATGGCGATTGAGCAAGTTCGCCAACAAAATGCAGATATTGCCACCATTCCTCTTGAGGAAAAAGGCCCTCATCGCCATTTAGCATTTATTACTCGACTTAATTATGCCCGTGTCAATGATGTCAATTTGTTAGGTAAACTATTCGCTGAAACTTTAACCAAGCAAGCAAATGCACAATAAATTTTATCATTTAATGTTTTCTCTCTGCCCAGATTTTACCAATGGGCAGATAGCGGATTTTTGGCAAACTATTTATCAATATTATCATGAGCCACATCGCTACTATCACACATTACATCACATTCAATCAATGTTACAACTATTTGATAATATTCAACAAAATTTACAATCCCCAGAAACAGTTTTACTAGCCATTTTTTATCACGACATCATTTACCAACCCACAAAAACTGATAATGAACAACAAAGTGCTAATATGTTATATCAGACATTGTGTCCATATATTGATGATGATATATTGCAAAAAGCTTGTCAATTAATTTTACTCACCCATAAGCATGAATTAATTCATGATGACAATGATGCCAGCTATTTTTTAGATATGGATTTAGCGATTTTAGCTAGTACACCACGGATTTATCAACAGTATGCTAAAAATATTCGTCAAGAATATCATCATGTTAGTAATTCATTATATCAACAGGCTCGGTGCTTTATCTTACAAAATTTTCTACAACGACAACGGCTTTATTTTACGGATTATTTTTATCAACGTTTAGAAAAACAGGCAAGAGAGAATTTACAACACGAGATTTGCTTTTTAAAAAATATTATGTAACTTGTTATTTATTTTTATTAAAAAATCGCCGATTTATTTCATGCTTTTTGTCAAAAATTACCCTATAATAAAACGTGATGACTTTAACAAACAAGGAACGTTCCATGAGTGATTTGCATTTAACCCACCCACCATTTGATAAACTCACCGCAAGCGAGCGTACATATTTAAAACAGCATAGTAAAATCATCTATTTAGACAATTTACAGACATTACCTGCTGATTGTTACGGTGATTTTTTTATTATTATCAAAGGTCAAATTCATCAATTTCATGGTGAAGAATTTATTGCCAGTTTACATGTTGATGATTGGTTTGATACACAACCAAGAGATGGGCAAACTTTTAGTTTTATCACTCAGCAACAAAGCCTGTTATATCGTATTAATGGCAAAATTTTGGCAGAAATCACCCATAATAATAGTACGTTAAAAAATTTATTATTTGCAGATTTATCTGCCCGTCTAAGCCAACATCAGGCACGCCTTGCCAATAGTGAAAGCCAACAGTTATTGTATAAACCGATTAGCACCCTGACCAATAGCCATATCAAAACCGCCCATTTTATTCACGATACAGCGACTTTATACGATGCAACCACTGCCATGTTACAACATGATGCCAAACATATTTTGGTCAAGTCGCAAGCTCGTTTATCTGATAAAGAACGTGACAAACTCATCGCTCAGGGGGTCGATAAACAATCTATTCCTGAATTTATTGAGCGAATTGGTATGTTTACTCAAACTGATGTTTGCACAGCCATTAGCCAAAAAGCTGACTTTATTAGTACGCCAGTAAAAAAGTTTACTAATTTTAATTTGCGTAGTATTTTAGCTCAGCAAGATGTTAGCGAAGCGTTACTAATGATGTTACAAAATCGGGTTCATCGCTTGCCTGTCATGAATGCTTCAGGTGAAATTATTGGGGTTTTGGGACAAACTGAATTATTAAGTTATTTAACCAATCATTCAAACTTAATCACAGCTCGTATTGAACAAGCTCAAACATTAGACGATGTTGCTCAAGCCGTTGAGTTAATTGGTATTTTTATTCGTCAGCAACAGCAAAACGGCATCAAAACCCATATTATCAGCCGTATGGTACAAAGTTTAAATAGTCAAGTATTTAGTAAAACATGGCAATTAATTGTGCCTAGCTTGGTGTTTCATAATACTTGTTTATTAGTGATGGGTTCAGAAGGGCGAGGCGAACAAATTTTGCGTACTGACCAAGATAACGCCTTGATTATTCGTAATGGCTTCAAAGATGAAAATTTAGCCGATTATGCTAAAAAATTTAATGACACCTTAGCAAATATGGGATATCCTTACTGTGATGGTGGAATTATGATTTGTAATGAACGTTGGCGAAAAACTTTGACGGCTTTTGAAAAACAAATTAATGAATGGTTTTCTAGTGGACAAAGTGAGCATATGATTTGGGTTGCAACATTGGTTGATGCCCATGTGGTTTGTGGTGATGAGCGTTTATTTCAAAGTTTACAAAAACATTGGCAAATCGCTTTAAATAGCCATGCGTCGGCAAACTTTTTAAATCGGTTCGCTAAGCCAATTTTACAGTTTGGTGATACAGGCAGTTGGTGGCACAAATTTACAGGCGGTAAGGATAATGACATTGATTTGAAAAAAGCAGGGATTTTTCCGATTGTACATGGGGTAAAAGCATTAAGCCTTGAACACACTGTTGAGGTCACAAATACCAAAGCCCGTTTACAACAGCTTGCTGAAAAGAAAGTCTTAGCAGAAAACACAGCTCAAAATCTTGCCGAAGCATTAGATTTTTTTATGGCAAAACGTTTAGAAGTTGCATTGAACACTGCTGATAAATCCGCCCGTAAAGTTAATCCAAGTACATTATCTGCTTTAGAAAAAGATTTAATGAAAGAATGTTTAGCAATTGTAAAAGATTTTAAATCATTTATTACCCATCATTATCGTTTAGACATTTTTTAAACATGAAATAACGTAAATTTTTAAAATGTAGTTAGGTTCATTATGTTTGGCTTAAAAAAATTATTTTCAAATTTGATATCTGGCGAGGCAAAAGCAGAACGGCAAAAAAAACAACTGCTTCGCCCTGAATTTGCCCATATTTTTGATAAGCCATCAGCGGATAGTTGGGTAAGTCTTGACCTTGAAATGACAGGACTTAATCCAAAAACTGACTATATTCTCAGCGTTGGTGCAGTCAGGGTAGACAATCAGGCAGGACATTTTAGCATTGATACAGGTAATGCATTATCATTGATTTGTCGTCCACCTGTGCTACCCAGTCGTGAAAGTATTGAAATTCACGGCTTACGACCGACAGATGTCGAAAATGGTATGAATTATGAAACCATGTTAAACGAACTACTGCCGTTTATTGGTAATCGCCCAATTATTGGATTTTGTATTCAGATGGATATGAATTTTTTACAAACTGTGGCAAAGCCAATGTTAGGCGTAGCATTACCTAATCAATTAATCGATATTAGTCAGCTTTATCAACAAAAACGTTATGCTCGTAATCCAGACATGATGGGACAACCAAAACATTTAAATCAATTATTAGATGAGTTTAATATTCCTCGCCTGCCTGCTCATGATGCAATGAATGATGCAATTATGACGGCAATGCTATTTACCCATGTACAAACGGCAAAGTTCTAGTATTGATTTAACAAGATACCTGTTTGACATGAATGCTATTAAATTAGACGCTACTTGATAACTTTGTTAAAAAATTAAAAATACTTACTGAAAACTATTTGACAAAGTATGGTTTGCAAGGTATGTTAAGCCTATGACTGATAATCAAACTGTCATGCTCAACTAAGGAAAGTTATCTAAAAAATAGGAGTATTATCAATGCGTTACGCAAATCCAAATACGGAAGGTAGTATCGTTCAATTCCGTGAAGTTTATGACAATTATATCAATGGTGAATGGGTCGCTCCCATCGATGGCGAATATTTTGAAAACACTAGCCCAGTTGATGGCAATGTTATTTGTAAAGTAGCACGCTCAAAAGCGAATGATATTGAAAAAGCTCTTGATGCAGCTCATCTTGCCAAAGAAAGTTGGGGTAAAACTTCTGTGGCGGAGCGGTCAAATATTTTATTAAAAATTGCTAATCGCATGGAAGAAAATTTAGAAAAACTCGCAGTAGCTGAAACTTATGAAAATGGTAAACCTGTCCGAGAAACGCTTGCTGCTGACATTCCCTTAGCAATTGACCATTTCCGCTATTTTGCAGGTGTCATTCGGGCTCAAGAGGGTGGAATTAGCCAAATTGATGATGATACTGTCGCTTATCATTTTCATGAACCACTTGGCGTCGTTGGACAGATTATCCCTTGGAACTTTCCATTACTCATGGCTGTTTGGAAACTTGCCCCTGCCCTTGCGACAGGTAACTGTGTGGTGTTAAAACCTGCTGAACAAACACCTGCTTCTATTTTATATTTAATGGAAATCATTGGTGACTTAATTCCAAAAGGTGTGGTAAATGTCGTCAATGGTTTTGGCGTTGAAGCAGGCAAACCACTAGCAACAAACCCTCGTATTGCAAAAGTCGCTTTTACAGGAGAAACTGGTACTGGGCGAATGATTATGGAATATGCCAGCCAAAATATTATTCCTGTAACGTTAGAGCTTGGCGGTAAAAGTCCAAATATCTTTTTTGAAGATGTTATGGATAAAGATGATGAATTTGTGGATAAAGCCGTTGAAGGGTTAGTCATGTTTGCTTTAAATCAAGGTGAAATTTGTACTTGTCCATCAAGAGCTTTAGTACATGAGTCTATTTATGATAAATTTATTGAACGAGTCATTGAACGAGTAAAAGCGATAAAACGTGGGCATCCTCTAGATACAGAAACCATGATAGGAGCCCAAGCCAGTGAAGAGCAAATGAATAAAATCTTAAAATACCTTGAAATTGGCAAAGAAGAAGGGGCTGAAGTACTCGTTGGCGGACAAGCGGACAAACGAGAAAATTTGGAAAATGGTTATTACATTGAACCAACTATTTTTAAAGGTGACAATGATATGCGAGTTTTCCAAGAAGAGATTTTTGGACCTGTGCTAGCTGTGACCACCTTTAAAACCCATGAAGAAGCAATGCAAATCGCTAATGACACCATTTATGGGCTAGGTGCTGGCATTTGGACACGTAATATTAATACAGCATATCGTTTTGGACGTGGTATTCAGGCAGGACGAGTTTGGACAAATTGCTATCATTTATATCCAGCCCATGCTGCGTTTGGTGGCTATAAAAAGTCAGGCATTGGTCGTGAAAACCATGCAATGATGTTATCACATTACCAACAAACTAAAAATATGCTCGTTTCTTACTCAACGAAAAAATTGGGCTTTTTCTAACTAAGCATCTTTTAGGATAATTTATCATTATGCCAAACAAATTTTTTATTATTTTAAATTTGTTTGGCAATAATAATTTTTTTATTAGTTGATATTGAAATATGTTAATTTTTCATCATGCTGTGATTTTACTTTAGGTTTAAATCTGCTTCAGTCAGTCGCCAGCGTCCTTTTTTCTTTGACCGTCCTACAGGCAAATGTTGTAATTTTGTATTAGCTAATAGTTGATTTAAGCTATGGCAATGATAGGCATGACAAATCGCACATGCCAAACCATCAGAAGCATCTGCCTGTGGTGTGGCTGATAGTTTTAACAATTTTACAACCATTGCTTGAACTTGTTCTTTACTACCTGCCCCATACCCGCAAACTGCCTGTTTAATTTGTCGAGCGGTATATTCATAGACTGGTAAACCTTTTGCTGTTAAACCAGCTATTGCTGAACCACGAGCCTGACCCAATTTTAATGCAGAATCTGGATTTGTCGCCATGAATACTTGTTCTACACTGGCAAAAATCGGCTCATCTGTATTGGTTTGATAATATTCAACGACTTGAGTAATACCAAAAAAAATCCGTTTCAAACGTTCTGGCATGTCATCAGCTTCAGTATAAATTGTGCCTGCGTCTAAAAAACTAAGATTATCACCAACTTGATGAATAACCCCATAACCAGTCATTCGAGAGCCAGGGTCAATACCAATAATGATGCTCATAAAAAATACTCGTAAAATACAAAAAAGATTGATACTTACTTAACAAATCCCCATTATAATAACAAAATCTGATTTGTAATATTTTTAAATTGTGAGGAACAACGAACAATTATGGGAAATGTGATTGGTATAGCGATTGTTTGGTTTATTATCGAAATGCTGGTTTGGTATTTAATCGCTCAGTTTGTGAGTGGCTGGTGGGTATTTGGCTGGTTTATTTTGGCAGGAATTGTCGGACTTTCATTGATTAAAAAAGGCACAGCGACTCTCAAACCAATGGCAAGTCAAATGCAAACAATGGGTATGATGAACCCAAGCATGCGTCCCCCTGAAAACACTATCATGAAAGCAATTTCGTTTAGTATTGCTGGTATTTTATTATTATTACCAGGAGTGATTAGTGATGTCATAGCGATTTTGGCACTATTACCACCTGTACAAAATAAAGCCAAAGATTTTGCTAAAAACTATGCAATGAAAAATCAAGACAAGTTAATGCAAATGATGGCAAGCCGTATGGGTGGTATTGACCCATCACAAATGGGCGGTTTTGGTGGTATGGGTGGCAATCCTTTTGGCAATATGGGTGGGCAAAATCCTTTTGCAAACAATCCTTTTGGTAACTTTGGTAATATGCAATCAGGTAATTTTAGAGGCACAACAGTTGATGGTGAGGCAAAAACTATCAATAAAAACACCAAAAAAATTACCCATTCTGCAAATGATGATTAATGATGAGCATGATGATGACTGTCATGTTGCTGATGGTCATGCTCTTGTGATTGTTGGTGTTCACTCATTGGGGCTGAGTGTGTGACTGGTTGATGATTTTGCATGGCATGATTTGCATTATCATGACCATGTAACGATTTCATTGCCATTGGTACAACAATAATCGCTACACCTGATAGCATCATTATTGCCCCATTTACTTGACGTAAACGTAATTTACCAATCATTTGTTGTAATACGCCAACTGTTTTTTGGGTCACGACTAACATCGGTACTGTACCAAGTCCAAACGCCAACATTAATAACATGCCTGTGGTGACACTATGTCCAACAACTGCCATCATTAACGCCCCATATACTAACCCACAAGGCAAAAATCCCCATAATAATCCTGCAGTAAATGCTTTTGGTAACGTGTTAATAGGAAATACTTTTTGTCGAATAGGTGACATACTTTGCCAAAGTTTCATGCCTACCTTTTCCAAACGCTGTAAAAATGGCATACCCAACATTGATAAGCCAATCAATATCAACACACCACCTAAGACAACTCGAGGTAAACTATTGTGCATAAATGGAGCAAAAATCGCTGTACCAATTAATCCAGCGAATAACCCTAACAACGCATAACTTGATAATCGCCCCGCATGATAGGTTGCAATTAATAGATTTTTTTTACTTGCAGATACCCCTTGCATTGATAAGCCAAACGCCGTTACAATACCACCACACATGCCTAAACAATGTGGTGAGCCAAAAAAACCCATCGTTAAAGCAACAATTAAAAGAGCTGTTGTCATCATTCCACCTTAAATTGACATAAATAAATCAATTAATTAACTATTATTTTCTTTAGATACAGACTGCTTGCTACTTTCAGCTTGCAATTGTTGTCGCCGTTCTTGACGGTCCTCTAAAATAACCCGTTGAGAGGCGTTATCTAAATCATCAAACTGATGAGATTTTATCGCATAATAAACTGCCCAAATACCCACCACAAATAACACCAAACTTAACGGGATTAATAAATACATACTTTGCATAAAGCACTCAATTCAAAGGCTAAATATCATAAACTCTATATTAACATAAATCACTTACAAAAAGCTTACAAACTCCAGCAAATCATCGCATAAAAAACATACCTCTGATAAAAAAATCTGTTACACTAAAAACAATTAAACAATTTTTTAAGGAATTTATCAATGAAACTTGGCAAATTTGTCACTTACCTAAAACCTAGCCGAAAAAAACTATTCAGTTTATGTGTTTTAGCGATTGCTGGTGCGTTGATTGTACCCTCTGTTTATGCCAAACCAATTTTAATCGATGTACGAACGCCTGAAGAATATCAAATGAGTCACCCTACGGGAGCTATCAATATACCGCATAATGCCATTATTGAATTAATTCAACAACATAACATTGGCAAAACTGCGACAATCAGAGTTTATAGTCGAGGTGGTAGTCGGGCAGAACAGGCAAAAAATGCGTTAATCTCTGTTGGCTATCAAAATGTAGAAATTGAACAACAAAAATAAAGATAGTTTATTTTTCAGGAGGCTTTTGACGGCAATTGCTTTGTGGGCGGAAAATATCTCTAGCAAATGCAACGAGTTCATAAGTGGCACGCCGTGAGTGTTTGATATTAATATTAGGACTTTGCCAGCTTGGTTGTTCAATAAAATCTGAGGGCATGGGCGTTGTTGCAATCCCACTTAATGCAAATTGACGGCGGGCTCGGTTCATATGATAAGGGTCAGTAACTAAAATGACATGGGTTAAAGGTACAGTTAAAGCAGTGAACCGAGCATTTTCACAGGTATTATAACTTTCTTTTTCTGGAATGACCCATGCCACATCTTTTGACAATAACCATTGCATCATCCAAGGAGCCTCTCTGCCACTGACGATAACAGGTAAACGGGTTTCTTGATACACATTAACCGTTTTTTCTAAACGCATCAGACTAGATTTATTTAAAATAATATCATTATGTTTATCATTTGTGAGTCCGCCACCAAGTACAACGATGGCGGTTGTTGGAGTTTCTGATATTGCATTTTTAGGTAATGCTAATTGATGCAAAACAAATAAGATACCTTTTGAAAACACAGGCGTAAATATGCTCGCCAGCAAAATTCCACCAAGAATAATAGCGACCGTTACGAATTTACCAATCGTTGAAAAAAAATAATTAACGGCGTTAATGGTTTTGCCAAGTATATCCATCTTTTTCTATCCAAACTGGTTCAGGCTCAAGGGTCACAGAAAATTTTTCCTGTACTTGGCTAATAATCCATTGCATCGTACGCTGAATATCTGCTTGAGATGCCTGACAAGGTCGATGGTTGGTTAATACTAATGCTTGCTTACTATGGGTAAAAATCGGCTCAATCCCTTTCCCTTTCAAGCCTGCCTGCTCAATCAACCAGCCTCCAGCCAATTTGACCATGTTTGGGTCTGGTAAGTTATAGTAAATAATATTTGGAAATTTTTCTAATAATTCATCAAATTTTGCTCGACTAATCACAGGATTTTTAAAAAAACTACCACAATTGGGTAATTCTTTTGTATCAGGCAGTTTTGATTGACGAATTTGAATAATTGCCTGCATCACATCTATTGGCGTGATGGTATTTCGTCCCGCTTGCTTCGCAAGTTGTTGAGCAACACTAGCAACATCAGCATATTTGACATTAACAACAGGATTTTTCTTAAGCTGAAAAACTACACTAGTAATTAACCATTCGCCTTCTTCATGCTTAAACAAACTATCTCGATAACCAAACTGACAATCTTGTTTGCATAATAAATGCCATGTCAATGTTGGAATATGAAATGCAGTCACTTGCAGTATGACATCTTCTACTTGTACCCCATACGCTCCAATGTTTTGTACAGGACACGCTCCAACCCAGCCTGGAATTAACGCCAAGTTTTCTAAACCATACCAGCCTTTTGTAACAGTATCGATAACTAATTCATGCCAATTTTCACCTGCCATTACCTCTAATGTCACTAAATTATCATCTTCATATAAAATTTTCTGACCAAATAATGTTGGAGAAATCACACAGGCGTTTAGCTCTGGGGGTAAAATTGTATTACTGCCCCCTGATAAAATAATAAATTTTTGTTGTTTTTCTTTTAAATGGGTAAACGTAGATAAAACCTCGTCCAAATTTGTTAAACAAATGCGTTCCTTCGCAAAACTTTGTAACGCCATTGTATTTAGCTCACAAAGATTTATCATGTTGGTATTATCAGACATATTAAGACCTTTGATTAAAATGTGAAGGCTATAGATTAACACGTTTTCACACAAAAAATCACCAACTTTGCTAGATTGTAACGCTAATCTTACGCTTCAACATCTATCATCATCAATCACCATAATGATTTTTATCAAAAAAGTTCTGAAGTTGTCGCCTTTGTTTTTTGTTGGGACGCTGGTCAGGACGTGCCAAATTTGCCAATTTACGTTGCTGTTGAAAAAATTCACGCTGGCGAATGCTGTCGTCCGTTTCCTGATACAATAAACTAGCTTGTGTTGCATTGCCTCGTTGCTCTGATAAAGCCAATACCTGAACGGTTTTTTGCGTATAATGACTAGCAGAACCTTGGCGAATGGTCAGCTCGTCACCGACCATAATTTCTTTACTCACTTTGACCCGTTGCCCAAAATGATGAACTCGACCACTTTCAATTGCCTGTTTAGCAAGGGTACGGGTACGATAAAATCTCCCCGCCCATAGCCATTTATCTAATCGCATTTTTTCTGATTGATTATTCATAAATTCAAAAATTAATAAGTTATTTTAAAAATAATTGATAACCTAAATTATCGGTAATCGCTTCACAGGCATAACCAATATCTTGTAGCGTTGCTTGTAATTGTTCAGCAGTTTGTCCTCCCATTTGAATACCTGCCAAAATTCGCCCTTCTGCTGCACCATGATTACGATAGTGGAATAAAGAAATATTAAACTTTTGTCCTAATTTTTCTAAAAAGTTCAGCAACGCACCTGGTCTTTCTGGAAAAATAATTCTAAATAGATGTTCATCATTTAAGTGAGCGTGACCACCAATTAAATAACGAATATGCGTTTTAGCGACCTCATCATCAGTTAAATCAATCACTTGATAATTGGCTTCTTGTAATAAGTTGTAGACCGCTTTACGCTCTTGTTCACCTTCTTTTAATGCAATACCAACAAAAATCGGGGCTGACGCTTCACCTTCTTTAAGTTGTGGGTTCATGCGATAATTAAATTCGGTAATATTACGACCTTCTAAAACACGACAAAATTCTAAAAATGCTCCTGTGCGTTCAGGAATGCTAACCCCAAAAATGGCTTCTTTTTTCTCACCAATTTCGGTACGTTCTGCAATATAACGTAAACGGTCAAAATTCATGTTTGCACCACATAAAATAGCGACACAATTTTTATTTTGCAGTTGATGTTTTTTAATGTATTTTTTCATGCCCGCCACTGCCAATGCCCCTGCAGGCTCAACAATACTACGAGTTTCATCATACACATCTTTAATGGCAGAACACACTTCATCATTTGTACAAGTCACGACTTCAGGTTCAACAATCGTTCCTGACTTATCGCTTTTTTGCATTCTCACTAATTGAAAAGGCAATTCTCCCAATTGAGCAACAGACACGCCATCAACAAATAATCCCACTTGAGGCAAGCGTAATCGTTCCCCTGTTTCTAAAGCAAGTTTTAAACAAGCCGCATCGACTGGCTCAACGCCAACAACTTTAATATGTGGAGCAACTTCCCCCAAAAAAGTAGCAATGCCAGAGATTAAACCGCCACCACCAGTCGCCACAAATACATAATCCATTTTTCGCCATTGCTGTACCAGCTCCATCGCAATCGTACCTTGCCCAGCAATCACTAATTCATCATCATATGGTGGGATAAAGGTCAAGCCTTCCTCTTTGGCTCGTTGAATGGCGTAATCGTTTGCCTCATTAAAACTATCACCATATAACACCACATTACCACCTAGTGATTTTACCGCACTCACTTTAATATCAGGTGTTGTCGTTGGCATGACAATAATATTCTTTAAATTCAAACGACTAGCAGAATATGCTACCCCTTGAGCGTGATTACCTGCTGAGGCACAAATCACTCCATGTTTTTGTTGTTCTGTTGATAATTGACTAATACGATTATATGCCCCACGCAATTTAAAAGAAAAAACAGGTTGTAAATCTTCTCGTTTAAAACGAATATCATTATTAAAACGTTGGCTAAGTTTTTTTGCTGGCTCAAGTGGTGTTTGAATAGCAGCATCATAAACAGTGGCTTGTAAAATAAGGCGAACCCAATGTGATAACATACATCAATCCATCAATAAAAAAATAACACATAGATTAGGCGTTTCAATTGTCGCTTGCAAGTATTTTTACGGTAGAATATGCAATTCTGGTAATCATTTTATATAGGTGTCAATAAATGTCGAATAGTTTACAGCAACAACAAAAACAAGCCGTTGCTCAAGCAACTTTAACATATATCGAAGATGGTATGATTTTGGGTGTTGGTACAGGTAGTACTGTAAATTGCCTCATTGAACTTTTACCAAAAGTAAATTTAAAAGCAGCTGTTGCCAGCTCAAAAGTTACCGAAGAAAAATTAAAAGCTTTAGGCATTGATGTATTAGATTTAAATTTTGTTGGTGAACTAGATTTATATATTGATGGCGCTGATGAAGTCAATGCAAATTTACAAATGATAAAAGGCGGTGGCGGCGCATTAACCCGAGAAAAAATTGTCGCAGCGGCTTCTAAACAATTTATTTGCATGGTTGATGAAAGTAAGTCTGTAGAAAAATTAGGTGTGACATTTCCTGTACCAATTGAAGTATTACCGCAAGCTCGCTCTTATGTCGCTCGTGAGTTGGTAAAATTAGGCGGTGAACCGATTTATCGAGAAGGATTTATCACGGATTATGGTAATTTAATTTTAGATACTTATGATTTAGATGTCAGCGACCCCATCGCAATGGAAGAAACGTTAAATAATATTGTGGGCGTAGTGTGTAATGGTGTATTTGCCAAACAACATGCAAATAAATTATTAATTGCTGGTAAAAATGGCGTACAAACTATTAGTATTTAGTATGTATTTTTCAAAAAAAAAGCTGATTTTTATAATCAGCTTTTAGCGTAACTAAATTAGATAAAATAAAGTTTTTATTTACAGTAAACATTTGCAGTGCGTGGGGTATAAATCCCTAAAGTCACAATACTTAACGCAACATCTTTACCTGTTTGTAAACTTTGTACTTTAGCTACTTTATCAGCACCGCCACAAACTTCGCTAGCATCAACAGTTTTTTGTTGAGCAATACCGCTAATATAGAAAGATTGTGATTTTGTATAGGCAGGATTTTCTTGTTGGCTTTTAGTAATTAATGCGGTTTGCGTTGCACAGCCAGTCATGACCATAGCAGAACCCAATAAACAAGTGGTAATCAATTTTTTCATGACAAGCATTCCTTATTTACAATAAACTTTCATTTGACGAGGGGTATAAATGCCTGAAGTCACAGACCCTAATACACCGTTTAATAAAGAAAGCTTCGTTTCAACTTTTGCGACTTTATGAGCACCACCACAAATTTCACTTGCATTTACTTCTTTTTCTTGACCGATACCTGAAACAAAGAATGTTTGCATTTTGTCATATTGTGGTTCAGCATTGTCTGAAGTATTTTTCCCAGAAATTAAATAAGTTTGTGTTGCACAGCCTGTACTTAATACGGCGAGTAATGCCACAGTTACGATTTTTTTCATGTTTTGTGTTCCTTAATTGCCACAGTTTCAATCAATGAAACTTGTTATATTATAACATATATATAACATAAAATAAATAATTCCAATGGACAAAATATTGATTTTTACTGTTATTAAAGTTAGGATAAAAAGTTTACAGTTTGGCTATCTTTAGGAGTTACTTTAACGATTTTTACTTTAAATAACAAATTTTTACCTGCCAATGGGTGATTAAAATCTACCTTAATAATATCCGTGTCAATATCACAAACTACCCCAGCCAATGTATTGTTATTCTTGTCCTCAAACTCAATCATCATACCAATTTCAGGCTGACTACCCGTCAAAGCAAACTGGGCATTACTAAAACTTTGTACATTATCAGCATTCCATTGTCCAAACGCTTCATCAGGTGATAAATGGGCAGTACGAGTATCGCCTGCCTGTAAATTTATTAAAACTTTTTCAAATCCTTCTAATAAATTACCATCACCAATCCTTAAACTAACAGGTTCTGGGCGATGAAAAGTCGAGTCAATCACTGTACCATTTTCTAAAGAAACCTCAAAATGTAATAATACTTGGCTGCCTTGTGTAATGCGAGTTGCGGTGTTTGTTGAAATGATGTCTAAAGCTTCTTGGTTCATGACAAATTTATCAATTCAATTAAATAGAAAGTAATTATCTTATCATTGTTTAATCAGAATGCAACAATATTATCATCTGTTTTTATATTTATCCAAAAAAAGTTGAATAACAAGTTGTAAAAAATGGTAGCTGGTCAGAAAAAATATGACAATAAATGTAAGTGAATGATGTTTTAAAAATGGCAGTTTTACAAATATTTTCTAAACAGATAATCAATAATTAATAACGTACAAAAAAACAACAATGCCTAATAAACGCATCATCACAGCAAAAATATTCGCAAATACGCTACGATTATCTATTTGTTAAAAATCATATCTTTAATTTCAATCAAATGTTAAAACCTAATATTTCATTAGTGGACAGCAAAAAATTCATTATATAAAGTTTAAAATTTGGTATTTTTAGTTAGTTTTTATTGATGTTTATGGCATATTTTTTGCATAGCATGGGGAAATTTGGGCTATGTTTTAGGTTTTTCATGCTGGGTATATTTCATATGGTTAGTCATCGTAATATCAGGAAAAATCAGGGTTTTACCTTGATAGAGGTGCTTATTACCATTGCGATATTAGCAATTATTGCAACAATGGCTGTACCAACCATGCAACAAATGATAGCCAGCCAAAATCTAAATAAAAGTACCCAAACTCTCGTTGCAACATTGCGAGATGCCAGAGCAAAAGCGGTACTGGAACGTAAAACCGTCACAGTCAAGTTAAATTCAGTCGCAATTGATAGTGCAACACAAATGAACTGGACTCCCTATGGCAAAGCGACATTGAAATCAACCAAAACTGAAGTGTCATTTTTAATGACAGGTGGGATAAAAGATGCAACGGGTGATACAGATATTAAAATTTGTGAAAGTTCGGTGACTGGTAGTCGGGCAAAAACTATCAAAATATCTCAAATTGGTTCAGTACAAAGAATTATAGAGGGGACTTGCTAGTGCCAATGAAAAAAAATCAACAAGGGGTCGGTTTGGTCGAAGTGATGGTAGCGTTATTGGTACTGGCTTTGGCGTTATTGGGGTTTATTGTTTTGCAATATAAGGCAGTCGATGCTACTGTCGAGGGGACGCATCGTATTCAAGCCATGAGTATCGCAAGAGATTTAGCAGAGCGTATGCGAATAAATCGAGTGGTTTTTGATGAGTATCAAAAAGAAATTAAAGATGCTAGCAAACAAACAGTTTTTACAAAAAACTGTTATGAGGTGATGTGTAATGCTAAAGAATTAGCTGATTTTGATGTGGCAGAAGTGACAAAAAAAGCTCAAACATTTGGCATTTCTATCAATATGATGGATTGTCAAGGCACAGCAAGTAAACGTCAATGTATTTATATGGCATGGAATGACACCAGTGCAACTGATGGTACAGGCGTGACCGATTGTACGAGTGGTACAAAATATAAATCTGAGTCTACCTGCCTAATTATGGAAGCGTATTAATATGAAAATACAACGAGGGTTTACTTTAATTGAATTAATGATAGCTTTGACATTGGGTTTGGTGATTGTTGCGGCAGCGACCATGTTGTTTTTGACAGGGCATAAAAGTATGGCATGGCAACAAGGTTCATCGGATATTCAAGATGATGCAAATTTTGGTATGTATCAAATCGTAAAAGCTATCCGTCATACAAATTTAAATACCAGTCACGCAGTCATTGATAGTACAACTAAAAATGGCGGGATTGTGTTTAATGTGAATAATTTAAATGCCACGTTACCTGCAGGTACAGTGATACCAGTCACTCAAGGGCAGGCTTTTCCAGTAGATGCGTCCAAAGCTAATGTATTTGACAATACAGGAGCAGTAAAAAATGACCAGTTGGTTATTCAATACCTGCCACAATATGACAGTCAGGGTTTTGCAGGGTATGACTGCGAAGGTAAAGAAATCAGCTCAGCCAGTAAAAATCAAATGGTAATTGAGCGGTATTTTGTGAGAAAAGATACAAACTTTGCCAGCAATGAGCCAAATGAGCCGTTTGCTTTGGCCTGTGATGCGGGACGTTATACTATCAATGGTAATGCCATCACTGATTATGGCGATGCAGGACAAATTTTAATGAAACGGGTTGATTTATTTCGTGTGTTATTACAGGTGAGAAATAGTGATAAATATGAATATTTACCCATTGAAAAATATACTGCTTTAACCACAAAACCTCGCATTTTAGCGATGCAATTGGGTGTGTTATCTCGTTCTGTACAGCCAATTAATGATTCTTTATTAGATGGTCAAAAATTTCAGGTATTAGATAAAACAGTAACTGTTAAGACACCAGCCACAGGTTCAACCAAACATTTACGGCAAGTGATTTCACAAACGGTCGGTTTGCGAAACGCATTTGGGGAGAGAGGGCAATGAGACACCAACAAACAGGGGCAACCTTGATTATTGTATTAATTTTACTGTTGGCAATTACTATTATTGGTGTTTCTGCAATTCGTCAAAGTACCACATCGTTAAACATTGCCACCAACAGTCAAGTGCAACAGTTATTATTTCAAAATTCTGACGTGACTTATTTTAATGTTGAAAAACAAGAAAATTTATTAAAAGCCTTAACTGCTAGCGGTATGTTTGGCTATATGAACCGTGAAGAACTCAAAGATGCAGAGTTAATTTTTTGTATAAAAGGCGAAACTGAAGCAGAGTTTTTTAATATGAGTCGGGCAAGCTTAATACAATGGGAGCCTGCTCAAACAGCACCAACTAATAATAAACTAGGTGTGACAGGTTATTGTAAATCTGGAACAGGCGGATTTTTTACGAGTGGTCGGCAGGCAGTGATTACTCAAGTTGCCGTGAAATTCCCCTCTAAACCTGTAGAGGTTGCCCCCCCTTTTAGTACAAGTGTTCGGGGAACAGATGGTACCGCATCAAAAGTGCAGACATCAGGAGAAACTGTGCGGATTTTTTCAGTGTCAGTGATGCCTACTTTATCATCAGCCAGTACGAGCGATATTGATAAATGTCTGAGTGAATATATGAATGAACCAAGTATACCCGCAGGTATTAGTCCAAGTGGTGACAAGGGAACGAGCGTTACTGATTGCTTAAATAAGCAAAATGCTGTTTTCACCTCTCATGTTGCAGATTATGTAATTAGTCAAGATTTTCAATAAGCAGGAGCATAACAATGAAAACGATAAAAAAGAAATTAGCTATCGCATTATCAACGGTTTTAGGCGTATCAAGTGTAGCTCAGGCAAGTGATATTGAGATTTATAAAAATGCGGTCAATGAACAGCAAACAACTTTGATGTTATTGGTGGATATCTCAGGTAGTATGGGTATGGGCCATGCTATGCGTGATGACTATAACATCAAGGCGGGTAACTCTGCCCAATATGGTAACGCCAATGATGCAACTAATAGTTATTGTAAATTAAATTATAGCAACTACGCATTAGGCAATTGGCGAGCTGAAATGTCAGCTAATGGTGCAGCTGCTCAATATGTTGGTAATAACGTATGGTTATCAACAACGCCGACAACGCCTGATAACTATGCTCGAGAGTTTTGTGAAATTCCATTAAATGTTAATTTAGCATCAGCCAATTATATCAATGCGACTGCTGGCAATAGCTGGGCGACTGACCCTGTTCGAGGCTGTCCAACTGTGGATAAAAATGGTGATGGGGTTGCAGATGTTCGCCGTTGTTATAGCCGTATTACACGGGTAAAAGATGCAATTTTTGATTTGTTAAAAGGAAATCCTGCCAAAGGGATTGCTCCGCTTGCTGGTGATAAAGCCATTGGGCTATCCACCATTAGTGTACGCAGGTCACCTTCAGGATTAGACCCAGAAATTAAAGGTGCAAACTATTGGGGAACCATTGGGGCTATTCGTGTGCCTGCCCGTCGTTTAGATGCTGTTGTTGGTGGTAAAACCCATCGACAAATTTTATTAGATGCTGTAGGTGCATTAGAATTAGGTGGTTCAACACCAACAGCTCAGTCCTTTGCAGAAACGGTAGCTTATATGATGGGGCAAAATCCATCTGCACATGGTGAATCAGGTTATAGTTTTTCCAGTGCTCCTACTAAAGTTACAAATGGTAGTCGTTACCAATCCCCTGATACATTGGTTAATCAAAAAGATAAACAATGTAATGGACAGGGCGTTTATATCTTAACTGATGGTGAGCCAAATAACTCCAATTATCCAAATCAAATCATGAGATTAGCATTAGGACATACTCAATCTGACCCAACTTTTACTTGTGGCATATATGATGGCTTAACTAATCCGACTGGAAGCCAATCACATCGTATCTGGAACTGTATGTACAGTTTTGCTGAAACATTAAATGACCCAACTAAAAATCCTTTGGGTATTCGAGTAAAAACAGCGGTTGTTGGCTTTGGGCGAAACTACTTTAATATCCCAAAATATGATAAAACCAAAACTAAAGCAGAAAATTTGGCATTAATTAAGACTAACAATGAAGCAAGTCGGGCTGCTCGTTTGGGAATTCGTGGGGAAGGTGGTTGGTATCCTGGTTCTAGCTCAGAAGACGTTGTAAATAGTATTAATGAATTTATTGAAGCATTAAATGTGGACATTCCACCTGTGAACGTTGGCTCACCAACTGTGCCTGTTGATGCTTTAAATCCATCTATGATACAAAATGATGCGTATTTTTCTCAATTTCAACCAACGCCAGATAAGACTTACCAACTTTGGACGGGTAATTTAAAAAAATATCGGGTGGACAGTAGCAATAAATTAAAAGATAAAAATAATAATGACATCTATGATGCAGATGGACGTATTAAAGATAACGTTGATTTTTGGTCGTCTGGCTCGCCTGCAGGTGGTGTGTTGTCACGCTTAAAATTAAAAGAAGTGAGCGGAAAAGCACAACGTAAACTATTAACCAATCGTGTGGCAAGTGGTTCAACTTTTATCAGTGGTGGCTCATTACGTCAAGTAGGATTAGATTATTTAACTGATGCCACTTATAAAAATGACCCAAATCGTGGCTATTTGATGGCATTATTAGGTTATAACGTTGAAGCAGAAAACCCAACGACCATCACTCCAACTTCATTGACCACCGCTGCAGAATTGCGTCAAATTGGTGCAGTGATGCACTCAGCTCCAATTTTATTAACGAGCAAAGGTAAAATTGAAGTCATTAGTGGCAGAATTGACTCAACAAATCGTGAAGATTATGTATTATTTGGTACAACACAAGGTTTATTGCATGTTGTCGATGCTAAAACTGGTGAAGAAAAATTTGCGTTTGTACCTAATGAAATGATTGAAAATCAGAAAAAAGCCTTTTTAACGACAGATAAAGCGATGGATGGTACAGACAAAATGTACTATGGTATTGATGGTGAATGGGCAACTTACACTGATTATGTTTTGACAAGCTCTGGCGAATTAACTGTTGGTGCTGGAAATCATGGGTTAAACGGTAAACAATATGCCTATGGTGGATTACGAATGGGTGGACGCAGTTATTATGCCTTAAATCTTAGCGACATCAATAATCCAAAATTAATGTTCCATATCGACCCTGCGACTCAAAAAGTGTATAAAGATAACAGTAGCAAATCCTATCCTGAATTACAATACATGGCTCAAAGCTGGTCAAAACCTAGTCTTGCATGGGTAAATTTTGACGGCAAACGTAAACAAGTCATGTTTGTTGGTGGTGGTTATGATGCAGGTGGTGATGATGGTGATGCTCGCATTGGTGGTGTAAAAGGAACATATGCAGGCTATGAACAAGATAATTACAACCAAACCAACAAAAAAGGGGCGGGCGTTTATATGTTTGATGCTGAAAATGGTGACTTACTATGGTGGACTAGCGATAACGCCACAGCAACTGCCACTGGTACAAGCGGTGCAGTTTCGACCAAAAATGTTGATTTAAAATATAGTGTTGCTAGCCAAATTCGCACCATTGATAGAAATAATGACGGCTTAACTGACCATTTATATTTTGGTGATTTAGGCGGGCAAGTGTTTCGTGTTGATTTAAATAACTTTGCATCAGCCAAAACCAAATTTGCCAAAGTACAACGTATTTTAAATAAACATAAAAATGATGGAACCAGCCCACGTTTTTATGATATGCCAGGATTTTCAATTTTTGACAATCAAATTGGTAAAAAAGAAACCTTTGCGGTGGTTTCTATAGGTAGTGGCAATCGTAGTAAGCCTTTAGCTGAATATAATTTAGGGGCGACTAGTTTTGATTATGATGGTATGTTTAACATTTATGATAAAGATGTTGCAAAAAATGATTTATATTCAGATACTTATGTCTATCAAACACATACAAATACAGGCAGTTTACCTTTAGTGGAAATCACTGATGCTGAACGTACAAGTGGTATCATTTCAGAAAGTAGCCTAAAAGCACCATATGACACGACTAGTGGTTGGTATTATCAATTTAAGTCAGGTAAAGTACAAACTGAAAAAGTAATGGGTGTACCAATTGTGATGAATAAACGTTTGTATGTGTCAAGTTATGATGCAAGTAAACCCGGTATTGCTGGAAACTGTGGTGCAGGGGTAAAAGGTGAAAGCCAAGTGAGAAACTTCTGTATGCCATATGGACAATGTGCCGTTAAAGATACCAACGTTAAAATTGCAGGTGTACCAAACTGGAACGACAACATTGATAAAGCACCACCTTCAAATTTAGGGATTGGTATTCAAACTTTAACAACTGTTGATGTCAAAGCTCCACCAACAGGCACACCAAGCGTGCCACCTGTCTATACAGAAGATAGCAGTACAAATGTATGTTTAGCGACAGGCGAATTAACGGTATATAATTCAAATAGTAGTGGTAACAAAACCCAAGTATGTCTTGTACCGCAACGCTGGTTTGAGAAACAAAGTAAAATCTAAGGTGGTATAATGATAAAGCAATATCAACAAGGTTTTACATTGATTGAACTGATGGTGGTTGTGGTAATGATTGGCATTATGGCGGCAATTGCAATGCCGTCATACCAAGAATACGTCAGACGAGCGAATGCCAGTCGTGCCGAACAGGCATTACAAAATATCGCTGTGTTGCTAGAAAAATATAAAAATAGAAATTTTTCTTATAAAGGTTTTACAATTGACAACAAGTTATTAAAAATACCTAATGGTGCAACAGCTAGCGAAGAAAAATATAGCATTAAAATCCAAGATGGTGAAAACATAACTCGTACATTAGCAGATAGTACTGCAATGGGAAGAAGTTGGATTGCAATTGCTGAAAGTAAAGATAATTTGAATTACAGCTATCTAATGACAAACACAGGGGTTCGCTGTCGTACCAAAAAGTTTAATGAAATTTCTACAACTGGTACTTCAGCAACGGTAAGCTGTGGTGCCAATGGGGAGCGTTGGTAATGCAAAAACAATATGGTTTTACACTGATAGAAATCATGATAGCAGTTGCGATTATTGCTATTTTAGCATCAATTGCTTACCCGTCCTATCAAGAGTATGTGCGTAAAACAAAACGAGTTGATGTACAAACTCAAATGATAGAAGTTGGCAAACGTTTGCAAAAATATAAAATTGCTAATTTTTCTTTTATGAAAGGGACGACACCTATCTCATTGGCAGATATTGGTTATTCGAATACATTAACATTACCATTTTCTGGCGAGGCATTATATGATTTAACGCTAACTGATGTCACGGCAGGTACATGGCTATTAACAGCTACCCCAAAAGCAGGGACACTGATGGCAGGCTATGGGGTCATGAAACTCAATTATAAAGGCGAAAGATGTTGGAGTAAAGGACAAAGTGACTGTTCTTTAACACCAGATTCAAAATGGGATTAAAGAAAACTTTGTAAGCTGAGAGTAATCTCAGCCTACGAATTTATCACGATGTAATATTTTATTGATTTAATTCAGCTAAAACCTGTTTGGTAACTTCTTCAATTGCTTGTGTACCATCAAATTTTGCATAACGTGGGGCGTTTTGTCCAGACTGAGCTTGTTCCTGATAAAAACCAATCAATAATGCTGTTTGATTATGATAGGTAGCTAAACGCTCACGAATGGTTTCTTCTTTATCATCATCACGTTGAATTAATGGTTCGCCCGTTTCATCATCTAATCCTTCTTGTTTTGGAGGATTATATTTAATGTGATACACACGCCCTGATGCTGGGTGCTGACGGCGACCTGACAAGCGATTGACAATTTCTTCATCAGGTGCAGAAATTTCGATAACATGGTCAATGCCAATGTTTGCTTCGGCAAGGGCTTGTGCCTGTGGAATAGTACGAGGGAAACCATCAAAAATACAGCCATTGGCACAGTCAGGTTTAGCAATACGTTCTTTTACTAAATTAATAATTAAGTCATCAGAAACTAATCCACCTGCATTCATCACGCTTTGAGCTTGTTTACCAAGTTCCGTTCCTTCTTTTATCGCAGTGCGAAGCATATCACCTGTTGAAATTTGTGGAATATTAAATTCTTTACTGATAAATTGAGCTTGTGTCCCTTTGCCTGCCCCTGGTGGTCCTAAAAGAATAATTCGTTTCATAGCTGTGTTCCTTCTTAAGATTGGGTTGTCACCTATCATTTACGATGAATGTTAAGTTTATTTGATAAAAAATAAACTTAAATTTATGAGTACTGCAAAATTGCGTATGTGACATATTTTTTTATTGGCATACCATCATTTCGCTAGTTAATCATCGTGTCAAATAGTAACATTTTTTTTGCATTATTGCACAACTTTATCAATAAATACTTCAGTTTGTGCTATTTTTGCATCTAAAGGCACAGGATTACTGGTCAAATCACCCGATTGAGGCATGGCATCACCTGAACTGCTGACTCGAGCGGTTATCGCCAAGGCGGAACCTGACTGTATCGCAGAACTTAGGGTTGCTGTTGGCATAATGCTATCATTGTCACTAATGCTGACCATTAAACCATTTTTATCAAGGCTATCAGCAGAGATTTTTTTTACAGCAACGGGCATACCACCTGTTAAATTACGCACACTCACAAATAATTTATCACCTTTTTTCACCCGTCCCAAAATTTCAGGGGTAATTTTGACTGATACTTGAATGGCTTGTTCCCCCTGTTTTTGTTTTTCAGCGATGGTAGCTTCAAGCTCGGCAAGGCTATTTAAAGCTTGTGTATGGTCGCCATCTTTTGCCTGAATTTCGGTTTTTAACGTGTTTATCCATTTTGTCGCTTCAGCATAGTTGCCTGCTCGCATTTCTCCCATCGCCATTAACATTTGAGCACCTTGATGACGAGGATTGTTTACTAATAAATGGGTAACGACTTGACGAGCGGTATTATCTAAATTGCCTCCTTGCGAAAAAAAGCTAGTTTGTGCGTACGTAATTGCATATTTTTCATTATCAGGGTCAAGACGATAGGAACGAGATAATGCTTCTAATGCAGATTCTGGGGCTTCTAGGGCAATAAACACTTCTGATAAACGAAACCAGCGTTCTGGGTCAGTTGCATTGTGATGAACATTCGTTTGCATGGCAGAAATTAACGCTGAAGTGTCTTTGGTTGCCCATTCTGGCGGACTAGCGATTTTACCTGTTAATAAATCATCAGCGATTTTTCCGACCGTGTCTTGAGCTTGCCATAATTTATAAACTGGCGTTCTATCACTAATCATCATGTACGCCATCACAGCTAACAAGGGTATCCACACAACAAAAATTAACCGACTTTTCCAGTTGGGCTGAAATGTGTTGCGGTCATAACTATCACTCACCTCTAGCAATTGACGTTCTAAAGCCAATTTTTGACTATGATAAGTTGCTTCATTGATAACATTTTGTTGATAATCTTGTTCAAGTTCAGCAAGACGTTGTTTGAATACATCAATATTTAACGTTAAAAGTTGATTATCTGACTGCCCATGTTGTTGGCGTAGCCACGGCAAAATCACAATAAAGGCTAACACTACCGTTAATAACAGGGCGAGGCTAAAAAATAGGACGAGCGAAGGCATTAGTTATCCTTTTGTTCAGATTGCTTTAATAATTTGTTTAATTTTTCCTGCTCTTCTTTTGACAAAGGGGGCAAGGTATCAACGGCATTGATGGGTTGAGTGGTTTGTGGCTGAGATTTTTGGCGTTGGCGTAGCCACCACCACGCTAAAATCATCACTAACAACACAGGTGGTAAAAACCATAAAATCCATGTTGATGGGCGAACAGGTGGTTTATAACTAATAAAATCACCATATCTTTCAAACATATATTGACGAATTTCTGCATCGCTACGACCTTCTTTAACCATATCATAGGTTTTTTGTTTTAGGTCTTGAGCAATTGGAGCATCTGAACCTGCCAGATTTTGATTTTGACATTTTGGACAACGAAACTCATCAATTAATGCCCGATATTGGGCTTCTTGACGAGGGTTGTCAAATTCATAAACATCAATACTAGCAAAACTAATGGTTGATATTGTCAAGCAAAGCAAAATGGTTGATAATTGTTTTTTAGCTGTTGTTATCACTGGCATACCTCTTTGATTTTATTATCATCAGCTTGGCTATTTAACGCATTCAAACAAGGTAAGACTTGTTTATTAAAACGCTCTTCGTTAATTTCCCCTAAAATATGTTGGCGAATATTGCCTGCCCCATCAATAACAAATGACTCTGGTACACCTGTTAAACCTAAATCAATACCAAGTTTACCATTCGTATCTTGTAAATTTAGTGTGTAAGGGTCTTTATGTTGATTTAGATAAGACAACGCATCTGCCAATTCATCTTTATAATTAATACCTACTAACGGAATGCCTTGTTCTGCCATTTTTAATAAAAACGGATGCTCTACCCGACACGTCAAACACCAAGAAGCCCAAATATTTAATAAATATGGTTGTTTTGGCAAATCTTGATTGCTGATTTGTTTTTCAAGATTACTTAATAATGGCAAACTAAATGTTGGTACAGGACGATTTAGCGAAGTATTTGTCACAATTGTCGTATCTTTACCCAGTCTAAAATACAACATGACAATAAATAAAGCAAAAACTACCAATGGAATAATAAACCAAAGTTTTTTATTGTGTTGTGCCATACATTGCTCCAAGTTTTAAATTACTGGGTTTATACCACAGAGGTACTATTTATTTGTTGAGCTTTTTCAACTTTACGATAGCGTCTATCTAACATGCTAATACAGCCACCCAATACCATCACAAATGACCCCCACCATACCCAACGCACTGCAGGTTTGACATAAATACGCACTGCCCACTGATGAGCTTTTTCGTCAATCGGTTCACCCAGTGCAACGTAAATATCTCTAAATGGGTTATAGTGAATAGAAGCCTCTGTCATTGGCATTTGGCTAACGACATAATGACGTTTTTCAGGGTATAACGTTACAACAGATTGTCCATTTTGCAAAACTTTGACAATCGCCTGTGTAGCGTCATAATTAGAGCCTTTGACCGTTTGAAAATCAGTTAAATGAAAATCATAACCTTGAACATGGACTGTTTGTCCTTTTGCCATAGCGACATCTTTTTCAATACTCATTGAGGTAGTTAAGCCAACGCCAATCACCATCAAAACAATGCCTAAATGGGCAATTTGCATTCCCCAAAAACTTGCCGTTAAACGTTTTAATCCTGTGATAAGATTAGGGGCATTACGGGTTTTATCTTTAATATCAATTAATAACCAAACAACAACCCATAAACTCACCGCTATTGACATGATAATGTTTAATATTGGTTGCTTGGTTAAAACATAACTAATCACGCCAGCCAGCACAAAACAACTGGCTAAAATGGCAAGACTGATGCCTAAAAATGGGCGGGTATCTTTTTTCCAACGACTGACTGGTCCCAATCCTAAAAACAACATTAATAACCATGTCAAAGGTACAAATAACGCATTAAAATATGGCGTACCAACTGATACTTGCCCCAATTTAAACGCATCGGCAATCATTGGATATAATGTACCAATAATCACAACAATACTTGCCACCAATAAAATGACATTATTCACCACTAATAATGTTTCACGAGATTTTAACTGATAATGACTTTCAACAGTAAGTCGCCAGCCACGCCATGCAAACATCGCTAAACCACCACCAATGGCAATTCCTAAAATTAGCAAAATAAACAAACCACGAGTTGGGTCTGCGGCAAACGAATGTACAGAAGTAATCACCCCTGAACGCACTAAAAACGTACCTAACAAACTTAACGCAAAGGTAAAAATCGCCAGCATAATGGTCCATGCTTTAAACACGCCACGTTTTTCCGTCACTGCTAACGAATGTAACAACGCAGCCCCACCTAGCCAAGGCATCAATGACGCATTTTCTACAGGGTCCCAAAACCACCAGCCCCCCCAACCTAATTCATTATACGCCCACAATGAACCAAGCGAAATTCCCAAAGTCAAAAAGCACCAAGCAGCCAGCGTCCAAGGACGAGACCAACGTGTCCAAACTGCATCAAGTCGCCCTGCCCATAACGCCGCCATCGCAAATGCAAATGGCACAACCGTTCCCACATACCCCATATACAATAATGGTGGATGAAAAATCAAACCAGGGTCTTGTAATAAAGGATTTAAATCAGCCCCATCAACAGGCAAATTCGGCAATGTTCGAGTAAATGGCGATGATGAAAAGATTAACATGACCAACATCATTAACTGCACCATCGCAATCACGACTAGTACTCTAGCACGCATAGCCAACGGCAAACTGCGACTAAATACCGCAACCAACATCGCCCAAGTTGCCAAAATCAACACCCAAAGCAACAGCGACCCTTCATGACCGCCCCATGTCGCCGAAATTCGATAATACCAAGGTAACAAAGAATTTGAATGATTAGTCACATAAACCAAACTAAAATCATTCGCATAAAATCCATACATCAAACATAAAAACGACACACCCATTGCCAAAAACTGAGCAACCGCAAAACTACTTGCCAGCCGTTGCCAAGAAGGCTGTTGATTGACTACCCCAATTGTTGGGAAAATAACTTGTAATATCGCAATCACCAAGCCTGCCACTAAGGCAAAATAGCCCAATTCTGTGATTAACATGCGATTTGCTCCTTTTGATTTATCACGTTAAAACGCCAACCTTAAAAAACAGCCATTAAATGTAACCAGCCAGCCAAAAACCCTGTTGCTCCACCTAAAATAATCAATGTCAATTCATCTTCACGAAAAGCAGGACGCAATAAATTTTGAAACTCTTTGGGAGATAACGCCCGAATACGTTCACAAAATAGCCCAAAAATCTTATCGGCACGACTTTGATTTAATTCAGGATTACTGATAGGTATCATGGTTGCGGCGATAGACTTATCAATAATTGTCTGTTTTAATTGCCCAAACTCTTTTCGCCCAAGCCCAACTTTTAGCGTTGTTGTGACGACCTGTGAATCTAAAATATGATAAATATGCCCTTTGATTAATTCTCGAGTGCGGTTAGCTCGGCTACCATACATCATTTCTTGCATGATATTTTTTAGCGTTACCAAATCTTTTACCACGATTTCGGCAAATACTTCGGATACTTCATCTTGCCGTTTCATAAAACCACCTTGCCAATTATATTGCCCCAAGTGTGGTTTTTCCAAACGTATAAATGGAAACTTTTCAGTTTTACTAAAAAATTTTGGCATGCGAAAATAGTGCGGTTCAACTGGATTAAACACCATCCAAATGGCAATCCAATTTGTCAAAAATCCCCAAATACCCGCAAAAAATGGCACCGTCCAATGCTGTGGCACAAACCAAAATAACACCATTTGTACAATGCCAAACATAAACCCAATTAACGCACTGATATGCCAAATAAAATTAATTTCTTTTTGCCCAACTTTCAAAAACATTCGCACCATCAACGCACGGTCGTTTTCCATTTTATGAACAATCATTTCCCGCATATCGACTAAATCTTCGACTTGATAGGTCAAATCCATTACCAAATTTTTCATAATATCGGGCAACTGTTCATGACCATACTGGTAAATCCGCCGTTTTACTGCATAAGGCAAACTTGCCCATAAGGTCGCAGAACGTTCATTCATAATTTCATCAATCAGATTTTCTAGATTTTCATTAATATTATGACTGATATATTCTGCCATTTCTTCAGGGTTCATCGCCTGAAAAAATTCTTCAAGTGAGCCTAGTTTTGACAACGTCTGGTCTACAATAACCCCAGAAATTTTGCCAGCTTTTCGTGGTACAATACCTTGCCAGCCAATGCCTTGTATCTGATAAGGTAATCCATGAATGGGAATGCCCCAGAATTTAATTGGATAAAACAACATCTTCAGTGCCATCCATACATGAGCCCAAGTCACGACTGCCGTTACAAAAGGAATGGTTAGCATGGCAAAAAATTGCGGGTGATGCACCAACTGATGCCAAAATTCTGCAAACATATCAGTTTAGGTTTCCAAAATTAACCAGAAGAAAATTTGAATTGCCGTTGAACGCCTGATTTTATCATAACGTAAATATTTATGCCTTAACTTTCACAAACGTTGTTTATTTAATTGCTTAAAATTAAAATTTGTATGAATTGATAAAAACAGATAAATTTTTACTTAACATCAATCATAAGTGGAGCGGATAGAATTCAGACAAGAAAAACAAGAAAAATAAAAAGAAAGATATAGCAATATTTTTCAAGATAACTTAAAAAATATTGCTAAAGTAGAATTATTGACTGATACGCTTTTTCTCCAAAAAAAACGCATCAATTAAAATAAACGCCACACCAACGCAAATTGCACTATCGGCAATATTAAACGCTGGATAATGCCAGACATTTTGATAATGAACATGAATAAAATCAACCACATAACCAAGGCGTACACGGTCAATTAAATTACCAATCGCCCCACTAAGTACCAGTGCTAGCCCAGCTGATAACAACCGAGCCACCCGAGGAGCTTTATAAATATACACTATCAAACCCACCGACACAAAAAATGCCAGCCCTGAAAAAAACCACTTTTGCCACCCACTTTGGTCAGCTAAAAAACTAAATGCCGCTCCATAATTATACAATAATGTCCAGTTTAACATTGGTAATACAGGCACAGGCTCACCAAAGGTCAAAACTGTGTTGGCAATGTGTTTTGTCCATTGGTCAATAATTAACAAGACCACTGCCAACGCATACCAAATCATCGCCGAACTGCCATTTGCCGTAAGTTTGGAGGAGTGATTAGGCATAGTGACGTTCCTCGCCCGCCCCTGTTACATTGCTAACACAACGCTGGCAAATGTGAGGGTGGTCAGGATTGACCCCGATGTCATCTCGAATATGCCAACAACGCACACACTTTTCACCTGAGGCAGGCACGACTTGCACCGCTAAATTTTCAATCTCTGATGTAGCAATATTGCTTGGCTTATCTGCAAAAGCTTGTAACGTTGCACCACTAGTAATGAATACAAAACGCAACTCATCTTGTAGTTTTGCTAAAGACTGATAGATTTTGCCATCTGCATAAATGGTCACATCTGCTGATAAGTTTGCATTAATCAGTTTTTGCTCACGGGCGGTTTCAATTGCCTTATTGACCACATCTTTGGCTTGTAAAATCAATTGCCAATCTTCAATTTGTATATCTAATAGTGTAAGATTTGGGAATTGATACCATTCTTGGGTAAAAATATAACCTTCAGTACCTTTTAATACTTGCCAAGCTTCCTGAGCGGTGAATGATAAAATTGGAGCAATCCAACGTAACAACGCATGGGTAATATGATAAATTGCAGTCTGAGCAGAACGGCGAGGGTGTGCTGACGCTTGAGTCGTATATTGACGGTCTTTAATAATATCTAAATAAAAACCACCTAAATCCTGAGAGCAAAAGCTAACGACTGCCTGACACACTTGATGAAAGTCCATATTTGTATATGCTTGGCGAATTTCATCTTGTACTTGTTTGGCTCGTACTAAAATGTATTTATCAAGACTAATTAAATTATCCGTAGCAACCATATCCGTTGCAGGATTAAAATCATCAGTGTTTGCTAATAAAAAGCGGATTGTATTACGAATACGCCGATACATATCCGTTGTACGAGCAAATACATCTTTGGACACCGTCATTTCATAACGGTAATCACTTGAACCTACCCATAATCGCAAAATATCCACGCCCATTTTATTAGCAATATCTTGCGGTTCAAAGCCTTTGGTATTACCTTTAGATTTGGATAATTTATAGCCTTTGGCATCAACCGTAAATCCATGTGTTAAAACTTGTTTATACGGCGGACGACCATAGATACTTTCAGATACTAACAATGATGACTGAAACCAGCCACGATGTTGGTCAGACCCTTCTAAATACAAATCCGCAGGATAACAAAGTTCATCACTTTCATTGAGTACAGCAAAATTCGTTGCCCCTGAGTCAAACCACACATCTAGTGTATCCGTTGATTTTTGATAAACTTCTGCATCTGCACCAATAAACGCTTCAGCAGGTGTATCAAACCATGCTTCAACGCCCCCTTGCTCGATTTTTTTAGCAACTTGTTCCATTAGCTCAATCGTATTTGGGTGTAATTCGCCTGTATCTTTATGAATAAAAAAGGCAATTGGTACACCCCATGTCCGTTGCCGAGAAATACACCAATCAGGGCGACCATTCATCATCGCTTCAATACGATTTTGTCCCCAAGCAGGTGTCCAAATCACCTCTGGAATATCTTTTAATGCTTGTTCACGCAAGCCTTGACATTCCATATTAATAAACCATTGTGGTGTAGAACGGAAAATAATTGGAGTTTTATGTCGCCAACAGTGTGGATAGCTATGTTTAATAACTTTATGGCTTAATAAATGCCCAGAATTTTTTAATTGCTCAATAATTTTTGGTTGAGCTTTATAAATATGTTCACCAATAAATACTCGTGCCTCATCGAGATAAACACCATTACCAGAGACAGGATTGTCAGTAGGTAGGCTATATTTTAAACCAACAATATAGTCATCAACCCCGTGAGCTGGTGCGGTATGTACTAAGCCTGTACCACTATCAGCGGTGACGTGTTCCCCGATAATAATCGGCACTTGTCTATCATTGATTAGTGGGTGTTGGGCTTTTAACACTGTTAATTCATGACCTTTAACACTGGTAACAGGCACATAACTTACTAAACCAAATGCTTCAATAACGCTATCTACCAAATCTTTTGCAACAATAAACGCCCCTTTTTCTGTGTTAATCACAGCATATTCTAGTTCAGCATGGGCAGTAATCGCTTGATTGGCTGGCAATGTCCAAGGCGTTGTTGTCCAAATCACCGCTTGTAAATTATCTTTAACGTTAGCAATGGCTGGTAGAGCTTCACGATTGACAATATCAAAACCAACATAAATCGCATCAGATTGTTTATCTTCATATTCTACCTCAGCTTCTGCAAGGGCAGAACCACAATCTAAACACCAATTAACAGGCTTCATGCCACGAGTAATATGCCCATTCGCATAAATTTTTGCCAACGCTCGTACTGTATCAGCTTCTTGTTTAAAATTCATCGTTAAATAAGGATTATCCCAATCCCCAATCACGCCTAAACGTTTAAAATCCGCCATTTGTAAGGCAACTTGGCTTTTTGCATAATCACGACACAATCCACGAAATTCTGTCGCAGTGACTTTTTGTCCGACTTTATCAACTTGACTTTCAACTTTTTGTTCAATTGGTAAACCATGACAATCCCAACCAGGCACATAAGGTGCATCATAACCATCAAGGGTTTTATACTTGACAATCATATCTTTTAACACTTTATTCACAACGTGTCCTAGATGAATTTGACCATTAGCATACGGAGGGCCATCATGTAAAATATATTTTTCACGTCCTGCTCGAGCATGGCGAATTTGTTGATATAAATTATCTTTTTCCCATTGTTCAAGCCACATCGGCTCACGTTTAGCAAGGTCGCCACGCATAGGAAACGCCGTATCTGCAAGATTTAATGTATCTTTGTAGTCAATCACATTATCAGTCATTACCGTATCTACCATCATTAAAAATTAGTTAATATAAGTTGTTCGCCAATCTAATAAATCAATCACATCTTGATTAATTGCACGTTTTAGTTCTGCTAAACTATGATATTGGCGTTCACCATGTAAAAAATGCAAAAATGTCACGCATAAGGTTTTATTGTATAAATCACCTGAAAATTCTGGAAAAAACACTTCCAGTCGCCAATCGTGTGGTTTATCAACTGAAGGACGAATACCAATATTTGCCGTACCAAACAAACTGCCTTGTTGAAGTCCTGATAATCCTGTTCGTCCATTTTCTGCAAGTAAGGCTAAATCACTACCATCTGTTGCCACCACTTCCACGGCAAACACCCCATGTAACGCAGGTTTTAACCGATTTAAGGCAATATTCGCTGTTGGAAAATCCAATGTTCGTCCAATTTTATCACCATGAATAACCTTGCCCGTTATGGCATAATCTCGACCTAACAACTGTTTTGCTGTTACTAAATCACCATTTAATAAACATTGCCGAACTCGTGTCGAGCTAATACGTTGTTGATGGTGACAATCTAGCATGGTTTCAAGACTAGTCACAGGGATACCAAATGCCCGTAAAAACTCACTATCACCTAGACGGTCATGCCCAAACCGAAAATCATCACCCAATACTAATTGTTGAACATTTAAATTTATCAACATTTTAGCAAAATCGCTGGCGGATAGATTACGAAAATCATCATCAAAATTTGCCACAATCACAAAATCAATACCACAATGTTGTAAAATCGCCAACTTTTCCTCAAGATTAGTTAAACGAGGTGGGGCGGTATCTGGATTAAAAAACTCTCGAGGTTGTGGCTCAAATATCATGACACCACTGGCTAACGCTTTTTGCTTAGAAATATTTATTAATAAGTTTAGCATCGATTGATGAGCAAGATGAATGCCATCAAAGTTGCCAATGGTTAAGACAGACGAGGACAAGGGTCGCAAATCTGTCATCAAACTTGCGAGCTGGTATATTTTCATGCTTTCATCTTTTGTTAATGCTGTAAAACGTCTTATTATAAAATAAAATAATTACCAATGCTTATAAATTGGGTTAAAATCTTGGGAAAATTTTAGGATTTAGCAAATGATAACGTATCAATTACGCGAAGCAACCATACAAGATTTGCAAGAAATCGTTGATATTTATAATGAAAGTGTGATGACAAAACAAGCGACTGCCGATTTAACGCCTGTGAGTATTGAGCAACGGCAGGCATGGTTTTTTGCTCATGGATTAAAGAAAAATCGTCCATTATGGGTAGCGGTAAATTCAGAAAATCAAGTGATAGGCTGGGCAAGTTTAAGTAATTTATATGAACGTCCAGCCTATCATATCAGTAGCGAAATCAGCGTATATATTGCAAACCATGCCAAAGGTCAAGGCATTGGGCAAGCTTTAATACAACATTTGTTATCATTAGCTCCCAGCTGTGGCATTCAGCAGGTTGTCGCAAAGATTTTTGCTCACAATCAGCCAAGTTTAATCTTATTTACAAAGATGGGTTTTCAACAATGGGGCATGTTACCTAAAGTGTGTGATATGCAAACATTTATTGCTGATGTAATAATATTAGGAAAAACCATTACATAATTATACAAGGAAATTTAACATGTCATTACCTCCACCGCTTAACCCATATCAATCATCTATTACTTATTTAACAAATGCTCAAAACTTATTATTTGAGCCAAGACGTTTACCAGCTAGTGCAGGTATTACATGGATTAGTGATGCGTGGTATATTTTTAAGGGCAACCCTTGGCTATGGATAGGCATGTTTGTTGCTTATTTTTTGATAGCTATTGTATTTTCACTAATTCCTATTTTAAATCTACTAATAAATTTTTTAGGAATATTTTCTACTGCTGGTGTAGCATATGTTGCTCATCGTCAATTACACAATCAATCAATTGAATTTTCTCAATTTTTTATTGGATTTAGAAAAAATACTGGGCAATTATTATTAATACTGATGTTGTGTATCATTGGTGTAGTTATTGCCTTTATACCTATATTTTTATATTTTAGTTGGAAAATGCTAGAGTTTATTGGTTGGGAAATACTTGGTTTATTCGTAAGAATACCAAATGTAGCATCTGCAGATTTCTTTTCGACAATCAATATCAGCACAGGATTAATAATGTTAGTAGTCATGACATTATTTTTTATAATAACATTAATCATGGCAATTTGGTTCGCTCCAATATTGGTAATATTACACAATATGTTAGCATTTGATGCAATGAAACTAAGTTTTATTGCCTGTTTAAATAATATTATAGCGTTCTTCGTTTATGGTGTGGGGATTATGCTACTAGGAGTCTTGGCAATATTACCATTAGGACTAGGTTTGTTTATATTATTTCCAATTTTATTTATTAGTTATTATACAGCTTACCGACTAATATTTACCCAGCAAAGTCTTTCTTTAAGCTAAACGCAATTAGTCGGTTTACTAGATTATTCGTCCATTTGTAATGAAAAACGATGCTCATTTTCATCAACTTTATCAGCATGACGACTTTCTAATTTGATTTGTAAACGTAAATCGTTTGGTGAATCAGCATGTTTTAACGCATCTTGATAAGTAATTTCACCTTCTTCATATAAATCAAACAATGCTTGGTCAAAAGTTTGCATACCCAATTCACGGGAACGCTTCATGACAGGTTTAATTTCATGAATTTCACCTTTACGGATATAATCACCAATTAACTGGGTATTTAATAAAATTTCAATAGCAGCTCGCCGTCCTCGCCCATCAGGGGTTGGGATTAATTGTTGTGCGATAATTGCCCGTAAATTTAACGACAAATCCATAAAAATTTGTTCGTGTTGTTCACTTTCAAAAAAGTGAATAATACGGTCAATAGCTTGGTTAGCATTATTAGCGTGTAACGTGGCAAATACTAAATGCCCTGTTTCGGCATATTGTACCGCATAATCCATAACCTCACGGGAGCGAATTTCCCCAATTAAAATTACGTCTGGAGCTTGACGTAATGTGTTTTTTAGTCCAGCTTCAAAGGATTTTGTATCAATCCCGACTTCACGTTGCGTGACAATACAACCTTTATGTTCATGGACATATTCAATAGGGTCTTCAATGGTGATGATATGCCCACGAGAATTTTCATTACGATGCCCCATCATAGCGGCAAGGGTCGTTGATTTGCCTGTACCTGTCGCTCCTACCAGTAACACAATACCTCGTTTTTTCATGGCGATATCTTTTAAAATAGGAGGTAAATGTAAATCTTCTACTGTTGGGATTTTGGTTTCAATTTTCCGCAAGACCATGCCTGCCATGTCTCGCTGAATAAAGGCTGAAACCCGAAAACGTGCCGTTTGGGCTCTATCTGTAATTGCAAATTGACATTCATTGGTTTCATCAAATTCTTTAACTTGGGCAGGTGTCATGATACTTTTTACCAGTAACATGGACTGTTCTGCAGTTAAAGGTGTTTTGGTAACGGGCATAATTACGCCGTTTACTTTCATTGATGGTGGCACATCAGCGGTAATAAATAAATCAGAACCGTTTTTTTGCACCATCAATTGTAATAGTTTATCAAAATCCATCGTGGTAATATTCCAAGATTACATAAAAGCTTCGGGTTGTTTTGCGTAAATACGGGCAGATTCTTTGCTAATAATACCTTTTGTAACTAAATTGCGTAAACTTTGGTCAAGCGTCGTCATACCTTCACCAGCACTGGTTTGAATAGCTGAATACATTTGAGCCACTTTATTTTCACGAATTAAGTTACGAATAGCGGGTGTGCCTATCATAATTTCATGAGCAGCTACCCGTCCACCTGTTTGACGTTTTAATAATGTTTGAGAAATTACCGCTTGTAATGACTCTGATAACATTGCTCGTATCATATCTTTTTCGGCGGCTGGAAAAACATCAACCACACGGTCAATCGTTTTGGCAGCTGAGGTGGTGTGTAGTGTACCAAATACTAAATGTCCTGTTTCAGCGGCGGTCAATGCTAGACGAATTGTTTCTAAATCTCGCATCTCACCAACCAAAATGACATCAGGGTCTTCACGCAATGCTGAACGTAACGCTGCATCAAAACTTAATGTATCTTTATGTACTTCACGTTGGTTAATTAAGCTTTTTTTTGACTGATGCACAAACTCGATAGGGTCTTCAATGGTTAAAATATGTTCTTTACGCGTTGCATTAATATAATCAATCATGGCGGCTAACGTTGTTGATTTTCCAGAACCTGTCGGCCCTGTCACCAGCACAATACCCCGCTTAAAACTGCTAATTTTTTGGAAAATAGGCCCCATACCAAGCTGTTCCATCGTTAAAACTTCTGATGGAATGGTACGAAATACTGCACCTGCCCCCCGTTTTTGATTAAACGCATTCACACGAAAACGGGCAAGTTCTGGAATTTCAAATGAAAAATCTGTTTCAAAAAATTCTTCATAGTCTGCCCGTTGTTTATCATTCATAATGTCATAAATTAAACTATGGACTTTTTGATGGTCAAGCGGTGGCATATTGATTTTAGTAATATCACCATCAACACGTATCATCGGTGGCAATCCTGCCGAAATATGCAAATCAGACGCTTTATTTTTATATGCAAAGCGTAATAAATCATCAATACTTAACTCTCTTGCCATAATGTTTATTATCCTAATTTCAATTCATCTAATCTATCTGTAAACATAAAACCACGAGATACATTATAACTAATCCTTAGTAAAAAAATCAGGTGAAAAGTGATAATCATTCAAAAAGTAATGACAAAGGAAAAACCAACCTCAAATAACAGACTATCAACCTGAAAATAAACCATGTTACAATGATAGACAAAAATGAAATGGGCAAATAACATGACGACAAACCAAAATACAACTGAACAACAAGCCTTAATTGAACGCTGGCAAACCGTAAAACAACAAATTCCCTCTAGCTCACACACGGTGACTTTACTTGCTGTTTCAAAAACCAAACCTGCCGAAATGATAAAAACCTTAGCCTTGGCAGGACAACAAAATTTTGGTGAAAACTATGTACAAGAGGCTATTGAAAAAATCAAAGCATTACAGTCGGTGACAGCAAATGGGCAACCATTGATTTGGCATTATATTGGACACATTCAACGTAATAAAACGAAAGATTTGGCAAATTATTTTGATTGGGTGCAAGGTGTAGATAGATTTATTATTGCCAAACGACTCAATGAACAACGCCCCAGCCATTTACCGCCACTGAATGTTTGTATTCAGATTAACATTGATAATGAAGACAGTAAATCAGGGTGTCAGCCAGAAATGCTTGCTGAATTAATCCATCAAATTAGCCAGTTACCACGTTTACGCCTTAGAGGTTTAATGATTATTCCTGCCAAAGACAGCCAAACAGCGTTTGAGCGTACGAAACAGTTATTTGATACTGGTCGGCAATATCATATTAATCCGCAAGATTGGGATACTTTAAGCATGGGTATGAGTGGTGATATTCATGAAGCGATACGAGCAGGCTCAACTATGGTACGAGTAGGAACGGCAATTTTTGGTAGTCGTGAATATTTGTAATATTCGATGTCAAATAACATAAAAAAATATATTTCATTAAATGACAAGCGGACAACTAAAGTCCGCCCAATATGAAAGCACAATGTTAGTCAATAGTTATGTATATAACACTTCAATAATTTCATATTCAATCAACCCGCTTGGCGTTTGAATTTGAGCATCATCACCTGCTGATTTACCGATTAAGCCTCGAGCAATTGGTGAATTAATTGAAATTTTGTTAGCTTTAAAATCTGCTTCATCATCGCCCACAATTTTAAAACGCTTTTGTTCACCAGTATCAATATTTTCAATAACGACAGTCACACCAAATACGACACGTCCATCTTGTGGAATGCTGGCTGGGTCAATGATTTGTGCCCCACCAAGTTTTGCCTCAATATCACGAATACGAGCCTCGCAAAAACCTTGTTGTTCACGGGCTGCATGGTACTCAGCATTTTCTTTTAAATCGCCATGTTCACGAGCTTCAGCAATGGCTGCGGTAATTCGGGGACGTTCAACGGTTTTTAGCTGTTTTAACTCTTCTTCTAAAACCTTGTGTCCTTCTGGTGTCATTGGATAACGTTGCATAAATTTATTCCTTATTAATTAATGATTTACACATAAAAAACCCCCTACCAAATATCGTGAAATACTTGGTAAGGAGTTAAATTTTGAATATGAAATTAGCCTAGAGTTTTGGCCTGAGCGTGCAAATCTTGTAGTTTATACACTGCAAATGGTAACTGAATTTGATAAGATTTGCAAATGGCTTCTGCCCCACCTAATGTTGTTACATAAAATACTTTATTTTGTAACGCATTACGGCGAATTGAGAAAGAATCCTCTTGAGCTTGTTTGCCTTCTGTGGTGTTAATAATAAGATGAATTTCACCATTTTTCAAGGCATCGACAATATGCGGACGACCTTCTGTCACTTTATTCACATGACGACAAGCAATACCTTGCTCATTTAAGAATTTTTGTGTACCTGTGGTCGCCATTAATTGAAATCCATAATCAATCAATTGTTTAGCAACAGCAATCAGCCCTTGTTTGTCACTATCTCTGACTGATAAAAATGCGGTTTTCGTTTCACCTGCAACAGGTAAACCTGGTAAACGCTCATTACTACCAATGATTGCTTTGTAATATGCCTCACCAAATGTCGTACCAACCCCCATCACTTCACCTGTAGACTTCATTTCTGGGCTTAAAATTGGGTCTACACCTGGAAACTTGGCAAATGGAAAAACAGCTTCTTTAACAGCAAAGAAACTTGGAATAATTTCTTGAGTAAAGCCTTGTTCCTCCAACGTTTTTCCAGCCATACAGCGAGCGGCAACTTGAGCCAGCGATGTACCAATACATTTTGATACAAAAGGCACCGTACGAGAAGCTCGAGGATTGACCTCTAAAATGTAAACTGTATTGTCTTTAATCGCAAACTGAACATTCATTAAGCCAATAACACCAAGTTGTTTTGCCATTGCAATCGTTTGTTCACGCATGACATTGCAAAGCTCTTCTGATAGTGAATATGGTGGCAATGAACACGCTGAGTCACCTGAGTGAACGCCTGCTTGCTCAATATGTTGCATAATTCCGCCAATCACTACAGTTTTTCCATCACTTACGCAATCGACATCGACTTCAATCGCATCATCTAAAAAGCGGTCGAGTAGCACAGGAGCTTCATTTGATGCTTGTACAGCTGTTCGTAAATAACGTTTTAGCTCATCTTCATTATAAACGATTTCCATCGCTCGTCCACCCAACACATATGAAGGACGTACTACCAATGGATAACCCACTTGAACCGCCTTCATAATACCATCTTCAAAGCTAGTTGCTAGGGCGTTTGGTGGCTGATTAAAGCCTAATTGTTGTATCATATGTTGAAAGCGTTCACGGTCTTCAGCTCGGTCAATGGCATCTGGACTTGTACCAATAATTTTGACATTTTCAGCCTCTAATGCACGAGCCAATTTTAAAGGCGTTTGTCCGCCATATTGTACAATGACACCTTGTGGCTGTTCTACTCGTACAATTTCCAGCACATCTTCTAATGTAATTGGCTCAAAATACAAGCGGTCTGATGTATCATAATCGGTTGAAACCGTTTCAGGATTACAGTTTACCATAATGGTTTCATAGCCATCATCACGCATGGCAAGGGCAGCATGAACACAACAGTAATCAAATTCAATACCCTGTCCAATACGGTTTGGCCCGCCACCAATCACCATGATTTTTTTCTTATCGCTTGGATTTGCCTCACATTCTTCATCATAGCTTGAGTACATATAAGCAGTCGATGTCGCAAATTCTCCTGCACAAGTATCCACTCGTTTATACACAGGGTGCACATTTAAATCCCAACGTTTACGGCGAAGTTCTTTTTGTGATACGCCCAATAATTTTGCTAAACGTAAATCTGATAAACCTTTACGTTTAAATTGGCGTAGATTTTGAGTGGTTAAACCACCAAAACCAGTTTCTGTCACCTGTTTTTCAGTAAAGACAATATCTTGAATTTGAATTAAAAACCAAGGGTCAATTTTAGTAAAATGAAATACTTCATTTACCGTCATGCCTGCTCGAAACGCATCAGCAATATAATAAATTCGTTCTGGCGTTGGTACGGTTAAATGATTTTTAATCTCGCTAATGGCTTTTTCTTTGCTTAAATGACTTAAATCGATTTGCTCATCAAAGCCTGTCGCACCCGTTTCCAATCCTCGCAATGCTTTTTGCATTGACTCTTGAAAATTACGCCCAATCGCCATCACCTCACCAACAGATTTCATTTGCGTAGATAAGGTATTTTCTGCCTGTGGGAATTTTTCAAAGTTAAAACGAGGCACTTTGGTCACAACATAATCGATAGCAGGTTCAAAGCTTGCTGGAGTTTTTCCACCAGTAATATCATTTTTTAGTTCATCTAAGGTATAACCAATTGCTAATTTTGCAGCAATTTTAGCAATTGGAAAACCTGTTGCTTTTGATGCTAAAGCTGATGAACGGCTAACTCGTGGGTTCATCTCAATAACGACCATACGCCCTGTTTCAGGATTGATACCAAATTGTACATTTGAACCACCTGTTTCTACACCAATTTCACGCAACACAGCAATAGAGGCATTACGCATGATTTGGTATTCTTTATCCGTCAATGTTTGAGCTGGAGCAACAGTAATTGAGTCGCCTGTATGTACGCCCATCGGGTCAAAGTTTTCAATTGAACAAACAATGATACAGTTGTCGTTTTTATCACGCACCACTTCCATTTCATATTCTTTCCAGCCAATTAATGACTCATCAATTAATAGCTGATGGGTTGGCGATAAATCAAAACCACGTTCGCAAATTTCAATAAATTCTTCACGGTTATAAGCAATACCACCGCCTGAGCCACCCATAGTAAATGATGGGCGAATAATACATGGAAAACCAACTTTTGCTTGAATTGCAAATGCTTCTTCCATAGTTTCAGCAACTTCAGCTCGTGGACATTCTAAACCGATTTTTTTCATGGCTTTATCGAATAAGTCACGGTCTTCTGCTTTTTCGATAGCCTCTTTAGTTGCCCCGATTAATTCACAGCCATATTTTGCCAAAATTCCATGTTTATCAAGGTCTAATGCACAGTTTAATGCCGTTTGCCCGCCCATTGTCGGTAAAATTGCATCTGGACGTTCTTTAGCGATAATTTGTTCAACAGTTTGCCAAGTAATTGGCTCAATATAGGTGGCATCTGCCATCACTGGGTCAGTCATGATGGTAGCTGGGTTTGAATTCACCAAAATGACCCGATAACCTTCTTCTTTTAACGCTTTACAGGCTTGAGCCCCTGAATAGTCAAATTCGCACGCTTGCCCAATAACGATAGGGCCTGCACCAATAATTAAAATACTTTGAATATCTGTACGCTTTGGCATGGTTCTCTCTTTACTACTTTGAAATTAAAACTAATTTTTAAAAAAAATGGATTGAAGGTCTGCACGAACTGCTGTTTTATCCACTTGACAGGCACTCAAGCCCCATTGAATATATTGCTTTAGAGTATTCTCACTATGACTACCCAATAAATCGACCCCCATTAACTGCCCTAACGCTTTGTATTCTTTAACAAGTTTTTCTGTATCTTGCTCTAAAGCAGGGTCACTCATCAACGTTTTCATGCGGGCTTTCATTTCTGCTGATACGGGCGTATTCGTTATCATTGAGTTAATGGCTTGGTTTAATAATCCCAAAGCCTCTACCAATTCTGGTCTAAATATCGCTAATTGTTGATTGGTTGTCACCAATCCATGTTGATTAATATAAGTCATTGCTTGTTTGGCTTGGTAATCTCGAAATCCCGATGTGTTACGCAATTTTTGATTAACGCAAGTTTGTTTAGGGTGGTTATCAGGTGTTAAAAAACCAGCCACGGGCTTTTGTTCAAACGAATTTAAAAAATTATTCAATAAAATGGATAAATCTGCCATATTCGTGGATAAATTTACAATTTTATTGACCGTTTGCTGAGTTTCTGGGGTTGGCTGTTGGGCATGACTGAATAATGGCATAACACTCATCATTAATCCAATCATATAAGCTTGATATTTTTTAATCATAACACACCTAATGATTTATATTAAAAATCTCACTAATTATCCCGTTAATATATTCAAGTTTTAATCTATTAACGTTTTATTAATTTTTCGTTAATGATTTTGTATTGGTAGATTTTGCCAAACTTTCCCAATAATCAGCATGACAAGTATTAATTAAATCTAAATTAAATTTTGCCATTGGATTAGCTTTGTCAAGCGGAATGTCTTCTTCATTGGGAATATAAAAACCAAGTAAAAAACGAATATGTTTATAAGACTCGCTACCAAACATTGCATCTAACATGATATCTAAGTCAAGCCCTTTAAATGCTTCAATTTCTTTATCATTTGTTGTTTGTAAATCAACAACTTCCACATCAGTTCGTTTAGCGGTATTTTTGACAAAATTTTTGACAGAATTTGCTTTAGCTAACTGAGCTGAAGAGCTGATAAAAGCAAAATCGCCTTTAAAGCGTTCTGGTGACACACTGGCTAAATAATGTTGAATACCTTTTTTTAGTGTCTCCTGATATTTTTTTTGGCTAAGCTGTTCATCAAGGCATTTACTAAAACTAACCGCCAGTGGATTATAAGGATTTTTGATATCGTCATCTTCTGCCGAATAATGTTGAATTAAGTCTAAAATAAATGCTTGAGCAAACGCATTATGATGCAAAGAATTTTCTACAATTTCATAAAGTTGCTGTTGTTGTGCAGGTGTTGCATCAACTTTGGCAAATCCAAATATTGGCACAAAACTTATAATTGAACCAAGTAACAAACCCGATAATATTTTTTGTGCAGTTTTCATAATGATATATCCCTAATGACTATTATTTAGTTTTGATAAAATATTTCCCGTCAAACTGATAGTTTATCCAACGATTTGTCACTTCACCTGACTGATACTCGTCATTTTCAACGACAACGGGAAAACGAATGCGTTGATTTTTGGGTGAAAATTCAAACAATGATTTTGAATAATCATAGTCTCCTCGTGTATCTAATGAGAAACGGTCATAAGCAAATCCTAACCTATCCGTTAATCCAGATTTGGTTTTTATCAGTTTTGGTTTGACTAATTGCTTATCTTGAATTTGATAAAGTGTGATATGTTGCCCATGTAATAGGTTAGAAGCTATATCAAGAGAAGCAATGATATATAACGGTTTTTGTTGAATTTTTGTGCTAAATATCTCTAAGGTTAAACTGTTAATGGCGTGTTTTTTTACATGAATTTTTCCTTGATGGTCAATGTATTGTATCAGACCATCATATTCATGCAATGTACCACCTGTTCCCATATCCCATGAAAATACCTGTAATTTTTTATCATCAGATTGTTTAATGTTTACTCCAGCCTCTGTTAAGTTTTCCCAATCACATTGTAAACTTTGTTGGCTACCAGTAATAATCGCTAAATTTTTTACAAATACCGCTGTGGCATTCTCTAGTTTTTCTTCATCATAATTGCCATGATAAGTCGAGTATGATAATAATTCGTTATATTTTTCAGCGAGTTTTTGATCGTTTTCTTGACAGAATTTAGCAGAAGCAACTGCGGTTTGGCTGTAACCTAAAATTGCTAGACAACTGATTAATAAAAACTTTTTCATGATTTCTCCTTATCATCTTTCGGGTCGTTTAACATAAAACAACATGGAACGCTATACGCTGGTTTGTTACGGATTTCAAGTAATGTTTTCATTTCTTGATTGTATCCTGAATTAATCAGTAACTGTAAATATTTTTGTACTTTTTCTCGGCGATGTTTTTTTACATAATGTTGCGAACACTGATTAATGACTTTAGAAAAATTTTTATCATGATAAGTTTTTAATAAACAAGATTTTAGCCCTTGCTCTTCAAGTCGAGTATTAGATGATAATTTTGATGAAATATAGTCAAAAAAATTTTCATGATGATACATATATAAAATGGTATTGGTTAATTCATCAATTTGGGATTGTTGATTTAAACCAGCTTTACTCATTTGCATATCAGTCGAAGCAATCGTCCGTGGTTCACTCTCAGCGAACATTTTTTGCTCAACTTGCATTTGTGCCTGTGTATCAAACATTGAGAATGTCACCAGTTGCGATGATGTCTGTTTAGCATAAACATTCACACAACTGGCTAACCATACTCCAGACAATATCAGTAAAGTTCTGGTTTTTGTCATTTATTGATGTTCCATTATCGTTGTGCCATTAGCTCGATAAATTTATCAAATAATGGAGCACAGTCATGCGGTCCTGGGCTGGCTTCAGGGTGTCCTTGAAAACTAAACGCAGGTTTATTCGTTAAAGCAATGCCTTGATTTGAACCATCAAATAATGACCGATGAGTTACTTTGACATTGTTAGGTAAAGTCGTTTCATCAACGGCAAAGCCATGATTTTGCGAAGTAATCATGACTGTACCAGTTTCAACGTCTTGTACTGGGTGATTTGCCCCATGATGTCCAAACTTCATTTTTATGGTTTTGGCACCAGATGCTAACGCTAATAATTGATGTCCTAAGCAAATGCCAAAGGTTGGAATATCAGTTTGAGTAATGATATGGCGAATATTTTCAATCGCATAATGACAAGCAGATGGGTCAGCAGGACCATTTGACAAGAAAATACCATCAGGATTTTTTGCTAAAACTTCGCTAATTGGCGTCTGTGCAGGCACAACTGTCACATGACAACCTCTATCAACTAACATTCTTAAAATATTTGTTTTTGTGCCAAAATCGTACGCTACGATGTGATATTTTTTCTCAATATGTTTGCCCAACTCTTTGAAATAACCACCAGTTTGACTGTTTGTTTCGCCATATTTTTTGATAGTCGCAGGATTATCAGCCAATTCCCAAGTGCCATTCGTCCATTCAAAACCTGCCTGATGACAAACTTCTTTCGCCAAATCAAGACCTGTTAAACCTGAAAACTGTTGAGCTTTTTCAATGGCTTTTGTTTCGTCAGCAACGGTAATGGTTTTACCATCGGTTGCAGTAAAAATACAGCCATGCTGAGCCCCTTTTTCTCGTAAAATACGGGTTAGCTTACGAGTGTCAATATCAGCGATTGCAACTGTGTTATGTGATTTTAAATAATCAGTTAATGATTGAGAATTACGAAAACTTGAGCTAATCATGGTCGAATCACGAATAATCAAACCTTCTGCCCAAATTTTATGTTCACAGCCAGATTCACTATCTTCGCTGTTTGTGCCAGTATTGCCAATATGAGGATAAGTTAAAGTGATGATTTGTTTGGCATAACTTGGGTCAGTGAGCATTTCTTGATAGCCTGTCATGGCTGTATTAAAAACTACTTCACCAACAGCAAAGCCTGCACTACCAATACTCGTACCATAAAAAATTGTGCCATCTGCTAATGCTAAAATCGCTGGTGTGCTTACTGATGCGTTCAAAATTGCCTCCGCCGTCTCATTTTGCTTTTGATAAAAAATGCCCACAAAAAAGCGAGAAGACTGCTAGAAAATAAAGATTAAGTGTAAGGCACTTATCAATAACTTCATGGTCTACTCGCTTGGTATAGATTTTGGGCATTCTATCAGAAATTGCTAGCATTGGCTAGGTGAATTTTGTATTTACCCGTTACCATTAATAGCAAAAACGTAATTCTGAATTGATTAATCCAATGAAAAATCACATGACTAATATAGTAAACAAAAAAACCTTGTTAAATATATTTAACAAGGTTTTTATTTAATTCATAGATGAATATTAATTAAGGAACAAATTTTACAGGTTGAGCGATAACAGTTTTAGCGTGTTCCGCCACTTTATCAAAACGATGAATACTATTACCTTGATTATCCACAGCGACCGTGACTGGCATATCCTCAACTTCAAACTCATAAATCGCTTCCATGCCCAACTCTGCAAATGCTAATACTTTTGCAGATTTAATCGCTTTGGACACTAAATAAGCTGCACCACCCACAGCGATTAAATAAATCGCCCCATGTTTTGCAATATCTTCACAAGTTTTAGCACCACGTTCAGACTTACCAATCATACCAATTAACCCTTGTGATAAAATTGTATCAGTAAATTTATCCATACGGGTTGAGGTGGTTGGTCCTGCAGGTCCGACAATTTCATCACCAACGGCATCAACTGGACCAACGTAATAAATAAAACGATTATTTAAATCAACGGGTAAAGGTTCACCTTTGGCAAGCATATCTACCATGCGTTTATGAGCAGCGTCACGACCTGTTAAAATTTTACCATTTAATAATAAGGTGTCACCAATTTTAAATTGTCCTAATTTTTCTTTAGTCAATTCGTTTACATTAACACGAATGACATTATCACTGCCTGTTTCTACTTCTGGCCAATCTGATAATGATGGCACTGGCAATTCAGCCTCGCCACTGCCATCTAATTCAAAATGCACATGACGAGTTGCGGCACAGTTTGGAATGACCGCAACTGCTTTGCTGGCGGCATGGGTTGGATAGTCTAACACTTTTACATCAAGAACAGTCGTTAATCCGCCTAAACCTTGGGCTCCAATACCTAACTGATTGATTTTATCATACATATTTAAACGTAATCGCTCAGTCGTGGATAATTCTGCCCCGCTTTCTGCTTTGGCTTGTAGTTCGTGAATGTCGATATGGTCCATTAATGATTTTTTTGCAAGCAACATGGCTTTTTCTGGCGTACCACCGACCCCAATGCCTAAAATACCTGGTGGGCACCAGCCCGCCCCCATCTGAGGCACAACACTCACAATCCAATCTTCTACCGAGTCAGAAGGATTTAACATCGCAAATTTGGCTTTATTTTCTGAACCGCCTCCTTTGGCTGCACAAATGACTTCAACTTTATCACCTGCAACAACATTCATATGAATGACGGCGGGTGTATTATCACGGGTATTTTGACGTTTGCCTGTTGGGTCAATGAGCATTGAAGCACGCAATGGATTGTCAGGATTATTATACGCCTGACGCACACCTTCATTTACCATGTCTTCAATGGTCATATCAGTATCCCACTGCACATTCATACCAATATCTAAAAATACCGTTGCAACGCCTGTATCTTGACAGATTGGGCGATGTCCCATCGCAGACATACGGCTATTGGTTAAAATTTGTCCCATGGCATTTTTTGCAGAAGGATTAGTTTCTTTTTGCCATGCCTGATACAGTGCATCAACAAAATCTTTTGGGTGATAGTAGCTAATAAATTGAAAGGCATTGGCAATCGAACGAATAAAATCGTCTTTTTTGATGATAGTCATCGGGCTAGTCCTTAGTTTTACTGATTGAAAAATATGTTGTCTGTTATCAAAATTATAGCAATTTTGCACCCGTCATCATAACATAACTTTGTCAAAGTTTTTAGCGTTGATTTTTTCATAAAAATATTAATAACTTTTTTCAAATGTACTTAAAAAGAAAATTTTGTTAAAATAAGTGACAAAAACATACAGTGTTTAAATGTTATGGAAAAATTAAAATATATTTTGATGGGCATTGTCATCGTAAGTATCATTGGGTTTTTGCTATCAGATGATAAACATCATGAGCTAACATATCCTAGGACAACTATGACGCTATATATGTATATATTTTAGCTAATGGCGTTCTAGCTTATGAAGCAATGTGTTGCTTACCTTATCATGACAATATCCAATAAAAAAGGCAGTAATATTACTGCCTTTTTTATGTATTAGTCATCATGTAGCATTAGAAACGGTAAGTAACACCTAGTTTAGCCACTGGATACCATTTAGTCATTTTATCACTGACTTTTTGTTCCATATCTTTTGTAAAGTCATCTAAAGAAACATTTGGAGGTAATGTAATATTTGACCCATTAACAGCTTCAGCTTTAGCAGTGACACCACCTGTATATAATGCACCTACCTCACCATACACACCCCATTTTTTATCCATATTTGGACGGAAGCCCACAGTTAAATAAGGTGCCAAATCATTTTTATATTCAGTACTTATAGTAGCCCCTGAACCTGCTGGAATAGTATATGTTTTACTACCTTTTTTAAAGGTCGATGTATCACTATCACTGATTAAAGAAATATTGTAAGAATTATCTTGGAATACGATACCTGAACCAATTGTTAACCAGTTATTAAAAGGACGAACTTGTGTGCCAATATATGGGTTATTTAAATCTGCCTCAACTTTTAAATCACCGCTAAATCCTTTAAGACTATTACCTAAGAATTTATTCCAATTAACATAAGAGTCGCTATTTGTACCTACTTTAGTATCAACAAAGTCGACATCACCACCAGACCAACCAGCTTGTAATTCTACTTTTTCATTAACAGACCATGCTAAATTCGCACCATAGCCCAATGAACCAAGTTCAACGCTGACCGCACCTGGGTGAGTGGCTGTTTTAAATAATGTTTTTGTGCCATCAACTAGTTGGCTTGTTGTATTTGCAACGATACCTGCTTCAGCATCATAAGAACTTGCTACTTCTACTGGCTCTTCTGCAAACGCAGAAGTTGCAACTAATGCCGCTGGTATTACAGCTAATTTCAATAGTTTCATAAAATGCTCCTTAAGCATTGTTAATATTAATTAAACCCTATACGGGTCTTAAAATCTCTACCATACTTGATTTTATCATTATAACAGATATTATGCCAGTTTGAACTAGTGATTTGATTATTTTTTTCGAGATTTGTTTGATTAAGATTTGATTTTTTTTTGAAAATATGATGATTTAACTTGATAATAGATGACTTTTAGCTGATGTTTCTCTAAAATGTGAGAATTATCGAGAGGTGTTGCGTCAGGTAATTTTACTTGTCAGGCTCGATTTTCTTTGGGTTTTATCAATAAAAAGAAAGAAAAAACGACACCTGCGTTTATTTTGATTAAGTGATAAAAAAGGAATATAGCAATGAACGTAGGCTCTACTGCTTCATTTACTGATTATAAAGTGGCGGATATTTCTCAGGCTGAGTTTGGTCGCCGTGAAATTTTACTTGCTGAAACAGAAATGCCTGCTTTGATGGGACTTCGCAAACGTTATCAAGCGGAGCAACCATTAAAAGGAGCAAAAATTGTTGGTTGTATTCATATGACCATTCAGACGGCAGTTTTAATTGAAACGCTAGTGGCTCTAGGGGCAGAGGTGCGTTGGACATCATGTAATATTTTTTCAACGCAAGACCATGCAGCAGCAGCCATTGCGGCAGCGGGTATTCCTGTTTTTGCATGGAAAGGCGAAACTGAAGAAGAATATGAATGGTGTTTAGAACAGCAAATTCATAAAAATGGTGAACTTTGGGACGCAAATTTAATTCTTGATGATGGTGGCGATTTAACGGCATTAATTCATCATAAATACCCGCAAATGTTAGATAAAATTCATGGTGTTTCAGAGGAAACCACCACAGGGGTACATCGTTTGATTGAAATGCTTCATAAACAAACCTTAAAAGTACCTGCAATTAATGTAAACGATGCTGTCACTAAGTCAAAAAATGATAATAAATATGGCTGTCGTCATAGTTTAAATGATGCGATTAAACGTGGTACAGATATGTTATTATCAGGTCGCCGTGCGTTAGTGGTCGGTTATGGCGATGTTGGTAAAGGCTCTGCTCAAAGCTTACGTCAAGAAGGCATGATTGTCCGTGTCAGCGAGATTGACCCAATTTGTGCCATGCAAGCTTGTATGGACGGCTATGAATTGGTTTCACCATATGTTGATGGCGACCCTGCAAAAGGAGCAAATCAAGCATTATTACAAGATACGGATTTAATCGTCACCACCACGGGTAATATTTATGTTTGTGATGCTCAGATGTTACAGGCTTTAAAAGCTACCGCTGTGGTGTGTAATATTGGACATTTTGACACTGAAATTGATACGCAATTTATGCGTGATAATTGGCGTTGGGTTGAGGTAAAGCCACAAGTTCATCAGGTGTATCGTTCTGATGATGAAAAAGATTATTTAATTATTTTATCAGAGGGGCGTTTGGTCAATTTAGGCAATGCCACAGGACACCCATCACGAGTGATGGACGGTTCATTTGCCAATCAGGTATTAGCTCAAATTCATCTATTTAAAGAAAAATTTGCTAATTTACCTGCTGATAAAAAGGCAGAAAATATTTATGTAAAAGTATTACCTAAAAAACTTGATGAAGAAGTCGCAGCAGCCATGGTATTAGGTTTTAATGGTGTACTAACAAAATTAACTCAACAGCAGGCGGATTACATTGGTGTACCAATTGAAGGGCCGTTTAAGTCTGATGAATATAAATATTAATTATTTCTAATAAAATTGGATTAATCTCATGATATGGGATTAATCCAATTAGCCAATATATAACAATTCAACGTCTAGCAAAATTTTTCTTTACCATATTTATCCAGATATGGCATAATTGAATATATTTCATCTTTTCTAAGAAACCACAAATTTTTTTAATTAACTATTTGAGATTGATATGACGACCCCATTTTCATTTGAATTTTTCCCGACTAAAACCGATGAGGGACAAGCCAAGCTATTACATACATTTGATGGTCTAAATGCTTTAAATCCAGCTTATTTTTCAGTAACTTATGGTGCTGGTGGCTCGACTCGTGAACGAACGCTCGGTATTGTTGAAGCCCTAAGCAAAAAATCTGCAACACCGATTGCACCGCATTTGTCTTGTATTGGTGATAATAAAGTAGAAATCGCTGAACTATTAAGCTTTTATCAACAATTAGGCATTAAAAAATTAGTAGCATTGCGTGGCGATTTGCCATCGGGTCAGGTTGGTTTTGGTGAGCTACCTTTTGCTGTTGATTTAGTAAAATTTATTCGTGAAAAAACAGGTGAACATTTTCATATTGAAGTTGCAGCCTATCCTGAAATGCACCCACAAGCTCACAGTTTTTCTCAAGACGTACAAAATTTAATTAACAAACATCGAGCTGGAGCAAATTCGGCAATTACCCAGTTTTTTTATAATGCAGATAGCTATTTATATTTACGAGATGCGTTAGCAAAACAAGGGGTTCATCAAGACGAATTCCCAATTAAGGCAGGAATTATGCCTATTACCAATGCAAGTAATCTTATTCGTTTTGCTGATGGTTGTGGTGCGGATATTCCTCGTTATATTCGTAAACAATTGGCAGATTTTGGCGATGACCGTAAATCAATTCGGGCATTTGGTTTTGACGTTGTATTACAGCTTTGTGAACGTTTAATTCAAGAAGGTGTGCCAGCTTTACATTTTTATACCATGAATAATATCAATCCAAATGCAGAGCTGATTAAAGCATTAAGATTAGTAAAATAAACTTAATTAATTGATTTGATGATTGAAGATATTCAAGGAAATTTAATATGCCTGCTTTGTGGCACCCATGTACACAGATGCGTTATCATGAGCATTTACCTCCACTAGAAATAGTGCGGGGGCAGGGTATTTATCTATATGATAAACAAGGAAAATCCTATTTAGATATGATTAGCTCGTGGTGGGTTAATTTGCATGGACATTGTCACCCATTCATTAATGAACAAATCAAACAACAGCTTGATATTTTAGAACATACCTTGTTGGCAGGGATTGTTCACCCAAGTGTTGCTGAGCTTGCCAAACAGTTGGTTGCAATTAGCCCTACTCCATTAACTAAAGCTTTTTTTGCTGATAGTGGTTCATCTGCGATAGAAATCGCATTAAAGATGAGTTTGCAATTTTGGCAACAAAATGATTATCCTGATAAAATTCGATTTATTGCTTTAGAGCATGGCTATCATGGCGAAACCATTGGTAGTTTGTCAGTGACAGATATTCCACTGTTTAATCAACAATATCAAGCCATGCTCATTGAACAAATTAAAATTCCTTCACCCGCCCATTTATTTAAAGCCGACAATATCTCTGCAACGGAACATGAAAACAATTGTTTAGATAAACTTGAAAAATTGTTAGAAACACAACATCAAACGATTTGTGCGATGATAGTTGAGCCACTGGTGCAAGGGGCAACAGGTATGGCAATGTATTCTACAAATTATTTAGTTGGTATTGCCAAACTTGCAAAAAAATTTAATATTCATTTAATTTTTGATGAAATTGCAGTGGGTTTTGGTCGCACAGGTACGATGTTTGCTTGTGAACAGGCAATATTAGATAATGGCGAATGCGTTTGTCCAGATTTTCTATGTTTATCAAAGGGTTTAACTGCTGGTTATTTACCGATGTCTTGTGTATTAACCACACAACAAATTTTTGATGGGTTTTTAGATGAACGTATTGAAAAAGGTTTTTTACATTCACATAGTTTTACGGGTAATCCGTTAGCTTCTGTAGCGTCATTAGCATCACTACAAGTATTTAAACAACAAGATATCTTAAAAAACAATCAATGTTTAATTAATTATTTTGCTCAACAATTAAACCAATTATCACAATTAAACTTGCCCATTATTCAGCTTCGACAAACAGGCATGATTGTCGCATTTACGTTGGATTTTCAGCAAGTTAAAGGACGAATTTTAGCAGAATATTGTCTAAAACAAGGGGTTTTTATTCGCCCGATTGGTAATCATGTGTATTTAATGCCTCCTTACTGTATTACTAAATCACAAATTGATATGGTGTTTAGTATTTTAGTAGATGGCATTAAACAATTAATCCATCAACAAGATAATAATCCGTTACCTTTACCAAAAGATTTATCGTTGATGGCTTGATAAATTACTTGACAAACAAACATTTTTTGTCTAGTATCTAATATACGACTCTCCCTTTACATGATTATTAAGTTAGTCAATGTTTAGGGCTAAAAGACCGCCTTTTTTGGCGGTTTTTTTAATTTATCTTCAAGGGTAATAAATGGAAACTATAGTTTATATTGATGGTTATAACTTATTTTATGGTTGCTTAAAATATACCTCTTATAAATGGCTTGATTTAAAAAAACTTTTTCAAAATATTTTATATATACAAAATCCTAATTACAATCTTATAAAAATTAAATTTTTTACAGCAGATATTAAAGCAAAAGTTGCCTCTCATGGACAAACAGCCCAAAAATCTCAACAAAACTATCATCGTGCATTATTAGAATTATACTCTAATGATATTGAAATTATTAAAGGTTATTATTCTTTAGAAAAAGCTAATTTGCTGGTTTATCAAAATCCCCCTGATAAATCTCAACGTTGTGAAGTTTGGAAACTTGAAGAAAAACAAACAGATGTCAATATCGCATTGACAGCATATCGTGACGCTTGTCAAAATAAAGCCAAACATTTAGTTTTTGTGTCAAATGACACAGACCTTGCTCCTGTGTTACAGGCATTACGAGAAGATTTTTGCCAAAGTATTGAAATTGGTGTAATTATTCCTGTTTTAAAAGATAGTCGCCGTCCCAATAATAAACAATTAAGTGCTTTTGCCAATTGGACTAGACAGTATATTTTAGAGTCAGAATTACAATGTAATCAACTACCTAGTAAAATTTCCACCCATAAAAAACCTATTATCAAACCAGACTATTGGTGATTTGCTATGCGACGTTTTTTCTATGATACAACTATCAGTCATCAGCCATTAATCGTTGATAATTCAATAATTTTAACCGAAAGTATTTTTCACCATTGGTGTCGAGTCTTACGAGCAAATGTTGGTGATATGGCAATTTTATTTGATGGCACAGGCGGAGAATATCAGGTTGAACTGCTTGAAATGACAAAAAAGTCAGCCACAGCAATGATTAAAAATTTTAATCCTATCAACCGTTGTTTACCATTCCAAACAGAAATTGGCTTATCATTAAGTCGAGGTGAAAGAATGGATTATGCTATTCAAAAAGCAACTGAAATGGGGGTGTCAGTTATTCAATTATTATCAAGCGATTATAGTGAAGTTAAACTAAAAAATGAACAAGTTGCCAAAAAGCTAAACCACTGGCAACAAGTTGCAATTTCTGCCTGTGAACAATGTGGTTTAAATATCATACCAACAATTTTACCCCCTCAAGAATTAACCAATTGGGTATCACAAGATATTCAATCTGGATTAAAACTTGTATTAGCTGTTCCAAGAAATAACACCACTCATTCTCAGGTTAATACTCGCTTAGCGATTTTACAACAGCTTCAACAAGATTTTGCAAAATTTTATTTATTGATTGGCTCTGAAGGCGGTTTATCCGATAAAGAATTATCATTAGCTTTAGAAAATAATTTTTTAGCATGGCAACTTGGCGAACGTGTATTACGAACAGAAACTGCTCCTGTGGTGGCTTTAGCAACGTTACAAGCATTAAATTTTTCTTAATAATTTAACATACTGGTTAGCATTTTTTTCAATAAATCAATGTGTTTATTCACAATTTTTATGACCCAAAAGTCATCGCTAATCTCTTGTATCTTTGCATTAAGTTTTTTATCTTATTTTCAAGCTGTTAATGAATGAATGTAAGGAAAAAGCCATGCAATACAAAGCCCCTTTGCGTGATATGCAGTTTGTGATACACGAGTTATTAGATTTTGAAAATCACTATCAAAATATTCCTGCCTATGCTGAAACAAATAAAGAAACTATCAATGATATTTTGCAGGCAACGGCTGAGTTTGCCGAAAATGAATTGTCACCGTTAAATCGTTCTGGTGATGAGGAAGGTTGTCATTTTGATAATGGCATAGTAACGACACCGCAAGGATTTAAACAAGCTTATCAGTTATATTGTGAGTTAGGTTTTCCGTCTTTATGTGCTGACACGGCATATGGTGGACAAGGTTTACCATTGTCATTGAGTTCGGCAGTGAATGAAATGATGGGTTCGGCAAATTGGTCTTTTTCTATGTATCCTGGGTTATCAGAGGGAGCTATTCGTACGATTGAACATCATGGTACACTTGAACAAAAACAGTTATATTTAAATAAGTTAATTAGCGGTGAATGGACTGGCACCATGTGTTTGACGGAGGCTCATGCAGGTTCAGATTTAGGCATTATTCGCACTAAGGCTGAGCCTAATCCTGATGGTTCTTATCAAATTACTGGACAAAAAATCTTTATTTCTGCAGGTGAACATGATTTAGCGAGTAATATTATTCATATTGTGTTGGCTCGCCTGCCCAATGCACCAAAAGGTACCAAAGGCATTTCATTATTTATCGTTCCTAAATTTAATCTTGATGAAAACGGTAATATCACAACCCGTAATTTTGTTTCTTGTGGTTCTATTGAACATAAAATGGGTATCAAAGCCTCTGCTACTTGTGTCATGAATTTTGATGGAGCAACAGGATTTTTGATTGGCCCTGAAAATAAAGGCTTAAATTGTATGTTTACCTTTATGAATACTGCCCGTATTGGTACTGCAATTCAAGGCTTGACTGCGTCTGAAATAGCTTTTCAGGGTGGATTAAGTTATGCCAAAGAGCGTCTAGCCATGCGTGCATTAAGTGGCAAAAAAGCCCCTGAGCAAATAGCTGACCCTATTATCGCTCACCCTGCTGTTCGCAATATGTTATTGACGAGCAAAGCATTTGCCGAAGGCGGACGAGCATTGATTTATTATTTATCACAATTTGCCGATGTGGTGGCAAAAGGTGACGGCGAAGATAAAAAATTTGCTGACCAAATGTTATCCTTATTAACGCCAATTGCCAAAGCATTTTTAACGGAAACAGGGTTTGAATCGGCAAATCATGGTGTACAGGTGTATGGTGGACATGGATTTATCCGTGAATGGGGTATGGAGCAAAATGTTCGAGATACTCGCATTGCTTGTTTATATGAAGGCACAACAGAAATCCAATCGTTAGATTTATTAGGTCGAAAAGTGCTAGGCTCACAAGGTCGATTATTGGCAAACTTTAGTAAAATTATTCATAAGTTTTGCCAAGAACATTGGGAAAACGATGCGATGGGACAGTTTATTCGTCCTTTAGCAAAGCTTAATAAAGATTGGGGTCATTTAACTTCTCGTATTGCCATGCAAGCGACCGAAAATCCAGAGGCTATTGGAGCCAATGCGGTAGATTATATGTATTATAGTGGCTATGTAACATTAGCGTATTTGTGGGCAAGAATGGCGTTAATTTCTCAACAGGCATTAGATGCTCAACAAACTTTAGTGGAACAAACCAGTGAGCGTAAATTTTACCAAGCAAAAATCAAAACTGCTCAATTTTATTTTACTAAATTACTACCTCGTACCTTGACATATGTCAAACGGATTGACGCAGGTTTTGAGCCGATTATGCAAATGGACATCGATGAGTTTATTTTTTAGCCTGATTTTGCCAAATTATGCTAAACTGATACAAACAATTTCACCAAATGTGGATTGTTTGTATTTTATTAATGGTGATTTAAGTAAAGGAATATAAAACGATGGCAATCTATAACGCCCCTATCAAAGAGATGCAGTTTCTTTTAAATGATGTATTTGATGCGACTCAATTTTGGCAAAATAATGAAAAACTCGCTCATGTTGATAGTGATACGGTCAATATGATTTTAGAGGAAATGGCAAAATTTGCAAAAAATACCTTATTGCCAATTAATCGTTCAGGTGATGAAGAAGGTGCAAGTTATGTTGGCGATGGTGAGGTAAAAACGCCTACAGGATTTAAAGAAGCATTTCAAACATTTGCAGAGGGCGGTTGGATTGGTTTAGGAGGCGAACCAGAGTACGGCGGGCAAGGTATGCCCAAAATGGTGACCATGCTTGCTGAAGAAATGATGTTTACGGTTAATCAATCATTTGCATTGTATCCAAATCTGTCATCAGGTGCTTCATTGTGTTTGTTATCGTCTGCATCTGAACAGCAAAAGCAAACTTTTTTAGAAAAGTTATATTCTGGTGAATGGACAGGCACCATGTGTTTGACAGAACCGCACGCAGGTACAGATTTAGGTATTATTAAAACTAAAGCTGTGCCAAATGATGATGGTAGTTATGCAATTTCAGGCACAAAAATTTTTATCACAGCAGGTGAACATGACTTAGCCGATAATATTATTCATTTAGTATTAGCAAAAACACCTGATGCTCCTGCAGGCTCAAAAGGTATTTCATTATTTATCGTACCTAAGTTTTTAGTAAATGCTGATGGCTCATTAGGCGAACGCAATGCTGTAAAGGCAGGCTCAATCGAACATAAAATGGGTATTAAAGCATCTGCTACCTGTGTGATGAATTTTGATGGGGCAAAAGGCTGGTTAGTTGGTAAAGAAAATACAGGTTTAGCGTCAATGTTTATTATGATGAATTATGAACGTTTGACGATGGGATTACAAGGTATTGGCGGTAGCGAACTTGCTTATCAAAATGCTGTTGCATATGTGAATGAACGTATTCAAGGGCGTGCTGACAGTGGCATTAAATCACCTGAAAAACCTGCAGATAGCATTGTGCATCATGCTGATGTTCGCCGTATGTTATTAAATGCTAAGACAATTTCTGAGGCTTCTCGTTGTTTTGCCATGTATGTTGCCAAGCAATTAGATACTGCCAAATATAGCGATAATCCTGAAGAAAAACAACAGGCTAACGACCGTGTTGCGTTATTGACACCAATTGCAAAAGCATTTTTAACGGATAAAGGGTTTGAAGCAACGATTGATTGCCAACAATGTTTTGGCGGTCATGGTTATATTCGTGAATGGGGTATGGAACAAATTGTGCGAGATACCAGAATTTCACAAATTTACGAGGGAACGAATGGTATTCAAGCTTTAGATTTGTTAGGACGTAAAGTCATAAAAAATCGTGGGGCATTTGTTCAAACTTACATTGCTGAAATGCGTGACTTTGCGAAAAATATGCAATCTGAACATAGCATTAAACAAGTAATTTTAGACTGTGCCAACACACTAGAAGATTTAACCAATCATGTGTTGGCTACAACCTCACAACTTAAAGATGAAATTAATGGTTGTGCAGTAGACTATCTACAAGCATTTGGTTATGTATCGTTTGCGTATATGTTTGGTCTGATGGTTGAGGCATCACATGGTAAAGATGATGAGTTTTACCGCAACAAAGCTAAATTAGCCAATTATTTTATCGCCCGTATGTTACCACGTTTACAAGCTCATGTAGCGATGGTAAAAGCAGGTAGTCAGCCAATTACAGATTTTGATATTACATATTTTGCAGTTTAACAAAATATATCATTAAGTAGAATTATTATTATGGTTCTACTTATTATTATTTAAATAATAAGTAATAAAAAAAAGAAAAAACCTCGGTTAATTTGGATAAGAAATCACAAAAAAACAAGGTTTTTTCTTTTACAAATCAAATAAATTATTTATTTGGTTGTGGTGTTGTGCGTAAATAAGGTTTAATTTCTGTATGACCTTTTGGATAGTTAGCAGGAATGTCTTCATTTTTCACGCTTGGTGGAATAATCACATCATCGCCATCTTGCCATTCTACAGGCGTTGCAATATTGTATTCATCAGCTAATTGTAACGCATCAATCACACGCAAAATTTCATTAAAATTACGTCCACAACTTGCAGGATAAGTAAATGTTAAACGCACTTTATGTTGTGGGTCAATAATAAACACACTACGCACCGTATGTGTATTTGACGCATTTGGGTGTATCATGTCATATAATTCAGACACTACTTTTTCAGGGTCGGCAATAATCGGGAAATTTACGGCTGTGCCTTGTGTTTCTTCAATATCTTTAGCCCAACCATGATGGTCTTCAACACCATCAACTGATAAAGCAATTGGTTTTACATTACGTTTTTGAAACTCACCATTTAATGCGGCAGTACGACCTAATTCTGTTGTACAAACTGGCGTATAATCGGCAGGGTGCGAGAAAAATACAACCCAGCTACTACCTTGCCAATCATAAAAATTAATATCACCTTCTGTGGTAGTTGCGTCAAAATTTGGTGCAATATCACCAATACGTAAATGTGCCATCACTATATTCCTTTTTTTGTTGAAAGTTGTGGTATCATAGCATATTAATTATGAAAATGTTGTGATAGTTTATCAATGCTTTATTCTATTTTGGCATAATATGCCCAAAAGTAATTACTTAAACATATAACAAAATTTTTACTTATATTATTTTCAATAGAATTTAATCAAATAAAATGATAGTATATTATTAAGAAATGGTAATCAAGGAAATCCAATGAAAACAATGATTAAATCACTAATTGTGGTATCAACAATTATCGGATTGTCAGGCTGTATTGTACCAATGCCTGATGGTGGTGGCAAAAAAGGTGCCAAACATGCGGGGAATATGAATACTAACCATCCTGCCTCTCATGAACGTGGTGAACCTCATAAACAACAAGATGCAAGAGGTCGATAGATAACGACTGGCATTGAAAAACCATATTTTATATAAAATATGGTTTTTTATTAAATAATTTTATTAAATAATTAAAAATTCTTTTAATAATAGAATTCTATCACGAATTTTACTAGCTTCTTCAAATTTCAATTCTTTTGCTAACGCCAACATTTGTTTTTCTAGTTGATTAATATGTTTCGCTAATAAGTCAGGACTGCGTAAAATCTCAATATCGACATCAGGTAACGCTTGTAAATCTTTATTTTGTGTGTTTTCTTCAAAAATTTCCGTATCGCCAATATCGATTTTATCAGTTGTTTGACGTTTAGCAGATGTTGGAGTAATGTTATGTGCTTGATTAAATGCAATTTGTTTGGCTCTACGCCGTTCTGTTTCATCAATGGCTTTTTGCATACTTGGGGTAATCGTATCCGCATATAAAATCGCTTTACCATGAATATGCCTTGCCGTGCGACCAATGGTTTGAATAAGTGAACGTTCTGAACGTAAAAAACCTTCTTTATCTGCATCAAAAATCGCCACCAATGAAACTTCGGGCATATCTAATCCCTCACGCAACAAGTTAATCCCCACCAATACATCATGCACGCCTGTGCGTAATTCATGAATGATTTTCATACGTTCAACGGTATCAATATCTGAATGTAAATAGGCAACTTTAATTTGGTATTCTTTTAGATAACTGGTTAAATCTTCAGCCATGCGTTTGGTTAATGTGGTAATCAGCACCCGTTCATTTTTTTGTTTTCTAATATTAATTTCACTTAAAACATCATCAACTTGGGTTAAAACTGGACGTACTTCTAATTCTGGGTCTATTAGACCTGTTGGGCGTACAACTTGTTCAACAACTTGCTGACTATGGGTTAATTCATAATTGGCAGGAGTCGCTGATACAAAAATCGTTGTTGGTGCAAGTTTTTCCCATTCTTCAAAAGTCATGGGGCGATTATCCATTGCACTTGGTAAACGAAATCCATACTGCACCAGCGTTTCTTTACGGCTTCTATCGCCTTTATACATTGCCCCAATTTGTGGTACAGTCACATGACTTTCATCAATAAATAACAGTGCATCACTAGGCAGATAATCAAATAGTGTTGGTGGTGCTTCGCCTGCCTGCCTACCTGATAAATGTCGAGAATAGTTCTCAATACCGTTACAATAACCGATTTGTTGTATCATTTCTAAATCATATTCGGTACGTTGTTTTAAACGTTGTGCCTCAACAAGTTTGTTATTTTTTTGAAAAAATTCTAGCTGTTGGCTCAGTTCTGCTTTGATGGTTTGGCTCGCTTGTTCGAGTTTTTCTCGAGGGGTAACATAGTGAGATTTTGGATAAATAGTGACACGAGGCACATTTTTAATGTTTTTACCTGTCAATGGGTCAAACCAAGTAATTTTTTCTACTTCATCATCAAATAAACTAATACGTACTGCCAGTTGTTCACTTTCTGCAGGGTAAATATCCAAAGTTTCTCCACGCAGTCGATAAGTGCCACGCCCAAAATCTAGCTCATTACGAATATATTGTAATGCAACCAAGCGTTTTAAAATTGCGGTTCTGTCAATTTTATCACCAACGACCAAATGTAATAACATTTTTAAATAGCTTTCAGGGTCGCCTAGGCCATAAATCGCTGATACAGATGCGATAATAATTGCATCTCGCCGTTCTAATAATGCCCGAGTTGCAGATAGTCGCATTTGGTCAATGTGGTCATTAATAGAGCTGTCTTTTTCAATAAAAGTATCACTGGCGGGAACATAAGCTTCTGGTTGATAATAGTCGTAATAACTAACAAAATATTCAACGGCGTTATTTGGAAAAAATGTTTTAAACTCACCATATAATTGCCCTGCAAGAGTTTTGTTATGTGCCATGATAATGGTTGGGCGTTGGCATTGAGCAATGACTTTTGCCATTGTGTAAGTTTTCCCTGAACCTGTTACCCCAAGCAATAACTGCCCTTTCATACCTTGTTCGATACCTTTAACCAATTTAGCAATGGCTTGTGGTTGGTCACCTGAAGGTTCAAACTCTGTCATCATTTCAAAGGCACGACTAGAAATCTGCGTACCTGATACATTGACTCCTGTTATTTGGGCATAATTTTGTAGTTGATTGGATAGCTGGTTAAGTTGTCGAGTATTTTTAGGTTCAGGTAGTCGCATACATTTATTTTTATTTACAAAGATTGACTCATGATATGGGGATTTTTTTAAGTTTTAAAAGATATGAATATTAATCAACTAAAATTAATTTAATCATTTATCAAATCCACCGTAAAACTTGCATATTATGGCGAATTTGATAAATAACAATCGTTCATGCCATTTGAAAAAAATTAATACTTACAGACCACTAGCTTTTTTAGTAAAAAATTTCATTAATGGCTTAATTTTACTTACCTGATAAACCCCCTCACTACGAAGATACTGTATAGGGCGAAACTGAGTAGTAAATAACCAATTTAAACCAGAAAAACTGTGCATCATCAACGCATTACTATGATACCGCTGACGTTGATAACGTTGTAATGTTGCAAAATCAGCCCAACTAGACTGTTGTTGATAATCATGCAATAAAGCATTAGTTAAACTTGTAATATCTAACATTCCCAAATTTAGCCCCTGCCCTGCTAATGGGTGTACACCATGCCCTGCATCGCCAATTAATGCCAAATTTTGTTTCACATACTGTTTAGCATGTTGAGCAGTTAATGGAAAACTATCAATTGACTGAATGTCGATAACCTCGCCTAATTCATAGCCACTAGCAAACGCAATTTCTTTGGCAAACTGTTCCGCTGATAATGATAAATATTGTTCTGCTTTCGCTTTTGGCAAAGACCAAACGATTGATTGCCAATGTTGTGGCGAGGCTCGGTCTTGTTCATTCACATCAGCCAATGGTAATAAAGCCAAAATACTATCTGTTAAAAACACTTGGCGGGCGGTCGCATGATGTGGTTTTTCTGTTTTAATGGCACAACAAATCGCCGTTTGTCGATAATCTAAAGTTTTTAAACCAATGCCAGTTTGCTGACGTACAAATGACCCTCGACCATCTGCCCCAATTAATAATTTAGCCATCAATTGTTCATTATTATCTAAAGTAACTTGATAACCTAATTGTTTACCAAGCCATTCTAATCGAGTAACCGTTTGCCCTGTAATATGTGTTAAATACGGCTGAATTTGCTCATCAGCAAAACCATCATATAAAGCTTTTTCAATAATAAATGGCTCAACCATACTACCTAATAATGTCTGATTTTGTTTATCAGCAAATTGTAACTCGCCAATACCATTGATTTGCCAAACCTGCATTTGTGTATAGTCGGCTTTGCGTGCTGAAGCCTCGATACGTTGCCAAGCACCAACTTCTGTCAGCAATTGAATACTGGCAAGACTCAACGCATACACTCGGGCATCTCGTTGAGCAAGTTTTTGTTGCCAATCATATTCGGATAATGCTGGACGAGCATCAATCAAGGTAACAGGACATTTTGCTTGGGCAAGTTTTAAAGCAAGTGTTGCACCAATAATGCCACCACCAATAATTAACGTTGAATTAGGGTTAGTCATGATGTTTGTTCCATTTTATTAATGAATTTTTTAAGATAATTAGATAATTATTAGTTATTTTAATAAATTTTTTTAAGATTTTAATCCCATTGCATAAGTTGCTACTAAAGGTTTTACTTTTGGCAATTTATCGAATGCAATTAATCCTACATTACGAGCCAGTTTTACCAGCAAATTACGATGCGTAAAACCCCTGACTACCATATCACAAAATAATTCTACTCTTTTTTGGTCAGTTTTTCTAGCTGTTTCATAACTTTGTAGCATATTTGCCTGTCCAATGTCTTTTCCAGCCATGACTTGTCGATAAAGCATTTTTGCTAATGTATCCGCATCTCGCATACACAAATTAAATCCTTGCCCTGCGACAGGGTGCAAGGTATGAGCCGCATTTCCCATGATGACACACCGTCCAACAACTTGTTTTTCTGCCAAAACTTTGACCAATGGAAATGCCCCTCGCTTGCCTGCCTGCAAAAATTTACCCGCCCGACTACCAAAAGCCTGTTGTAACGTTTGTAAAAAATAACGGTCATCAGTTAAATAAGCCTGCTCCTCACCTTTTTCACACACCCACACCACCGAACGCCGAAAACCTTTTTGAAAAGCTTCTCGCCCATCACCATCGGCATCAGTCAAAGGCAACACCGCTAATGGACCTGCCTTACTAAACCGCTCAATGGCTATATGATGATGCGGTGCATCTGTCATCACAACGCCCACAATACCCACCTGTTCATAATCATAAAAACTATCAGAGACACCTAACAATTTTCGGCAAGGGGAATTTTGTCCATCACACGCCACCAATAAATCAGCAGTTAAAGTTTGTGATGAGTTATCTGCTTGTTGAAAAACAATAGTCACATCAGTGTCAGTCTGTTGAATATCCGTGACAGTCGCTCCATCTTTTAAAGTAATCAATGGATTATTTTGTACCGCTAATAACAATTTACGTCCAAGCCACGCATTTTCCATCACTTGCCCAAAACTTTCAACATTTTCAGCATTTTTATCAAGCTCTGCCTTACCAAAACTACCTTTTTCACTGATTTGTACCTTATCAATACGGCAGGCATGACTTTGTAAATCACTCCACAAATCAATACGTTGATAAATTTGAACCGTTCTACGGGATAAAGCCATATTTCGACTATCTAAATAATGAATACGTTGTTTATCATCATCAGGACTCATGGTTGGATAAACTGATTTTTCTAACAAAGTACTTGCAATGCCATAATGTGCCAAAAGTAATGCAAAAGACAACCCAACATTGCCCCCGCCAACGATAATGACCGTTTGTTCTGTTGTTGTTGAATGAACATTATTTTGATAAGTATTATTTTGATTGTGTGACATATTATTAACCATAAGTTAAAAATTTAAAAATAGCGTGTTCAACGAAAATAGATTATCACAAAATTTCAACGAATTAAATCAGAATGATAAGGCACCATCAGAGCAATAAAACCACATTGCTAACTTACATGAATTATAGTATAATTATGCACTGTTTTACTGATAAAAGTAAACAATTTTTCATATTTACCCATGACACACACATTACCCATGATTTAGACTGGGTGTTTAACTATTTACTTTTTTATGATTATCAAATAATTAAATCGGTTTAATAGGTGATGTGGAGGCATAACCCAAATTTTTAAGGAATTCTCATGGCATCTAACAGCCCAACCCAAATTTCTATGCGTGATTTATTAGAAGCAGGCGCACATTTTGGTCATCAAACCCGCTTTTGGAACCCAAAAATGCGTCAATATATCTTTGGAGCACGCAATAAAATTCATATCATCAATTTAGAACATACTGTAAAAGCATTTAACGAAGCATTAACTTTTGTTAATCGTGAAGCGGCTAAAGGTAGCAAAATTTTATTTGTTGGTACAAAACGTGCGGCAAGTGCTGTTATTAGTGAGCAGGCACAACGTGCTGGTATGCCATACGTTGACCATCGTTGGTTAGGTGGTATGCTAACAAACTGGAAAACCTTACGTCAATCTATCAATCGTTTAAAAGAACTAGAAAAACAAGCTGAAGATGGTACCTTTGCTAAATTAACTAAACGTGAAGCGTTAGAACGTACCCGTGATATGCAAAAATTAGAACGTTCTTTAGGTGGCATCAAAAACATGAACGGCTTACCTGATGCTATTTTCGTAGTTGATGTTGACCATGAAGCGATTGCTATCAAAGAAGCTAAAAATTTAGGTATTCCTGTTATTGGTATCGTTGATACAAATTCAAATCCTGATAATGTTGATTATGTTATTCCTGCAAACGATGACGCAATTCGTGCAGTTTCTTTATATGTCTCTTCAGTTGCAGATGCGATTATCGCAGGTAAAGAATACGCTAAAACTCAGGCAACTGGTAAAACTGAGCCACAAGCACAAGAAGAAACTACTGCTGAATAAGCAACAAAACAATAAATATTTTCTGAGGTAATTAACATGGCAGAAATCACTGCAAAACTAGTTAAAGAACTTCGTGACCGTACAGGTCTTGGCATGATGGAGTGCAAAAAAGCACTACAAGAAGCAAATGGCGACATCGAACTTGCGATTGACAATCTGCGTAAATCAGGTCAAGCAAAAGCTGCAAAAAAAGCGGGTAATATCGCTGCTGATGGTGCAATTATTATCGCCCAAGCTGATAACAAAGCATTATTATTAGAAGTAAATTGTCAAACTGACTTCGTTGCAAAAGATGAAAACTTCACCGCTTTTGCAAATAAAGTAGCTGAATTAGCATTAGCAAACAACACCACAGACGTTGCTAGTATCTCTGCATTAGCATATGCAGATGACCAAACTGTTGAGGAAGCTCGTGTTGCATTAGTACAAAAAATCGGTGAAAACATTCAAGTTCGCCGAGCTGAAGTAATTGAAGGTAGTAACCTTGCTGTTTACCGTCATGGCATTCGTATTGGCGTAGTTGTTTCATATGAAGGCGGTAGCGAAGCTACTGGTAAATCTATTGCAATGCAAGTTGCAGCCTTTAATCCAATCGCTGTTAATGAAGCTGATGTACCAGCTGACATTTTAGCCCGTGAAAAAGACATTATCGAAGCTAAAGCCAAAGAGTCAGGCAAACCAGAAAATGTCGTTGAAAAAATGATTGCAGGCGGTTTACAAAAATATCTAAACGAAGTAACTTTAGTTAATCAACCATATGTTATCGATAATGATAAAAAAGTGGGTGATGTATTAAAAGCTGATAGCATGACTGTTGTTGCATTCAAACGTTTAGAAGTTGGCGAAGGCATCGAGAAAAAACAAGAAGATTTCGCTGCTGAAGTTGCTGCTGCTCAGGCTGCTGCTAGTAAATAATATTAAACCTATCACTAATTTTTAGTGATAAAAACGCTCTAATATGTTTTTAGGGCGTTTTATTTTTATCAAGTTGTTATTAATTTTTTATCAAATTTTAGTTTTATCATTAAAAATTTTTCAATAACCATAAGCGTAACGTTAATTCCCACGCAAAATGAATACCTGTAAATCCTTGTTTCATCTCACCATTTTCTAAAATTACATATGATGGCGTTACCTGTCCTTGCCATGCCTGAAAAATCTTCCCATCACTATCATTGACCGTTACAAATTGCCATTGATGTTGATTTAAATATTGTTGAACATCAGCATTACTGCCCGAATTGACAGCTATCGTCACTACAGGATAATGATTTGATTGAGCTAATTTATTGATAATGGGTGAGGTTTGCCGACAAATAGCACACCAACTCCCCCAAAAATACACCAATACAGGCTTTTCCTTACTTAAATTTGCTAAATCTATAGTATTACCTGCGATGTCATCAAATTGTAATGTAGGATTAGCAGGCATGATAGGTTGTCGCCACCAATTTACTACACTATAAATTACTATAAAAACAAGTAAATAGCCGAGTAATGAACGTAAAAATTTTTTGAGTTTAATAGAAATTTGCATAAATTTTAGTCAAGAAAAAGTGGATAATCCGAAAATTATCCACGATAATCATGTTTGATGTGAATTACTCAATTAGCCTTTTGCTTTTGCTAACGCCTGAGCCAAATCTGCTTTAATATCATCAATATGTTCAATACCAATTGATAAACGAACCATATCTTCGCTGACACCAGCTTTTTCTAATTCTTCAGCATTTAATTGACGATGGGTGGTGGTCGCTGGGTGGCAAGCTAATGATTTTGCATCACCAATATTCACCAAACGGGTAATTAATTGTAAGGCATCAATAAATTTTGCTCCTGCCTCTCTGCCACCTTTTACCCCAAATGTTAAAATCGCTGACGGCTTGCCTGCTAAATATTGTTGAGCAAGTGCATATTCTGGATGGTCTGATAATCCTGCATATTTTACCCAAGCGACTTGTTCATGTTGTTGTAAAAATTTGGCAACCGCAAGGGCATTTTCACAGTGACGTTCCATGCGTAACGCTAAGGTTTCAATACCTAACATAATTTGCCATGCGTTAAATGGACTTAATGCAGCCCCTGTATTACGCAAAGGAGCAACTCTAGCTCGAGCAATAAATGCACTATTGCCCATGGCTTCAACAAAATTAACACCGTGATAACTTGGGTCAGGCGTGTTTAAAATAGCAAATCGTTGCTTATTGACTGACCAATCAAATTTACCACCATCAACAATAATACCGCCAATTGATGAACCAGAACCACTCATGTATTTAGTTAAAGAATGCACTACAATATCCGCTCCATGTTCAAACGGACGACATAAATGAGGGGTTGCCACCGTGTTATCAATCATGACTGGCACACCATGAGCATGGGCAAGCTCACTAATTTTAGCAATATCAACAATATTTCCTAACGGATTGCCAATTGTTTCAGCATAAACTAGCTTGGTTTTTTCATCTATCAAATCTGCCAATGTTTCAGGCTGACGATAATCAAAAAACCGCACTTCAATCCCCTGACGTGGCAACGAATGGGCAAATAGATTATAAGTACCACCATATAACGTTGATACTGAAACAATATTATCGCCTGCCTCGCAAATAGTTTGAATAGCATAGGTAATCGCCGCCATACCTGATGCCACCGCTAACGCACCAACGCCACCTTCTAAAGCAGTCACCCTTGCTTCAAGTACGGCATTCGTTGGGTTCATGATACGTGTATAAATGTTACCAGCTACTTTTAAATCAAACAAATCTGCCCCATGTTGCGTATCATCAAACGCATAAGAACTGGTATGATAAATCGGTACAGCGACCGCTTTTGTCGTAGGTTCTGGCTGATAACCTGCATGAATTGCCAAAGTTTCAGGACGGTAATTGTCTTGACTCATGATTATTTCCTTTGAATTTTTTTACATTTGAATTTTTTACAATTGTAATTCGCTAATATCTGCCACTATTAAAAATAACTGTCGAACCTGTTGCAATAACGCCAAACGGTTGGCTTTTAAATTCACATCATCAACATTCACCATCACATGGTCAAAAAAATCATCAAGTGGCTGTTGTAAATTGGCTAAAGTTTGTAAAATTTGTGTATAATTTGCAGTTTCCTGTAATGGCTGTACGGCTTGTTTTGCTTCCATCACCACTTGATATAACACTTTTTCTTCATGTTCTTGTAAATATGCAGTAAATACTTCTGGAGCAACTTCACCACCAGATTTTACCAAAATATTTGCTACACGTTTATTTGTTGTTGATAAAGATTTTGCTTGTGGTAATTCACGAAATGCCTGAACCGCTCGTAAACGCTGGTCAAACTCTAAGGGAATATGTGGATTTAATGCTTGAACCGCCAAAATGCTATCAATGTTCATGCCTTGTTCTTCATACATCGCCCGATAACGAGAATTGATAAAATTTATCACTTCAGCAAAAACGTTTTCTGCATTATCAATCTTATCGGCATATGCTTCAATCGCCTGTTCAATCAACACAATTAAACTAATTGGCAATTGTTTTTCAATTAAAATTCGTAAAATACCAATCGCCGAACGCCGTAAACTAAAAGGGTCTTTTGAGCCTGATGGTGCTTGGTCAATCGCAAAAATTCCAACCAATGTATCTAATCTATCCGCTAAGGCTAATGCTGTACCAATATCTGTTTGAGGTAATTCATCACCACTAAATTTAGGTAAATATTGTTCTTGAATAGCTTTTGCAACATTAGTCGCTTCACCATTTAAGTGAGCATAATAGGTTCCTGCAATACCTTGCAACTCTGGAAATTCACCGACCAAACTACTGGCTAAGTCACATTTTGCTAATAGCCCTGCCCGTGTTGCCTCTTCGGTATCTGCTCCAATTAGTGACGCAATAAATGCCGAAAGTTTAGCAATACGTTGAGATTTTTCCCAAATTGTACCCAGTTTATCCTGAAAAATTCGGCTCTTTAAGCTTTCTAATAAATCAATTAATGGTTGCTTTTGGTCTTGTAAAAAGAAAAACTCTGCATCGGCTAAACGTGGACGTACAACTTTTTCATTACCTGCAATAATTTGTTTACCATCATCACTATCAATGTTACTGATAAATACAAAATATGGCAATAACTTACCTGCTTTATCAGTCAAACAAAAATATTTTTGGTCAGCCTGCATGGTAGAAATTAACGCTTCTTGTGGTACTTGTAAAAAGCGTTGCTCAAAGCTGGCACGCAATGCCACAGGATAATCGACCAATGCCGTCACTTCATCAACCAAATCAGCAGGCATAATCGCGTCTGCATTCACTTGTTGTGCAAGAGCTGTCACTTGTTGATAAATTTTTTGTTGGCGTTTATCAAAATCTGCGATGACAAACGCTTTTTCCAAAATTGCCTCATAATCATCAACATGCGGAATTTGAATAAAATTAGGGGCATAAAACCGATGTCCTCGTGTTTGATTACCTGTTTGATGCCCTTGAATGGTCGCCGAAATCACTGCATCATCAGCCATCAATACGACCCATTGCACGGGACGCACAAATTCTTCTTTGCTTGCTCCTGAACGCATACGCTTGGCAATAGGCAAATCATCAAGGGCTTTTTGCAAAATATCAGGCAATAGTTCAGTAACGAGTTGTCCCTGAATGACTTTTTCATAACCAATATAATCGCCTCTATCCGTATGAATAGTAATCAAATCTTTGACATCAACACCTAACCCATGTGCAAATCCTTGACTAGCTCGAGTAGGATTACCTTCGCTATCAAAAGCAGATTTGACAGCAGGCCCACATTTTTGTTCAACCCTATCAGGCTGTTTTTTTGCAATATCAATAATTTGTAAAGCTAAACGGCGGGGGCTTGCATAGCTTTTAATGTCAGCATATTGAATATTGGATTGAGCCAAATTTTGTTTTACATTTGTGGTCAATGCGTCCCGCAAAGTTTTTAGGCTTTTTGGTGGCAATTCTTCACAACCAAGTTCAAAAAGTATATGTTGAGTATCCATCATTTCATATCTCTGATTATTTCTTCAGACAGCTAGTTATCATATCTGCACCATACGCTTTAATGCTTTTGGCAGATGGGGTAAATGTCGCCAATTTTTTGTTATTGTTAAACACTTCGATTTTTTTTGCTTTGGCAATGCCACGAATAAATTTAGCTGGAGGTTTATCGACAGTGTTTGCGACTTGTATTTTGGTTTTACCATCTAATACAAAACTTAATGATACGCCTTTATCATCATGAGAAATCTCATTTTCTTCATTTTGAAAAATAAATACACCAAACCCCCAAACATCACTACAGGAAATATGTAATGATTGACGGTTTTTGTTATGAAGGTTGTACTGCTCGTTACCCTGCCCAATAGTAAAACTCCATTGGTTAATTGGAGGATTAGAGCCAGCACTGACCGTCATTGCCATACCTGCCAATATTAACATTAAACTTATTCGTTTGACTTTTAACATGATTTTTACCTATCAATTATTCTAAATAAAAAATCTAATCATCGTCATCACGGTCACGGCGATTATCGTTATCGTCATCATCACGGTCATCACCACCTCGGCGGTTATCATCATCGTCATCACGGTCACGACTGCTACGGCGGTCATCATCGTCATCACGCTCATTATTTTGATAACGTCTGTCCTCTCGGTCATCGTCCTGTTCATATCGGCTTTCACGTTCATTGTTATCTTCATTACCACCAATAAAACCACACGATGTCAGCATCAAGCCAACACAACAAACTGCTAAAATTTTGGATAAATTTTCTTTTATTTTCATTTTAAATACCTTGTTTCAACTAATCATCTTTTGGTAAATATTTATCTAACGCCTCTTGTCGATGAGCCTCATCAGCTAATGGAAAGCCCAATTTAGCCCGAGCTTCCACATAATTTTGAGCCACTTTTCTAGCCAGTGTTCTCACTCGTAAAATAAACCGCTGACGTTCTGTGACCGAAATCGCTCCCCGAGCATCTAACAAATTAAATGTATGACTGGCTTTTAACACCATTTCATATGCAGGTAACGGCAAATTTAATTGTACCAGTTTATCCGCTTGATTTTCATAAAAATCAAAAAATTCAAACATTTTATTAACATCAGCATGTTCAAAATTATAAGCGGATTGTTCAACTTCATTTTGATGGAACACATCACCATAAGTTACACGACCAAACTCACCATCTGCCCAAATCAGGTCATACACGCTATCGACCCCTTGAACATACATAGCTAGTCGTTCAAGACCATAAGTAATTTCACCTGTCACAGGGAAACATTCAATACCGCCAACTTGTTGAAAATAGGTAAATTGGGTCACTTCCATACCATTTAGCCATACTTCCCAGCCCAGCCCCCACGCTCCAAGCGTTGGACTTTCCCAATTATCTTCAACAAATCGTACATCATTTTTTAATGTATCAATACCAATTGCTTGCAATGAACCTAAATAAAGTTCTTGAATATCTGGTGGATTTGGTTTTAGCACGACTTGAAATTGATAATAATGTTGTAAACGGTTTGGATTATCTCCATATCGTCCATCTGTTGGACGGCGAGAAGGCTGAACATAGGCAGAATTCCAGCGTTCAGGTGTTAAAGCTCGTAAAAATGTCGCAGTATGAAATGTACCTGCTCCCACTTCCATATCATAAGGCTGTAAAATGACACAACCTTTTTCTGCCCAATAATTTTGCAAGGTTAAAATAAGTTCTTGAAATGTCATGATAATCACTTTTACATTAGAAACGAAACAGAAATTTTAATATATTATTGCTAACCTTACTAAAATTTAACGTTTTTCGCTAGTAGATTATCAAAAATTTATGAAATTAAGTGATTTTTTTAACAGATAGGCGGTTTGGCTTGATTTTTGCTGTATTTTTTACCAGTTATCATCTTTTCTACACTTTTATTAAAAAATATGGCAGAATGGGCAAGTTCTTTATTGAGTTACTAAAATATCAATATAGCAAATCTTTTAATCTGTCAATAAATGACGTTTTATTGTTGATAAAAGCTTTTCATTCTTTAAAGAACCTGTCATAATTCAAATGTATTATATAGAAAAGGTAAAATCATTATACTATAAACTTAATCAAACAGACATTTTGTTTTTTTAATATTATAGTTTATTTTTATTGAGGTTAGGTTATGTTATTTGTATTCGGTGGTTTGTTAATACTAGGTATGATAGCCCTATTATTTACACCTTATCGTTATGTAGTTGGATACTTTATCGCTGGTATGGTTTACTGGCTAATCATTGAAGGTATCCAACGTTTATTGGTATTTTCGTTTTCAATTTCATTATTATATGGTTATATGATTGCGATTATGCTAACGTTTGCCCTGTTTATTGCTATCTATATCAAAATGAAAAAATCGGTAGCACATAAATCAAATGTTAATAATCATTCAGCCGTTGATACCTATAAACAGGCAGAAAAAACAGAAACGTATAATCAACAAGTGATACGTCATCGTTCTATGCTAGATTATGAAAAAACTAATCGATAAGTTCTAGTTTTGAATATTATCCTAGCGTAGCCGATTATTAACGACTGACCAAATCCCGATAAAATTTCGTGGTCTTGTAACATAATTTAGCAAGACCATTAACAACTTCACAGTAAAAAAAATTTCCTGATATTGCTATAATGAAACTTTCTAATATAAAAACCATAATCCGAGGAATGCTCATGTCACTCCAACTACCTCATATTAAAGCCGACCCATTAGACGCATTGTTATTTGTGGTGGGTTTGCGTTTAAGCCAACTTGCCAAAACAGGTGATGAAAAATTTAAAGGTTTATTACAAAATCGTAATTTTACCATTCAAATTGGCAGTGAGTTAGAAAATATTCAACGTTATTTTGCTATTGATGATGGTAATTTTTCTCAACATGATGGCACAGCAGAAAATCCAACACTAACCATTAGTTTTAAAGATTCTTTAACAGGTGTTAAACTTTTAACTAAAGGTGATGCGACTGCTTTTATGGTTGGCATTCAAAATGGTGATGTAAAAATGTCAGGTGACTATTCATTGCTACTTTGGTTTAATCAAGTTGCTAAATACATTGTTCCTAAAGTACCTGAACAATTACAACCTGTGGTCGAAAAAGCCAAACCTTATATTGCTAAAGCAACACCTATTGCTAAAGAGTTTGTGGAAAAAGCTCAACCAATCGCCAAAGAACTCGTGGGTAAAGCTCAAGAATTCTTTTCAGAGAACATCAAAAAAAATAATAAATCTGGCTATCAATATCCATGTAGAGACATTCAAGCTGAAGTCAAAGACACCACCGACAGTAACGATACAACAACGGTTATTAAACAAGATGATAGTTCTCAAGATAACGAGCAAACTGTCTTACAAAAAACAACTGATATTGACACCAAAACGGTTAAAAATAAAGATGATGCAGTAAATGTTGAGCCAGCTCAAGATAAAGTAGAAGATAATAAAGCATCTACTTTAAACTCTGATAACTCAACAGAAACAAAATCGTGACTTGATATTGATTTTAGGAAGTTCCTTCGTCATGGCTGACCTATTGTATTTAACATCTGATTATACACGCCCAACCCGTGAACAAATTCAGCAATGGTTTGAAATGCCATTGATGGATTTGCTCATGCAAGCTCAAACAACCCTTCGCCAATATTTTCCTGCCAATACAGTACAAGTTAGTACATTATTGTCAATAAAAACTGGTAATTGCCCAGAGGATTGCGGGTATTGTTCACAGTCGGGACATCATGATACTGATTTGCAACCTGAAAAAAAGATAGCTGTTGAAAAGGCTATTGAAGAGGCAAAAAAAGCCAAAGCTTCTGGCTCGAGTCGGTTTTGCATGGGGGCAGCATGGAAACATCCACATGACCGTGATATGCCATATGTGCTTGAGTTAATTAAAGAAGTCAAGGCTTTAGGGCTAGAAACCTGTATGACGCTAGGTATGCTAACAGGTAATCAGGCTCAATTATTAGCCGAAGCTGGATTAGATTATTATAATCACAATTTGGATACATCACGGGACTATTATCATCATGTTGTGACTACTCGTAGTTATGACGACCGTTTAAATACTTTAACCCATGTGCGTCAAGCTGGCATTAACATTTGTTCAGGTGGCATTATTGGCATGGGCGAAAGTCGAGATGACCGTATCGATTTATTATTTGAGTTGGCAAATTTGCCAAAACCCCCCGAGTCTGTGCCAATTAATATGCTCGTACCAATTGAGGGGACACCATTAGGTGATACACCTCGTTTACCTGTACTTGAATGGATACGTACTATTGCAGTGACTCGTCTTGCCTGTCCGACTAGCTATGTGCGTATTGCCGCAGGACGTGAAGGTTTAACTGATGCTGAACAAGCATTATTATTTATGGCTGGGGCAAATTCATTTTTTTATGGCGACCGTTTATTGACTACGGATAATGCCACAAAAAATCATGATGACCAGTTAATCGCTGATTTAGGATTAATTGTTGAAAAAGCTGAACCTCGCCAAATTCATGTAACAAATGCCATGACGGGACGAATTGGCAGTTTAATGGTTGGTTAAATGAAATCTGAGAATAAATAAGGGGGCATATTCTAACGCCCCTTTTTATTTTAACTGTCACTATCTTTAGTGACTCTTAATACTTCTTCAAGCGTTGTTTTTCCTGCTAACACTTTTTTTAGTCCATCTGCCCGAATAGAAGGTGTTTTGCTACGAGCATAATTTTCTAATTCAAATTCAGCAACTTGACCATGAATTAATTGACGCATTTTATCATCAACTGCAACAACTTCATAAATCGCGGTTCGCCCTTTAAAGCCTGATTGATTACATTTATCACAGCCAACTGGTTTGGGTAATTTAACAGTATCAAAAATGCCAATTTCAGCAAATAGTTTACTTTGCACCGAGTCAGCAGGAGTCCATGTGTGACAATGTGGACAAAGTGTCCGTACCAAGCGTTGAGCCACTACGCCAATCAATGATGATGATAACAAAAATGGCTCAACGCCCATGTCTTGTAGTCGAGTTACTGCCCCAATTGCCGTATTGGTATGTAAAGTTGATAACACCAAATGCCCTGTTAATGAAGCCTGTACTGCAATTTCGGCAGTTTCCAAATCACGAATTTCCCCGACCATCACCACATCAGGGTCTTGACGCAACATTGCCCGTAAGCTTCTGGCAAAAGTCATGTCTACTTTATTATTAATCTGAGTTTGCCCAATACCATCAAGCTGGAATTCGATAGGGTCTTCAGCCGTTAAAATATTACGAGTATTATCATTTAATTCAGTTAATACTGCATATAAGGTTGTCGTTTTTCCTGAGCCTGTTGGACCTGTCACTAAAATAATCCCATGCGGGCGATAAATAAGTCGTTTTAATTCAGTAAAATCGGTGTCTGATAAACCTAAATACGTCATATTCAACCGACCTGCCTGTTTATCTAATAACCGCATCACGACTCTTTCACCAAAATTTGATGGCAATGTCGATACCCGTACATCAACCTCTCGTCCTGCCAATCGTAACGAAATCCGTCCATCTTGAGGGACGCGTTTTTCAGCAATATCTAATTTTGCCATTACTTTAATCCGAGAGACCAATAATGGTGACAATTCTCGGCGAGGACTGACAATTTCTTTCAATTGTCCATCAACTCGAAAACGTACAGATAAACGTTTTTCAAATGTTTCAATATGAATATCTGAAGCATTTAAACGAATAGCTTCGGATAATAAGGCATTGATTAGACGAATAATTGGAGCATCATCTTCTTGGTCCATTAAATCTTCTGTTTCAGGTACACTATCAGCAAGACTTAACAAGTCTGGGTGGTCTTCTAGACCTGCAGCGATATGTTGGCTCTCACCTGTATTACCTGCATAAACGCTTGCAAGCTGTTTTTCAAAGTCATCTGTATTGATAATTACTACATTTAATGGTAGCGGTACACCTAGCGAACTAATAAATCGATTGGCTTCATTAATCGCTTCAAGATGGCTTGCCTGCGTAATCAACATCACAGGTGGGTCGGTCAAATCTGCTGAATATTGTAATAAAATTTGATGACGTTTCGCAAAACTATAGGGTAAAGAAACAGGATTTAGCATAACTGGATAATTTTTTTTGGCAAAAACTGCTGTTATTGTAGCGAATTGATGATGAAATTGGTATGTAAAAACTAATAAACAACATTTTTTATAACATCAGCTGGGCAAAAAACCCAGCCTTTAACAATTGTCTAAAATTCTTGTTTATCAATACTATTACTGCCTTGCAATCGATAGCTAGAAGGACGTGGTTGCGATAATAGATATTCAATGACTTGTTGTTCCCAATATAATTCACTACTTAATAAATTTCTATCCGCTTTGACACCAATGCCATCTATTTTTTTGCCTTGTCCTGAATAATAGTTAGACACTGTAAGTTTTAACGCATCTTGGTCACTTAACGGGACAACTGACTGGATTGAGCCTTTACCATAACTAGTTTCACCAAAAATTCTTGCTCGGTCGTTTTCTTGTAAACTACTGGCAAGCACTTCAGCAGCCGAGGCTGAGTAGCGATTTTGTAATACTGCTATTGGAATTTTTTCTAAACGTGGCGTGCCATGGGTACGAATGGTTTCTTGTAAACCTTGACGACCATGTATTTGAGCAACTAATTTATTTTGCATAAATAAACTGGCAATATCCGTTGCAGATGACAGCACACCACCAGGATTATTACGCATATCAATCAAAATTGCACTAAATGGTTGTTCTAGTCGAGATAGAGCATCGATAAATTGCTGGGCAGTATTATTTTGAAAAATCGGGATATGTACAACAGCAACCCCATTGACCCATTTGGCTTGTACGCTTTGTTGCTCGATTAATGTCCGCTGTAATATGACGGTTTTTTTGCGTCTACCTTGGTTTGATACAGTTAATCTTACTTGCGTACCTGCGATGCCAGATAAAAGTTGATTAATTTCCTGTTGGGTTTGACTGTCTTTGAGTTTATTATCATTAATTTGATGTAAATAATCTAAACGTTGAATACCAACTTTAGCTGCAGGTGAATTAGGTAATACCTCATTAAATACCCATTGTTTTTCACTATTATCAAAAATTACCTTGACGCCAATGCTACCCATGTCACCTTCGGTAAATAAACGTAGATTTTCAAATGCTTCTTTATCAAGATATTCTGAATAAGGGTCTAACTCCGATAATACACCTGTCATGGCATTTGCAAATAAATGCTCATCACCAATAGGTTTTACATATTCTCGGCGAACCGTGTCAATTAAACGCACAAATCGAGCAATCGTCATTGGTGAAACTGTTCCTAATTCCACTTGGTCAATATCAGCAGATGGCACAGGAAATGTGGCGTTTTCATTGATAATATATGATGGTTCATCAACAAATTCTTCACCACCAGCATCTATATCGTTATCTAAACCAACTAAATTTGGTTGATTTTGTCGACTACTTGGATTGTTTGCAGGGGACTGCTGAGTTATAAATATAGGCAGTCCCAAGGTATTTTCTTCGGCTATCGCTGTCTGTTGTGAGAACAAATACATGATACTCACTAAGGCAAATTTTTTAGAATACTGCCAGTTTTTATTGATATGTTGTAACAGCATGTTTTGTTATTCCATAGCCACCAATAACGATTGTCCTGTCATTTCTACTGGTTGCTTCAGTTGCATTAATGCCAATAAGGTTGGAGCAACATCAGAAAGTTTACCGCCTTGGCGTACACTAAATTTTTCAGGGGTGGCATTGGCATGAATATAAATAAATGGAACAGGTTCTGTTGTGTGTTGAGTATGTACCTGCCCACTTTCATAATCTTGCATTTGTTCAACATTACCATGGTCAGCAGTAATCAATAAATGCCCATTATTTTCCAGTACTGCATCAGCAATTTGTTGAATACAATCATCTAACACTTCAACTGCCTTGACCGCCGATGCAAAAACACCTGTATGTCCAACCATATCGCCATTGGCATAATTCACAACTAATAAATCAAATTCACCTGAATGTATAGCTTGTTTTAACTTATCCGTCACTTCATAAGCACTCATTTCAGGCTGTAAATCATAAGTGGCAACGTTTGGTGAGTTTATTAAAATTCGTGTTTCGCCGTCATACTCTACTTCACGACCACCACTAAAGAAAAAAGTTACATGAGCATATTTTTCGGTTTCAGCAATACGCAATTGTGTTTTACCCAAATTTTGTAAATATTCTCCAATGGTATTGGTTAAAGCTGCTGGCTCAAATGCAATACTTGTCAAAGTATTATTCGCCAATTCATCAGAAAACTTCGTCAGCATCACAAATGCCGATAGTTTTGGTGTAGCTTGCCGTTCAAACCCATTAAAATCATTTAACACAAATGCTTGACTTAATTCTCTAGCTCGGTCTGCCCGAAAATTCATAAAAATTAGACTGTCATTATCTTTGACTATACCAAAATCATCTGTAGTATTTGAATACTTAATTTTAGTTGGTTTAACAAACTCATCTGTTTCATCAGCTGAATATGCCTGTTGAATACCTTCCAACGGGGTAGCAACATCTCGTTCTGCTCGACCTAATGTTAATAAATCATAAGCTTGTTGCACTCTATCCCAGCGTTTATCTCTGTCCATTGCAAAATAACGCCCAACCAGACTCACTAAATACACATTGCCTGTATATTTTTCATTTAAACTTGTTATTGCATCTACAAAATGTTGAATATATGTATCAGCACTTTTAGGCGGTGTGTCTCGTCCATCTAAAAACGCATGGACAAACACTTGTTTTGCCTGCTGTTGTAACGCCATTTCACACATAGCGACCAGATGGTCTTGATGTGAATGTACGCCACCATCAGATAGCAATCCCATAATATGCACATCACCATGATTGCTATTTGCCTGTTGAATGGCTTGTATAAAGACTTGATTTTGAAAAAATTCACCATCTCGAATTTCTTTATGAATGCGGGTTGAATCTTGATATAAAATTCGCCCTGCTCCTAAATTCATATGCCCAACTTCTGAATTACCAAATTGACCATCTGGCAAACCAACATCTTCTCCCGAACCTGAAATCAAGCCATGTGGATATCGCTGATAAATCGCATCAAGATTGGGGGTATTTGCACTAGCAATCGCATTATCTCTTGGGTCGGCACGATAGCCAAAACCATCTAAAATCATTAAAACATGGGGGATTTTTTTTGTTGGATTTTGTGAAATTGTCATCATCTAAGCCCTCGTAATATGTATCAAAAAATTATAGCATATATTATTTTAGTTATTATTATTAATTTGTTTTAGCAAAAATCGCTAGTTTACAGTTTTATATGAAAAATGCTAGAATAATAATAACTGGGGTGTTCGCCAGTTTATGCTATTACCCGAGCTGATAATTTAATTAAGGGTATTTTGCTAATTGTTTGTTGTGTATGCCTGCATCATCATGATGTATCAGGAAACCTGTAGAATAATTGAGATACCCACCCTGAACGTCACAGTTCGTGGGTTCACATAGACAGCGACATTCTGGTATTTTTACCTCTTGCGATACTTCCATAAATCATAACTAAAAAACACTAATCCCAGCCAAATTAGACCAAAAGTAATTAATGTACTTTGATTAAATGGTTCATGATACAAAAAAATCGCCATTAAAAAAATAATTGATGGCGTTAAGTAATTCATAAAACTTAACAAGCTATAAGCAACCATTTTTGTGGCTTTATTAAATAATAACAATGGCACTAACGTCACAGGTCCTGCTAACATTAACAATAAAATCTGTGGCGATAGCCATAATGATACATCGCTACTGGCAACATTACCTTGTATCAACCAATAAATAAAAATGGGCGTTAATAATGCTGTTTCAATAAACATGGCTGATAAAGCATCTAATGGTGTATGACGGTGCATCAATCCATAAATAGAAAAACTAAATGCCAAAGTTAGTGACACCCAAGGTAATTTTCCCAAAACCATCAATTGTACCAATACGCCAGCTCCCGCTAATGCAACGGCAACCCATTGAAACATTCGCAACCGCTCTTTTAATATTACCAATGATAATAAAATACCTGTTAAGGGACAAATAAAATATCCTAAACTTGCTTCAAGGATTTGATTATTATTGACTGCCCAAACATAAGTTAGCCAGTTTATCATAATAATTACCCCAGAAATTAGGGTATAACCTAACCAACGTGGATTTTGGCGTATGGTTATCAACCACTGCCAATGCTTTTTTAAAATTAATACTGCTAAAATCGCAATAAACGTCCAAATCACCCGATGACCAATGATTTCAACAGGGTTATAATTTTGTAACAGCTTAAAATATAATGGAAAAAATCCCCAAATAATAAAGGCGGTCAAACCTGTCGCTATTCCTTTTGGGGTGGTGATGATGGTTTTTGTCGTCAAAAAAACTTCCTTAATTTCTTTACAACATCAATAGTTATAAATAGCTATAAATATTCATCATCATAAAAACTGTTATTTTGTATGTAGGCTACTAACAATTTTTATGATGATTGATAAAAAGAGAAAGAAGATTGATTAAAAAATTTTCTGCTTTATTTTACTGTCACATGTAATCCTGCTTTATTCACTAATTCGGCAAAATTTGGAAAGCTGGTATTAACGGTTTCAGTACCATGAATGGTAATCGTATCCGAAGCACGCAAACTAGCGACTGTAAAACTCATAGCGATGCGATGGTCATGGTGTGCTTCAATCTCACCACCTGTAAATACCGCCTGCGTATCTGCTCCTTTACCCATAATTTCAATACCATCATCTAAGACGGTGCAGTCAATTCCTAACGCTTGTAATCCATCAGCCATGACTTGAATGCGGTCAGACTCTTTTACACGTAATTCTTTTGCTCCTGTTAAGCGAGTTTTGCCTGTAGCACAACTTGAGGCGATAAATAACACAGGAAACTCATCTATCGCTAATGGCACAAGATGTTCTGGAATATTAATACCTTGCAATTTTGATGATTTTACATGAATATCCGCAACAGGTTCACCACCGACCAGATTTTCATTAGTTAAAGTAATATCTGCTCCCATCAATTTTAAAATATCAATCACACCTGTACGCGTTGGATTAATACCCACTTGTTTTAGAATAACATCGCCATGTTCAGCAATGCACCCTGCCACCATAAAAAACGCCGAAGATGAAATGTCCGCAGGTACTTGAATATCACAGGCAGTTAATTCACCACCACCCACCACGCTGATGGCATTTCCTTGTTTTTCAACAGGATAACCAAATGCACTAAGCATTCGTTCAGTGTGGTCTCGAGTAACTTCAGGTTCAATAATGGTCGTTTTTCCCTTTGCCCATAACCCTGCCAATAATAAACAAGATTTTACTTGTGCAGATGCCATCGGCATATGATAAGTAATCCCAGATAATGTTTGATTACCTGTAATACTTACAGGTGGTGTGCCTTTTTCACCTGTGGTTTGAATTTTTGCTCCCATTTCTCGTAATGGCTTTGCTACTCGTTCCATAGGGCGTTTTGATAAACTTGGGTCGCCTGTCATCACACTATCAAAGGTTTGAGCTGATAAAATACCCGATAATAATCGCATACTCGTTCCAGAGTTACCCATATATAACGCATTTTTTGCAGGCTTTAACCCATGAAGCCCCACACCATGAATAACAACTTTACCATTATCAGGGTCACTAATGGTTACGCCCATATCTCTAAACGCTTGTAGCGTTGCCAATGCGTCTTCACCCTCTAAAAATCCTGTTACTGTGGTCACACCATTGGCAAGACTGCCTAACATAATACTGCGATGAGAAATTGATTTATCTCCTGCAACACTATGAGTACCTATAAATTGATTAGCTGGGCTGATGATATAACTTTGTTTCATAAGTTTTTTTTCCATATAAGCAGTTTTGTCAAGCATATGTCCAAAATGTCGGCGAGCATGACGTGCTTGAGTTAATTGATTGATAATCTTTGTTGAATTTTCCTGTTCAATCAGGGTTTTTAACTGGTTTAAATGTTGTTGATAGTCGTCAATTGCAGTTAATAATGAACTTTTATTTGCTAAAAAAATATCATGCCACATCGTTGGGTCACTGCCTGCAATACGAGTAAAATCTCGAAATCCACCAGCGGCATAACGGAAAATATCCATATTATCATTATGATTTGCTAACTGTGTCACCAAATTATATGCTAACAAATGCGGTAAATGACTGGTATGTGCCAAAACTCGGTCATGATGCTCTGCTGTCATTTCAATCACAGTTGCCCCAATTGCTTGCCAAAGCTGACAAATTTTTGCAATCGCTTGTGGGTCGCTCGTGTGAGTTGGACAAACAATAATCTGATGATGGACAAATAAATTTCCATTACGAGCAGAAACCCCAGAATTTTCCGCCCCTGCGATAGGGTGAGCTGGCACAAAATTAAATGGTAATTGTTGTAATTCGTTAGACACTTGTTGATAAGCTTGTAATACACTTAATTTAGTACTACAAACGTCCATTACGATACAATCTTTTGTTAATAAATTTTGTTGATTAGCTTGGGCAATCGTGCGAAAAATCGGCAATACTGCCTTGACTGGCACTGCAACAATGACCAAATCGCTATTTGGTAAAACATCTAACAATATTGTTGAACCTTTAACAATCAGCCCTTCTTGTAACGCAATATCTAAACTTTGTTGATTAAAATCACAGGCGACTATTTTTTTAGCCAGTTGTTTATCTAGCATAGCTTGAGCAATACTCGCCCCAATCAATCCCAAGCCAATCACACAAACTTGTTGAAACATATGGTTAATTACCTTAAATTAATATTTAGATATATTAACAATAAATCATTGTGCCATTTTGCACAACATCACACACGTTAGCACGTTTAAGATTGACAAGCAACCGTTATATTTTACAAAAATATTTTTTGCCATTAATCAACAAAAATTTTCCATCAAATCAATAATAACTTGTTATAATTCATGACTAAATTTTTAACACTGAGGAAATCATGGTAAATATCGTTGGTATTGGTAACGCATTAGTCGATACAGAATTTCAGCTTTCTGAACAACAGCTTCTTGCTACAGGACTCACCAAAGGCAACATGACGCTTGCCAGCCATCAAGAACAACATGAATTGTTAGATTTTTTAGCCAAAGAAAATATTTTTCCTAGTAAACTCGCCAGTGGTGGTTCGGCTGCTAATTCAATTTTTGCAATGGCAAGTTTAGGCAGTCGTCCATATTATGCCTGCCGAGTAGGTGATGATAAATTTGGGGATTTTTATTTAGCAGATTTAGATAAAGTTGGTATTATTACTTCAAAAAAATCCATCGCTCAAGCTCAAACAACAGGCAGTTGTGTAGTATTAGTGACACCAGATGGCGAGCGTACCATGCAAACTTATCTTGGTACATCAGCAGAAATTAGCGAACAAGACATCGACTTTGAACCACTAAAACAGGCAGACTGGCTATACTTGGAAGGTTATTTAGCAATGTCACCATCTGTACAACCTGCCATTACTCAATTAAAAGCTCATGCAAAACAACATCATACCAAAATTGCTGTTAGTTTTGCTGACCCTGCGGTGGTAAAATTTGGGCGAGAAGGATTGGAAAACTTTTTAGTAGGGGGTGTCGATGTGATTTTTTGTAATCGTGAAGAAGCTTGCTTATTTACTGGGGAAGACGACTATCATCAAGCCAGCCTTGCTTTATTACAGTTTAGCAAAATGGCAGTCGTCACTAATGGAAGTAAAGAAACCGCTATTGCTTATCAAACCGATACCCATGAAAACATTTTACAATTAACTCCAACGCCTGTCGTCACTGATGTGTTAGATTGCAATGGGGCAGGTGACAATTTTGCAGGGGCGTTTTTATATGCCTTGTCAAAAAATTATGATTTAACGACTTGTAGCCATCTTGCAAGCCAAGTTGCAGGACAAGTTATCCGTCAATTTGGAGCAAGACTATCACCTGAAACTTATCAACAAATTTATCAGAACGTGGTATCAGCTTAAACGAAAAAACCACTATTAATAAATAGTGGTTTTATTATTAAATTATCTTAATGATAATTAAATCACTTTGATATTACTTGCTTGAGGGCCTTTTTTGCCTTGTGTAATAACAAAAGAAACTTTTTGACCTTCCACTAAAGTTTTGAAGCCATTGCCACCAACGATTTCACTGTAGTGAGCAAATACATCATTGCCAGATTTTTGTTCGATAAAACCAAAACCTTTTGACTCATTAAACCATTTTACGGTACCAGTAACTGTATCAGACATCATCATATCCTTTAAAACATAAAAAATTTTTGCCAATATATCAATCATGAATATTAGCGGGGTATAGACTTGAAAATAGAGACTAGATTTTAAATATATAGAACCAAGGATTATGAATATTACAGCTTAGGATATACAAAATGCTACGGAAGGGATATAAAAAATAAGACTTGTTTTCTAGCTTTGATTATTATAGGGTAAGATACTTAAAAAAGCAATGACTTTTAGACAGTTTAATTATTTTGCAAAAATCTCATTTTGATTTATTATTACACTTAAAACAAAATTTAAACTGATTGTTATTATGTTAAATCATTTTCCTATCACTCAACAATTACAGCAACAACGCCAACAAGCTGGTTATCGTGAATTAATATCCTTACAACGAGGGGTAACACCTTGTTTGCAAGTTGATAATCAAACTTATATCAATTTTGCTAGTAACGATTATCTGGGTTTAGCTGAACATGATAAAGTCGTTAAAAGTTTAGCGGATAACTGTTTACAGCTTGGGCAAGTGGGTAGCGGGGCGTCACATTTAATTACAGGACATCATGAATGGCACGATGATTTAGCCAAAACGCTTGCAAAAGCAACTGGTTATGCTTCAGCTTTGACCTTTAGCACAGGCTATATGGCAAATTTAGCAGTTTTGCAGGCGTTATGTGGTAAAGATACGACTATTTTTAGTGATAAGCTTAATCATGCGTCAATTATTGATGGAGGAATTTTAAGCCGTGCCAATGTAATACGTTTTCCTCATCGAGATTATCAAAAACTGGAATGGTATTTACAACACAGTATTTCACCACAAAAGCTTATTGTCACAGACCATGTATTTAGCATGGACGGCACAATGGCAGATTTGACTATATTATATGAATTATCACAACGTTATGAGTGTGCATTAGTGATTGATGATGCTCATGGCTTTGGGTTGCCCTATCAGGCAAGTCATGCCAATCACCCACCATTAGCAGATGTTTATATTGGTACTTTGGGCAAAGCAATTGGCACTTTTGGAGCATTCGTTGCAAGTTCTCATCTTGTCACTGATTTTTTAGTGAATAAAGCTCGACCATTTATTTATACAACGGCGATGCCCCCTGCACTTGCGAAAGCTACACAAACCGCCGTTAATATCGCCTTAACGGACACTCAGCGACATCAACAGCTTTTAGCAAATATACACCAACTAACAATGGGACTGATAGCTCAGGGCTGGACGGTAGGTATTGATGATAAACCTTGTCAAACAGCGATTATTCCTGTGATGATAGGCGACAGTCAAACTGCAATGACTTTAGCAAAACAATTAAAACAGCAAGGGTTTTGGGTGTCTGCTATCCGTCCTCCAACTGTTCCACAAGGAACAGCCCGTTTAAGGTTTTGCGTAAGTGCTAGTCACCATTCATACCATATTGAACAGCTATTAATCGCAATGAATAATTTGATAAGATAATTTAATTATAGAGTAAAGCAAAATGGCAGAATATTTTTTATGGTTTAAAGCATGGCATATCATTTCTTTAGTGTGTTGGTATGCTGGAATTTTTTATTTACCTAGATTATTTGTTTATCATGCAATGAGTGATGATAATATCAGCAAAGAACGCTTTGTCATCATGGAACGCAAATTATATCGAGGCATTATGACACCTGCTATGATAGCAACATGGATTTTTGGGCTATTGATGTTATCAATTGGGTGGGAAGCATATAAAGTACAAATTTGGCTACATATTAAAATTAGCTTAATAATATTATTAACAATTTATCATTTAATGTGTGGATATTTTCGTGTCAAGCTCATCAATAATTCACATTATAAAAGTCATGTTTATTGGCGATGGTTTAATGAAATTCCTGTATTTATCCTAATCGCAGTGGTATGCTTGGTTATCATCAAACCACAGTTTTAATTTTGACAAAATACTCACTATTTACTCACATTCTGAGAGTTTGTTTTTTAAATAGTGTTTTCCACAATAAAAAAATAAATTTCTCAGAATTTATTCAAAGTACCATAATTAGCACTCAGCTCATTATTTGCAAGGTAAGTTAGAATTAATAATAACCCACTAAAACTAACTCACCTTGTTGAACGGACATTATTCTTATTATTATTTAATTGTTCAATCTATTACTTATTTTGTCTGAAACCAGCTATCCGCTTGATTACGAGCATTAGCAATATCTTGTGAACTTAAATTCAATGCCAATTGACCAATTTTACCACGAGCTCTGTCTCGTACTTGCTCTGATAACATGCCATCACGAGCTGCTAAATCATACCACTTATAGGCATCAACTAGTTTTTTCTCTTTTTCATCAAGCATAGCTAAAGTATAACTCGCTCGATTATCGCCCAATTTTGCAGCTTTTTCTAACCAAAAACGAGCTTCTTTTGCGTTTGGTTGTACACCTTCACCACGGATATACATAAACGCTAAATTAAGCTGGGCAGGTGCTACATCTTGTTTGCCTGCAGTTGTATACCATTGAATTGCTTTAGCATAATCTTGCTGAACGCCAATACCTTTTTGATAACGTTTTGCTAAAAAAAACTGAGCATCTTTATTGCCTTTGTTCGCTTGGGCAATTAAATCATTTGGTTGCATCACTTCATAACGAGATACATCAAGAGCAACGTTTGAGACTAATTCAGCTTGTGATACTGCAGAAAAACCTAATAAACCCATTAATAAGGCTACTTTTAATAACTTCATCGCTTTACTCCTCTGAGGGTTAAACCACTCAGTATATAGTTTTCATTACTTAACACATATTGAATATTTAATACAACTTATATCTTAGCTTAGCATGTAAATCCCAATCTTTCAAATAAAAAGCCCAAATTTCATATTTAGTTACATTTTTATTGATAAAAACTCAATAATTCCTTCGTTTTTGTTTTTATAGCTATTGACTTTTATAATTTTTGTTTCTAGAAACACGATATACAGCAACATCAGCCAATAAATTTGGACTTTTTTTCACCAATTTATCAAACAGCTTGTATTTTACAATATGTTTGGTGATTGGGGTTTCATTAATTGCGATTGTATCTAAAATTTGAATGTCATGATTTTCACATAAACGTTCAAAGTCTTTAAATGTACATAAATGGATATTTGGGGTATTATACCACGCATATGGCAACGCCTCCGACATTGGCATCATACCTTTTATTCCCAAATGAATACGATTTTGCCAGTGAGCAAAATTTGGAAAAGTTACAATCACTTCTCGCCCAACTCGTAACATGTCTAATAATAATTTGTCAGGCTCTTTTACTGCTTGCAAAGCTCGTGCCATGACTACGGTATCAAAGCTATTATCTGCAAATCTAGCTAAACCATCATTTAAATCTTGTTCAATAATATTTAAACCTTTACTAATAGCTTCATTAATTCTATCTTGGTCTATTTCAATGCCATAGCCAAATATACCTAAATTTGTTTGTAAGTGATGTAACAAACTACCATCACCACAACCTAAATCTAAAATTCTGCTATTTGGTTTTATCCATTGTTCTGCTAATTGATGGTCTATTTGCATGATAATACTCTATTTTATGACAATTTTTAATAAACATTATTTTTGATAAAACGGGGCAGTTAAAAATCCTGACACAGCTCGCCGATATTGTGGAATATCAAATAAAAATGAGTCATGTCCATAAGGTGCATCAATATTGATATAACTAACAGGTTTGCCATTAGCAATTAACGCATCTACGATTTCTTGTGAGCGTTCAGGGGCAAATCGCCAGTCAGTTGTAAAGGATACGATTAAAAATTGACATTGTGTCTGGGCAAGTGCTTGTTTTAATGCGTCACTATCGCTAAGTTTGCTATCATTTTCAATAATGCCTCGAGTTGGGTCAAAGTAATCAAGAGCTTTGGTCATTAATAAATAAGTGTTTGCATCAAAATTCTTACTAAAGCGTTCACCTTGATAACGTAAATAACTTTCTACTTGAAATTCAACATCATAGCCATACATAAATTTGCCCGATTTTAAATCTCGACCAAATTTTTCTTTCATTGCTTCATCTGTTAAATAAGTGATATGTCCAACCATACGAGCTAAAATTAATCCACGTTTTGGATAAGTGCCTTTTTCTAAATAACGGCCTTCATGAAAATCTGGGTCAGACAAAATAGATTGACGGGCAACTTCATTAAAGGCAATATTTTGAGCAGAAAGTTTAGGCGTACTGGCAATTACTACACAACGTTTTAGCCGTTCTGGATAGTCAATTGCCCATTGTAACGCCTGCATACCACCCATCGAGCCACCAACAATCGCATGCCAACACGTTATACCTAAACGGTCAGATAACATCACTTGAGTTTTTACCCAGTCTTTAATAGTAATTAATGGAAAATCAGAGGCATAAGGTTTATTTTCATTATCAGGATTTGGCGTGGTTGGACCTGTTGAGCCGTAACAGCTACCAATATTATTTAGACAAACGACAAAAAATCGATTAGTATCAATGGCTTTATTTGGTCCAATAAATACGTCCCACCAGCCTGCCTTTTTATCAGTTTCACTATGATAGCCTGCGGCATGATGACTGCCTGATAACGCATGACAAATCAACACAGCATTAGATTTATCAGCGTTTAGTGTGCCATAAGTTTCAATCATCAAATCAAACTCAGGTAATACCCGTTCACATTCCAATAATAACGGTGTGGCAAAATGTAGCTTTTCTGGTTTTACGATACCCACAGAAGTTTCATTTTTGGCATTGGCAAACGTGATAGGATTGTCATCATCAAAATGTTTTGGCACGCTGATTTCAGCTTCTGCTGGAATATGTTTCTTCACCCTAAATACTCGCTTTTGTTAAAAATTTTATTGATACCAAAGATGGTATTGTAAGGGCAAATATGGCTTATCTCAACCTAAAAAATTTACCCACTATTTATAAAAGGCATTGGCGGTAAAACTATGGTCAGTTTCATCTATTACTTGAGTTAATTCGGGAATTTGCTGTTTTAATGCGACTTCTACGCCTTGACGCAATGTGACATCAACCGCTGAACAACCTTGACAACCACCACCAAATTTTAACACTGCGGTAATGCCAACCCCTTCTTCTCGTACTAAATCAACCAATTCTACACTGCCACCATGTGAGGCAAGATTTGGATTAATTTCTGATTGTAAAACATAATGAATGCGTTCTTCTATACTGGCATTTTCCCCGATTTTTGGTACTTTAGAGTTAGGCGCTCGAAATGTTAGCTGTCCACCAAATCGGTCTTTATTATAATCAATGACTGCATCTTCTAAATATGGAATTGATGGTGTATCAATATAGGCAGTAAACGTTTTAAAATCCAATGCTAAATCTTCAGGATTATGTTCATTAGGCTGACTGTACGCCATACAGCATTCAGCCCGTGGCGTGCCTGCATTTTCGACAAAAATGCGTACACCAATACCATCAGTATTTTGTTTTGCTAATAACTCGGTTAAATAACCTTGGGCTGACTCAGTAATTTTTATATTACTGGTTTTTTGTTGAGTTGTTTCACTCATGATTACCTCGATAATTAAAATGCCTCAAGTTTATTTTTAGATTTAAGCCAAACATAAACTTGAGTAAAATAGTTGGGATTATATACTATATGGGATTTTTAGAGAATTAATCAAGAGTTAATGTTCTCTAGTTGCTCGAAAACTGATTTTAGGATAGCGTTCTTGCATCAGTTGTAAATTGACTCTGCTAGGTGCAAGATAAGTCAAATAACCACCACCATCAAGCGATAACTGGTCATGAGCTTTTTTCTTGAACTTATTAAAAGCATTCACATCATCACAATGTACCCAACGCACCGTTGCAATGCTGACAGGCTCAAAAATACATTGTACTTTATATTCTTCTAGCAATCGATGAGCAACCACTTCAAACTGTAACACACCAACCGCCCCTAAAATCAAATCATTATTGATTTGAGGCATAAACACCTGAGTAGCACCTTCTTCGGATAATTGTTGTAAGCCTTTTTGTAACTGTTTAGATTTTAATGGGTCTTTTAATACCACACGGCGAAACAATTCTGGGGCAAAATGTGGAATACCTGTAAAATTTAAGATTTCACCTTCAGTAAAACTATCGCCGATTTGAATTGTACCATGATTATGTAAGCCAATGATGTCACCTGCATAAGCTTCTTCTAATGCTTCACGGTCGCCCGCTAAAAACGTCAAAGCATCAGAAATTCTGACTTCTTTGCCGATGCGTACATGGTTCATTTTCATGCCTTTTTCATATTTACCTGAGCAAACTCGCATAAAGGCGATACGGTCACGATGACGAGGGTCCATATTGGCTTGTATTTTAAAGACAAATCCTGTGAATTTTTCTTCATCTGCTTTAACAATACGTTCTTGAGTTGCGTGATCTTTTGGAGCAGGAGCGTATTTTACTAAGGTATTCAATACCATATCTACACCAAAATTTCCCAATGCCGTACCAAATAATACAGGGGTTTGCTTGCCTGCCAAAAATTCAGCCTCATCTAAACCGTCATTTGCCATCTGTACTAATTCTAATGCTTCTTCAAATGCTGAAAACGCCAACTCTCCCAACTTTTCTCGAATATCAGGATAATCATAACCATCACGGGTTTCAATATCAATAATTTCTGTACCATGACCCTTTTGATATAAATATGATTTATCTTCAGCTAAATGATACACACCAACAAAATCTTGCCCCATGCCAATTGGCCACGTTAAAGGCACACAACGAATTTTTAATACATTTTCAATTTCATCTAATAATGACAAGGGGTCACGAATTTCACGGTCAAGTTTATTGACAAACGAGATAATAGGCGTATCTCGCATACGACAAACGTCCATCAGTTTAATAGTTCGCTCTTCAACCCCTTTTGCCCCATCAATCACCATTAATGCACTATCAACCGCTGTTAAAGTACGATATGTGTCTTCACTAAAGTCGGCGTGACCTGGCGTGTCTAGTAAATTAATCATATGATTTGCATAAGGAAACTGCATCACTGATGTGGTGATAGAAATTCCCCGTTCTTGCTCCATACTCATCCAATCTGATGTCGCATGTTTATCAGTTTTTCGGCTTTTAACTTCTCCTGCCCGCTGAATAGCCTGTCCCCATAATAACAGTTTTTCTGTCATGGTAGTTTTACCAGCGTCAGGGTGGCTGATGATAGCAAATGTACGGCGTTTATTAATTTCAGTGTGTAAACTCATAATCAAATAATAATATTAAAAAAGATGGCGTATTGTAGCTGATTTTAGACAAATAAGGAAAAACAACCAGCATTTTTTTAGCAGAAAACCGCTCACCTCTACCAATAAAATACCAAATCATTACAATTCGTTATATAACTGACTATCTTTTTATCAAATTTTGTGTTTGAATATCACCGTATTTTTAAGATAAACTGATAAGGAACAGTTATGGCAATTATTGGCAATGACTATGTTGTACAATTTAACTATGTTTTAACCGATGATGATGGTGCTATCATCGATAAATCACCTGAAGGTCAGCCTTTAGCCTATTTACATGGTCATCGTAATATTATTCCAGGACTAGAAAAACAACTTGAGGGTAAAACTGTCGGCGATAAATTGGTTGCAACTGTTGCCCCTGAAGAAGCTTATGGCGAATTTGATGATGCCGCCGTGCAGGAAGTACCTCGTGAAAATTTTCAAGGCGTTGATAATATTCAAGTGGGTATGCAATTTCAATCACAAACCGATGATGGTCATGTGATGTTAGTCACGGTGCGTGATGTACAAGATGATAAAGTGATTGTTGATGCCAATCACCCATTGGCAGGTAAAACTTTACATTTTGATGTTGAAATCGTTGATGTGCGTCCAGCGACTAAAGAAGAAATTGCACATGGTCATGCTCATGGTGTTGGTGGTCATCATCATTAATCCGCTAGTTATTATTTTAAAAAACGCTCATTTGGGCGTTTTTTTTATTTTGGGCTTCTCATTTTTTTTATATAACTTCTTTTTTATATAACATCAAAAACAACTAAGCCGTACCATTGCTGGTACGGCTATTGTTGATTACTATCCTTGTTAAGCCACCTTTTATCCGTCAAAGGTGTATTCTGGTTTACTTCTGATTTGACCTATCCTTTGTCTAGTCAGTCGTGATGCTTACATATTCCTAATAAGCCATTCCCTTTACAGCGTTTCTATCCCTATCTCAATCCTTGAGTGTTTTCCTGTGCTGTTGGGTACATTATGCCAAAACTAAACGGTAGAAAATAGTCGCTGAAACGTCAATCAATGTAAGCAAAAGCTTACATTGTTGCCAGCTATGACTGATTTGCTTCTAACATAATCTTCGCAGCTTCAATAATATACGCTTCATTTTCTGCCAATTTTGGACGCTCACTTTCTTTGATTTTTGCCAGTGCCTCAGTTTCTGCATCGGTTGTCGCTTGATAATCGTCCCAATTTTTATAAATTGCTTGTCCTGTTGCCTTACGGCGAGTATTTTCTGCAATTAACATTAAACTTTCAATTTTATGCAAATAAGCTCGGCGGTCATCAATATTTAATTTCACAGGTTTTTTATCATCATTCATTTGACGAATTTTATTAAGACTCATTAAGTAGTTAAACTGTGGGTCTTTTTCTTGACGTTTTTTAGATAATTCGTTTAATGTTTGAATAGTTGCTTGAGCATATTTACCTTCAGGCTTATAAGGAGTCGTACGAATAGTATCCCATTGTAATGGATTTTTTTGGCTACGCTCGCCAAACTCTGCACCTTCATGAATGTTTACAAGTTGAATATCAGGTATTACCCCTTTATTTTGTGTACTTCCACCTGTGATACGGTAAAATTTTCGTTGGGTCAAAGCTGCCGAGCCAAGTTGTAAGTTGTCAAGCTGAATTTGGGCTGAGCCTTTGCCTGTAGTGGTGCTTCCAACAACTAAGCCTCGTCCATAATCTTGAATAGTTGCAGCAAAAATTTCACTAGCAGACGCTGAGCCAAGATTGATAAGGACACTCATCATACCTGTGTATAATTGTTTACCACCATCTTTGTCTTCATAAACTTGGACATTACCCCGATTGTCACGAATTTGAACCAATGGCCCTTGTTTAATAAATAAGCCTAACATTTTTGTGACTTCATCAAGCGAGCCACCAGGATTGTTGCGTAAATCAACCACTAAGCCATCAATATTTTGTTCTTTTAACGCTTTTACGGCATTTTCTGTATCAATACTAACACTGCGATAGCTTTCGCCTGCCCGCCGTGCCTTATAGTTTAAATAAAAACTTGGAATTTCTATAACACCAATGCGATGTTCTTTACCCGTTGTATCTTTTACTGTGACCACACGATGTGTCACGCCTGATTCTTCTTGTTGAATAATGTCACGCACTAAGGTAACATTTCGAGCAGTGTTGTCAGGTGAATTTGGTGATTTCACACGAATAGTGACTGGTGTTCCTTTTTTACCACGAATAAGGCTAACAATTTCACGAGTAGACCAGCCTACCGTATCAACCATAGTTTTACCATCTTCAGCAACACCAATAATTAAATCATTCGCCTTAATCTGTCCTGAACGTGAGGCAGGTCCACCATCAACAAGGCTAGCGATTTTGGTATAATCTGGATTTTTACGGTCTGGCTGAATAGATACGCCAATACCAACTAATTCAAGACTTGATTGAATTTGCATTTCGTTCGCTTGAATAGGGGCAAAATAGTTACTATGCGGGTCATACACACTCATTGCCGAATTCAATAAATTTTCCATAATTTGGTCATTATTGATACGGTCTAGTTGCCCTTTTTGACGGTTTAATCGACTTAATAAAACTTCGTTTGGACTACGTTGTTCATTACGAATTAAGTCTTGAGTATTATATTTATCAGGATTGTCAGAAAAAACTTTTTCTTTGGCTTTTTCTTCTTCTTGATTAAGAGTAACAGTGATTAATTGGTAAGTAAGCTGTTGTTCCCAATATTTTTTTTGCTCATTAGCATTTTTAAAAAATGGTTGTTTTTCACGGTCAATCACAATACTATCTTGACGTTTTAAATTAACATTACTTTTTAAAAATTTATTGGCAAAAGCATAATATTCATTAGCACGTTGTTGAAAACGTTGATAAATAGCAAATCCTGCGGTTAAATCTCCTCGTTTTAGATAGTCAGCAAAATTCTCAGCATATTTTTTCTCAAATTCATCAATATCTGATTGTAAAAAAAAGACACGATTGTTATCAAGTGCATCAATATATGCCGTTAATATTTCTTTACCTGTTTTGTTATCTAGTTTTTTATCAAGATAATGACTGCGGTCGAGCAATGCGGCAACTTGACGTGTAACCATTCGTTGTTCGTTGTTAATCTCGCTTTTAACTTGGCTATCAGCAGTTGCTACTTGATAACCTTGCCCTAAAATAGCTCCACCTATGACAAGGGCTAATACGCTAGCGGTTAATTGTTTATATTGCATGGTTATACCTATCGTTAATAGTTTTTAAGTCAATAAAAGAAATCGGCAACTTATCTTAACATTGCCGATTTTTCCAAACTATACAAAACTTGTAAAGATTATTTTCATCTTTTGCAATTATTTGAACATTTACACAATACCTAATAATGTTAGTAACTGTTCTTGGCTAAGTAGCTGTTTTTCACCGTCTTGGCGATTAACATATTCAAGTTTATTTTCAGCTAAATTACGCTCTGAAACGACAATACGATGTGGAATACCAATTAACTCTAAATCAGCAAATTTTACCCCCACTCGTTCATCTCTATCATCAATTAATACATCAACACCTTTATTTTTTAATAATTGATAAAGTTGTTCAGCTGTATGGGCAACATTGTCATCTTTGGACTTCATCGGTACAATAACAACATCAAATGGAGCTATCGTTTCACCTGTGCTACTGGTTCGCCAGATAATGCCTTTTTCATCATGATTTTGTTCAATAGCAGCTGCCACAATACGTGTTACACCAATACCATAACAACCCATTGTCGTAATCGCTGGCTTACCATCAATGCCCATGACGCTACAGTTTAATGCTTTAGCATATTTATCTCCAAGCTGAAAAATATGCCCAACTTCGATACCTCGTTTAATATGTATCGTGCCTTGCCCATCTGGTGATAAATCGCCCTCAACAACATTACGAATGTCAGCAACTTGGGTAATTTTTGCATCTCTATCCCAATTAACCCCTGTCGTGTGCATATGTGGTTTGTTTGCACCACTCACAAAGTCAGCTAACACACTAGCACTTCTATCCACAATGACTGGCATATTTAAATTAACGCCAATATAACCTTTGTATAACCCTGCCTGTTGCATTTCTTCTTCACTAGCAAAAGTTAAAGGAGATTTAACTAAATCTAATTTTTCAGCTTTAATCTCATTTAATGTGTGGTCGCCTCGCAATATCAATGCCACTAAAGTAACCGAACCATCTTCACTGGGCTGACCATGCACAATAAGAGTTTTGACGGTTTGTGCCAGTGGCAAACCTAAATGTTCTGCCACTTGTTCACAAGTAGGCATATTTGGTGTATCAACATCTTGCATACTTTGTGTTGGCTCTGGACGTATATGCGTACAAACCGCCTCTGCCAATTCTATATTTGCAGCATAATCAGAGCTATCAGAAAACACAATATCATCTTCACCACTGCTCGCTAATACATGAAATTCATGCGAAGCAAAGCCACCAATTGAACCTGTATCAGCCTGTACCGCTCTAAAATCTAGCCCCAAACGAGTAAAAATATTGGTATAGGCCTGATACATATCATCATAAGTTTTTTGTAATGATGGCTGGTCAATATGAAATGAATAAGCATCTTTCATGATAAATTCACGAGAACGCATTACGCCAAAACGTGGACGAATTTCATCACGGAACTTGGTTTGAATTTGAAAAAAACAAACTGGTAACTGTTTATAGCTATGTAACTGATTGCGAGCAATGTCAGTGATAACTTCTTCGTGAGTTGGTCCTAAAACAAAATCCCGTTGATGACGGTCTTTAAAACGTAACAGCTCTAAGCCATAATCATTAAAACGACCTGATTCTTGCCAAAGCTCAGCAGGCTGAGTTACTGGCATTAATAGCTCTTGCGAATGAATAGCTTGCATTTCTTCACGAATAATTTTTTCAACTTTTTTTAATACCTTTAGTCCCATTGGTAACCAAGTATATAATCCTGACGCAAGTTTACGAATTAGCCCTGCCCGTACCATTAATTGACTGGATATGATGTCTGTTTCTTTAGTTTCTTTTAATGTTGCAAATAAAATTTGACTAGCTCGCATGGTTCACCTAACTATTAATATGATAGTGGTTATACTATGTAAACTTAAAGCGGTCTGCAACTATTTTTTGGTGAAATTTAGTGGGGCTTAGCGGATTTTAATAAAAATAATAACTTATGTTAATATTTACAATGGTAATTGTAACTATACCACAATCACAAGAGTTAAAACTTGATTGATAGCAATAACATATAGATAATCAATGATTTAAAATGGTGGGTCGTCCGCGACTCGAACGCGGGACCAACGGATTAAAAGTCCGCTGCTCTACCAACTGA